>JAPTVL010000446.1 GCA_028065725.1 Betaproteobacteria bacterium
AGCGGATGAAAGACCGGAACCTTGGTGCCGGTGGTGCCGTTGAAGCCGACCGAACCCATGCCCGGCACACAGCCCGGTGGCGTCGCCAGCACGGTCTCCGGTCCGGTACGGCGCAGGGTGTGGCGCATCAGTAGCTCGGTGTTGCAGCCCTGGCAGCCGGCGAGGCCCGGTGCGAACAGGTCTTCCCAGTCGCCGACCTCGTTGTAGATGCGCGAGGTCGTAACATAGGTCAGCGCCTCGTGCGGACAGGCCGGTACGCAGGCCGGCGCACCATCGCAGGTATCGCATTTGGCGACGTGGCCGGTGCCGGCGTCGAGGGCGATACCGGCATAGGCGCAGCCCACGGTGCACAGCAGGCAATCGACGCACTTGGCGCCGTCCCAATCGATGACGCCGCTGGTGAAATCCTTGGTCAGTGCTCCCGCCGGACAGACCGTGACGCATTTGGGATCGGCGCACTGGCGGCAGAGCGCAAGTTCGAAGCCGTCATCGGCGCTGCCGACGATCTGGATGCGCGAGCGCGCCGTGTCGCCAACGCCAGCGCTGTGCGTCCCTGCGGGAACTTTCGCCGTAGCACAGGCCGTCATGCAGTCGCCGCAGCCGTCGCACTTGTTGGCATCGAAGGCAATGGTGTTGTAGGCCCCTCCAAAATTTGCCATGCTTATCTCCACGTCTTCGACATGATTTCGCGGCCGACCTTCATCGGTTCGGCGAGGAAGCGCTGCTTCACCGGCGACAGGTCGATCCGGCGCAGGATCAGCTGGCACATCACGCCGCCGTCGAAGAATTTGTTGACACCGTAGATGCCCGTCAGGCGGTTGTCGGCACTGAAGATCGCCTTCAGGTAACGGCCGTTGGCTTCATCGAAGCGGGTCACCATCTCGCCACCCTCGGGGACCTTGCTGCTGCCGACCGAAATCGCGTGGCGGCCGAAGAAGTGATAGGTGTTGAGCGGCACGCCGCCGGGGTAGTGCTTCAGACCCGGATCGCCGGCCATCGCCATGCCGGCGATGCGCCCCTGTTCGGTGGCGTCGGGCAGGATTGCATTCATCACCTTGTCGTCGGTGAAGAAACCCCTGGCCTGGGCGCAGTCGCCGGCGGACCAGACATTGGCGACGCTGGTTTGCATGCTGTCGCTGACCAAAATGCCGCGATCGTGCTCAACTTGGCTGTCGGTCAGGAAGTCCATGTTGGGCTTGACGCCGGTGGCGACCAGCAGCAGGTCCGCTTCCAACGTCGCGCCGTCTTCCAGGGTCAGCGTCGCGCCCGGGGTGGCAAATGCGGCCGACGGCGCCAGCTTGACCACGCGGCTGCCGGTGAGGATGGTCGCGCCATTGTCGGTAAAGGCTTTTTCGATCAGTCCGGCAGCAATCGCATCGAAATAGCCGTCGGTCAATTGCTTGGCCATTTCGACGATGGTCACCTTGGCGCCCGCCTTGACCAGGTTCTCGGCGGCATGCATGCCGACCAGCCCGGCGCCCAGCACCACGGCCTGCTTTGAGTTTTTGATCGCGGCATGGAGTTTCGTCGCATCGTCCAGCGTGCGCAGCACGTGATACGACACCTGATCGAGGCCGGGAATCGGCGGAATCGCCGGTGAGGCACCGGTGGCGAGCAGGATCTTCTCGTAGGCGATCTCGCTGCCGTCGGCCAGTTCGGCCGAATTGCGCGTCGGGTGCAGCGCCTTCAGCGCCGTGCCGCGCCTGAGTTGCACGCCCAGCCTGGCGAAGAATTTTTCGTCGCGCAGAAAGATGCCGTCGGGCGCGGAGCGGCCCGATACGACATAGGGCAGCACGGTCGGCGAATACGGCAGATGCGGATCGCGCGTCAGCAGCGTCAGGCTGCCTTCCGGATCGTGCATGCGGATTGCCGTCACGGCTTCGAGCGCCGCATGGCTGCTGCCGACGACAAGGTATTTGGTCTGTTCCATGGTCAATCCTTCTCGTTGAGCCAGACCGGCTCGATCGCCATCGTGACATTGGGGCTGCTCAGCAGCTTTTCGGTGGCCTCGATGACGCGATGGAAATGCCCGACCGTGATGTCGGCGCCGGCCAGGCCGCCGATGAAGCTCATCGACGGAACATGCCTGCCGAGGCGATACAGCACGCCCATGGTTTCCTGGTACATCGGCCCGCAGTTCCAGCGGAAGCCCACCGAGCGATCAACCACGCCGAGCGCCTGTACCTTGTCCAGCGACTTCATCAGCGCCGCCACCGGGAAGGGGCTGAAGGTCTTGATCTTGATCAGGCCGACCTTCTTGCCAGCCTCGCGCGCTTCGTCGATGGCGTCCTTGGCCGCGCCGGTCATGCTGCCCAGGGTCATGATCGCGTAGTCGGCGCCGTCGAGCCGGTATTCCTCGACCAGTGGCGCAAAGCTGCGGCCAAAGCGCTGCGCCCATTCGGCGTGCACCTGTTCGATCACGGCGAGCGAGTTCTGCATGCCGCGGCACTGACCTTTGCGATAGCGGACGAAAGTCGATGGCCCCTTGCCGCCGGAGCCGCCGGTCAGCGGATCGACCGCCATCGGCCGCAGCGGATCAAGCGCCACGTGCCAGTTCACGTCCTTGGCGCCCATAAAGGCATCAACCTCGGCCTGGTCCGGCAACTCGACACGCGAGGTACCGTAGGACAGATAGTTGCCGTCGAGGCAGACATTCACCGGCAGCATGACGTCATGGTGTTCGGCGATCTTGAAGGCCATGATGGTGGTGTCGAGCACTTCCTGCACGGTCTCGCAATACACCTGGACCCAGCCCACCTCGCGCACCGTCATCGCATCCTGGTGGCCGCCCCACACCGATTGCGGCGTGATGCCGTCGCGCGTGACGATCGACATGACGATCGGCAGGCGCATGCCGGAAGTGCGGAAATACGGCTCGAACATGAAGGCCAGGCCGGGACCGCAGGTCGCGGTATAGGTCCGCGCGCCGGCGAGTGCCCCGCCTTGCAGCACCGACAGCACCGAGTGTTCGCCTTCGGCATCGACGATGTCGGCATCCATGCGACCGTCGGCGATCAGCTTGGCGACGTGTTCGACCAGGGAGGACTGCGGCGTGATCGGATACACGGCGACCATGTCGGGACGCGCCAGGGCCACACCCAGTGCGGCGGCTTCGTTGCCTTCGCAGAGTATGACCTTCTGTTTGGCCGGCTTGGCCTGCGCCGACGTTTCGAGAGTGGCGGTAGTCATGTCGCCTCCGGAATCATGGTGATCGCGCGCTGCGGACATTCGTTGGCGCAGATGCCGCAACCCTTGCAGGTTTTCAGGTTGAAATCAAACCAGGCCGGCTTTTCCTCGACGCACTGCACCGGGCAATACAGCCAGCACACGGCGCACTTGACGCACTTGTCGCGATTCACCACCGGCCGCATGCTGCGCCAGTCGCCGGGCAGCATCGGGCTGACTTCGGTCGCCACCGGACAGAGGTCGTCGGGAACATTCGCCGCCTTCAGGTCGAACAGCGGATAACTTGTATGCCGGCTCATGCCGCGGCCCTCCGCTCGATGGTATGCACGGTGGTCTCGTGGTAGCCGCGCTCCAGCGCCAGCAGATTCTGCTTCAGCCCGGCGTCGCGAAAATCCGAATCCTCCAGCGAGCGCTGCAAGGCATCCAGCGACACGACGCCGGTGGTCTTGGCGAAGGCGCCCAGCATCAGGGTGTTGGTGATCGGCTTGCTGAAGATCTGCAGCGCAATGCCGATCGCATCGCAGAGGCCGACCGTGGCGACGCTGGGCGACAGCGCCACCTCGGCCAGCGGCTTGTTGGTGGCCTGCACCAGCGTGCCGCCGGGCTTGAGGCCGCCGAAAATATCCACGGTTCTGGCCAGCGTCGGATCGACGCAGATCAGGCAGTCGGGCGTGTAGATGTTGGTCAGTTGGCGAATCTCGCGATCGCTGCAGCGCAGAAAGGACACCACCGGAGCGCCGCGCCGTTCGAAGCCGAAGGACGGGATCGACACCGCGTACTTGCCTTCCTCCAGCAGTGCGGCCGCCAGCATCGCGGCTGCCGTAACGGCGCCTTGACCGCCCCGGCCATGAAAGCGTACTTCGTACATCACGTCTCCTCCAGTACGACGGAACTCCATCGGTCCCGTCTCCTTGTTTGCCGCCAGAAGCAGCTTAAACCTTGTTTGCCTGCCCGATTATCTTCCAGCCGGGTTTTGCGACGGGACCGGCCGGACCCTTGCCACGCACGGGCAGGCGCAGCAGGGACAGGCCCTGGGTATATGCGGCGCGCCGCACCAGCGTGTATTTGAGCACCCAGCCGCCGGCAACCGTCAGTACGCCCGCCGCCAGTGCCAGCGCGCTCCGCCCCGGCATCCCTGCCAGAGCCGCGACGACGGCAAGTGCGGGCAGCGCATGGCCGACCAGCAGCAGGCGCGGGCCGAGTGCATTGAGGACGTGCAAGGCGGCGTCGGGTGCGCCGTCCGCAGTCAAGCCCTTCAGGTAGCTTTTCCAGAACCAGGCCCGCACAACAATCAGCACGAGCAGGCCGAGCAGAAGCGCCGAACCGGGCCCCGTCGTGGTGAAGGTCACTACGCAGGCGAGAAAGCCCGCGCCTTCGGCAAGCCCGGTCGCCACCATCAGGGTGATGCTGGCCGGATGGCGCCAGGCCGGGATGCCCTTGTTGGCCGCTAGGATCCGCGCCTGACTGTAAAGAAAGCCGAGGCCCAGGATGCCGGCGAGGACCACCAGCATCGAAGCCCCGGTCAGCAGGGCCAGCCCGCCCGCGGCGAACACGGTCAGGGCAACTACCGCCTCGCGCGTCATCCACGAGGAGGAGAAATGCCGATAGACGTTCATTGCCCGCCAGGGGCGGCCGATCTCGAACCAGACGCAGGTCAGTCCGCTGCCGATCAGGACCAGGCCGAGCAGGATCGCCATCCGCGTGGCGAAGGCGTCGAGGCCAGCCAGCGCGGCGCACAGCAGCAGGCCGCCGCCGGTGCCGCCGGCGATGAAGTTGCTCGCCGCGCGCCAGTCCCAGTTGCGCTGCTGCTTGGGGGCCGCCAGATCGGCGGCGCGAAGGGAGGATGCTTTCATGACTTGTCCCAGATGTAATACACGCCCGGCTCGGTGCCCAGTTCCTCGTGCATGCGGTAGTGCTGGGTCTCTTTCAGCAGGCGACTGACGCTGCTGTCCGGGTCCTCGATGTCGCCGAAAGCCATGGCCCCCGAAATGCAGGAATTGACGCAGGCCGGCGTCACCTCGTGATCGACGCCGGGAACCTGCCCGGTGCGCCCGGCGAGGTCGATGCGATCGACGCAGAAGGTGCATTTCATCGACACCCCGATCCGGTCCGCATCGAAGCGCTTGGCCTCGGAGGCCATCGGCGTGTCGCCGTAGGCGAAATGCGATTCATGGACAATCGAGCGTGCATCGTAGGGACAGGCCATGACGCAGTTGGCGCAGCCGATGCACAGGTCGTAGTCGATCGCCACCAGGCCGTCGGCACGCTTGGTCGTGGCCCGCGTCGGACATACCGCCTCGCAGGGCGGATTGGCGCAATGCATGCAGGCGACCGGCAGGAAGGTACGGCGCACGTCAGGGAACTCGCCGGTCTCGATGTCGAGCACGCGCCGCCACTGGATCCCGGGCGGCGTCGCGTTGGCGCCCTTGCAGGCGGCGGTGCAGGTCTGGCAGCCGACGCAGCGGCGCAGGTCGATGCTCATCACATAGCGCGTCATGCTGCCACTCCTTCGACCTTACGCACACCGACCCGCACGATGTCGGCTCCGGAACCCGTTGCATCGGTCAAATCAAGCGACATCGGCGCGATGGTGTTGAGGCTGGGCGCCTCCAGGGTCTTGGCGAACGGTGTCGCCCAGTGGTCGAACTGACCCATGATGACCAGGGTATCCGGCCGGATGCCCTGCATCAGGCTGGCCTTGCCGTAGGTGGCGCCGATGTGGCTGCGCACCTCGACCTGGTCGCCTTCGGCAATGCCGAGGCCGGCTGCGGTCTTCGTGTTCATGATCACGCCGGCATGGCCGCGCAGGTTCTGCGCCACTTCGTGCATCACCGCGATCGCGGCGTTGCCGCCGGCGTGGTATTGCATGCTCTTGGTGGTCAGCAGCCAGAACGGAAAGTCCGCGATCTTGGCGCCGGTATTTTCCAGATTGCGCACCCAGCGCCCCGGCACGTCGTGCCATTCCGGCAGCGCGGTGTATTCGGAAAGCTGCTCGTCCCACCAGTTCATCTTCTGCTCGTGCAGGCGACGGCCGAGTTCGCGGCCAGTGCGCAGCAGGCGTTCCTGGTAGGGCAGCTCGTAACGCAAGCCGAGCTTTTCCATGGTCGGGGTCAGGTACCACTCCAGGCGCGACATCGGCATGGCGTAGAAACCATGCTCGCGGAACCATGCCAGGTCGTGCTCCTCGCGCCCTTCCGACAGCGTCAGCGTGGCGGCACGGCAGACCGCGTCCCAGATCTGCTCGGGGGCCGGATCGCTGGCCGGATCCAGGCTGAAATCGTAGTCCTTGCCCTTGAGCGGCGAAACGCCGGAGACACCGTTGTTGATCGCGCCGAAATACGGTTCGGTCAGGCCGGTACGCTTGGCCAGTTCGGTGGTGATCCAGGTGAAGTCGCGCGCCTCGCCTTGCGGCTCGACGGCCTTCTGGCGCAGCACCACGCCCTTGTAATCCCAGAACTGCTCCATGTACTTGGTGCCGCCCATGCGAATCATCTGATCCGATTCAAGATCGGTCGCTTCGGGCAGCAGCACGTCGGCCATGTAGTTGGTCTCGTCCACCGTGTAGGCAACGCAGGCCATGAACGGAAACTTGGCCGCGACCTCGGCCAGGTGCTTCGTGTCCCAGAAGGAAATCGAAGGATTCGAGCGGTACACCAGCCACACCTCGGGCAGCGTCGGCATCGGCATGCTCCAGTCGTCGGGACGCTCGCCTTGGAACATCCAGGCCAGTTGCGTCGGACCGAGGGCCTGGCTCCAGGCGCCGTTGTGGCCGACGATCGGCACCAGGCTCTGATGCAGGTTGCGTGTCGCCGGCGCCGACTGCCACTCTTCCTTGCTGGTCGGATTGAAGTACTGCACCATGAAGCCGTCTTCGCCGGGTTTCACGGAAAGGTGGCGGTTGTCGCGCGACTTGTTGAGCCGTACCGTGGTGCCGACCAGGCCGCCGGGATTTTCCAGCGCGCCGACCAGGGATGCCAACACGGTACGCGCCCAGCAGCATTCGAAGGCGCCCCAGCCGTTGTTCACCGACTTGCCCAGAGTCACGGCGACCGGCCGCAGCGGCAGGGTCTGGCCGTCGATCACGATGGTCTCGCCGATGCTGGCGGCTTCGAGATATTCGTTGGCGATGCGGCGGATGGTCGTCGCCTTGACGTCGCAGATGGTCTCGGCCCACTCCGGGGTGTACTTGGCGATGTGCTCGGAGAGCATCTCGTAGGCGGTCCTGCCCTCGACGTCGGAATGCTCGCGACGCTCCTTGTCTGCATCGATCACAACGGCCCGCGCCACACGGTAGCTGCCGGCCAGCGCGGGACGCGCGCCAACTGTGTCGTGCGGCACGGCGGTAGCGGAAACTTCGTCCCACACCAGCGGCTTGCCGCTCTGCGGATCGCGCAGGTAGAGGCCATCAGGCGCCACCAGATAGGGCGAGGCGGTGCGGTCGCGCAGGAAGGGAATGTCGAGCTTGGCCAGCCCGTTCTCGCGCACCAGGACGTGGATCAGGGCGAACAGAAAGGCCGGATCGGTCTTGGGCCGGATCGGCACCCATTCGGCCGAGCAGGCGCCGGTCGCGGTCAGGCTCGGCTCCACCTGGACGCGCTTGTAGCCGCGCACCCGGGCGTCGGCATGGCGGATCACGGCGCAGGGGCCGCCCGTCACGTCGACGTTGGCGCCAACCGCGATGTTGTAGCGGCAGTTCGGCGTGTCGGCGGCGACGGTGAAGCCGCGATGCCAGAACTCGCCATAGAGGTGCTCGGAATGCACGCACTTGACACCCTGACCCGAGCCGAAACTGAAATCGACGGGGCCCCAAGCGGCGAGGAAAGCGGGAAAGGTGCCCATGTAATTCGAGGGCGTGCCGCCATGCCCGAGGCTGACGGCCACACGCGGCAGCCCGGCTTCGTCAACCAGGCCCTTGGCGCGCACGGCATTGAGTTTTCCCGCGACCAGATCGAGCGCCTCGTCCCAGGAAATCGGCACGAAGCCGGGATCCTCGTTGCGACCCTTCTTCGGGTTGGTCCGCTTCATCGGCGTCAGGATGCGGTTCGGGTTGTAGGTCTTCTGCACCAGGCCGTAGGCCTTGACGCAAACCTTGCCCTTCGCCGGATGGACTTCGGCCGCGGCGAAATTCGGCTCGATTTCGGTGGCGACGCCGTCGACCACCTTGACGCACATGAAGTCGGGACCGGAAACGCAGTTGTAGCAATAGGTCGGAACGTGCTTGACCGACTTGGGCTGGATGGCTTGCATGCTCGTTACCTTCTAGTGAACGCGCTCAGGATGGGAATAAACGCAGTGACGCTCGCCGCGGACAAAACCGACCAGCGTCACGCCCGAGTCAATCGCCACCCTGACCGCCATGCCGGTCGGGGC
The DNA here is from genome assembly GCA_028065725.1 of Betaproteobacteria bacterium. The sequence goes on from JAPTVL010000446.1 coordinate 8,557, forward strand.
GGACACCGCGGCGACCACGGCGATGCCGACCGCCGCCGCCTTCTGCACAATTTCGTAACTGGCACGGCTGGTCATCAGGACGAAGCCGCCATCGAAACCCCTGCGCTGCGCCGCCAGCGCGCCGATCAGCTTGTCCAGCGCGTTGTGGCGGCCGACATCCTCGCGCAGCAATTCGATGCCGCCGTCGAAGTTGCACCAGGCGGCGGCGTGCACTGCGCCAGTGAGGTGAAACAGCTGCTGCGCGTCATGCAATGCGGCAAGCGCCTTCGGCAAGGCGCCATCGGCCAGAACCGCGGACGACTGCACGGTGACGGCGCGCCGCGCCAGCTGATCCAGGCTTTCGGTGCCGCACAGGCCACAACCGGTGCGGCCGGCCAGGGTACGGCGATGCTGCTTGAGCGCATGAGCGCGCTCGGCGGAGAGCTGCATATGCACCTCGATGCCGTTGTTGCGCTCGAAAATTTCCAGATCGTGGATTTCGCCGGAACGGCCGACGATGCATTCGCTGAGGCTGAAGCCCAGCGCGAAATCTTCCAGGTCGCTGGGCGTGGCGAGCATCACCGCATGGGAGATGCCGTTATAGACCAGGGCCACCGGCACTTCCTCGGCAACGGTCTCGTCGCAGTGCGTGGCCACATTGCCGATCCAGCGCTGAGCGCCGTACCTGTTGTGTGCCTCGATGCCCACCACGACCTCGTGTTGCATTGTTCGCCTCGCTCGCTGATGCAGGGCCGCTTCGCCCCACTGACAATACGATACACTTTATAACGATATTATGCAAGTTTTTTGTATCACATTAGAATTACCTTATGCGGCATACGGGATACGGAACCATCCAATACAATGTGTCGGCTTGTGCCGGCTACGGGCCGCCTGCCCTGACATCGCGCAACACCGATCTTTCGAATGGGAACAATGTGAAGAGCCGACATATCAGCCAATGGATCGAGAACTTCCTCGACCAGCACCCAACCCGCGCCAATTCGTTGATCATCACGATTTACGGCGACTTCATCGCCCCGCACGGCGGCACGGTCTGGCTCGGCAGCTTCATCCGCTTGGTGCAGCCGCTCGGCCTCAACGAGCGCATGGTGCGCACCAGCGTCTACCGCCTCTCGCAGGAAAAGTGGCTGGTATCCGAGCAACTCGGGCGCAAGAGCTACTACAGCCTGACCACCTCGGGCCGCCGCCGCTTCGAACACGCCTACCGGCGCATCTATTTCGCGCCGCAGGACACCTGGGCCGGCGAGTGGCAATTGGTACTGATTCCCGGTTCGCTGGCGGGCGCCCCTCGCGACGCCCTGCGCAAGGATCTGGCCTGGGCCGGCTATGGTGCGCTGGCATCGGGCATTCTGGCGCATCCCTCGGGCGATACCGAGGCGCTGCTCGACATCCTGCAGGAGAACGGCGCCCACGACAAAGTGGTCGCCATGAAGGCCTCGAACATCAGCTCGCTGACCAGCAAGCCGCTGCAGGAGCTGGTCCGCGAATGCTGGAACCTGGATACCCTGGCCGCCAAGTACACAGATTTCATTGAGCTTTTCCGTCCGGTGCTGCGCACCATGCGTGCCGCCGGCAAACTCGATCCGGAACAGTGCTTTCTGGTGCAGACGCTGCTGATGCACGACTTCCGCCGTGCGCTGCTGCACGATCCGCAACTGCCGGCGCAACTGCTGCCGGCCAACTGGAGCGGCGGCATCGCCCGCCAGCTGTGCCACGACCTCTACAGCCTTACCTATCCGCTAGCCCAGCAGCACCTGCTCTCGGTCTGCGAGACCGCGAACGGCCCGCTGCCTCCGGCCGCGCCGTATTTCTACGAGCGCTTCGGCGGCCTGGAACTGCCTGCCTCCGCGAGCAATCTTTGATCAAGCTTAAAATTGCCGGATCTCAACCGATACATTTTTAGTTAATTTTCTCTATTAATCTGTATCTGTTATAGTTAGCCTCCGGAATCATCTTGCCGATCATGCCGCCCAGGGGAGCCTTTTCATGCACCATTCGTCTCAGTCCGCGACCGACACCGCCGCGACTCTGTTTCGCCAGGCCGCTGCAGCAGGACGCGAAACGCTGAACAGGAGCGAGCTGGAGGCACTGCTTTCCAGCCTGGGCCTCAGCTTCGCCGCAGAGGCCAGCGCAGCAAACCTGCCAGCCGCGATCGATCTGCGCATCAGCCTGAACAACACCCGCGAATTCGGCATGATCATCAGCGCCGGCATGGGCGGTCTCGATGCCGATCTGGATGAGGGCAATTTCAAGAAGGATCGCGCCTCGGTCTATGCCGCGACCGAGCTGACGAATGCCGCAGACTTTCTCGGCCTGTTCAAGCGCACGCTGGCTTGGCAAAGACTGGCCGCGATCGCCAAACGCGATGGCCTGCCGCTGCCGGAGCGGCAACTTGAGACTTGCTTCGAAGCCCTGCTCGCGCTGGCCGCCCGTTATGCGCAGGGCAATCCCGATGCTCCCTTCGTACTGCGCAGCCTGGAACTGAATCCGGCGCACGCTGGCGAGCAACTGACCGTGCATCAGGCGCAATGCGAATTCGGCGCGGTCCCTGCCGTCCGCCTGCCGCGCCCGATCCGCAAGATCGAGAAGCTGATCCACCCGCAGTCGATCGGCATCATCGGAGTCTCGTCCAGCAGCATGAATTTCGGCCGCATCATCCTGAAGAATCTGATAGGCAGCGGCTACCCCAAGGAACGCCTGTGCATCATCCGTCCCGGCGAAACCGAGATCGACGGCGTCAAGTGCGTCGAAAGCCTCAAGGCGCTGGACCACAAGCTGGATCTGCTGATCGTCGCCGTGGCCGCCAGTGCCGTCTATGAACTGGTCGACGAAATCATCGAGACCGACTCGGTCGAATCGGTCATGCTGATCCCCGGCAGCCTCGGCGAAACCAGGGCCAGCCGCGAACCGGCCACCGCGCTGGCCGAGCGCATCAACGCCGCCCACGGCAAGCCGGGCGGCGGTCCGGTGTTCCTCGGCGCCAACTGCCTCGGCGTGGTGTCCCATCCCGGCTCTTACGACTCCTGGTTCATCCCGCTGGAGCGCCTGCCCAAGCCACAGAAAAAAGCCGAGCGCAATTCGGTGATGCTGAGCCAGAGCGGCGCCTTCATGATCACCCGCATCAGCCAGAACCCCTGGCTCGATCCGCGCTACATGCTGGCCCTGGGCAACCAGACCGACCTGACCCACGGCGACATGCTGAGCTATTTTGCCGAGCTGCCCGAGATCGAAACCATTGGCATCTACATCGAGGGCTTCAAGGATCTGGACGGTCTCGATTTCGCCAAGGCGGTACGCAAGGCCGTCGTCAAGGGCAAGCAGGTGGTGGTCTACAAATCCGGCAAGACGGCGCCCGGCATGGACGGCGTGATGGGCCATACGGCGTCGATCGCCGGTGGGCCGATCCTGTTCGACTCCGTGATGCGCCAGGCCGGCGCCATCGTCGCCGAGGATTTCAACAGTTTCGACGACCTGTTCTACATCGCCGGCGCCCTGCATTCCAAGAAAATCGGCGGCAAGCGCCTCGGCGCGATCAGCGGCGCCGGCTTCGAGGCGGTCGGCATGGCCGACTTCATCGAGTCGGACAATTTCACCATGGAAATGGGTGAGTTGCGGCCCGGCACGGTCACCCAGATCGAAGAAATCCTGCTGGCGAAGAAACTCAACGCGCTGGTCGAAGTCAGGAATCCGATCGACATCAATCCCGGCGCCGACGACGAGGCGCACCTGCAGATCGTCGAAGTCTTCCTCCAGGATCCACAGATCGATGCGGTCGTGGCCGGGCTCGACCCCACCGCCCCGTCGGTGCGCGCCCTTGAATCCAGCAAGCTGCGCCCCGGCTTCGACATCACCGACCCGAAGAGCACCGTGCATCTGATGCCGCCGCTGGTCGCGCGCAACGACAAGCCGGTGATCGGCATCATCGATGGCGGCCAGCTCTATGACGCGATGGCGGCGCGCCTGATGGACCAAGGCGTCTGCATCTTCCGCAACTGCGCCCGCGGCACCAGGGCGCTGGTGCGCTACGTCGAAGCGCGGCTGTATGCGGACGCCTTGCGCAGCCGCCACTGAAATCCAAGCACATCAACCGAGGAGAAAGCATGAGCGACACACTGAAAGCCGGCCTTAGCGCCACCCGCCGCGTCGAGATCGACCGCGACCGCACCATCAGTTTCATGGGCGACGACTGCCGCGTCTATTCGACCCCCAACCTGCTCTATGACATCGAAATGACCTGCCGCGACCTGCTGCTGGCGAACATCGAAGCCGGCAAGGATTCGGTCGGCACCCGCGTCGAACTGGACCATGTCGGCGCCACGCTGATGGGCATGTGGGTCGAGATCACCGTGACGCTGACCGAAGTCAACGGCGGCGCCGTCTCCTTCAACTTCACAGCGCGCGATGCCGTCGAAGAAGTCGCACGCGGCAAGCACAACCGCTTCATCGTCGGCATCGAGAAGACCGCGCAGCGCCTGCAGGCCAAGCGCGCCAAGGCCGGCTGAACACGAGTCGGCGCCGGCACTACGCCGGCGCTAGTCCTCAACCACCCCGGGCAGGTTGAGGACGTCGGTGAACCCGAAGCGCCTGAAGTCGCGCACCCGCATCGGATAGAGGATGCCATCGAGGTGGTCGCATTCATGCTGCACCACGCGGGCATGGAAGCCCTCGACGCGACGCTCGAAGCGCCGTCCGGATTCGTCGTAGCCCTCGTAGTACAAGCGCTTCCAGCGCGGCACCCAGCCGCGCAGGCCGGGCACCGACAGGCAGCCTTCCCAGCCCTCCTCCTCTTCCTCGCCGAAAGGCGTCAGCAGGGGATTGATCAGTACCGTGTCCGGTACCGGCGGCGCATCGGGATAGCGCGGATTGGCCTGGCAGCCGAAAATCACCACGCGCAGATCGACGCCGATCTGCGGCGCGGCAAGCCCGGCGCCGTCGAGATGCGCCATGGTGTCGCGCATGTCCCGCAGCAGCGCGTCCAGTTCCGGCGTAGCGAACTGCGTCACTGGCTGCGCCACGCGCAGCAGGCGCGGATCGCCCATGCGCAATACATCAAGAATCATGTCACGCAGACGCCCTCGATGATCCGGCGCACGCGAGCCATGGCCTGGTGCAGCACCGCTTCGAGGCTGTCGAACCTGATCGCATGGGCGGAATCTCCACGCCCCGCCGCCCAGTTGGAAACCACGCACAGCGCCGCGTAGGGCAGTTCAAGCTCGCGGGCCAACCCTGCTTCAGGCATACCCGTCATGCCAACGATGTCGGCGCCATCGCCATGCAGGCGGTTGATTTCGGCCGCAGTCTCCAGCCGCGGCCCCTGCGTGGTCGCATACACCGCGCCATCGGCCACTTGCTCGCCAATCCGCTGTGCGACATCGAGCAGCAGCTTGCGCACGCCTGCATCGTAGGGTTCGGTGAAATCGACATGCACCACGGGACCGTCAATCCCGGACTGAAAGGTCATCTCGCGACCCCATGTGTAATCGATGATCTGGTGCGGCGCCACGAGGGTGCCGGGACCGAGGTCGGCGCGAATCCCGCCCACCGACGCGACCGAAATGATCTGGGTGACGCCCGAGGTTTCCAGCGCATGAATATTGGCGCGGTAATTCACCAAGTGCGGCGGGATGGTGTGTCCGTAGCCGTGACGGGCGACAAAAACCACATCCTGGTTGCCGACGCGGCCGAAGGTCAGCGGGCCGGACGGTTCGCCGTACGGCGTGCGCACCACTTCGCGGTGCGATACATCCAGATTCGCCAGCTGGGTCAAGCCACTGCCACCAATGATACCGAGCATAAAAATTCCCTGAAAATTCAATCAGAAAAACGAGCGAAGCGTGATAAAATAGTAGGTTATTCCGCACCGCAACAAACCCAAGACCACTATGTCCCGCGCCCTCAGAAATATCGCCATTATCGCCCACGTTGACCACGGCAAGACCACCCTGGTCGACCAGTTGCTGCGTCAGTCTGGCACCTTCGCCGCCCACCAGGCTGTCACCGAGCGGGTAATGGATTCCAACGATCTTGAGAAAGAACGCGGGATCACCATTCTGTCGAAGAACTGCGCCATCGACTACGAAGGCACCCACATCAACATCGTCGACACCCCCGGACACGCCGACTTCGGCGGCGAGGTCGAGCGCGTGCTGTCGATGGTCGATGGCGTGCTGCTGCTGGTCGATGCGGTCGAAGGCCCGATGCCGCAGACCCGCTTCGTCACGAGGAAGGCCTTGGCCCTGGGCCTCAAGCCGATCGTCGTGGTGAACAAGATCGACCGTCCCGGCGCCCGCCCCGACTGGGTCATCAGCCATACCTTCGATCTGTTCGACAAGCTCGGCGCCACGGAAGAACAACTCGATTTCCCCGTGGTCTTCGCTTCCGCCCTGAACGGCTTCGCCATGCTCGACGCAACCAAGCCCGGCACCGACATGCGACCGCTCTACGAGGCCATCATCAAGCACACGCCGCAACCCGCCGTCGACGTGGAGCAGCCGCTGCAATTGCAGATCTGCTCCCTCGACTACAACAGCTATGTCGGCCGCATCGGCATCGGCCGCATCCAGCAGGGCCGCATGAAGGCCGGCCAGGAAGTCGCCGTGATGTACGGCGACGAAAGCAAGGGCAAGGCCAAGATCGGCCAGATCATGATGTTCACCGGCCTCGAACGCGAACAGGCGAGCGAGGCGGAAGCCGGCGACATCGTGCTGGTCACCGGCATCGAACAGGTCGGCATCGGCGTCACCATCTGCGATCCCGCCGCGCCGGTCGGCATGGCGCCCCTGGTGGTCGATGAGCCGACGCTGACCATGAATTTCCAGGTCAATACCTCGCCGCTGGCCGGCAAGGAAGGCAAGTACGTCACCAGCCGCCAGATCCGCGAGCGCCTCAACAAGGAACTGCTGTCCAACGTCGCCCTGCGCGTCGAGGAAACCGAGGATGCCGACGTGTTCCTGGTTTCCGGCCGCGGCGAACTGCACCTGACCATCCTGCTCGAAACCATGCGCCGCGAAGGCTACGAACTGGCGGTGTCGCGGCCGCGCGTGCTGTTCAAGGACATCAACGGCGAGAAGTGCGAACCCTACGAACTGCTCACCGTCGATATCGAGAACGACAACCAGGGCGGCGTCATGGAAGAACTCGGCCGCCGCCGTGGCGAGCTGCTCAACATGGAATCGGACGGCAAGGGCCGTGTCCGCCTCGAATACCGCATCCCCGCGCGCGGCCTGATCGGCTTCCAGGGCGAATTCCTGACCCTGACCCGCGGCACCGGCATGGCCAGCCACATTTTCGACGACTATGGCCCGATGGCCGGCGTCATGGCCGAGCGCCGCAACGGCGTACTGATCTCGCAGGATGACGGCGCCGCCGTTGCCTACGCGCTGTGGAAGCTGCAGGATCGCGGCCGCATGTTCGTCAGCCCGGGCGATCCGCTCTATGAAGGCATCATCATCGGCATCCACAGCCGCGACAACGATCTCGTCGTGAATCCGATCAAGGGCAAGCAACTGACCAACGTGCGCGCCTCCGGCACCGACGAAGCCGTGCGCCTGGTGCCGCCGGTGCTGATGACGCTCGAATCAGCCGTCGAATTCATCGCCGACGACGAACTGGTCGAGATCACGCCGAAATCGATCCGCCTGCGCAAGCGCTTCCTCAAGGAACACGAACGCAAGCGCGCCAGCCGCGACGCTACGGCATAAAAAAACGGGAGCCGGGTATATAATTTCCCAAGTTCCAGTGGTTCTTACGCAACGCAAGCAAGGAGGAAAATGATTATGGTAGCTTACACGTGCAGTAAATGCGGCATGAGCATCGGTACCATGACCTGCGGAAAGTGCGGCAAAGAACTTATCCACAGCACACTCACGATGCCCGACGGCAAGACCGTCGTGCACGTATCCGAGTGCCCCGACGGACACGGCAAGGTGAAGTCTCCGATGTGCTGCGGACAGGACATGACCTGTCCGGTTTGAGCATTGCGTTCGAGCGGCGTTTGCGCCGACTGTAAATAGATAGCGCGTAGCAAATCTTTCCCACACCAAGCCTGAACGTGAAAACGCCCGGAAGCTCGCTTCCGGGCGTTTTTTTGTGCTGCGGGCAGTGTCAGTGGGTGCCGTCGGCCGCAAGAAATGCTGCCGCCAAAGGCGGCTTGCCTCAGAGCTTGTGAAGAAATCGTAGCGAGCGGGTCGCAGCGGGGTGCGACCGGAGCGCAGCTACCGGAATGTACGTTGTTGTACATGAGGGTAGCGAGCACCGCCCAAGCCCCGATCCGGCACGCGCAGTAGATTTATTCACAAGCTTTCACTCCAGCGCCTTCAGCGCCTTCAGCGCCGCGGCGTAGTCGGGCTCTTGCGAAAGTTCAGGCACCATTTCGCTGTGAATCACCTTGTCGTTTTCGTCCAGCACCACTACCGCGCGTGCCGTTAGGCCGGCCCACGGTCCATCGGCGAGCGCCACACCCCATTTCTTAGGGAACTCCGGATCGCGAAAGGTAGACAGATGGGCGACATTTTTCAGTCCCTCCAGTTCGCAAAAACGCCTGGCCGCGAATGGCAGGTCGGCGGATATGCAAAGCACGACGGTGTTCGCCAGATTTCCAGCGGCCTCGTTGAACTTGCGTGTCGATGTGGCACAGGTCGGGGTGTCGATGCTCGGGTAAATGTTCAAGACCTTGCGTTTGCCGGCAAAGTCCCCCAGGGAAACATCGGCCAGTAGCCCGTTGGCGAGTTTGAAGTCAGGCGCTTTCGCTCCGACAGCCGGGAGATCGCCATCGACGCGAATTGTGGTGCCACGTCGCGTTATGGTAGTACCCATGAATTGCTCCTGTTTGAGGTTGATTGAGGAAAAGTTGATTCGATCCGGGTCAGCCCGGGAAGCACGGCGGTGGCATTGGCAGCGGTCGCCTCGGCAAGTTCCTGCACCGCGATGCCGCGCAGGCCGGCAAGGGTTTGTGCAATGCGCGGCAGTTGATCCGGCGTGTTGCGGGCGCCGACTTTCCATTCCGGCGGAATGTCCGGCGCATCGGTTTCCAGCACGATGACATCGAGCGGCAGCGTGGCGGCAAGTTCGCGGATGCGACTGGCGCGCGGAAAGGTCATGGCGCCGCCGAATCCCAGCTTGAAGCCCAGCTTGATGAATTCGTCGGCCTGCTGCCGGCTGCCGTTGAAGGCATGGGCGATGCCGCCGCTCACGTGACACCGTCGCAAGGCCTTGAGCACCGGATCGATGGCGCGCCGCACGTGCAGCAGCACCGGCAGGCCGTTGTCGCGGGCGATCTGCAGCTGCGCGGCGAAATAGAACTCCTGCCGCGCAGCGTCGCGCGGTTCGACAAAGCCGTCAAGTCCGATCTCGCCTACCGCCAGCGGCCGTTCGCGCAGAATCGTTTCGCGCAAGGCGTCGAGGTCCTCTTCGCGCGCCCGGTCGACGTACATGGGATGAATGCCGTAGGCCGCAAGGCAGCCCGGATAATCGCGGCAGACTGCGGCGACTGCGCCGAAGTTGGCACGTTCCACCGCCGGCACCACGATCCGGCCGACCCCGGCCGCGGCCGCGGCGGCCGCCACTGCGTCGCGATCGAGGTCAAACTCCGCCGCGTCCAGATGGCAGTGCGTGTCGACCAGCATCGACTACTCCAGCTCGTCGATCCAGGCCTGCTGTATCGCTTCGAGCTTCTTTTCGCCGCAGTGGCTCTCGTTTTCCTCGAAGCCCGGCAGCGCCATGACCCAGCGCATCAGGTCGACAAAATTGAGGCGCGCCGGATCGACGTCGGGATGGGCTTCGGCGAGTTGTATGGCGATTTCGAGGGAATCAGTCCACTTCATTTCTTGGAATGCCCTTCCTTGACCATGTTGATGGTGTATTTCGGAATCTCGATCACCAGCGGCGTCTGACCGACCAAGGCCTGGCAGGACAGGCGTGACTTGGGTTCCAGGCCCCAGGCCTTGTCGAGCAGGTCCTCTTCGAGTTCCTCCGCCTCGGCGAGCGATTCGAAACCTTCGCGCACGATGACGTGGCAGGTGGTGCAAGCGCAGGATTTCTCGCAGGCGTGCTCGATTTCGATGTCATTGCCGAGCAGCGCATCGCAGACCGATGTGCCCGGCGCGGCATCGATCACGGCGCCGTCAGGGCACAACTCGACATGGGGAAGAACGATTATCTGGGTCATAGTGAAAGTTGGTCAACATTCCGGCCGGAGAGCGCGCGCTGCACGCTCTGGTTCATGCGCCGCGCCGCGAATTCGTTGGTCGCGGCACTCAGCGCCTGCATCGCTTCGTCGATGGCACGGCGATCATCGCCGATGATCACCGCCTGCAATCTGGTCAGAGCCGCGTCGATATGCGCGCGCTCCAGGGTCGACAGCAGGTTGCCGGCATCCTGCAATGCCGACTGCGTAGCCTCGATCAGGCGCTGCGATTCGACCTGCGCCTCGCGCAGGGCACGGCGGAAGGCATCGTCGCCGGCATGGCTGAAGCTGTCCTTGAGCATGGCGGCGATTTCGTCGTCGCTCAGGCCATAGGCCGGCTTGACCTCGATGCGCGCCTCGCGGCCGCTGGTCTGTTCGCGTGCGGTCACCGAAAGCAGGCCGTCGGCATCGACCTGGAAGGTGACGCGGATGCGCGCCGCACCGGCGACCAGGGGCGGTATGCCGCGCAGCTGAAACTGCGCCAGACTGCGGCAATCGGCCACCAGTTCGCGCTCGCCCTGTACCACGTGAATCGCCATCGCCGTCTGGCCATCCTTGAAGGTGGTGAATTCCTGGGCACGCGCGATCGGTATCGTGGAATTGCGCGGAATGATCTTCTCGACCAGACCGCCCATGGTCTCCAGCCCCAGCGACAAGGGAATCACGTCGAGCAGCAGCCAGTCGTCGCCGGCGGCACGGTTGCCGGCCAGCAGGTTGGCCTGGATCGCGGCGCCGAGCGCCACGACCTTCTCGGGATCCAGATTGTTGAGCGGTTCCTGCTTGAACAGTTCGGCCACCGCATGCTGGATCTGCGGCATGCGCGTCGAACCGCCGACCATGACCACGCCGCGCACATCCTCGACTGTCAGCCCGGCGTCGCGCAAGGCTTTCCTGGTCGGCGCCAGGGTCTTTTGCACCAGAGTGCGGGTTATCGCGGTGAAAATTTCGGTGGTCAGCGTCAGATCGACGTATTCGCCGCTGCCGAGCTTGACCGTGATCGGCACCTGGCCATGCTGCGACAGCTGCTCCTTGGCTTCGCGGGCACGCGTCTGCAGCAGGCGTGCATCCTGCGGCGAAAGCGGCGCCAGGTCGGCCTGCTCGATGATCCAGCAGAAGATGCGGTGATCGAAGTCGTCGCCGCCCAGCGCCGAATCGCCGCCGGTGGCCATGACCTCGAAGACGCCTTTCGACAGGCGCAGGATGGAAATGTCGAAGGTGCCGCCGCCGAGGTCGAACACCGCATAGATGCCCTCGGCCGAATTGTCCAGCCCGTAGGCGATGGCGGCAGCCGTCGGTTCGTTGAGCAGGCGCAGCACGTTCAGGCCGGCGAGGCGCGCCGCATCCTTGGTCGCCTGACGCTGGGCATCGTCGAAGTAGGCCGGGACGGTGATCACGGCGCCGGTGAGTTCGCCGCCCAGCGACGCCTCGGCCCGGTTGCGCACCGTCTTCAGGATCTCGGCCGAGATCTCGACCGGACTCTTGATGCCGGCAATGGTCTTCAGCTTGACCATGCCCTCCGTATCGACGAAATCGTAGGGCAGGGTTTCGATGTGGGCGATGTCGTGCCGGCCGCGGCCCATGAAGCGCTTGACCGAGATGATGGTGTTCTTGGGATCGATCGACTGCCTGGCCTCGGCGCCATGGCCCACCTCGACGCTACCGTCGGCGGCATAGGCGACCACGGAGGGCAGCAAGGGCCGCCCCTGCACGTCGTTCAAGACCACACTCATGCCGCTTCTGACGGTCGCAACCAGCGAATTGGTGGTGCCGAGGTCGATGCCTACCGCAAGCCGATGCTCATGGGGCGCGGCGGATTCCCCCGGCTCCGCAATTTGAAGAAGTGCCATATTTTTCTTTTAAGCAGTGACGGCTTCGAGCGCGTCGTCAATTTCGTTGAGCAGTTTTTCCTGGAACATCAGTTGTCGCACCAGACTGGCTGCGGCGGCGTAATCCCTGGCGACGTCGATCAATTCGGCGAGCCGCGCATAGTCGTCCCTGATCTCGCGCAACAGGCGCGTGCGGACATCCTCCAAACCCGCTTCGTCGGCCGCGGCACGCGCCTCCATCACCGCTTCGCGCATTTCCATCTGGCTGATCAGGAACTCCGCCGGCATCGCGGTGTTGCTTTCGATCTGCGGATCATGGCCGAGCAGGCCCAGCAGATAACGCGCGCGCTTGCCCGGCGACTTCAGGGTCTGGAAGGCCTCATTGACCCGCGTCGCCCACTGCATGGCCAGACGCCGGTCGGCGTCGGTGGCATGTGCATGCTTGTCGGGATGCACCTTGGCCTGGACCGCGCGAAAGCAGCTCTCGAGGTTTTCCAGGTCAAGCGACTGAGCACGCGGCAGGCCGAACAACGTGAAATGGTCGGCAGCGAAATTCAGGTCGAACGTGGTCATCGCGAGTCGGTCAGGCGAGCATCAGGTATTGAATGACTCGCCGCAGCCGCAAGCATCCTTGACGTTCGGATTGTTGAACTTGAAGCCCTCGTTGAGGCCCTCGCGCGCGTAGTCGAGTTCGGTGCCGGCCAGATAGGGCAGGCTCTTCGGATCGACCAGCACCTTGACGCCGTGGCTGACGAACTGGATGTCCTCCGGATTGGCGGCATCGGCAAATTCAAGTTTGTAGGCCATCCCCGAGCAGCCCGAGGTGCGCACGCCGAGACGAATGCCGACGCCCTTGCCGCGCTTGGCGATGAACTTGGCAATGTGGTCCGCAGCGCGCTCGCTGAGGGTGACCGGGCTGGCGCCCTGCCCGCCCTGCCAGCCTGCCGGCGGGGTATCGGGAATGACATTCGAATCAGTGGCGGCGGTGGTACAGGCACTCATGTTCAGGCTCCCTGTTTCTTCTTGTAGTCGGCCACGGCGGCCTTGATCGCATCCTCGGCCAGGATCGAGCAGTGGATCTTGACCGGCGGCAGCGCCAGTTCTTCGGCGATCTGGGTGTTCTTGATGTCCAGCGCCTGGTCCAGCGTCTTGCCCTTGACCCACTCGGTCACCAGCGAGGACGAGGCGATTGCCGAGCCGCAGCCGTAGGTCTTGAATTTGGCGTCTTCGATGATGCCGTCCTTGCCGACCTTGATCTGCAGCTTCATGACGTCACCGCAGGCCGGTGCACCGACCATGCCGGTGGCGACGCCTTCGTCGTCCTTGGCAAAGGAACCGACGTTACGTGGATTCTCGTAGTGATCCAGTACTTTTTCGCTGTATGCCATGATGGTTTCCTCAGTGTGCAGCCCATTGAACGGAGTTCAAATCGACGCCGTCCTTGTACATTTCCCAAAGCGGGGAAAGTTCGCGCAGCTTGCCCAGCTTGTCGTGCAGCAGCTTGATGGTGAAATCGATATCTTCCTGGGTCGTGAAACGGCCCAGCGTGAAGCGGATCGAGCTGTGCGCCAGTTCGTCGGAACGCCCCAGCGAGCGCAGCACATAGGACGGCTCGAGGCTGGCCGAGGTGCAGGCCGAACCGCTCGACACGGCGATGTCCTTGACCGCCATGATCAGCGACTCGCCTTCGACGAAATTGAAACTGACGTTCAGGTTGTGCGGCACGCGCTGCTCGATGTCGCCATTGATGTAGGTTTCCTCGATATCCATCAGGCCCTTGAGCAGCCTGTCGCGCAGCATGCGGATGCGCTCGTTCTCGACGGCCATTTCGACGCGCGCCAGACGGAAGCATTCGCCCATGCCGATGATCTGGTGCGTTGCCAGCGTGCCGGAACGCATGCCGCGCTCGTGGCCGCCACCGTGCATCTGCGCTTCCAGGCGGATGCGCGGCTTGCGCCTGACGTACAGCGCACCGATGCCCTTGGGGCCATAAGTCTTGTGCGCGCAGAAGGACATCAGGTCGACCTTCAGCTTGGAGAGATCAATCGGCATCTTGCCGGTGGCCTGCGCCGCATCGACGTGGAAGATCACGCCCTTTTCGCGGCAGATTTCGCCGATCTCGGCGATCGGCTGGATCACGCCGATTTCATTATTCACCGCCATCACCGACGCCACTACGGTGTCGGGTCGCAAGGCCGCCTTGAACTGCTCGACGGTGATCAGGCCGTTTTCCTGCGGCACCAGATAGGTCGCTTCGAAACCCTGGCGCTCGAGTTCCTTGACGGTATCCAGCACCGCCTTGTGCTCGGTCGACACCGTGATGATGTGCTTGCCCTTGGTGGCCGCATAGAAATGCGCCGCACCCTTGATCGCCAGGTTGTTGGATTCCGTGGCACCCGAGGTCCAGATGATTTCCTTGGCGTCCGCGCCGACCAGCAGGGCGACTTCTTCGCGCGCTTCCTCGACGGCCTTCTCGGCTTCCCAGCCATAGGCATGGGAACGCGAGGCGGGGTTGCCGAAATGCTCGGTCAGCCAGGGAATCATCTTCGCCGCGACGCGCGGATCGACCGGCGTCGTTGCGGAGTAGTCGAGGTACACCGGCAGTTTCATGCCTGAATTCATTACCAATTTCTCCAGTTCAGCTTGTCAGGGCGGTCAGGCCCTTGAGTTGCAAGATTGTAGTATTCAATGCCGCAAGAAAATCACGCACCTGCGCCACCGTATTGTCGACGCCAAAGCTCACCCGCACGGCCCCGCGCGCGAGCCGCGCTTCGATGCCCATCGCCAGCAGCACATGCGAGGGTTCCGGATTGGCGCTGGAACAGGCCGCCCCGGCGGCCACCGCGAAACCGGCGCGATCCAGCTTGCCCACCAGGGTTTCGCCGTCCAGGTCGGCAAAGGCGAAATAGCTGGTGTTCGGCAGGCGCTCTGCTGCTGCTGCAAAAATCGTCGCACCCTGCGCCACGAGGCCCGCTTCCAGTTCGCTGCGCAAGGCCGCGAGTCGTCTGCCGTGCTCGTTGAGCCGGGTCGCGGCCAGTTCGGCGGCGAGGCCGAAGCCGACAATCGCGGCGACGTTTTCCGTGCCGGAACGCAGGCCGCGTTCATGACCGCCGCCGGCAATCAGCGGCTGCAGTTCGACGCGTTTATCGACCACCAGCGCACCCGCCCCTTTCGGCCCGCCCAGCTTGTGTGCCGAGAGCGTCAGAGCATGCACGCCGGCGCTGTTCAGGGTCCGGAAATCCAGCGGCAACTTGCCGAAGGCCTGCACCGCGTCGACATGGAACCAGGCCCGCGAGGGTTTGGCCTGCGCCGCAAGGGCAGCCACATCCTGCACCGCACCTGTCTCGTTATTGGCCAGCATGACCGAAAACAGCGCCGGCTTCGCGTCGAGCGCCGCCTGAAAGTCGGCGCTGGCGACACGGCAATTCGCATCGACGGCAATCTCGCGCAAGGTCCAGCCGGCGCGCTGCAACTGCTTCGCCGGCTCGCGCACGCAGGGATGTTCGATGGCCGAGATGGCCACGATGCCCGGCGCCAGGCTTGCCGCGGCGCCCTTGATGAACAGGTTGTTGGCCTCGGAGCCGCCGCTGGTAAATACCACCTCGGTCGGATGAGCACCGGCCGCACAGGCCACCCGCTGCCGCGCCTCGTCGATCGCACGCCGCGCCGCACGGCCGTATTCATGGCGGCTGGAGGCGTTGCCATACTGCTCGCGCAGGTAAGGCAGCATGCCTTCCAGCACGCCAGGATCGAGCGGCGTGGTGGCGTTGTGATCGAAGTAGACCGGGGCGAACATGGCAATTCCGCTATGCGATCAGGCGGCCACAAGTTCCTCGGCCGGGCGGCGGACGCGACGCATGGGCCGCTCGTCATGCAGCACGGAGGCACTGACGCCGGCGCGCTCCTGCTGCTGGGCTACCAGTTCAGCGAGGGTGACGGAACTCAGGTACTCGAACATTTTCACGTTGAGGCTGGTCCACAGCTCGTGGGTCATGCAGGGGCGCAGGTCCTCGGCGCAATTGCCCTTGCCGCCACAGTTGGTCGCGTCGAGCGACTCGTCGACCGCGTGAATGATGTCGGCCACCGATACGGCTTCCAGCGGCTTGGCCAGGCAATAGCCGCCGCCCGGGCCGCGTACGCTCGACACCAGTTCGCGACGCCGCAGTTTGCCGAACAGCTGCTCAAGATAGGAAAGCGAAATCCTCTGCCGCTCGCTGATGCCAGCCAGGGTTACCGGGCCGGTATGCTCGCGCAGGGCAAGGTCGATCATCGCAGTAACGGCAAAACGTCCTTTGGTCGTCAGTCTCATTTGAAATCTCCATCGGGGAATTACGTTCGGGAAACGCCTCGGAAAATAATACCTGAGCGTTTGTATCGACTATATGGTATCCCGAGCGTTTTAGTCAACTATCTTCGACAGGTAATTCGGATCGAACTTGTCGGCCGTCGCCACGTCGTCTTCAAGCGATACCCCTGACTTTGCCATGGTTTTCAGCAAGGCCTCGATGCGCCGGTCGGTTTCCACCGCGTGATCGAGCAGGCCGTGAATCGCCTGGGCCAGCGGATCATCCTCGGCACGCGTCACGGCATAGGCGGAGAAGCCCATCTGGCCGGCCTTGACCTCGCGATCGATCTCGCTGCGGTCCTCGATGATGCGCGCCGGAATGCCCACCGCCGTCGCACCCGGCGGCACGTCGCGCACCACCACGGCATTCGAACCGACCTTGGCACCCGGACCCAGCGTGATCGGGCCCAGCACCTTGGCCCCGGCGCCGATCACCACGCCGCGCTGCAGCGTCGGGTGCCGCTTGCCCTTGCTCCACGAGGTGCCGCCCAAGGTCACGCCGTGATACAGCGTGCACTCGTCCTCGATCACCGCTGTCTCGCCGATAACCACACCCATGCCATGGTCGATGAACACGCGGCGGCCGATGGTGGCGCCGGGATGGATCTCGATGCCGGTGATCCAGCGCGTGAAATGCGACAGGAAGCGCGCCAGCCAGCGCAGGCGCGCAGTCCACAGCCAGTGTGCAAGCCGATGCAGGGTCAGGGCGTGAAAACCCGGATAGCAGGTCAAGACCTCCCACGTCGAACGGGCGGCAGGATCGCGTTCGAAAACGCAGGAAATATCTTCACGCAGGCGGGAGAACATCGATTGATCCATTAGTACTTTCTGAAATGGTAGAAATCCCGAGCACCGGGGTCAAGCATTTATTTGCAACTCACTGTTCGCTGCCCCGCCCGGACTTCCTGCTTCCTGTTGCAGTTGGGCATGACGCGGCCTTTTCCAATGCCGCGAACAGTCCGCGCAGGATGGCGACCTCTTCCTTTTCCGGCACGGCGCGTGACAACATGCGCCGCAAACGCAAAATGAGCCGTTTCGGACTTGCCGGGTCGAGGAACTCGCTGGAAATCGCCGCGCGTTCGATATGCCTGATCAAACCTTCGACTTCGTCGTGACTGGCGAGATCCCCGGCGCCCGACACCGCCGGCGGCTGGCCGGGATCGAGCGCGGCGAGGCGCAGTTCGTAGCACATCACCTGCACCGCCGCCGCAAGATTCAGCGAACTGAACTCCGCGCTGACCGGAATCATCGCCCAGCGCCGGCACTGTCCCAATTCCTCGTTGGACAGCCCGGAGGTTTCGTTGCCGAACACCAGCGCCACATCGCCGCTTGTCGCCATGGACACCAGTTCCGCCGCGGCGTCGCGCGCCCACAGCGCGGGCGTCGCCAGCTCGCGGCGGCGGGCGGTCATGGCCACCGCCAGCACGGTACCGGACAGGGCTTCCGGCAGGGAGGAAACCACCTCGGCCTGCACCAGCAGATCGGTGGCGCCGGCCGCCATGGCATCGGCCTGGGCGTCGGGAAAGGCTTTCGGATTGACCAGCACCAGGTGCGACAAACCCATGGTCTTCATCGCCCGCGCCGCCGCGCCGATGTTGCCCGGGTGGCTCGGATGGGAAAGCACTACGCGAATACGGTCGAGGACGGCGGGAGCAGGCGATGGCGTGGTGTTCATTTATGTCCCGGGATAGAATTGCGCACTTCGCGCGCTGTTAGCGCCCATCTTTGGCTTGCCCCGCCTTAAAAATCCATGCATCCCACGCTGAACATAGCCGTCAAAGCCGCGCGCCGCGCCGGCCAGATCATCAACCGCGCCAGCCTGGACGTCGACAAGCTCAGGATCGACGTCAAGCAGCAAAGCGATTACGTAACGGAAGTCGATCGCGCCGCGGAAGCCGCGATCCTCGATGTCCTGCGCGAGGCCTATCCGAGCCATGGAATTTTAGCAGAGGAGTCCGGCCTGGCCGGCACCCGCGCCGACAGCGAATACCAGTGGATCATCGATCCGCTCGACGGCACCACCAACTTCATCCACGGCGTGCCGCAATACGCGATTTCGATCGGCCTCGCGCACAAGGGCGTCATGACGCAAGCCGTGGTGTATGACCCTAACCGCAATGAAATCTTCACCGCCAGCAAGGGCGGCGGCGCCTTCGTCAACGAGAAGCGCATCCGCGTCGCCAAGCGCGCCAAGCTCGACGAGGCGCTGATCGGCACCGGCTTTCCGTATCGCATGTTCGACCACATCGACACCTACCTGGCGATCTTCCGTGACGTCGCACAAAAGACCGCCGGCATGCGCCGCCCCGGTGCGGCATCGCTGGACTTGGCCTGGGTCGCCTGCGGCCGCATGGACGGCTTCTGGGAACTCGGCCTCTCGCCTTGGGACATGGCCGCCGGCAGCCTGCTGATCACCGAAGCCGGCGGCCTGGTCGGCGACTTGTCGGGCGAAGCCAACTACATGAAGACCGGCAACATCATCGGCGGCAACCCCAAAATCTTCGCCCAGCTGCTGCAGCTCATCAGCCCGCATCTGAGCGAAAAACTCAGGGCGTAAGCCGAGCCCGATGTCGGCCGCCATGACGGCCGCCGAACTGGCGGCCCACACCCCCGTCATGCAGCAATGGCTGCGCGCCAAAGCGGAGCATGCCGACAAGCTGCTGTTCTTCCGCATGGGGGATTTCTACGAGCTGTTCTACGAGGATGCCGAGCGCGCCGCGCGCCTGCTCGACATCACGCTGACCGCGCGCGGCCAGTCGGCCGGCAAGCCGATCCCGATGGCCGGCATTCCCTACCACGCCGCCGACGGCTACCTGGCCAAACTGGTCAAGCTCGGTGTCTCGGTGGCGATCTGCGAGCAGATCGGCGACCCGGCGCTGGCCAAAGGGCCGGTGGAGCGCGCCGTGACGCGCATCGTCACGCCCGGCACACTGACCGACGCCAACCTGCTCGACGACCGCAACGACAGCCTGCTGCTGGCGCTGACGATTAACCGTCAGCGCGCTGGAGTGGCCTGGCTCAATCTCGCCAACGGCGACCTGCGCCTGCTGGAAACCTCGCTCGACGCCCTGCCCGCCCACTTCGAGCGCCTGCGCCCGGCCGAGCTGCTGCTGCCCGACGCGCTGCGCAGCGGCGTGCCGGAAAATCGCGCCGTCGCCCAGCACCTGCCGGACTGGCATTTCGACGCACGCGCCGCGGCCAATGCGCTGGCCGAACACTTCGGCACCCGCGACCTGGCCGGCTTCGGCGTGCATGACGAAGAACTCGGGCTGGCCGCCGCCGGCGCGCTCTACCGCTATGCCCAGGCCACACAGCTGCAGGCGCTGGCCCACGTCACGCAACTGACCGTAGAACACGAAGGCAGCTACCTGCGGCTCGACGCTGCGACCCGGCGCAACCTGGAAATCTCCGAAACCCTGCGCGGCGAAGCAGCCCCGACCCTGCTCTCCCTGCTCGACAGCTGCGCCACCAGCATGGGCTCGCGCTGGCTGCGCCACTGCCTGCACCACCCGCTGACCGAACGCAGCATCCCGCGCGCGCGGCACGAAGCCGTCGCGGCGCTGGTCGGCGATGCCGGCAACGGTCCGTTCGCCGCGCTGGCGAAGGCGCTGTCCGGCTTTGCCGACATCGACCGCATCGCCGCGCGCATCGCCCTGAAGAGCGCCCGTCCGCGCGACCTGTCTGCGTTGCGCGACAGCCTCGCACGTCTCGACGACATTCGCTCAAAAGTCGGCGCTGGCGATACGGCGCCGCGACTCGCCGAACTCGCTGCGGCGCTGAGCACGCCGCAGGCTTGCGTCAGCCTGCTGACCGAGGCCGTGGCGCTGGAACCCGCCGCGCTGATCCGCGAAGGCGGCGTCATCGCCGCGGGCTACAACGCCGATCTCGACGAACTGCGGGCGATCCAGCACAACTGTGGCGCCTTCCTGATCGAGCTCGAAGCGCGCGAACGCGAGCGCAGCGGCATCAGTAATCTCAAGGTCGAGTACAACAAGGTGCATGGCTTCTACATCGAAGTCACCCATGCCAACGCCGAGAAGATTCCCGAGGATTACCGCCGCCGCCAGACCCTGAAGAATGCCGAGCGCTACATCACGCCCGAACTCAAGAGCTTCGAGGACAAGGCGCTGTCGGCCAACGAGCGCGCGCTGGCGCTGGAAAAGCAGCTGTGGGACGAACTGCTCGGCGCGCTGATGATCCACATTCCGCTCCTGCAGCGCATCGCCCGTGCCATCGCCGAACTCGACGGCCTCGCCGCCTTCGCCACCGCTGCCGTGCGTCACGACTACCGCCAGCCGGAGTTCTGTAACGAAGCCGCGATCGAGATCGAGGGCGGCCGCCACCCCGTGGTGGAACGGCAGATCGACAGCTTTATTGCCAACGACACGCGCCTCTCGCCGGCGCGCCGCATGCTGCTGATCACCGGCCCCAACATGGGCGGCAAATCGACCTACATGCGCCAGGCCGCGCTGATCGTATTGCTGGCCCACTGCGGCAGCTTCGTGCCCGCGGCGCGCTGCCGGCTTGGGCCGATCGACGCGATCTACACGCGCATCGGCGCCTCGGACGACCTCGCCTCCGGGCGCTCCACCTTCATGGTCGAGATGACCGAAGCCGCCGCCATTCTGAACAGCGCAACGGAACGATCGCTGGTGCTGATGGACGAAATCGGCCGCGGCACCTCGACTTTCGACGGCGTCGCGCTGGCCTTCGCCATCGCCCGCCACCTGATCGAGAAGAACCGCGCCTGGACCCTGTTCTCGACCCACTATTTCGAGCTGACGCGGCTGGCGCAGGATTACCCGGTCTGCGCCAACGTGCATCTCGACGCCGTCGAGCACGGCCACAAGATCGTGTTCCTGCATGCCGTCGAGGAAGGCCCGGCCTCGCAAAGCTATGGCGTGCAGGTGGCCGCGCTGGCCGGCATGCCCTCGGCCGTGGTGCGCGAAGCACGGCGCCGGCTGACGCTGCTGGAAAATCGCGAGGTTGGCTCGCTGACCCAGCCCGACCTGTTCGCCAGCGCACCGCCGCTGCCCGAGCCGCCGCATCCGGCACTCGACGCTCTGCGCGACGTCAATCCCGACGAATTGAGTCCGCGCGAAGCGCTGGAAAAGCTCTATCAGTTGCACAAGCTGGCCAGGTCGTGAACCAGGTCGTGAAGCGATTTTTTCCGCTGCTGGCCGCGGCGCTGCTGAGCTTTTCAGCACAGGCCGAGCCGCTCGCCTTCGGCCTGTTCGGCGACACGCCCTACAACCGCTGGGAGCGCGAACATCTGCCGGACCTGATCGCGGAAATGGATGGCGATAATCTCGCCTTCGTGATCCACGACGGCGACATCAAGAGCGGCGATAGCGTCTGCAGCGACGAGGCGTTCAAGGACATCCTGGCGGTATTTCAAAAGTCGGCGCATCCGCTGGTCTATGTGCCGGGCGACAACGACTGGACCGATTGTCATCGCAAGAGCAACGGCCGCTACGATCCTGTGGAACGCCTCGGCAAGCTGCGCGCATGGTTCTATTCCGACGATTTCGCGCTGGGCCGGCGACGGCTGAAGCTGGAACGCCAGCGCCGCGATCCGGCATTTGCCCGCTATCGCGAAAACGTGCGCTGGGAAGCCGGCGGCGCCCTGTTCGTCGGACTCAACGTGCCGGGCAGCGACAACAACTTTCACGGCACGCGGCGCACTGGCGGGCCGGTGGCGGAGTTCATCGAGCGCAGCGCCGCCAACCGCGCCTGGCTGGCGCAGGCATTCGCCCTGGCGCGCGCCAGGAAGCTGGCCGGCATACTGATCGCGATGCAGGGCAATCCCGGCTTTTACACGGCCAATGCCGGCAATCCGGGCCCCGGCTATCGCGACTTGCTGGCGCAATTGCGCGAGGAAACGCAGGCCTTCGCCGGCCGGGTGGTGCTGGTCCATGGCGACACGCACCAGTATCGGATCGATCAGCCGATGGAAGATCCGGCCAGCGGAGAAACGGTGAGAAATTTCACCCGCGTCGAAACCATGGGCTCGCCCTTTTTCGGCTGGGTCAAGGGCCAGGTGGATGCGGCAGACCCACAGGTGTTCAGGTTCTCGCCGCGCGCCTGGCAGGCACCTTAGGCCGCCCAACCGAACCAGCCGGACTCAGTGTAATTCGCCTTCGGGCGGCACGGGGGCCGGCAGCACCACAATGCCCTCTTCGAGCAGGTCGCGGGTTTCATCGGCAGTCGCCACGCCGCGAATGCTGCGTGCGGGGGCTTCGTCGTAGTGGATGCGGCGCGCTTCCTCGGGGAAACGCTGGCCGACGTTTTCCGCCTGCCGCGCCATCTTGACCAGCGCCTGGTGCAAAGCGTCCATGGTCGGCGCAGTCGCTGATTCCACCGGTTGTTCCGCCAAGGCCGTATCGCTAACACCACGCTTGACGTGCGGCGCCGATGGCAACTGGCTGATACCCGAAGTATGGCACTGCGGGCATTGCAGCAGATGGCGCTGACTTTGGTCGCGAAACGCCTCGCCCGAAGCGAACCAGCCTTCGAAACGGTGCCCCTGATCGCAGAGAAGATTGAGAACTATCACACGTCTATATGGATGGTGCCGGAACCGGAATCGAACTACGGCCTGCAACCATTGCGGTTGCTGGATAAGCAAAAACAAAAATAAATTTCTACCCCCATTGTTACCCCCAAGCCCTGAATCGCATGATCTTGCATGAACGTATCGAAGGCCGAAGACTACCACTTGCCAACTTTTCATGAAGTGCAGTGATGCGCCGTTTTCTGATGACCGGCGACGCCGGCCAGCGCCCGCGCCCTCCGGCGCGGAAGCGACCCACACCACACCTTGCGCGCAGCGCCTGAATAAAATTCCGAGCGTAGCGAACCGATCTGGCCTTTGTCCGGGCAGGGGCGCAAGACATAACCGACCATTACCCGAACCCGCAGGGCGCGGCAGCGGTAGGCCACCAAGCGCAGCCATGCGCAGCGACTGGCCTGCTTTGGGTAATGCGCGGTTATGTTAAAGCTCGACGCGCAGCGGCGAATTTACCCCTGCCCGGCGGTGTGCAGTTGAGCGCAGCGAACTGACCGGGATGTTGCCTTTGACTGGCAATCCCGCGCAGCGGGTTTGCCTTGGGGGTGTGCGACCTGCGGAATGGAGCAGGAATGAGGACGGGACGCGGCAGGGTGTTGGCCGCGTAGCCGCCGAATGGATGCGCAATGAGCAGGTGGCACGGTTTTGATCTTGCAGCCTGACACGCCCCGCCAGCGTAGCCGTCCGCTTCACCGCAGGTAAGCGGCGGCGGGCCACGAAGTGCGGGATGACGCGCGGCACCCCGGCGGGCAGTACGCGAGAAAGCCCGGACAGAGCAAAAGTCGGCGCCGGCGGGACGGCGACAGCAGGAGAGGCAAAGCCAGTGGCGAAGCCTCTGGCGCGGTGCAGGATGTGACGAGGTAGCCGCCTGCAAGCCGCAAGCTGGTGAACGGCCTTATGTTGACCAGCGCAGTGGCGCAGCGGCGGCGGGGCAGGAGCGGCTGCGGTGAGCGAAGGCACTGAGCCGTGGCGCGGGGGTTTGCGCTACGGCGGGCATCCAGTACGCGACGCGGTAGCGATGGCGCGGGGCTTGCGGGGTTGTTGCAAGGCCCGTGACAGAGCGGGCCGAAGGCGCGGCGTCGGTGCGTGTCGCGGAGGATGCGGCTCCCCTGTCGCGCCGGCGGTCATCAAACGAAAATCAATTCGCGCCCCGGTCGAGGGGGGGTCAGGGGGGAATCAAAAAAATACCCCCACCCTCTCTATACCCATGTCGAAAATATCATGGGCGTTGGGGAAAACTTATATCCCTAACATCCCTGTTATCCCCTGACCAAGCAGCGTCACCGACCAACCATTTGGGTGCAGACTTTTGGCTGACATACCACCGACATCGCAATGCCGGGGCGACGAAGTGCCCGGAAGCCGAGACAGACGTGCAGGTCAAGCGCGGGCAACGAACTGAAGAATCAGGTTTTCGTCGTTGGCAGAAACAACCTGAACATCCGCCGCCTTTAGGTCGTCCCGAATCTCTGCAAATGCCTCGAATTGCCGCGAGGTCTGCGCCGGAGCGGTCACGGGGAACAACACGTTCTCCGGCAGCGCGTTGCGCCTGCGCAAACGCCGAACCCTGTCGACCCATTGCCCGCCATGCGTCAGCAGCTTGGTGGAATCGTCCTGGGCCAAAAACAGAGGCTTGATGATCCGCTCCGGCCGGTCCCCGGTCATTGCCACAAAGGGAAAGTTCACCGCGAAATCGGCACCGCCGATCTTGTGGCGCTGATACTCAGCCCCCACCTTGGCCCGGTAGAGCAGCTTGCGCACCGTGCTTTCGAGCAGGCCTTCCTGGTATTCCCGGGTGACAAAATTGCGCTCGATGTAGTGATCGTAAAGAGCATTCAGCTTGGCCTTGGGGTCGTCGGCCAGTGCGATCCGTTGCTCGTCGAACTGAAGCATTGCCTCGCGTGGCCTGACCAACTCGCCAAACAGGTTTTTTGCCAGCGTCAGATCAGGTTCCCGTTTGCGACCGTCAAGTGCAGACCGACGCAGTTCGCCGGTAAAGCGGTCCAGTTCCTCCTGAAACAGCTTCCGACCGGTCAGGTAGACCTTACGATCCAACTGGTGGAAAAACTGGGTAATCCGCCCATAGCGCTTGAGCAGTCGATAGCCGAAGAACCGTGCCCCCGGCGCCAACATGACGATGCCCACATTGGCGAATTCGCCCGTCTCCACGAACGGGCGAAAGCGCAGCAAGGCATATTGGCAGGCGAACTTTTTCACGGTAACGTCCAGAAATCTTCCCGGCGACAACGCTCCAGACAGGTAGCCATCTCGTCCCAGGTGATGTTGGCGGGCACGCCATCATCGACGAACCACCACGAATTTGGGATGTTAACACGGATGGCCTCAAGGCCGGCAAGCACCGACGCCATGCGTTCCTGATATTTACGGCGCTCCACATGATCGCTGAAGACCCGGTTCCAGTAGGCCGCGAACACGTGCGATTCGAAAAACCGGGCCACGTCGAATCCGGGGTCGAAAGCCTGATTGTGGTCAATCACCGACAAGGCTTCCGACCGCACGTCCCACAAAAGATTCGGATTGCCACCGCGCTCGGTCAGATGGCGATCCTCGTTGTGCAGCCACCAGTCAAAGATCAGGATGTCGGCCGCTACCTCTGGCTCGACAAGATCACGGGTCGTCACCGTCAATTCCTGCACGTGGGGCAACTCCCGCGAGGCAAAGACGATCCCGGCGCCCAACTCGCCGATGTCGGGACGTACCTTCGCGTCGATCAACTCGACCGGCACTTCGGCGAGGACATAGTCCGCCACCGGCAACCCGAAAGCCGTCGCCAACTGCGCCGCCACCCACTCGCATACCTGACTGCGCCGGCCGGCACCAGCGCCTTTGACGTAATACACCAAACCGTCATCGCCCCGGCAAATGAAGGGCAAGGTGATGCCCTGATGCGAGCGTCCCAACACTTCTTCAATAACGACGGTAGGTTCGCTCACTTCAGGCCGCCTCCAGTGCGGCATCGATCAGGGTGGTGGACAGGCGGGCCTGCCGGGTGCGGGAATCCGCGAGGTCGGCCTTAAGGCGGTCGCAGAGAGCCATAAGTTCATCGACTTTGGTGACGATGCGGTGTTGTTCGGGGAGGGGTGGCAACGGCAACAAAGCAACGTTCAACTTTGCAAGGGTTACTCGGGTAATCGCAACACCTGTCATGCCTGCTCGCATTTCATCGTAGAAAAGGGGCGATGACATAAGGAAGTACAGGTAGCGATTGAATAACCCAATGCTTGGTTTCAACAATGCCACACTGGAGAGCATGCTGAACGGTTCATCCAGTGTATTGATGGCTGCAATACCAGTGGTAGCGCCATCTTTGATGTAAAGGATGTCCCCACGCTCGGGGTTACAACGGGAATAGATTTCTTTGTGAATTTCCTTTGTCACAAAGGTCATTCCCGACTGATCAATTCCCCACCGCTTAATGTTTTTTGCCGATATATATTTGAAATCTCCTGCTGAGAGATTCGGCGGGGAGTGATGGGTGCCATCCGTAATCTTCGTAGTGACGTCACTCAAGCGGACCCATGCCCAAGTCGGAGGCACCTCAAACGGCAGCTCATCCTCACCAACAGATGGCACTGGCTGCGATTTCTTGATCCTCCCTTCCGCCTCCAGCCGCGCCCGTTCCTTCGCAATCCGCTTGAGTAATTCCTTCGCCGGTTCATCGTTGGGGTCTTGCGGCACCAGCTTGCCCATGACGGCCAGTTGCAGGATGGTCTGCTTGAGGGCATCAAGGCTAGCTTCGGTGGTGAAGAAGGTGTCGAAGTGTTCGGCGAGGCGCTGCCAGTTGGCGGCGAGCTCGGCGGCGTCGGTGCTTTGGGTGAGCGTTCCGAGCAGGGTCTCGACGAGCCTGGCATGCGCCGTCTCGCCAGCGCCGACTTCTGATTCCAGCCGGTCGCAAAGGGCCATCAGTTCATCGACTTTGGCGACGATGCGGTGTTGTTCGGCGAAGGGTGGAATCGGAACGAGAATTTTCTCCATCTTCTCTTTGGTCATGTGGATCATCGAAACTCCATGACCAGCCGCTTTAATCTCTGCGGTTTTTTCGAGTAGGAATTTGTAGAAAAACTCTTTGCTCAGACTCGACTCGTCGAAAAGGCGAAGTTTCCAAATGTGATAGTGATAGATCACCTTTGGACCTTGCCAAATAAATGGCCCAAACGACGCAGACCATGAGTACAGCAGGTCACCTTGGTCGCAGTATTTGTCGTCTTCGAGTTGTAGGTTCGAGTAGTACCAATGATTCGAGGTGAAAAGGTTGCCGACTCGAAGAACGGGGACGCCCTCGGACAGAAGTTCGTCTTTTGAGTAGGCTCGACCGTTGAGGACCAAAGTTAAATCCGAGAGCTGAGAAAGCGCCCAGCCGGCGGGAAGTTCGAAAGGCGGCGCACCCTCGGAATCAAGTGGCGTAGCCTTGGATTTTTTGCAGCTTCCTTCCGCTTCCAGCCGCGCGCGCACCTTCGCAATTCGCTTGAGAAGTTCGCTCGCCGGTTCGTCGTTAGGGTCTTGCGGCACCAGTTTGCCGCGCACCGCCAGTTCGAGAATCAGGCCGCGCAGTTTCTGAATTCCATCCGGCGCTGAGGCGAGCAGCGGCAGATGTTCGCTGAGCACCACACTCACGCCTTGCCCTCCAGCGCGGCGGCGAGGACGGCCTTGAGCCGGTCGCGGGTCTGGCCGATTTGTTGTTGCAGCTTGGCGTAGTCGGCCAGTAGCGTATCGGGGTCATGCACCTCGGCATCCGGGCTGTGCGGGTTCTTGATGTCGAGGTTGTAGTTGCGGGCCTTGATGTCGTCGGCGCTGACTTTCCATGCGTATTCGTTTTCGATACGGTTGTTCCACCATGCCTTTTCCGCATCGAATTCCTCGATGCGCATGGGCTTGGTCTTGTTGTAGCTCTTCACGCCCGGCGGATAGGGGTGTTCGTAGAACCAGACCTCCTGCGTTGGCGTGCCCTTGGTGAAGAACAGCAGGTTGGTCTTGATGCCGGTGTAAGGGTTGAAGACGCCGTTGGGCAGGCGGACGATGGTATGCAGGTTGCAGGTGGTGAGCAGTTGTTCCTTGATGCGCGTCTTGATGCCCTCGCCGAACAGGGTGCCGTCGGGCAGCACCACAGCGGCGCGACCGCCGTCCTTGAGCAGGTGCATGATCAGTACCAGAAACAGGTCGGCAGTTTCGCGGGTACGGAAGGTGGCGGGGAAGTTGGATTCGATGCCGTCTTCTTCCATGCCGCCGAAGGGCGGGTTGGTGGCGACGACTTCGACACGGTCTCTGGGGCCATAGTCGCGCAGGGGGCGGGACAGGGTGTTGTCGTGGCGGATTTGCGTGGGCACGTCGATGCCGTGCAACAGCATGTTGGTCGTGCACAGCAGGTGCGGCAGAGGCTTTTTCTCGACGCCGTGGATACTGGCCTGCAATTGCCGTTCGTCTTCGACCGTCTTGACGTACTTCTTGCGCACATGTTCGATGGTGCAGGTGATGAAGCCGCCCGTGCCGCAGGCCGGGTCGAGCATCGGTTCGCCCAACTTGGGGTCGAGCATCTCGACCATGAACTGGGTAACGGGGCGGGGGGTGTAGTACTCACCGGCATTACCTGCGTTTTGCAGATCGCGCAGAATTTGTTCGTAGAGGTCGCCGAAGACGTGACGATCCTGCGCCTTGTTGAAGTCGATGCCCTCGGTGATCTTGTTGATGACCTGCCGCATGAGCTGGCCGGACTTCATGTAGTTGTAGGCGTCCTCGAAGACGGAGCGGATGACAAAGCCGCGCTGGTCGCCTTCCGGTGGCGTCAAATTCTTGAGGGTGGGGAAGAGCTTGTTGTTGACGAAGTCGAGCAGCTCGTCGCCGGTGATGCCCTCGGTATTGGCGGCCCAGTTGCGCCAGCGCAGGTTCTTGGGCACGGGGGAGCGGTAGCTATCGTCAAGCAGTTCCCACTCGGTTTCGCGGTCGTCGTAGATTTTGAGGAAGAGCATCCAGACCAGCTGCCCGATGCGCTGCGCGTCGCCATCGACGCCGACATCCTTGCGCATGATGTCCTGGATGGATTTGATGGTGGTGGAGATGGACATGGTTGTGCTTGGTTACCGGGTTTGCATCCCTTGGATTAGCTGACCTAGTTTGTCATTCAGTCCTAAGCGAACAAATAGTTCGGAATGAACCTGTTGGAAGACGCCTAAAACGCAAAGACCAGTTCCCGTAACGGTCTGGAGGGCATGCTGTTTCGGAAGGTCGTGGTCATGAAGGTAGATAGTTCGGAGCACTCTATTGTCACCATCCTTTATCGACTGGATAGTGGTTGTGACTGACAGTTCATTCGGATGTGCCCCAAAGTCAATTGCTCTTTCATACAGTTTTCTCGCGACATCCCCGTGCTGGGGGATGTCGGCTACGGCTCGATTCAACAGATCTGAAACCCTGAAGTGCTTCTTTACCAGTTTTCGAGACTCGTCACTGTTTGTGCGGTTCAACCATATCTCGCGCAATTCGGGCTGTGTGAAGAGATAGTAGCCGTACAGAGCGAATTCAATTGCCTGCCTGCATGTCGCATAACTTTCAGTTACGGCCCCAGCCGTGACAAGCCGGATTGAGGTCAAGAATGCTGAATGAGCGCGCAACAAAAAAAACGATTCAAACCAGTTTGGGGTGTTGGTCAGGCCCTCATTGAGAGTTCTGAAGCACGCGTCAATTTCGGACAACCTTGCACATACGTCCGAGCAATTGGCAAAAGTGGCAACGACATTTCGCTCTGCTGTCTCAAGGTAAGTCGACAGCGCGTCTTGTCCCCAGCTTTGGGGCACATCCCGTGTGATGCGCTTGGAAATTACGTCCTGAGGCGGAAGGGCCATCACGCCTGCCTTGTACCGTAGAGTTGTTGTTCGAGTTCTCGTATGGCCTGTAGATACTCCTGCCTGCCGCCGAAGGAATTAACAAGTTCAGGAGCGGTGCCCATTTCGTTGAATGGCGCAAGCTGCAATATCTTGATGTCCTCGATGTTCTGGATACCTGTATCGGCGTACTTGTCGAGCAGCACTTCCAGCACCTTTCGCGCCTGCTCGCCGTACTTGGTGAAGACGTCGCGTTTCTTGACCGCTTCAGCCCGTTCGCGGCGTGACAGCGGGGGTTGGCCAAAGGCGACGTGGCAGATCAGATCGAAGATGTCGTAGCTGCCGCCGACTTCCGCAGCGAGCGGCTCGAAGAGCACCCCTTGCTGCTCCAGTTCGTCTATCACGGCCTGCTTCTTGTCCGCCTGCGACCAGCGCCGCAGGAACTGATCGAGGGACGCATATTCCTTGCGCACTGCCTTGCGGGTGTAATCCTTGAGCGATTCGGTGATCAGCTTGCCGTCGGGGCCGTAGTACTGGACGCGCTCCGCCACAACATAGACCGTCACTTCCTTGCCGATGACGTACTTGGTGCGCGGCTCGCCGGGTTCGTCGGGTGGCAGCGGCGGTTCGGGTGGCACGTCCGGCGCTGGTTCGCCATCGTCGCCCGGTTCATCGGGGGGCAGTGGCGGGTCTTCCGGCAGCGGCTCGTAGATTTGTACTGGATCACCATCGAAGTCGGCATCGGCGAAGCGTTCCGTCGCCTTCTTGAAATCCATGATGGTGAACCAAAACTTGTTGAAGTCCTCGTTGATGCGCGTGCCGCGCCCGATGATCTGCTTGAACTCGGTCATGGACTGGATGCGCTTGTCGAGCACGATCAGTTTGCAGGTTTGCGCATCGACGCCGGTGCTCATCAGTTGCGAGGTGGTGGCGATGACGGGGTAGCGGCTTTCGGGGTCGATGAAGTTGTCCAGCTCGGCCTTGCCGATCTGATCGTCACCGGTGATCTTCATGATGTAGCGGTGGCTATCTTTGACCCGTGCCGCGTTGAGGTTGACCAGTGCCTGGCGCATGCGCTCAGCGTGGTCGATGTCTTCGCAGAAGACGATGGTCTTGGCGTAAGGATCGGTGTTTTCCAGGTACTCGGTGATTTTCCACGCCACCAGGCGGGTGCGCTCGTCCAAAACCAGATTTCGGTCGAAGTCTTTCTGGTTGTAGATGCGGTCTTCGATCAACTGGCCGTGCTTGTCGGTCTGGCCGGCCTTGGGTCGCCAGCCTTGCAAGTCCTTGTCGAAGTCGATGCGGACCACCTTGTAGGGGGCGAGAAAGCCGTCGTCGATGCCTTGGCGCAGGGAGTAGGTATAGACCGGATCGCCGAAGTAGTGGATGTTGGAAACGTCCTTGGTTTCCTTCGGGGTGGCGGTCAAGCCGATCTGGGTGGCGCTGTGGAAGTAGTCGAGAATCTCGCGCCAGGCCGAGTCCTCGGCGGCGCTGCCCCGGTGACACTCGTCGACGATGATGAGGTCGAAGAAATCGGGCGAGAACTGCTTGTAGATGTTTTTCTCTTCTTCGTTGCCGGTGACGGCCTGGTAGAGGGACAGGTAAATCTCGAAGGACTTATCGACCATGCGATGGGTGATCTTGGTCATCGCCTGGCCGAAAGGCTTGAAGTCGTTGGTCTTGGTCTGGTCAATGAGGATGTTGCGGTCGGCCAGATAGAGGATGCGTTTCCGGGTCTTGGACTTCCACAACCGCCAGATGATCTGGAAGGCCGTGTAGGTCTTGCCTACGCCCGTTGCCATCACCAGCAGGATGCGGCTCTGGCCGCGCGCGATGGACTCGATGACGCGGTTGATGGCGTTCAGCTGGTAATAGCGGGGGGCTTTGTCGCTGAGGTCGGAGTGGTAATCCTGTTCGATCACCGCTCGCGCTTCGGGTGTTTCCAGCCCCTTCCAGCGGCAGTAGCGTGCCCACAGCTGTTCCGGCGACGGAAACTCATTCAGGCTGAGTTCGCGCTCGACGGGGTTGCTCTGGCCTGTGCGGTCGTGTTCGAGAAAGCCGCTGCCGTTGCTGGAATAGACGAAGGGAATGTCGAGCGTGTCGCCGTAGCCCAGTCCCTGTTGCATGCCCGCGCCGAGGGTATGCGTGGGGTCTTTGGCTTCGATCAGCGCGATGGGAATGTTGGGCTTGTAATAGAGGATGTGGTCGGCGCGTTTGGTTTCGCCACGGGTGTGCAGCTTGCCCCGGACGATGATGCGGCCCTTGGTGAAGGTGACTTCCTCGCGGATTTGCGTCTGCAAGTCCCACCCCGCCGCGATCAAGGCGGGGGTGATGAACTTGCTGCACACGTCGCGTTCGGAAAACTTCGCCATTTGGTGCACATGGTTATCGAAAAGGTGATGATAACGGAATCGCCTCACCGCCCCAAGGTTGATGGCCTTGATCTTTGCGGAACTCGGCGGTGCGGCCATCCAAGGGCAGCTATGGGTGGGGAGTTCGCGTTCCCGAGATTGGGAAGCTGGCGGCTGCGCAGCTTGGCCCCGCAACGGGGGAAATGGGAGCGGTTTGTCTGGCACGCAAATGCGCACTAATTCTCGGTAGTCGGGTGGGAGGGGGCTTCTGGTGTCAATGCGGCGGAATCCACATCCGGAAATACTGGCCAGTCGAGGCCCAGCGACGGGAACGCCGCCACCCCAGCGAAAGCAATATCGGGCTAAGGAATCGGCCTTGAGTGCCCAAAGTCCTTTCGAACTCCCCCATCGAGAACGGTCGGTTGCGGGTGAATTCCGGCAGGGTGTTGTACCAAGCAAGGAAACGCGCTTCGAGCGGTGGCACCGTCGGTCTGCTGGCCGGGGTTGGTAGCAGTTTTTCGAGACTGCGGAGGTAGGCGCTACACATTTATTGGCTTCCTTGTTCGATTGCGGATGCTGGTACGTACGTATATCGGGCGTCGGAGGGGTGGCGGGCGCGATTTCGTGGTAGTTCTCGCTGGTGGTTCCCAATGTCAGCCAAATTAGCCTCGCGTAAAGCGAGGCATGCCTCGGCATCATCGCGGCATGTGAGGCAGCTGGCGCCGGCCGTGGTTGTGGGCTTTCCAGCCTTTGCCTCACATTGCTTCATTAATTTAGAAAAATTATTAGATAAAAATGGAATACTCCCCAATACCGCTACCCCCCGGTGCCGGATGCCATCGGCACGCAATCAAATTGCGGCAGCGAGAACCGCTCGCATCCGAGGTTTCCTCTCAACCATGAGGGATTGTGCCGAGGCGCCAGCTGAGACACAGCCGAGACGTCGCGTGCGATGCGAGGCTTCAAGTGAGGCACGTCAGATGGGCTTGAAGGGCTGAGCCATCTCTGCGGCCCAGTCCGGTTCCGGACGCTGTTTCCAATAAGCCGGGCGCCCCAGTGCAAGCACGCGTGCCTTGGCACCATTGGCAAGCCGGACCTGATTGACCCGCGATTGCCCCCCAAGCTTCTTAACCGCGCCGACGATGGTCTTTGCTGAAGGCTTCTTGTGCCCGGTGTCGTTGGAGTATCTGGTGCCCAACTCGTTGGCTGTTGCCAGTTCCCGGCCAAGCATCTGGCTGATGTTGGACGCCATCATGTCGGCGATCCAACTTTCCAGATCGCTGCGGCTGTCCTGCACCATCTGCTGCTTGGCTTCTGTCATCGGTGCTGGCGCTTTCGGGTTGAACCCAGTGATGTCGAGGCTTAGCAGGAAGTGATGCAGCGCCTCAAGCCCGCCGTTGTCTCGCCAGTGAGTGAACGCCTTGATCTGTTTCTCCGGCAATTTTCCGGCCGCTATCTCCCAGACGAAGTAGCGGCGGTCGCGGTCGTCAACAAAGAGAGCATCGTTGTGATTGGACAGAAAAACAAAATTCAGGAAATTGGGTGCGATGAAGGCGGGCTGATACTTTTCGTTGATGGGGAGTGTGGTGCCAGTAATCAAGCTCTTCAGCCTTTCCGTTTCCTTCCGGCGATCCGAATTGCAGACCTCGTCGCCGATGATGAACACCTTGCGGTGCGCCCAGCCGTTGAAGTCGCTTTCAAGTTGTTTCTCCCCAATAACGAGGGAGTGCGTCGGGCCAATGATTGCCGTTATGCATTCGAATAATAGATTCTTGCCGACGCCGGTCTCTTGGCTCCAACATACGAGAGACGTATGCATCTTGATTTCCGGGTGCTGAACCAGATGAGCAAGCCAAGACAACATGTAGCGGCGTGCCTTGCGATCTGGCACGAGACGCAGAAGCAACTTCAGGAATCGCTTGATATTGCCGGCGGCAGCGGCGACCGCGTAGCCGGCCCAAGTATTCATGCAATTGTCTGAGGTTACAGAACCCTCGTTGGGGTGGAGGACTAGCCGCTTGTGCTGACGGCGGTGTTTGCTCGTCAGCCATGCGGTGCCGATGCCCACAACTTTTGTGTTCTTGCCAAACCCGATTTCAACGGTGTGGTTGTCGTGCTGAATACGGAACTTGGCGGGTTCAATGAAATTCCCATATTCGAGGCGATAGATTGATGCAGCTTCTTCGATCCATGCGTAGCCGTTGTTGACCTCCATAACCCATTTTGGGCACGGCGCGTTGACGCTCGGATAACCAAGTACGATGGGCGAGTTGATCTTGCCGAGATGCGGGCAGCTTTCGCAGGAACCCGGACTATGGTCAGCCAGCTTGACACACCGAGTCGCGCCTGTTGCTTTCCAGTTGTCGATCTTTTGCTGCGCCTCATTGCGGTCGTAGTCACGATGATTACGGCTCCACTCATGCGCGACCTCATTGCCGTTCTCGCAGAATTTTGCGACCCCGATAATGAGATACCACCACGGCTCGCTAACCTGATCCTGATGCTCTACCGCCGCACGGATGTTTGCGCAGCTCGCCACGATCGTCTCTGCATCGGCGGGAGGGAACGCACCGCCTGCAATCCAGGCGTGCCCTTGGTTAATGTTTGCGCCGGATTGAAAGACGCGGAACATCCCGACATTGAATGGTGCTCCCATATCAGTCTCCCAGCACGACAAGTTTGATTCGCCGGTCCCACTCGCCTTTCGGGGCAGACATGCTGAACCATAGTTGCTCAGGGGTGCAGGAGCGCGGATCGACGTACCCATCAAGCCGCCAAGCCAACTGGCGGGCAATCGCCTCGTACTCCTTGCGGTCGGTGACGACTTCTGACAGCGGTATCACGATGCGCCAACGTGGAATTTCGTCTGTGTACGAGTGGCTGGGCAATGCTATGAATTGCAGACCTTTGAGCCGTTCGCGAAGCTGATCCGCAGTAAACGAATATTCCGGCCCCTCGTTCTCGCCGTGTTTGGCATCGGCGTCGATGACAACGATATTGCTACCGCGCCAGTTCTTGCTGTTGCGATGATTGTGGTCGTAGGCGGCGAAGCTGTACCAACCGGCCCGCACTTTGTCCGCCTCGCGGGCAGCCTTGGTGGCGCTGGCATATTTGATAGCGTCCAGCAAACCTTCACGCCTCTTTCCGATCTGCCACTTAAGCCAGTCAGCCAGAGTCGCCTGAGCGGAAGCCTTGACCTCAGCCCAGTCGCCTTTGCCGCGTGATACGTCGGTCACGATTTGTTGCGTCCACGCGGCATTGGTCAATATTTGATCAGTTACAATACACATATGCTTTTTCCTTTAGCCCGTGCCGTTCTCGTCATGGGCTTTTTCTTGCCCAGCCGGTGGCACGGTGCGTTGATTTATTGAAGGGTTAAGAGCAGTGATAGCCCAGTGGATCAACCAACCAGCGCCGGAGCGAACCCATGCGCCAGCGCGAACAGCGCGGCCCGAGTTTCAGCGGCGGCGGGAAACGCCCCTGCTGAATGAGTGCGTATGTCTGGGAATCGCCCAGCCCCGTTACGGCGCGGCGAATGTCCTTGGCGACGAGTGCATCGTCGGGCAGGTTGTCGATGTTGACCGCGATGGCGCGACGAGGGCGCAATTTGCGCTGCTCGTTGATTGCCGTGACCGGCTTATCGACCGCGACCTTATTGAGTGCGACGGTATTGCTGGGTTGGGGGATTTTCGCCATCTCTGCCGTCTCCATGTGGTGAACCATGGGCGGCAGTGTCGCAATACGAATTACGCCTTGTCCTTAGCCTGAGAATAATAGTGCTCACCCCATCCTTTGCGGATGCGAGCTATGTCGGCGTAGATTCGGCTATCGCTGGGGACAGCCAATCCCGCTGCGCTTAGGCTCGCTTGGATGTCGGCAGCACCCCGCTTCCGACTGCGTTCGAAAACGGATGCTTTGCAGTGTTGAGCAATCCACTGGCGGCGCACCTCGGCCTTGCTTGCCCTTTCAGCGTTCTTGCTCGCCGCACCCTCTCTGAGCTTGCGGTCACGCGCGATGAGTGATTTACAAAGCGCTTCAGCGGTATCTTTCAGGCCGGGGTGATATTTGTCAGCCTCGATATGTTCACCACTTTCGACAAACTCGAATAAGGCAATTTCATTTTGCCGCATGCTGTCCGAGCGCGTCCAGGGATAGTCGACTGGATCGCCAAGGTTGGAACCAAACTCTGCGATGAATGCAGCTATTTCCGGCGGAACGGGATCATCGCACTCGTGAAATGGTGCCGGCTTTCTGCGCTTCCCCTTTGGCCAGCCCATTAAGCAACCTGCTCACCATGTAGCGGTATCACCACTGCACCGGCCTTGAGTTTGTCCAGATAGTCACTCCATGCCTGCATCATTTTCTTGCGCTCGGCAAGATGCGCCGTACGGTTGTACGCCCTGCCGTTCGGGTCCTTTACGGCATGCGCCAGTTGATGCTCAATGTAGTCAACGCGGACGCCCAGAACCTCATCAAGGATCGTTCGCGCCATGGCACGAAAACCATGCCCCACCATTTCATCATTGGCAAACCCCAAGCGGCGCAGGGCGCCGTTGACCGTGTTCTCGCTCATCGGCCGCTCGCCGGTTCGCATACTCGGAAACACATAGCGTCCGCGCCCAGTGAGGGGGTGCAGCTCGCGCAGTATCGCAATCGCCTGCGTGCTGAGCGGAACGAGGTGCGGCTGCTTCATTTTCATTTTTGATGCTGGCAGATTCCACTCGCCGCGATCAAGGTCAATTTCGCTCCACTCCGCTTGCCGCAATTCGCCGGGGCGAACAAAGAGCATGGGTGCCATCCGCAGAGCGCACTTCACGGCAAGGGTGCCGGTGTAGCCATCAATGGCCCGCAGCAGCGCCCCTACCTCTTGCGGGTCGGTAATGGATGCATGGTGCTTGGATATGACAGGTTCCAATGCGCCGCGTATGTCCGCTGCCGGGTTGCGGTCTACCAGCGATGCCGCGATGCCGTACTGAAATACCTGGCTGGCAATTCGCAGTGCCCGGTGCGCAAGCTCGTTCGCCCCCCTACTCTCAACCCGGCGTATCGCCATCAGCAACTCGGGGGCAGTAATCTCCTTGACCGGCCGAGACCCGAGCCACGGACGCAGATCATTGCGCAGAATTGCCTTGATCTTGTCTTGAGTGATTTTCGCCAGTTTGGCGGACTTCTTTTCTAGCCATTCGTCCGCCACGGCATTGAAGGTGTTGGCTTCACCAAGCCTCGATTCGATCTTGGCGCGACGACGCTCTGCGGAGGGGTCGGTACCGGTGGCCAATACCTTGCGAGCATCATCACGCAGTTCGCGCGCGCCCTTGATGCTTACCTCCTTCTCGCCCACGCGAATCTTCTTGCTGGCCAGCGGCACCTCGGGGTAAGTGCCCAACGAGAGAAGTTTCTCCTTACCCCCATGCCGGTACTTCAGGCGCCACCATTTACCCCCGGCGGGGGTAACAAGCAGGAACAACCCTCCGCCATCGAACAGCTTGACGGGTTTGTCCTGCGCTCGTGCTGCGCGTATTGCTGTATCGGTCAGGGCCATGGCATCCTCCGGGGGTAACCTGCCAGTGACGCGCCGTGAAGGCATGTCGTTACCCCTAAAGTTACCTCATGTTACCCCCGGATGCAAGTGGCGAACTACGGAGGATCACACACGCGAAATAGCCTAGAAAGTCCTATAGGGAAGGGCTTTCCGGGTTTGTGCGATGAACTACGGAGAACTTAATGGTGCCCGGAACCGGACTTGAACCGGTATGGCTTGCGCCGAGGGATTTTAAGTCCCTTGTGTCTACCAATTTCACCACCCGGGCCCGAGAGCTTGTGAATAAATCTACTGCGCGTGCCGGATCGGGGCTTGAGCGGTGCTCGCTATCCTCACATATAACTACATATGCTCCGGTAGCTGCGCTCCGGCCGCACCCCGCTGCGGCCCGCTCGCTACGATTTCTTCGCAAGCTCTGAAAAAGAAAGGGGGGAACACTGGAGGCGCGACCCGGAATCGAACCGAGGTACACGGCTTTGCAGCCCGAATCACGCATTAACAATCATATAGTTACAGCGATGCTACACAATATGCTTCTCAGATGCCACCTTCGCTGCCTCAGTTGCCGACTTCTCATATCGCTCCTCACTAACTCACCAATAGCGGCATCGCCTACGTCGCAATTCATTCGAACACAATTCTAGCCTACCGGTCGCGATGGTGACATAACCAGCGCGACGCGGATTCATCGCAACGCGTCCGTGGCAGGCAAGTCGATGCACCCAATACGTTTCTTTAGCCCATCAAAATCAGAGCATGGATAGGCAAAGGCAAGAAACTCTGTTTCTACTGAGTGGTTGAGAGCGATTGAGGTGTGATCAAAGCCACCGACGAATATTAACTGAGGCGCTTTATCCTCGGAGAGCCATGGAATTTCCTCGATTGCCAAGAAAAGAACGACGTCATCGAATGGCTCACCTTCAGGCGGCGCGACAAACAGACCAACACGCGTTACACCGTCAGAGGTTTGAATACCTTTTGGCGTGCCGGTTGGAACAACGCCCTCTGGCAACTTGAGGTCGGAAAAAGGATGTCGCCAAGCAGTAATCTTGAGGGCACGCACATTCTCAGGTAGCTCAAGTGTTAGCTGTTCCTTCCGAGGGACAGGCAGGATTCGGAAGCTCTCAATGTTCTGTACTTGAATGGTGAATAGGTGTCCTCGCTGTTCAAGTAAAGGCACAGACTTACGGCGAACTTCGGTCTTTACTTTTCGATCTTGGGAAAAATGGGCCTCTCCGTCAGGGTGATGGGCGTACTTCACAAGGTGAGCGGTAACACGCCCGTTCTCCGTTAGGTCGAGCTTTGTTTGTACGGTTTGCCCCCCACGCATGCGCGCGCGACAAACAATCCCATCCGTTCGCACGAAGCCCGGAAAGAAGACGTAGATGCTTCCGTCGCGATTGAACTTCACTTTCGCAAGGCGACGAAGCACACCAGAAGCTTTTGCAACAATGTCGAATGACTTGAAGCGGGCCATGGATTTATGACTAACGAAATGGACAGCAATTTTGCAGGGTTTGCGTAGAAGGCTTGCATAGAAGGCTTGCTGCAAAACAGTTCGCATACTACTCTATGCCGAATGACTGCTAAGGGGATCGCCACCGAATAACTGAATTTGGCCGGTTGTGCTCAGCCATTTGGCCAGTTGTGCTCAGTCACCACCGACTGGTTCCGGAACAGCCAAACTACAGTGCTACAGAGTAGATACTCACATCAACGGACAAACGTGTCCGAATCTGTGTGGCATTGCCACAGATTCGTGTGGCAGATGGGCGGATTTGAGGGGTATTCGAGCGGATAGAGCGCCGAAGGCATCCGCTAACTTTTTGATTATTTGGAGGCGCGACCCGGAATCGAACCGAGGTACACGGCTTTGCAGGCCGCTGCATAACCACTCTGCCATCGCGCCGCGAAGGA
Source organism: Betaproteobacteria bacterium (assembly GCA_028065725.1). The sequence goes on from JAPTVL010000446.1 coordinate 48,128, forward strand.
CTTGTTGAAGCTAAAAGGGGGAAAGCGATTGCTTTCCCCCAGCATTCTGGAGCGGGAGAAGAGTCTCGAACTCTCGACCTCAACCTTGGCAAGGTTGCGCTCTACCAACTGAGCTACTCCCGCAGAACAGCCGCGCATTATAGCGGTCGAATTCATTGTGTCAACGGCTGCGCGCCGAGAGTTCCGGCCACGCCATTTTCAGATAGTAGACCATCGACCAAAGCGTCAGCAGCGCTGCTATCCAGAGCGACCAGGTGCCAAGCAGACGGATATCGAGCGGACCGATCGGCGTGTGCCACAACAGCATCGGAATCGCCGTCATCTGCGCGATGGTTTTCAGCTTGCCGATCAGCGAAACCGCCACGCTTTTTGCCGCACCGATCTTCGCCATCCACTCGCGCAAGGCCGAGATTGCGATTTCGCGACCGATGATGATGAAGGCCAGCATCACGTCGGCACGGTCGAGCCGCACCAGCACCACCAGCGCCGCGGCCACCATCAGTTTGTCCGCCACCGGGTCGAGGAAGGCACCGAAGGCCGAGGTCTGGTTCAGCTTGCGCGCCAGCCAGCCGTCGATCCAGTCGGTGACGGCGGCCACCAGGAAGGCCGCGGTAGCGATGAAGTTCTGTTCGGCGATAGTCAGCGGCAGGTAGTACACGCCGACCACCAGCGGGATCAGCAGGATGCGCGCCCAGGTCAGCAGGTTCGGGATGTTCAGCGGCATGTCAGCGCAATGTCTTGTGGATTTCTTCGGCCAGACGCCGCGAGATGCCGTCGACCCGACACAGATCCTCGATCGTTGCGGCTTTCACGCCGTCGAGGCCGCCGAACTGCGCCAGCAGCTTCTTGCGCCGCGCCGGCCCGACGCCCGCGACGTCCTCCAGCTTCGACCGCCCGCGCGCCTTGGCCCGCCGCGCGCGATGGCCGACGATGGCGAAGCGATGCGCCTCGTCGCGTATTTCCTGTATCAGGTGGAAGCCAGCGTGGTCCATGCCCAATTGTAGCGGCATGCTGCGGCCATGCACGAAGAGTGTCTCCAGTCCGGGCTTGCGATCTTCACCTTTTGCAACACCGATGCTGGCCAGATGATCCAGGCCCAGTTCGGCGAACACCTCACGCGCCACGCGGTGCTGACCCTTGCCGCCGTCGATCAGCACCAGGTCGGGCGCCACGGTCTCGCCGGTAGCAACTTTCTCGTAGCGCCGCGTCAGGGCCTGGCGTATCGCCGCGTAGTCGTCGCCGGGCTGGATGCCCTCGATGTTGAAGCGGCGGTAATCGCCCTTCTTCATCGCGCCGTCGACGCAGACCACGCAGGAGGCCACGGTACCTTCGCCCATGGTATGGCTGATGTCGAAGCATTCGATGCGCCGCGGCGGCTCGGCCAGATCGAGCGCCTCCTGCAGCTCGCTCAGGCGTCCGCTGCTGCGGGCCTTGGCCTGCCAACGCGCCTGCACCGCCAGGCGCGCGTTAGTCAGCGCCATCTCGACCCAGGCGCGCTCCATCTCGTTCTTCGGCGGCCCGGCATTCACGCCGTCGGGCAAGTCATCGACCGGCCAGGGGCTCAGGATCACGCGCGCCGGCACCGGCTGCTCCGCGTAGTGCTGGGCGAGGAAGGCCGCCAGACCTTCGCCGGCTTCCGCCTCGGCGGCGGCTTGCGGAAAGTGCGCGCGATCACCGAGGTGCAGTCCGCCGCGCACCATCGCCAGATTCACGCAGAGACTGCCGCGCTCGACCACCGCCGCAATGATGTCGACATCGGCATCCCTGGTCGAACTCACGTACTGGCGATGCAGCACGGCCTGCAGCGAGCGGATCTGGTCGCGCAGGGCGGCGGCTTCCTCGAAGCGCAACTCGGTTGCGGCGGCCTCCATCCGGCGGGTCAGGCCTTCGATGACTTCCGAATGCCGGCCGCGCAGGAACATTTCCGCCAGGCGCACGTCGGCCGCGTAATCCTTCTTGGACACGAAGCCGACGCAGGGCGCCTTGCAGCGCTTGATCTGGTGCATCAGGCAGGGCCGCGAGCGGTTGGCGAACACCGATTCCTCGCAGGTACGCAGCAGGAAGGTCTTCTGGATCAGCTGGATGCTCTCGCGCACCGCAAGGCCGTTGGGGAAGGGGCCGAAGTACTGCGACTTCTTTTCGAAGGCGCCGCGATGGTAAAACAGCCGCGGAAACTCGCCGCCGGACAGACCGATATAGGGATAGGACTTGTCGTCGCGGAACAGGATGTTGTATTTCGGCGTCAGCTTCTTGATCAGCGTGTTTTCGAGGATCAGCGCTTCGGCCTCGGAGCGCGTCGCGGTGACCTCCATGGCCGCCACCTGCTGCAGCATCAGCGCGATGCGCGGGCTGTGGCCGCCCTTATTGAAGTAGGACGCAACGCGCTTCTTCAGATTCTTGGCCTTGCCGACGTAAAGCACGGCGCGGTCCGCGTCGAGCATGCGATACACGCCCGGCGCCTCGGTCAGCGTCGCCAGGAACTCCTTCGAATCGAAAGCCGGCTCAGGCGTCGAGCTCGTCACGGATCTTGCGGAAGACATCTTGAAAGTCGGCGCTGGTGAGACGGCGGGTCTGGGTGTTGTAGCGGCTGCAGTGGTAGCTGTCGATCAGGATGCGGCCGTCAGGCAAGTCATGGCGCGCGTCATGACCGAAGGCAAGTGCCGACTGCTTGAGGCCGAGCGCCATGAGCACCGCCTTGTGCGCCACCAGCCCCAGCGCAAGGATCACCTTCACCTCGGGCGAGTTCTGCAACTCCGCCGCCAAGTAGTGATTGCAGGTCCGGATCTCGGCCGGTTCCGGCTTGTTCTCCGGCGGCAGGCATTTCACGGCGTTGGTGATGCGGCAATCGATCAGGCGCAAGTCGTCGTCCGCCGCCAGCGATTCCGGCTGCGAGCCGAAGCCGAAGGCATGCAGCGTCTCGTAGAGCAGTATCCCGGCATAGTCGCCGGTAAACGGCCGCCCGGTGCGGTTGGCACCGTGCATGCCGGGCGCCAGGCCGACGATCAGTAAGCGCGCCTGCGGGTCGCCGAAGGGCAGCACCGGCCGCGCGTGGTAGTCGGGCCGACGACTGCGTACGTCGGCAAGGAATCCCGCGAGGCGCGGGCATTCAGTACAGCGAAGAAGTGGTTCCATTGGGCTAGGATACCGCCTCGCCATGAACAACAAAGCACTCCGCTGCGACATTTTCTGCGCCGTCGTCGACAACTACGGCGATGCCGCCGTCTGCTGGCGGCTGGCGTGTCAATTGGCGACGGAGCATGGCTGGCAGGTACGGCTGTGGATCGACGACCTCGCGCCCCTGCGCCAATTGGCACCGGACTTCGCCGCAGGACCAGTGGCAGTTCACCCATGGCCCACGCCCTGGCTCGGTGCTGACCCGGCCGACGTCGTGATCGAGGCCTTCGCCTGCGAGCCGCCGCCGGGCTACGTCACGGCCATGGCCAGCCGCGCCCGCGCGCCGGTCTGGCTCAATCTCGAATACCTCTCGGCCGAAGCCTGGGTTGCCGCCAGCCACGGCCTGCCGTCGCCGCATCCGCGCCTGCCGCTGCTCAAGCATTTCTATTTCCCGGGCTTCGCGGCGGGTAGCGGCGGGCTCCTGCGCGAACGCGACTACGATGCGCGGCGTGCCAGCTTCGACGAGGCGGCGTTCCGTGCCGAATTCGCCGTGCCGCCGCGCCTGCCCGGCGAACTGTGCATATCCCTGTTCAGCTATCCCAACCCGGCGCTGCCGGAACTGATCGAGGCCTGGTCACGCTGGGCCGCGCCGCAGCGCCCGGTGCGCGTACTGCGTCCGGGCAGCAGCGAAGCCGCCCGGAGCATCGGCTGCCTTACCCTGCAACCGCTGCCTTTCCTGCCCCAGCGCCGCTACGATGAACTGCTGTGGACCTGCGACCTCAACTTCGTCCGCGGCGAGGATTCCTTCGTTCGCGCCCAGTGGGCCGCCAGACCCTTCGTCTGGCAGATCTATCCTCAGGCGGAAGGCGCGCATCTGGTCAAGTTGGAGGCCTTTCTCGCCCTGCATCCTGCCAGCGCAAGCCTGCAACCGTTCTGGCGGGCCTGGAACGGCATCGGCCGCCTCGACTGGCCGGCCTTCGCCCCCGCTTTGCCCGGCTTGGAAGCCCCGTCGCGAGAGTGGGCCGAGACCCTGGCCGGCCATCCCGATCTCGCCAGCGGGCTTGTAAAGTTCTGCCTGGAAAGGCTAAAATAGTCGGTTTTAAATTTCCGCTGCAGGAAGCTCGCCATGAAAATCGCCCAGGAACTCCGCGCCGGCAACGTCGTGATGGTCGGCAACGACCCGCTCGTCGTGCAAAAGGCCGAATACAACAAGGGCGGCCGCAGCTCGGCGGTCGTCAAGTTCAAATTCAAGAATCTGCTCACCGGCGCCGCCTCGGAGGCCATCTACAAGGCCGACGACAAGTTCGAGCAGGTGGTGCCCGAGCGCAAGGAGTGCACCTACTCCTATTTCGCCGACCCGATGTACGTGTTCATGGACGCCGAGTACAACCAGTACGAAGTCGAAGGCGAGAACATGGTCGATGCCGTGAATTACCTCGAGGACGGCATGCCGGTCGAAGTGGTGTTCTACGACGACAAGCCCATCTCGGTCGAAATGCCCAACAGCGTGGTGCGCGAAGTGATCTACACCGAGCCCGCGGTCAAGGGCGACACTTCCGGCAAGGTCATGAAGCCGGCCAAGATCAGCACCGGCATGGAACTGCCCGTGCCGCTGTTCGTCGAGATCGGCAACAAGATCGAAATCGACACGCGCACCGGCGAATACAAGAACCGGGTCAAGTAAGCCGCACCGCATCCGGAAAGCGGGCAGCTGCGGCTGCCCGCTTGCGTTTACGCCGCCAGCGCCCGCTCCACCAGCCGCACCCAGTAGCGAATGCCGGTACTGATGATCTCGTCGTTGAAGTCGTAGTGCGGGCTGTGCAGCATGCAGCCACCTTCGCCCGGGCCGTTGCCGAGCCAGACATAGCAGGCCGGCACGACGCGGGCCATGTAGGCGAAATCCTCGGCGCCCATGCTCGGCGGCAGCTGCAGATAGACCAGGCCGTCGGTCGCCACGTGCTGCGCCACGTCGCGCGCGATCTCGCTCGGTTCGGCGGCATTGACGGTCGGCGGATAGCCGCGCTCGTAACGCAGGTCGATGCTGACCCGGTAGGTCGCCTCGATGCCGTTGCAGACGCGGCGCACGCCCTCCTCCAAAGCATCCTGCAGCTCGCCGTTCAGCGTGCGCACGGTGCCGCCCAGGATGGCCGTCTCCGGCAACACGTTGTCGGCATGGCCGGCATGGAAGCGCGTCACGCTGACCACGGCCGAATCGAGCGGATCGGTGTTGCGCGACACCAGCGACTGCAACGCCTGCACCAGCGCACTGCCGGCCAGCACCACGTCCACCGCCTGATGCGGCATTGCGGCATGGCCGCCACGGCCGGTGATCTCGATTTCGAAGCGGTCGGTGCCGGCCATTACCGGACCTTCGGTAACGCCGATGCTGCCGGCAGGCAGGCCCGGCCAGTTGTGCAGGCCGAACACCATCTCCATCGGGAAGCGCTCGAACAGGCCCTCTTCGACCATCACCCGGCCGCCGCCCTCGTGCTCTTCCGCCGGCTGGAAAATGAAATACACGGTGCCATCGAAGTCGCGCAGCTTGCTCAGGGCTTCGGCCGCGCCAAGCAGCATCGCCGTATGCCCATCGTGGCCGCAGGCGTGCATCCTGCCGTCGTGGGTCGAATGGTGCGGGAAGGTGTTCAGTTCCTTCAGCGGCAAGGCATCCATGTCGGCGCGCAGACCGATCGCACGCTTGCCATGGCCAAGCGACAGCTTTGCCACCACGCCGGTGCGTGCAATCCCCCGATGCACCTCGAGGCCGAGGCCTTCAATATAATCGGCGACTTTTTCCGAGGTGCGCTTCTCGTTGAAGGCCAGCTCGGGGTGAGCGTGGATATCGCGGCGGAATGCGGCGATCTTCGGCGTCAGTGCCGGTAGCAGTTCGTTGATCATGGCGGGAGTCCCGTGGTGGGTTGCGGCGATGCCTGGCATTCCAATCCTAGCGCAAAGCGCGGCGGCGTGAACCCGAGGTTTTGCGGTATCGTCGTCCTGCCATGAATACACCCCCGCATCGCATCGCGCATCTCGACATGGACGCCTTCTATGCGTCGGTCGAACTCCTGCGCTATCCGGAACTGCGCGGCCTGCCGGTAGTCATCGGCGGCCGCGGCGACCAGCAGCCGCAGTTGCAGGCCGACGGCAGCCGGCGCTTTTTCCGCCTGCGCGACTATGTCGGCCGCGGCGTCGCCACCACCTCGACCTACGAAGCCCGCGCGCTGGGCGTGTTCTCCGCCATGGGCATGATGAAGGCGGCGAAACTGGCGCCGGACGCCATCCTGCTGCCGGTCGACTTCGACGCCTATCGCCATTACTCGCGCCTGTTCAAGGCCGCCGTGGCCACCATCGCACCGAAAATCGAGGATCGCGGCATCGACGAAATCTACATCGACTTGACGGATCTGCCCGACGACTCGCTGACCCTCGCACGCCGCATCAAGCAGGCGGTGAAGGACGCCACCGGGTTGTCCTGCTCGATTGCCATCAGTCCCAGCAAGCTGCTGTCGAAGATCGGCTCCGACCTCGAAAAGCCCGACGGGCTGACGCTGCTCGACCAGAGCGACATCCCGCTGCGCATCTGGCCGCTACCGGTGCGCAAGATCAACGGCATAGGTCCCAAGGCCGAAGCCAAACTCGCGGCGCTGGGCATCGCCACCATCGCGGAGCTGGCCGGCGCTGAACCAGCCACGCTGCAGGAGCACTTCGGCCGCAGCTACGCCGAATGGCTGCACGCGGTAGCGCACGGCATCGATCACCGCCCGGTCGTCACCGACGCCGAGACCAAATCGATCAGCCGCGAAACCACCTTCGAGCACGACCTCCATGCGCGCCGCGACCGCGCCGCGCTGTCGGAGATATTCAGCTCGCTATGCAACCGCGTCGCCGCGGACCTGCGGCGCAAGGGCTACCTCGCCCGCACCATCGGCATCAAGCTGCGCTACGAGGACTTTCGCATCGCCACGCGCGACCTGACCCTGCCGGCGCCGACCGCCGACCCGGCGGTGATCCGCCGCGCCGCCGGCGAATGCCTGCGCCGCGTGCCGCTGGAGAAGAAACTGCGCCTGCTCGGCGTACGCACCAGTGCCCTGACATCGAGCGACGCGCCTCAGGTGGCGATCGCATCCGCGCAGGCCGAGCTGCCATTGACAGCCGACTGAAGTCGGTGCCGCGGCAGCCGCAGCGAAACATCGCACTAAAATGTCTTTCCAATTCACCGTCGTCCCCGCTCGCACGAACCCATGAGAACTCTCCAGATCACCGCATTGCTGCTCCTGCTCCACCTCGCGCCCGCTCATGCCGGCAAGACCCTCGACCAGGTCCGCCAGCGCGCGCAACTGGTTTGCGGCGTCAGCACCGGCGTCATCGGCTTTTCCGCGGCGGACAGCCAGGGGCGCTGGAACGGCTTCGATGTCGATCTCTGCCGCGCCGTCGCCGCCGCGGTACTGAACGATGCAAGCAAGGTCAAGTACGTGCCGCTCAATGCCCAGCAGCGCTTCACGGCATTGCAGTCGGGCGAGGTCGACCTGCTGTCGCGCAACACGACCTGGACCCTGACCCGCGACGCCTCGCTGGGCCTGCATTTCACCGCCGTCACCTATTACGACGGGCAAGGCTTCCTGGTGCCGAAGAAACTCAGGATCACCAGCGCCAAACAATTGAAGAACGCCGAAATCTGCGTGCAATCGGGCACCACCACGGAGAAGAACCTGGGCGACTGGTTCAAGGCGCAAGGCATCAGGATCAAACCCGTGGTGTTCGAAAAATTCGAGGCCTCGATCAAGGCCTTCTTCAGCGGCCGCTGCCAGGCCTACACCACCGACGCCTCGGCGCTGGCCTTCATTCGCAGCAAGGAGGCGCCGAAACCCGACGACTACATGGTACTGCCCGACCTGATCTCGAAGGAGCCGCTGGGGCCGGTGGTGCGGCGCGGCGACGACGAATGGTTCGCCATCGTCAAATGGGTCGTCTTCGCCCTGATCGAAGCCGAGGAATACGGCATCACCCAGGCCAACCTGGAGCAGATGAAGGCCAGCACCGATCCCGCCATCCAGCGCCTGCTGGGAACCGCCGAGGATAGCGGCAAGCTGCTCGGTCTCGAACGTGACTGGGCCGCGCGCGCAATCAAGGCGGTGGGCAACTATGGCGAGATGTTCCAGCGCAATGTCGGCAGCGCCTCGCCGCTGAAGCTGCCGCGCGGGCTCAATGCGCTGTGGAACAAGGGCGGGCTGATGTACGCGCCGCCGGTGCGCTGAAGCGCCGTCCCGCCAGCGCCGACTTTCTGCCGATTCGTCACCGATGCAAAGCCGACGCGCACGCGAACTGGCAATCCAGGCCCTGCTCGCGGTGGCGCTGCTGGCCGCGCTGTGGTGGCTGCTCGACCTCACCGCCGCCAACATGGCCGAGCGCGGCATCCGCAGCGGCTTCGATTTCCTGCGCGAGCCGGCCGGCTTTGGCATCGGCGAAAGCCTGCTGCCCTTCGAGTCGACCGACAGCGCGCTGTGGGCGCTGGCGGCAGGCCTGGCCAACACGCTGCGCGTGGCCGTGCCGGCAATCATCACCAGCACCCTGCTCGGCACCCTGATCGGCCTCGGCCGGCTCTCGCCCAACCTGCTGCTGCGCGGCCTGTGCGCGGCCTATGTCGAAACCCTGCGCAACGTGCCGCTGCTGCTGCAATTGCTGGCCTGCTACTTCGCGGTGACCGATCTGCTGCCGCTGGCGAGCGAGGCGCTGCAGCTCGCACCACATGTCTTCCTCAGCAAGAGCGGCCTGGCCATCCCCTGGCTCGGCGGCGACAGCGGCGTGCTCGACCTGCCCCTGCGCGGCGCAATGAACATCGCCGGCGGCGCCACGCTGACGCCCGAATTCCTCGCCCTGTTCCTCGGCCTCAGCCTCTACACCGCCGCCTATGTCGCCGAAACCGTACGCGCCGGCATCCAGTCTGTGCCACGCGGGCAAAGCGACGCGGCGCTGGCACTGGGCCTGACGCGGGTCCAGCTGTTCCGCCTGATACTGCTGCCGCAAGCCCTGCGCAGCATCATTCCGCCGCTGACCAATCAGCACCTGAGCCTGACCAAGAACGCCTCGCTGGCGGTCGCCATCGGCTATCCCGACCTGGTCTCGGTGGCCAACACCACGCTGAACCAGAGCGGCCGCGCGGCGGAATGCATCGCCCTGATCATGGCCGTGTATCTGATCCTGTCGCTGCTCACGGCCTGGCTCAGTGCCTGGCTGGAGCGTCGCAGCGGCCGCTGGGCGGAGCACGCATGAAACCCACCGCGCGCGACTGGCTGCGGCGCAACCTGTTCTCCGATGCCTTCAGCAGCGTCACGACCCTGACATTGCTCGCGGCGGCGCTGTGGTGGCTGCCGGGCCTCATCGACTGGCTGCTGCTGCAGGCCCAGTTCAGGCCCGACGCCGCGGCCTGCGCAGCCGTGAATCATGCCGGCGCCTGCTGGGGCGTGGTGGCCGAAAAATACCGCGTGATCCTGTTCGGTCGCTATCCCTTCGAGGAACAATGGCGACCACTGCTGGCGACCGCCCTGCTGCTATCGGTAATCGTCGCCAGCGGTCTACGCCTGCTGTCGCGTGGGCCGCTGCTGGTGGCGTGGACGCTGGCACTGGCGTGCTTCCTGCTGCTGATGAGCGGCGGCGGCGCATTCGGTCTCAGCCCGGTCGGCAGCGACCAGTGGGGCGGCCTGCCGCTGACGCTGCTGCTGGCGACGCTGGGCATGCTGCTGGCCCTGCCGCTGGCGCTCCTCGTCGCCCTCGGCCGGCAGTCTTCCCTGCCGCTGCTGCGCAGCCTGTGCCGGCTCTACGTCGAACTGGTGCGCGGCGTGCCGCTGATCTCGGTGCTGTTCCTCGCCTCCTTCCTGTTCCCCATCATCCTGCCGCAGGGCACCTCGGTCGACGTGCTGCTGCGGGTGCAGGGCGGCATCGTGCTGTTCGCCGCCGCCTACCTGTCGGAGACCATCCGCGGCGGGCTGCAGGGCGTGCCGGCGGGCCAGCACGACGCGGCGGCAGCGCTGGGCCTCGGCCGCTGGGAGGCCATGCGCTGGATCATCCTGCCGCAGGCACTGCGCGCGGTGGTGCCGTCGATGATGAACAGCGCGGTCAGCATCTTCAAGGACACCTCGCTGGTGACCGTGGTCAGCATGTACGAACTGACCGGTGCGCTCTCGCTGGCACTGGCCGGCGATGCCGAATGGCGATCCTTCCACCTCGAAGGCTATCTGTTCATCGGACTGGTGTACTGGATCGGCTGTTACGCGATGTCGCGCTTCAGCCGCGGCTTCGAACGGGCCGGCGGCATCCCGCACCAGAACCCGACGGCCTGAAAGTCGGCGCCGGCGACACGCCGACCGCGGGTCCTCAGGGATACAGCCCGCGCTGTTCGCGGGCGGCCAGCACGCGCTGGCAGGCGATGATGAAGGCCGCGGTGCGCACCGACACTTTGCGTTCCTCGGCCATCTGCCAGATCGCGGCGAAAGCCTTGACCATGATGTTTTCCAGGCGGACGTTGATCTCGTCCTCGCTCCAGAAGAAGCTGGAAAAATCCTGCACCCATTCGAAGTAGGACACGGTGACGCCGCCGGCATTGGCCAGCACGTCGGGAATCACCAGGATGTTGCGTTCCTTCAAAATATCGTCGGCAGCCGGCGTGGTCGGGCCGTTGGCACCCTCGACCACGATCCGGGTGCGCAGTTCGCGCGCCCGCGCCGGGGTAACCTGGCCTTCGAGCGCCGCCGGGACGAAATATTCCGATTCCGTCTGCCAGAAGTCGTTTTCGCTGATCGGCTCGGCGCCGGCAAAGCCGGCCAGACTGCCATGCGCCGCCGCGTGGGCCAGCGCGGCGGTAATGTCGATCCCGGCCGGATTGGCGATCGAGGCTTCGGCATCCTGCAGCGCAACCACCCTGGCGCCGTGTTCGCGGAAGATCCGCGCCGCGATGCCGCCGACATTGCCGAAGCCCTGCACCACCACGCGCGCGCCGGCGATCGGCACGCCGATGCGGCTGCCGGCTTCGCGCGCGGCGATGAACACGCCGCGCCCGGTCGCCTCCTGACGACCCAGCGAACCACCCAGCGCGATCGGCTTGCCGGTGACCACGCCGCTCGCGGTGTGGCCGACATTGACCGAATAGGTGTCCATCATCCAGGCCATGGTCTGCTGGTCGGTGCCGACGTCGGGCGCCGGAATGTCCTTGTCCGGCCCGATCACGATGCCGATCTCGGAGGTGTAACGGCGCGTGATGCGTTCCAGCTCGGCGCGGGAGAATGCGCGCGGATCGATGCGCACGCCGCCCTTGGCGCCCCCGTAGGGCAGGCCCAGCGCAGCGTTCTTGATGGTCATCCAGCCGGCCAGCGCCATGACTTCGTTGAGGCTAACCGCCGGATGGAAGCGCACGCCGCCTTTGCCCGGTCCGCGCGACAGGTTGTGCTGCACGCGATAGCCCTCGAAATGCGCGATGCTGCCGTCGTCGCGCACGATCGGCACGTCCACCACCAGGATGCGCTTCGGCCGCTTCAGGGTTTCCAGCCAGTGCGACAGCGGGCCCAGATACGGCGCGACGCGATCGATCTGCTCGATGAAACTGCTCCATGGCTCCGGATGCGCCGGATCGAGAAATGACAGTGAACTGTGATGGTTGGCCATAGTGGTTCGCACACTCCAAGTGCCTGAAGCATATTCCATTGGTGGCGAAACTGCCATTCCACGAAGGACACTCGAATCCCTCCGGGATAAGTCCCTGCCGCAAGATCTTCGCGCCACTGACGGTTACAATCACGACATGCCTACCGCCTTGTTGCGCAGCACCGAACTGCGCGAACTCGAAACACGCCACGCCGACGCCCGGCCGCCGCTGATGGAACGCGCCGGTCGCGCCGCCGCCGAATTTGCCCAGCAGCTGTTGACGGGAAGCCGCGCGCCGGTGCTGATCCTGGCCGGTCCCGGCAACAACGGCGGCGATGCACGGGTCATGGCGCGCGTGCTGCAGCAAGGCAGCATCGCGGTGGTCCTGGTCGGGCCCGGCGACAGGGTTCCGGCCAGCAAGTACGGCCTGGTGGTCGACGGCCTGTTCGGCATCGGCCTCGCCCGCCCGATCGACGGTGCCTGGGCCCAGCTCATCGCGCGCATCAACGCCTTTCCCGGCCCGGTGCTGGCGCTGGACATTCCCAGCGGCCTCGACGGCGACACCGGGCGCGTGCTGGGCGTTGCCGTGCGCGCCACGCACACCCTGAGTTTCATCGGCGGCAAGCCCGGCCTATACACGCTCGACGGTCCCGACCACTGCGGCGAGGTACGCATCGCCAATCTTGACCTGCCGCTCGACGGCTGGCCCGGCGCCCTGCTGTCGATCGACGATTTCCGTCGCTGCCTGATGCCGCGCCCGCGCAACAGCCACAAGGGCAGCTATGGTTCGCTGGCGGTGATCGGCGGCGCGGCCGGCATGAGCGGCGCGGCGCTGCTGGCCGGGCGCGCCGGGCTGCAATTCGGCGCCGGCCGGGTTTTCGTCGGCCTGCTGCAGCCGCTGGCCGTGGACCCGCTGCAGCCCGAGTTGATGCTGCGCTCCCCCGGCGATGCGCTGGACCACGCCACGGTCGTCGCGGTCGGCCCCGGCCTGGGCGCTTCCGATGCCGCACTCGAGATCCTGCGCCGTACCGCCAGCGCCGACTTTCCAGTCCTGTTCGATGCTGACGCGCTGAATTTGATCGCCGCACACCCGGTGCTGGCCGCGCGTGTCGCCCGCCGCGAAGCCACCACGGTAATCACCCCGCATCCGGCCGAGGCCGCGCGCCTGCTCGGCACCACCACCGCGGCCGTGCAGGCCAACCGCGTCGGCGCGGCGCTGCAACTGGCGCAACGCTTCAAGGCATACGTCGCACTCAAGGGCTGCGGCACGGTCATCGCCCATCCCGACGGAACTTGGCGCATCAACACCCGCGGCAACCCGGGGCTGGCCTCCGGCGGCACGGGCGACGTGCTCACCGGCCTGATCGGGGCGCTGTTGGCGCAGGGCTGGCCCGCTACTGCCGCCCTCTCTGCCGCCGTGCACCTGCACGGCGCGGCCGCCGATGCGCTCGCCGCCCGAGGCGACGGCCCGATCGGCATTGCCGCCGGAGAACTGATCCCGATCGCACGCATCCTGCTCAATCGCCTGATCGCCGCGAATGCCTGAAGCCCGCCGCAAGGTCGGCTTCGCCGTGTTGCTGATGCTCGGCGCGACGCTGTGCTTCGCCGCGCTCGATGCCACATCCAAGCATCTGTCGCAGACCTATCCGATACCGATGATGGTCTGGGGCCGCTATACCTTTCATTGCCTGATGATGGTGATTTTCCTGGCGCCCTCGATGCGGCTGCAACTGATCGCCACCTCGCGCCCCGCCGCCCAGATCACGCGCGCGCTGATGCTGACCGGCACCACCGGCTGCGCGATGGCCGGTTTTTCCCTGATGCCGCTCGCCGAAAGTACGGCTTTCCTGTTCGTTACGCCGCTGGTGGTGGTGATCCTGTCGCACTGGCTGCTCAAGGAATCAATCACCGGCGGGCACTGGATCGCGGTGATCGCCGGATTCTGCGGCGCCCTGCTGATCGCCCGTCCCGGCGGCGCGCTGAATTTGCAGGGCATCGTCTGGATGTCGCTGGCCGCCGCCTGCTATGCGATCTACCAGATCCAGACGCGGCAGCTGTCGCCGACCGAAAACACCGTCACCATGCTGTTCTACACGGCGCTGGTGGGCACGGTCTCGATGACGCTGGCCGCGCCCCTGTACTGGGGCGAGCCGATGCCGGACTGGATCGACGCGGCGCTGATCGCCTCGCTCGGCATTTACGGCGGCACCGGTCACCTGATGCTGACCCGCGCCTTCCGTTACGCGACCGCATCCTTCCTGTCGCCCTTCCTGTATGCACAACTGATCTGGGCCATGCTGCTCGGCGGACTGTTCTTCGAACACCTGCCCGATGCGCTGTCCATCGCCGGCATGGCCGTGATCGCCGCCAGCAGCCTGTCGATCGCGCTCTCGGAACGCTTCAGGCGTCAAGCATGAGGTAAAGTAGTCCGGCAGCGAACAAGCCGCCGGACAACCTGCAGGAGGGCGCCATGTTTCACGTTCTCGACAACATCGTTCCGCAGCGCTACTGGGCCTGGAGCATTTGCGCAATCCTCTGCGCGATCAGTCTCGCGCTGCTCTCGCTCTCCATGCTCTGGCTCTGGCCGGCGCTGATCTGCGGTGCGCTGACCCTGGTCGGCCTGGCCGATTTCCTGCAGGTGAAACAATCGATCCGGCGCAACTACCCCGTGCTGGCGCATTTCCGCTTCTTCTTCGAATACATCCGGCCGGAAATCCGCCAGTATTTTCTCGAAGCCGATTCCGAGGAACTGCCCTTCTCCCGCGCCCAGCGCTCGATCATCTATCAGCGCTCCAAGCACGCCCTGGACAAGCGTCCCTTCGGCACCCAGCTCAACGTCTATGAACCGCACTACGAATGGATCAACCATTCGATGGCGCCGGCGCATATCGACAGCCATGACTTTCGCATCAGGGTCGGCGGTCCGGCCTGCACCCGGCCCTACTCCGCCAGCGTGTTCAACATCTCGGCGATGAGCTTTGGCGCGCTTTCGGCGAATGCGATCCTGGCGCTCAACGAAGGCGCAAAGCGCGGCAATTTCTACCATGACACCGGCGAAGGCTCGATCTCGCGCCATCACCGCCAGAACGGCGGCGACCTGGCCTGGGAAATCGGCAGCGGCTACTTCGGCTGCCGCGATGCCAGCGGCAACTTCAGCGAAGAAAAGTTCGCCGAGAATGCGCGTCTCGACCAGGTCAGGATGATCGAGATCAAGCTGTCGCAGGGCGCCAAACCCGGCCACGGCGGCGTACTGCCCGGTGCCAAGGTGACGCGCGAAATCGCCGAAGCGCGCGGCGTGCCGATGGGCACTGACTGCATCTCGCCAGCCAGGCACTCGGCGTTCTCCACCCCGCTGGAACTGCTCGCCTTCATCGCCCGCCTGCGCGAGCTGTCGGGCGGCAAGCCGGTCGGCTTCAAGCTGGCGATCGGCCATCCCTGGGAATGGTTCGGCATCGTCAAGGCCATGCTGCAGACCGGTATCGCGCCGGATTTCATCGTCGTCGATGGCGGCGAAGGCGGTACCGGGGCGGCACCGCTGGAATTCACCGACCACGTCGGCGCGCCGCTGCGCGAAGGCCTGATGCTGGTGCACAACACCCTGGTCGGCGTCAATCTGCGGCAGCGGATCAGCATCGGTTCCTCGGGCAAGATCGTCACCGCCTTCGACATGGCGCGCACCCTCGCCACCGGCGCCGACTGGTGCAACTCCGCGCGCGGCTTCATGTTCGCGCTCGGCTGCCTGCAGGCACAGACCTGTCACACCGGACACTGCCCGACCGGCGTCACGACGCAGGATCCGCAACGCATGCGCGCCCTCGACGTCGCCGACAAATCGACGCGCGTGCATCAGTTTCATCAGAACACGCTGGGTGCGCTGAAGGAAATGCTCGGCGCCGCGGGCCTGCATCATCCGCGCGAACTGGGCCCCGAACACGTGATCCGCCGCGTTTCGGCCACCGATGTGCGTTCGCTCGCCACCCTGCACCACTGGGCGCGGCCCGGCGAACTGCTCTCCGGCATTCCCGACCACCCGGTGTTCAAGGTGTTCTGGGACGTGGCGCGGGCCGACAGCTTCGCCGCGCCTTCCACCACGCTCAGCCTGCGCGGGACCAAGATGCAGTGAGCCCCGGCGGGCGCGGCAGCAGGCGTCGCGCCCGATGCTAGAATCGACCGCACCCCCCATCCTCTTTACCCGGATATCATGGAACTTCCTCTTCAGCTGGCTGCCGAGGTGCAGCGCAATGTGCTCGCCGCCCTGGTGGAAGACATCGGCGGCGGCGACCTGACGGCGCTGCTGAGTTCGGCCACGCGCCGTTCGCTGGGTACCGTGATCAGCCGCGAGGATGCCGTGCTCGCCGGCAGCAACTGGTTCGACGCCTGCTTCCGCCAGCTCGATCCGCTGGCCGCGATCCGCTGGCACGCCGCCGACGGCGAGGTGATCGCCGCCGGCCAGACCCTGTGCGAAATCAAAGCCAGCACGCGCGCCCTGCTCACCGCCGAGCGCGCCGCGCTGAACTTCCTGCAACTGCTCTCGGCCACCGCCACCGCCACGCGCCTCTATGTCGATGCCATCGCCGGCACCGGGGCGCGCATCGTCGATACGCGCAAGACCCTGCCCGGCCTGCGCCTGGCGCAGAAGTACGCCGTCATCTGCGGCGGCGGCGCCAACCACCGCCTCGGCCTCTACGACGGCATTTTGATCAAGGAAAACCACATCATGGCCACCGGCGGCGTCACCGCGGCCCTGCAGCAGGCGCGGGCGATCGGCCGCGACGACGTCTTCATCCAGATCGAGGTGGAAACCCTGGAACAGCTGGCCGAGGCGCTCGACGCCGGGGCGCAGATGATTCTGCTCGACAACATGGACCTGACGCAGATGCGCCAGGCCGTGGGCCTCACCGCCGGCCGCGCCGAACTCGAAGCCTCCGGTGGCGTCAGCCTGGAAACCGTGCGTGCCATTGCCGAAACCGGCGTCAATCGCATCTCGATCGGCGGCCTGACCAAGAACGTGCGTGCCGTCGATCTGTCGCTGCGGCACAGCGAAGGCTGATCTGCTAGAATTCGCGCCCTGCCGCACTGGCAGGAATCGGCAGGTATCCGCGGAGAGGTGGATGAGCGGTTTAAGTCGCACGCCTGGAAAGCGTGTTTAGGATAATATCCTAACGAGGGTTCGAATCCCTCCCTCTCCGCCACACACCCAGCAACCACGCGTCTTCCGGCGCGTTTTGCAGTCTTCGCCGGTCACAGATCGG
>JAPTVL010000416.1 GCA_028065725.1 Betaproteobacteria bacterium
GATATGGAACGTTTAAGCAGAACCCCAGCCGAAGGCGGAATACTGAGAGATATCAGGGCCTTCCCCTATTATTTCGGGTATGAGGCGTTGCCTGATCTGGGTCGCGCCCCCAACTTTTGAAACAGCCTGTCAACCCCGGCAAGAGCAGTTGAACCGCCAGGACGAGAACAAATCCGCGTAATCTTGCTTTACAGCTTCCATATGATGGATGCTAAACTCTCGAACACTGCATGAGGCAGTCATACACAAAGGGATTAACATGAACAGGAAAGAACTCGTAGACGCACTGGCCGTCAAGACTGGCAGCACCAAGGCAGACGCTGAGCGCAACCTTGCCGCGCTGATCGAAATCATCGGCAGCACGCTGAAAAAGGGTGACAACATTGCCCTGGTTGGCTTCGGTACCTTCGAGGTACGCAAGCGTGCGGCGCGCACCGGTCGCAACCCCAAGACTGGCGAAGAACTGAAGATCAAAGCATCCAAGGTGCCGGCTTTCAAAGCGGGTGCGACGCTGAAAGCAACCGTGAGCGGCGTCAAGAAGTAAATCATTTGCTTTATGCACCAGCCTGCGAAGGCTGGCGCATAAATCGAACCTCTGCTACTGGCCGAAGGATCCGTTCCCGCTGCTTAACGAGGGCGTGAGTGGCGGCCACGCGGGGCCATCTGCGCGTCGAACACCTTCTGTTGATCGGGCGTCAGCACTGCGTAAAATTCCTTGACGGCGGCAGCGCGGGTTTCCATCCGTTTCTCGCCCTCCTTCATCATGGCAAGCATTTTATCCATGCGCTCCGGCGCGGGCAGCTCGGCCATTTTTTCCCGCTCCAGCCGGTTCTGCATGCCGACCGATTTCATCCTGGCGGTAAACTCCTTCCACGCCCCTTCCTGCTCGGCGCTGAGCTTGAGCGCAGCGTGCATGGCGGCATGGCGCTTCTCCATAAATTCCGCGAACTTGGCCTTGTCGCCGCGGAATGACATCGGCCCCATGTGTCCGCAATCGGGCGCACCGGCGGACACGGAGAATGCGGCAGTTCCCAGGCCTATGGCCGTCAGGCCGACGAGAGCGGATTTGGCTAGCTTGTTCATGATTGAATCTCCTGAATATTTACGATCTGTGGGTCGTGCACACTGCACACTTCGCATTTGATCAAACCCATGTATCGGGGATGTTTCGGTCGGGAGGCCATATGTATGGAATTGTATGCGCGCCGGCCGGTTTTGTATCGCCATGTATCAGTGCAGACGCCGGATACAAGGCGATACAATTCAGCGTTACTCAAGCGAACCGACCTTGGCATAATAACCACATGGAATCGACCCCCCACATTCTGGTCGTGGACGACGACCGTGAAATTCGCACGCTACTGGCCGAATACCTCGATGGCAACGGCTGCAGGACGGCGACGGCCGCCAATGGCGTGGAGATGTCGCATGTGCTGGAGGTTACCCGCATCGACCTCATCGTGCTCGACCTGACCCTGCCGGGCGAGGATGGCCTGACGCTATGCCGCAACCTGCGGGCGCGTTCCAGCCTGCCCGTGATCATGCTGACCGCGCGCAGCGCGCCGCTCGACCGCATTCTCGGGTTGGAAATGGGCGCCGACGACTACCTGCCCAAACCCTTCGAGCCGCGTGAACTGCTCGCCCGAATCCGCAGCGTCCTGCGCCGCACCCAGGCGCTGCCTCCAAGCATGGCGGCACCGGCCGCAACCAGCCTGCATTTTTCCGGCTGGACGCTCGACCTGACCGCGCGCCACCTGATCAATCCGCAGGGAGTCGTAGTCGCCCTCTCCGGCGCGGAGTTCCGCCTGCTCAAGATATTTCTCGAACACCCCAACCGCGTGCTGAGCCGGGAACATCTGCTGAACCTGACGCAGGGGCGCGACGCAGAGCCGTTCGACCGCTCGATCGATCTCCAGGTCAGCCGCCTGCGGCAGAAGCTGGCGGAAGATGCACGCTCGCCCCAGCTCATCAAAACGGTGCGTAACGAAGGGTATGTGCTGGCGGCATCCGTGACGCCCGAGCCTCGGACATGAAACGCTTTTTCGCCTCGATGGCGGGCCGCGTATTCCTGATCCTGGTGGCGGGCATCGTCGCCTCGGTGGCCCTGACACTGGTCCTCGCCACTGGCGAGCGGCAGGAAATGATGACGCGGATGCGGAATGTCCACACCGCCGAACGGATAGGCCAACTGGTTCTGGCGCTCGAAGCGGCCCCCGCCGAGGCGAGGCCCGGGCTTGCCGCCGCCTCACGGCGTGGGGGCATCCAGGTCAAATTCGAACCGGCGGCGGCCGGCAATTCGGCCGAGCCCGACCCGGACTTTACCCTGGCATTGCGTCAGCAGCTGGGGACTGAACGCAAAATCATCGCGCTCAGTACCGCCGATGCCGACTGCCGCCCGCCTTTCCACCCATTTAATGGCGCGATGCGCAATCGCACCATGGTTTGCCGCGACGTCTATCTGAATCTGCAGGACGGCACGCCGATGCGCTTTACGCTCGCCAGACCGCGGGATTTTCCTTCCCCGCCGTTCGGCCTGAGCACACTGCCCTATCTGCTGCTCTTTCTCGCTTGCATCAGCGTGCTGGCCTACCTGGTTGCGCGCATGGCGACCTGGCCGCTGCGACAGCTCGAGCAGGCCGCCATCGAACTCGGCCGCGATATCGGGCAAGAGCCGTTGCCGGAACGCGGCCCGACCGAGGTCACGAACGCCGCGCGGGCATTCAATGCCATGCAGGCGCGCATCCATCAACATATCCAGGAACGAACCCGCATACTGGCCGCCATTAC
>JAPTVL010000004.1 GCA_028065725.1 Betaproteobacteria bacterium
TGATGTTGCGCATCCTGTCGCAGCACGGTGAGCGCTACCGCCGACTTTCGATTGGCCTGCAAGACAGTCATCGGGACGTTCACCGCGAACACCGCGAGATTTTCGAGGCGGCCATGCGCAGAGCCGATGCCCGCGCAGCACTGGCCCTGGAAGACCACATCAGCACGACCCTGGCCATCCTGCAAAACGCGCCGGAGGGAACTCAATGCTCGCTCAACACAGCGCAGTGATCCTGATGTGGAGATTGTGATGGTTGTTTTCTGACCGCCATGCTGGTCGAGGAAGTCACGCGTCTTGCACGACCCCGACTTCTGCAACGTGGCCAGTGGCTGGGAGAAAGGAGTGAGGAGTGGTGGAGAAGAACGTGCAGGACAGCCGTCGGCGCATCTGGATCGACGCAGCCAAGATCAAGTTCGTGCGGCAGCTTCACCGAACTCAACGCCTGGCTGGGCCAGCGCTGCCGCGAGTTGTGGGACGAGGTACGCAACCCGGAGCACACGCAGTTCAGCGTGGCCGAGATGCTCGAACACGAGCGAGCGCACCTGATGCCCATGCCGGTGCCGTTCGATGCGCAACCTGGGGCGGTTCAATGATTTAAAACATGCGGGCCCGGCTCTTGGCCGCAACAACCCGCGTGTGCGTGTTGCGATGTTGCTTGTACTTTTCCACTTGGGGGTCCGTGGCCTTCTTTCCGGGGGTACCGCTCGCCTTCGATC
The DNA here is from genome assembly GCA_028065725.1 of Betaproteobacteria bacterium. The sequence continues at coordinate 717 of JAPTVL010000004.1, forward strand.
TATCGTCGAAATGCTCACAGTAGCCTCGCCTCCAGAACTCGCCTCCAGAAACTACCCGGCTTCGGCCCACAACAGGCCAAGGTAATTGGCGCCAACCACCTTGCTTGATCTAGCAATTCGGTAGCAACTTTGCCAAGGCGTGAAATGTGCTGCCAACGGCATCCGCATCCTGGTACCTTGCGTGCGGCCAGCAAGGCAGGAGTTCATCACCCACCATCACCGCTTCAGCCAAGCCTGCGATTGCCAGAATTTCTGGGCCAGTTGCAAGAGCGACCTCGATCGGCGCGTCGTGGCCTGCTTCATACTTAGAGGCCGCTCTGCTGGCTGCGCGTTTGTTCGTGAACAACTCAATGGTTTTTACGTGCCTGAAATACGATTGCCCATCCTCCGGATCCCACTCGAATATCAAGGGCCGTCCGTCGCAATTCAAATAGTAAGCACGCTTGCCGGCCAGCGCTGAGACGATCGGGCTTTTGGGACCATGGCGCAGGAGCCAGATGCCGTTGGGGCCACGGGCACTGATGTGCGGCACCACCATAAGCTGTCGAACACCAAGACGCTCATTCAGCAAGTGCATCGGTACATCTGGTCGACCCATGAGGACAAGGGTCCCGCCGACTTTTCGAACATTCCTTGAAATGGTGCCTCCAAACGTCCACTCACCATGCGGTTCATGGACCTTCAATGCATCGAGTACAGCCGGCAGTAGCGCTTGAGTCTTTTGGCCAAAGGCGTACACAGATCTCGAAAGGCTGGCAATCAAGGATTCGCAATGAACGGCTTCCCGTGGCATGGGCAGCATTTCCCACTCCACAATTCCAGCCTCTCTTTGCTGCAAAAGCTCCAACAGGAATTCGGGCTCGCATGCCAGTTGATCAGGTCGAAATGGAATGCGGTCGATCTCCCGATCGGCTCGCCCGGCCCGCTTGTCCACCACGATTGCGTCGAGGGTCTCTTGCCAATTGCAGCCACGCCCTGACCAGACAAAAATGGCATCACCTTCGGGGAAAACTGCCCCAGAACTGTTCTTCGCCGGCGATCCCGTGTAAACACTGACATATGCGGGGCGTCCAAAAAAAGCGCGTTGGATGTCGGAAGCTCTGGGATGGTTTCCGTCGCAGAGTTCTGTCGCGATCACAAGGTCAAGATCACCGCATTGCGCCGCGCCACGCGCATACGAACCGACAATCCATAAGTTCGTGATGCGTACAGTGCTTGAGCAGTTCATCCCAAAGAGATCTTTGAAAACAACCTCGCGCGTGTCTTGGATGTCGAGCGCTTGGCAAATTTTTCGCAACTTCTTCGTGAATACAGCACGCGCTAATCGCTTTTCAAAACCAGCCATGAGAAATTTCTCCGGGTGAGCCGAGACGGATCGAAGTCTCTGGCATGCATATCGGCGTCGTTGCTGGAAGCTGCCCGTCGTATGCGCTTGCAGAAGCCCTGCGCGTTGGCGTGGCGGCATGAGCCTGAAACGCCTCAAGGGCCGCAAGCATTTCCGGGTGGTTGTAAAAGACATTTCTTGCAAAACCGCATGCCCTCGCGATCGCAGCGAGCCTTGGCCTACCACCGCGCATCGGTACCTCAAGGCATTTCGCGCGCAGTGCCTCGAGATAGCTGGCGAGTGCGCGCCGGTGAAAATCAAGGGCGTCAACCGCAACGCGAACAGCGCTTCGGTCCAATATCGCGAGGAAGTTCCGATGATCGTAGAAAGTGTCGCGCGAAAAGCCACAAGCTCTGGCAATTGCGGCCCGATTTGGCTTGCCCCCCCGCATCGGCAACGACTCGCCTCGGTCTCGGATGGCGGCGAGATAGCTGCGAAGCGACGCCATGTGTTCGGCGAGAACCTCCGCAGACGTGGGGCCGGGTGCACCGACTTTACGATTCAAACGTCTTTCTGCCTCAGCATCCCTCAGCCATTGCGCGTCGTCCAAGGCGATGAATGTGGTCTCGTAATTTCCGGCCACAGGGATCAGCAGCACCGATGCGCCGTGCGCTTTGGCTAACCCTATGGCTCCGACCGAGTTTGTCCCTAACTCTTTGCCCAGCGCGTTGGCAGAAATC
>JAPTVL010000012.1 GCA_028065725.1 Betaproteobacteria bacterium
CTGGAAGGCGCTGGCGCAGCCGCGGCAGACGATCGTGTTTTATATGGGATTGCACGGGATCAGCGTGTTGTGCCGGGAGCTCATTGCTCACGGTCTGCCGGCAAGCATGCCGGCGGCCCTGGTGGAGCAGGGCACGACGCGCAATCAGCGCGTCTATGTGGGCACGCTCGAAACGCTTCCGGACATCGTCCGGCACAACGATATCCATGCCCCGACCTTGATCATCGTCGGAGAAGTGGTGCGGTTGCACGAAAAACTCGCCTGGTTTATGCCCGCCGAGAATGTACGGCACCCGACGCCGTAGCAATTCTGCGCGACTGTGTCAGCCAGTGCGTTGGCTGCCAGACTTGGGGCGGCGCGCTAGATCGTGTTCAACGGCCATCACGGCGGCTTCGACGCGGGAGCGGACACCCAGCTTGCGCAGTATGGACTTCACGTGCAGCTTCACGGTACCGTCCGTTATGTACAGAACACGGGCAATCGCCTTGTTGCTGCGGCCCTCCGCCAGGTGTCGCAGGATCTCCTGCTCGCGCGGCGTGAGTTCCGACAACGGGGCGGCGGGAGAAGGCGTGTTCTTCTGCTGGCCTTGCACCAGGCGTGTCAGGGAGCCGATGAGCTCTTTGGCAACCACGTTGTCACCGCGCACGGCGTCCTGGAGCGCCGGGACGAGGTCCTCAGGGTCCATGTCCTTCAACAAGTAACCCTGGGCTCCGCCGCGGAGCGCTGCTTGCAGGTCGGCCTCGTCGCGGCTCATCGTCAGCATCAGAATCGGTGCCTGGACGCCGCCGGCGCGCAGCCTCGCCAGGACTTCCAGCCCGTTCATATCTGGCATTTTCACGTCAAGCAGAATGATGTCCGGCGACAGTGTCGGGGCCAGCGCCAGCCCTTCGGCACCTGTTGCGACAGAGGCAACCACCTCGACGCCGCGGCTTTGCAGAAGTTGCTCGAGCCCCTTGCGGACGAGGGTATGGTCATCGATCAGCACGACGCGCATGGTGCTATCCCCCCGAAACCTGTCTGTTGCGCAGGATCGTCTTGGCAGGTCCCGCGAAGGTAAGACAAATGCGCGTGCCTTCGCCCGGTTCGCTCTCTATCGTTAGCGTGCCGGGTAGGCGTTCGGCGCGCTCGCGCATTATCGAAAGCCCGATGTGCTCACCACGTTGTGAGCATGGCGCGGCCACTATTCCCAGCCCGTCATCCTCGATCAGCAGCTGGTAGTTGTCGTTATCATCGGATGTGAGCATGATGCGCGTGTTGAGCGCGTTGCTGTGCTTGCGGATGTTGGCAAGGGCTTCCTGGATGATCCGGAAGATCTGGATCTCCTGGGCCGGCGACAGCACCAGTTCGCTGCATTCGTTGTGAAAGAAGGCGGCGATACCGGTTTCCTCCTTGAATTGCACAACCATATCGGCGATCGCGGGAACGAGGCCGCGCTGGTCCATGCGTGAACGGAAATTGGCCAGCAGTTCGCGCAGGCTTGCATTGGCGTCGACCAGGGAAATATGCAGACGGCGCACCTCGTTTTCGGCGCTCGCAACGTCCTTTCTGTACAGCATTTCTTCCAGCATCTTTATGTGTATGCGCATGCTCACCAGCGATTGTGCAAGCGAGTCGTGCAGCTCGTTGCCGATCATGTTGCGTTCTTCGATGATCGCCAGGCGGCGCGCGTCGTTGTCGAGACGCGCCTTTTCGATGGCCAGGCCAAGGTGATTGCTGATGCTGAAAAGCAGCTCGCGCAGATCGTCCCCCAGGCTTGAAATAGGCTGTTCCAGGAAAAGATTGTAGATACCGAGGATTCGGTCCTGATAGTGGATTGGAACCACGACAACCTCCTGGCAGCCGTGGTTGAACAGTCCCTTGCCGATGGTCTGGGCGCAGCGTCCTGCCCCGTGCACTATCCGGATCTGGCCATCGCGGGCGGACCAGCCGCATTCGCACTGGTCAAGATCGACCAGGAGGTCCTTCTCCACAGCGGCCGGATCCAGCCCGCGGCAGGCGACGAGGCGGGTCTGTTTGTTGTCGGTCAGAAGACGCACCGTGGCAGCGCGGGCGTGGACAAGGTCGATGAACGTGTCGAGAAATCCCTCGAGCAGTTCTTCCAAAGTACGTGATTTGTTGAGGCTGGAGGCGACGTCGTAGAGAATCTCGAGCGAGCGGGTCTTGCGGCCGAGGCGTTCGGTCTGGGCCTGAACCCGGGCATCCATTTCGCGGGTGAGCAGCTTCAGTTCTTCTCCCAGGCTATTGATGTCGCGCGCGAGATCGGCAAACTCGCCGGCCTGCGGAACGGGGATGTGCGCCGAAAGGTTTCCTCCCCGTACATGCAGCGCCCAGTTGCGCAGATGGGTGAGTGGCTCGAGCAATTGGTGCTTCACCCGCCGCAGGAGGATCCCCATGGCAACGGTGGCGAGCACGATAAGGCCGATCTGTGCGCGCATCAGATCGGGCAGCCGATGGGGCGCCGCAAATGCCAGGTAATCCACCACGAGTGTGAGTATCAAGGCAACTGCCAGCAGCGACAGCGGACCCCACAGCTGGCGCGGAAGCCAGCGGGTCGCCTTGTGTTGCCAGCCATCGGCGGGACGTATCATCCAGGGTGCCAAGGGCGTGGGGCGCGGCTGAGATGACGCGTTCTCGGGTTTGGGTGTCATTTGACCCCCTCCGGGTCATGTCGCCCCAACTCTCTACGTCTAGTGATGACGCGAACGATCCTTGTACCGCGGTTCCGCAGCGGGTGGTGGGGTCGGAAATGCTAGGTAATTGAATCCTTT
>JAPTVL010000003.1 GCA_028065725.1 Betaproteobacteria bacterium
CTGTGGCCAGCCTGGGCGTGACCTATGGCGCGCACGAGGCGGGCGACCTGCATCCGCATGCGCCGCTCGCCCTGATGGACAGTTTCGACGAGGTCTATGCATGGCTGAGCACGAACGCCTGATCTGCGCCGCAAGCGAGCTTGCCGAACAGGGCAAGGGTGTGCGTTTCGAGCTGATCCGCTACGGCCAGCCGCAACTGGCCTTCGTGGTTCGTTTCGACGGCCAGCCGCGCGCCTTCCTCAACCAGTGCGGCCACGTGCCGGTGGAACTCGACTGGCAGGAAGGCGAGTTCTTCGACGACTCGCGGCTATACTTGATCTGCTCCACCCACGGTGCGCTCTACCATCCGGCGAGCGGCCAGTGCGTGGGCGGGCGCTGCGCCGGGCGCGGCCTGATACCTGTCCCGGTCGTCGAGCGCGACGGCCATGTGTACCTGCTGGAAACTGATTGATGGAAGAGCAATGAGCGAACAACAAGACCCGAACTGGGAACGTGCCGTCCTGGAAAAACTGGCGCTGTCCGCCATCCAGGAACAGCGCCGCAGTCGCCACTGGAGCATCCTGTTCAAGACGCTCGGCTTTCTTTACCTGTTCATCGTGCTGTTCCTCGCCGTCGGCTGGTTCCGCGGCGACGGCGTGGCCATTCCCAAGGCGCACACGGCGCTGATCGATCTGCAGGGCGTGATCGCCGCCGACCAGGCCAGTGCCGATTCGATCATCGCCAGCCTGCAGGGCGCTTTTGACGACAAGAAAACCAAGGGCGTGATTCTGCGCATCAACAGCCCCGGTGGCAGCCCGGTACAGGCCGGGCAGATCTACGACGAGATCAAGCGCCTGCGCGCCAAGCATCCGAAAACGCCGCTGTACGCCGTGGTGGACGACATCTGCGCCTCCGGCGGCTATTACGTCGCCGCCGGCGCCGACAAGATCTTCGTCGACAAGGCCAGCATCGTCGGCTCGATCGGCGTGCTGATGGACGGCTTCGGCTTCACCGAAACCATGCAGAAGCTCGGCGTCGAGCGCCGCCTGCTTACCGCCGGCGAAAACAAGGGCTTCCTCGACCCCTTCTCTCCGGTCGATGCCGAGCAGCAGGCCTTCGCCAAACAGATGCTCGAGGAAATCCACGGCCAGTTCATCGGCGTGGTGCGCGAAGGCCGCGGCAAGCGCCTGAAGGAAACCCCCGATATGTTTAGCGGCCTGGTATGGAGCGGGGAAAAGAGCATCCAGCTAGGATTGGCCGACGGCCTCGGCAGCGTCGAATCCGTCGCCCGCGACGTCATCAAGGCCGAGGACATTGTCGACTACACTCAGCAGGAAAGCTTTGCCGAACGCCTGGCCGGGCGGCTGGGCGCGTCGATGGCGAAAGCGCTGACGCCGTTTGAAAAAGCAGGGGTCACCCTGCGATGAGCGATTACCAGCCGATCGCCTGCTCGGATCACGAACGCCTGGAATTTGCCGCGCTCAAGCGGCAATGGCTGGACGTGACCGTGAAGGCGGGCGACCGGGCTGGTCGCCAGCGGGTGTTGCCGCTCGACGTCTACACCCGCGATGGCGCCGAATGGCTGGTGGCAGAAACCGAATCCGGCGAGCAGCTGACCCTGCGGCTCGACAGTCTGCAGTTCTGAGCCAGGCTCTAAATCCCGATCCCGAATACCACCAGCCGGTCCTTGACCGCATCGGTCTGCCCGCGCCAGGCTTTTGCGCTGCGGGTCCGGATCAACTGGCTGGGCAGGCTCAGGTCGGCACCGACGCTGATCAACGTATCGGCCGACAGCGAGGTCGCCAGCGCGTCCAGCAGGGCTGCGCTGCGGTAGGGCGTTTCGATGAAGAGCTGGGTGGCGCGGTCGCGGCGCGCGGTTTTTTCCAGGTCGCGGATCGTCTGGCTGCGCTCGGGCTCCTTGGCAGGCAGGTAGCCGTGGAAGGCGAAGCGCTGTCCGCCGAGGCCCGAGGCCATCAGCGCCAGCAGAATCGACGACGGTCCGATCAGCGGAACCACCAGAATATTTTCTCGATGCGCGGCCAGGACCAGCGCCGCGCCCGGGTCGGCCACGGCGGGACAGCCGGCTTCGGACAGCAGTCCCAAGTCATGCCCGGCCATGAGCGGCGCCAGGAGCGGCGGGATGGCGGCCGCCGGGGTGTGTTCGTTGAGTTCCTCGATGTGCAGCGCCTGGATCGGCTGAGGATGGCCCATGGCCTTGAGATGCGCGCGTGCGGTTTTGGCGCGCTCGACGACGAAATATTCGAGCCGGCGTGCAACCGCGAGGGTATCGGGCGGCAGGCAGGCGTCGGGGCTGACCGGCCCCAGCGGCACCGGGATCAGGTAGAGGCTTGCCATGTGAGGACGTCCACCCCCTCGTTCAGCAGCATCTCGGTCAGCGCCATCAGGGGCAGGCCGATCAGCGCCGTGGGGTCGGGGCTGTCCATGCGTTCCATCAGCGCGATGCCGAGCGATTCGCTCTTGGCCGAACCGGCGCAGTCGTAGGGTGTTTCCTTTTTCAGGTAGGCGGTGATCTGCGCGTCGGAAAGCGGACGGATGTGCACCACGGTCGGCACGTCGCGCGTCTGCGTGGTGCCGGTGCGGCTGTTGAGCAGCGTCAGCGCGGTGTGGAACACCATGGCGCGGCCCTGCATTTTCTTTAATTGCGCGAAGGCGTTGTCGAAGTTGCCGGGCTTGCCGAGCTGCTCCGAATCGAGCATCAGCACCTGGTCGGAGCCGATGATCAGCGCATCCGGATACGTCGCCGCTGCGGCCTGCGCCTTCAGCACCG
>JAPTVL010000262.1 GCA_028065725.1 Betaproteobacteria bacterium
GATTTTTGTGTTGCGAAGACGCATCCGCCTTCGGCTGGGTGTCGTGTTCGCCTTGGAAAGGAATGAGCATGAGGTTTTCATTTTTATGCCGCAACGCCCGGAGCGGGTTGCGGCCGGCGTGCCGTGCAGCCGCGGCGTCGTTGTTCTGGTGTTTGTTGTCCCCTGCCGCGTTTGCAGCCCCCGCGGCATTGACCCTGGAAGGTGCGTGGCAGCGCGCCGAGGAGGCCAACCCGACGCTGCGCGCGGCCCAGGCCGCCGTCCCCGCAGCCGAAGGCGAGCTGCGCGATGCACATGCGCCGCTGTGGAACAACCCGCAGGTCTCGATGGAACGGCGCCGCAAGGAAGTCCCCCAGATATCGAATCCCACCCAGGTCAACCGGGAGTGGAGCGTAGGGCTCGCCCAGACCTTCGAGGTCGCGGGCCAGCAAGGCGACCGGCGGGCCGCCGCCGAGCAGGCGCTGGCCGCGACCCGGCAGGCGATCGCGGAAACCCGGCGGCAGGTGCGCGCCGAGGTCGAGAGCCGATTCGTGCGGGTGCTGAGCCTGCAGTCACGCATCCAGACCGAGGAATCAATGCTCAATCTCGTCGAAGATGCCGCCAGAGCCGTTGGCAAGCGGGTCGCGGCGGGAGAGGACAGCCGGCTCGACGGCAACCTCGCCCGCGTGGAAGCGGAACGTGGGCGCAACCAGGTGGCGCTGTTGCGCGAGCAGCTCGTCCAGGCCCGCGCGGAACTGGCCGCCTCGCTGCAACTGCCTCCCAGCGAACTGCCGCAGGTGCAAGGGTCTCTTGATCCGGCAGCCGTTCCCTACTCCCTGGAAGACCTGCTGAACGCTGCCGCCGGCCGACCCGTCCTGCAGGCGCTGGGCCACCGGGAACAGGCGGCGAAGAGCCGCCTCGATCTGGAGCGCGCGTCGCGCTACCCGGACGTCACGCTTGGGCTCAACACCGGGCGGGAGGGACCGTTCGATGCCCGCGAAAAGATCGTCGGCTTGAGTGTCGCCCTGCCGCTGCCCCTATTTCGCCAGAACGCGGGCGGCATCGGGCGGGCGACCACGGAATTCACCCAGTCCCAGATCGAGCGCGAGGCCGCTAGCCGCGACATACGCGCCCAGGTGGTCGCCCTTTGGGAACGGTTCACCAGCCTCGAGGCGCGAGTTGATCGGCTCAAGGAATCGGTGCTGCCCAGCCTGGAAGAAAACCGGCGCCTCTCCTCCATTTCCTTCCGCGCGGGCGAAATCGGCCTGCTGCAACTGCTGCTGGTCAACCGCCAGGTGCTGGACGGGCAGCGCGATCTGCTCGACGCCCGTACCGACTTGCGTCTGACCCAAGTAGCGCTGCAAGCGGCGGCGGGCTGGCAGTCCACGCCCGCTCGGCATTGAACAAGACATTCAAGAATTCAGGAACCCATGACATGGAAAACTCACACAGCCAACAACAACACGGCCTGAAACGACTTGCCTCGCTGCTCCTGGCCGGCAGCCTGTCGGCAACCCTGCTTGCGGGATGCGGCGACAAACCGGCGCCGGAACAAGGCGTCTCCGGAAAAACGGAACCCGCAAACCCGGGCGCGCAAAAATCCCCGCCAGAAAAAACGGAAGAAAAGGCCGCCGAGAAACTGCTCGACCTTAGCGACGCGGAGATTCATCAGGCGGGCATCAAGGTACAGAAACTGGACCTTCAGGAATTAGCCGACCAGATCGTGGTCACCGCCACCATCCAGGCTAATCAGGACAAACTTGCGCATGTCGCCCCGCGCGTGCCGGGGCGCGTCGTCAAGGTCAACGCCAGCCTGGGTGACCGGGTAAAAGCGGGCCAGGCGCTGGCGATGCTCGACAGCATCGAACTGGGCGAGGCGCGTTCCGCCTATCTGCAGGCGGCGAGCGAGGCGGCAGTGGCGCAGGCCGGCTTCGCGCGCGCCCAGCGGCTGAATGCCGACAGCATCATCCCCGAGAAGGACTATCTGCGCGCCCGCGCCGAGCACGAAAAAACCCGGGCCGCATTGCGTGCCGCCGCCGACAGGCTGCGCATGATGGGCGTCAACCCGGAGAGTCTATCCGGTTCCATATTCCCGCTTACCGCGCCCTTCGCCGGCACGATCATCGAGAAGAAAGCGGTCATCGGCGAACTCGCCCCGCCCGACCAGTCGCTGTTTACCGTGGCCGACCTCTCCACCCTGTGGATCGAGGCCGATCTGTTTGAGAAAGACCTGGCCAAGGTCAGGTCGGGCATGCAGGCGAGTGTCACCGTATCGGCCTATCCGGGTGAGGTATTCAAAGGCCGCCTCACCTATATCAGCAGCGTGGTGGACAAGGACAGCCGCACCGTGAAGGCACGGGTGGAGGTGCCGAACCCGGGCGGCAGGCTGAAGCCGGAAATGTTCGCGACGGCCGCGATCCAGACCGGTTCTGGCGCGAAGGCACTGCTGTTGCCGGAAGATGCGGTGTTGCTGGTGCAGGGTCAGCCGACCGTGTTCGTGGCCGAGAAGGATGGCTTCGCCTTCGCACCCCGCGCGGTGGAAGTGGGCGAGCGTGCCCAGGGCAGGATCGTGATCAGGTCCGGTATCACGGCGGGCGAGGCGGTGGTGGTGAACGGCGCCTACGCGCTGAAAGCCCGATTGCTGAAATCGCAAATCGGCGACACGGATTGAGGGGGCGGCCATGCTGAACAAAATTGTCGATCTCTCCCTGCGCTACAAGGTGCTGGTGCTGGTGGCCTTTCTGCTGGTGGTGATGCTGGGCGTGAAGGCCTGGCGCGA
>JAPTVL010000470.1 GCA_028065725.1 Betaproteobacteria bacterium
CTCGATCGACAGCGGCGTTGTCACCATCCAGGGCGAGCGCAAACAGGAAAAAGAAGAGAAGGACAAGAAATTCCACCGCATCGAGCGTTTCTACGGCAGCTTCAGCCGCAGCTTCTCGCTGCCCGACAACATCGACGCGAACGCCGCCCAGGCCACGTTCAAGGACGGCGTGCTCAGCCTGCAGATTCCCAAGACGGCGGCAGCCCAACCCAAGGCCATCGAGGTGAAGGTGGCGTGAAGCATCGTGGGCCTTCGACAGGCTTCCAAAGCCTGACGAGGGCACATCTCGAACCTGTGCCGCCGGCATGCCTGGCAAAAGCGCGGCGAGACCTCGGCCTGGACAGACCAACATCAAAGGACGTCATCCATGTACACCAACATCCTCGTCGCGGTCGATGGCAGCGCGGTCTCCGATGCGGCGCTGCACCATGCCATCCGGCTGGCGCAGGATCAGCGCGCCAAGCTGCACGCGATCCACGTGGTCGACATCGTGGGCATGCCGTGGGAAGAGGTCGACATCCAGGACATGCTGACGTTCTATCGCCAGCAAGGCGAAACCATCCTTGCCCGTGCCGTGGCCTCGGCGAAACAGGCGGGATTGAGCGTCACCTCAACCCTGCTGGAAACGCGCGCCGACGGTCCGCGCGTGGCGGAAATGCTGGCGGACAAGGCGCATGGGATCGCCGCGGACCTGGTGGTCCTGGGCAGCCATGGCCGTCGCGGCCTGACCCGGCTCTTTTCGGGCAGCGTGGCCGAAGGCACGGCGCGGCTTTGCGGCGCGCCGGTGCTGATCGTCCACGGGCCGACGCAAAAGTCTGGCTAGGCGGCAAACCGGCCCCGCTGCTTTCGTCAAGGCGCAAGACATGATCTTCTTTCGACAGACCTTCGGCGTCGCCCGGCGCATCCTGACGGAATACCGCAGACAGCGCCGGACGCTGATCTTCTGGGTCGTGTTTCCGGCGCTCATGCTGCTGTTCGACCTCATCTACGCCAACAAGACGGCCATGGCCGCCAGCCGGGATACGACCCCTGCCGGCATCCTGATCGGCGCGGCGCTGTTCTTCAGTTGCCTTGGGGGAACGGTGTCCATCATCGTCGCCGAACGTGAGCGCCGCACCTTGCGGCGCCTGCTGGTCTCCCCGCTGTCTCCTGCCGCCTACTTTCTCGGCATCGTGCTCGCGCTATCCGTCGTCGCCGGCCTGCAAACCCTGATCGTGTATGGCCTAGCTCACAGCATCGGCGCGCGCTTTCACGGCAGCGTGCTGCTGGGGGCAGTCATCGTCGCACTCTCGGTGTTTGCCTTCGTGGGCCTGGGGTTCTTTTTCGGGGCCCTGTTCGCCAAACGGGCCGAGGATGTCAACGGGCCCGTGGCGGCGTTCGGCGTCCCACTTCTGGTGCTCGCAGGAACCTGGTTCCCGGTCAGCCTGCTGCCGCCGTTCTTGTTGCGGGTCGCATGGTTCGATCCCATCTTCCACATGAACCAAGCCTTGAAGGGCGTGGCGGGCCAAGGCCTCGGCTGGGCCGATGTCTCGGCCAGCCTCGCATTCCTGAGCGCCTTCGCGGCAGCCTCGCTCGGGCTCGGCGTCGCCGCCTACAGGCGCATGCTCGCCGCAGAAAAACGCGCATGAGTGCCGTTCGCCTGGCCGACATCGACAAGACCCTGGGAGCGCGGCGCGTCCTGGATGGACTGAATCTGACGATCGAACAAGGCGAGATCTACGGCCTGCTCGGGCCGAACGGTTCGGGAAAATCCACCGCCATCAACATCCTCTGCAATCTGCTCGACCCCGATCGCGGCACGGTGGAAATCGACGGCAGGCCGGCCTCGGCGGCGGCGCGAACTGCGCTAGGCATCTGCCCGCAGGACATCGCGCTCTACCGGGATCTCTATCCGGCCGAGAACCTGCGGTTTTTCGCCGAGATCTACGGTTTGGCGCCGGGACATGCCTCGCGCCGCATCGCTGAACTGGTCGGGCTCTTCGGCCTCGAAACTTTCGCGCGCACACCGGTTGCAGCGTTGTCGGGCGGATGGCAGCGACGTGTCAACATCGCCGTGGCGCTGGTGCATGCCCCGACTTTGCTCGTCCTCGACGAACCGACCGCCGCGGTCGACGTCAAGGCGCGGCAGGAACTCTGGCTGATCATCGAAGCCCTCAAGAAGCAGGGCATGACCATTCTGCTGACCACGCATCACCTCGAAGAAGCGGAGCGCCTCTGTTCGCGCGTGGGCATCCTGAAAGACGGGCGCCTCGCCAGGGAGGGCACGATTGCCGAAATCCTGGCGCTGGTTCCGGCGCAAGCCATCGCGCTGGTCGATGGGCCGGACCCGGAAAAGGTGCGGGCGCGTGCGCGCGAACTGGGCTGGGCGCTGCGCGACTATGCCGGCCGGATGGCATGTTTGCTGCCGCAGCAGGCATCCCTGGAGGAAACCGCGCTCGCCCTGCGTGGGGTCGGCGCGACCTCGATCAACCTGCAACGCGTTTCACTCGAACACGCCTACCTGGAAGTCATGCAGGGTGCATGAGGGCGCCCTGCACGGTGACAGACACGGGCTCGCCGCGTGGCGCTGGCGACATACCGCGCCGGCATCGCGCAGAAACCCATCGCGTGGCTCTCATGCGTATGCCCAGCGCCGGTAGAACCAGCGCTTGCCGGCCTCCACCAAGAGCAGGTAGACCACCAGCAGCACCGTCAGGAGTGCGAAGAACTCCAAGGGCAGCGGCGCGAAACCCAGATCGCCGGCGATGGGCG
>JAPTVL010000050.1 GCA_028065725.1 Betaproteobacteria bacterium
ATCCGCGCGTCGGCCAGCAGCAGGCCAAGCTCTACGCCGATTGCCTGGAGCGCCAGTTCGGCCAGCGCCCGCTGATCTTCTACTCCAACGGCTACGAGCACTGGCTGTGGGACGACAGCCGCTATCCGCCGCGCGCCGTGCAGGGCTTCTACAAGAAAGCGGAGCTCGAACTCGCCATCCAGCGACGCGCTGCGCGCAAGTCGCTGGCAACGGGGGAGATCGATCCGGCCATCGTCGAGCGTTATTACCAGACGCGCGCCATCCGGCGCATCGCCGAAGCCTTCGAGCGCGACCACGACCGCAAGGCGCTGGTGGTGATGGCGACGGGTGCCGGCAAGACGCGCACGGTGATCGCGCTGGCCGACCTGCTCATGCGCTGCAACTGGGCCAAGCGCATCCTGTTTCTCGCCGACCGGGTGGCGCTGGTGAACCAGGCGGTAAATGCCTTCAAGCACCACTTGCCGGATGCGTCGCCGGTCAACCTGGTGACCGAGAAGGACGCCGAGGGGCGTGTCTTCGTCTCCACCTACCCGACGATGATGGGATTGATCGACGAGGTGTCGAACGACCGCGCCGGGCGCGGTGGCGACGGCCAGCGCCGTTTTGGCGTCGGGCATTTCGACCTGGTCGTCATCGACGAGGCGCACCGCTCGGTGTTCCAGAAGTACCGTGCCATCTTCGACTACTTCGACTCGCTGCTGGTAGGACTCACGGCCACGCCCAAGGACGAAGTGGACCGCAACACCTACAGCCTGTTCGACCTCGAGGACGGCGTGCCGACCGACGCCTACTCGCTTGAAGAAGCGGTGCGTGACGGCTTCCTCGTGCCGCCCAGGGCCGTCTCGGTGCCGCTCAAGTTCCAGCGCGAGGGCATCCGCTACGAGGATCTCCCGGAACAGGACAAGGACCAGTGGGACGCGCTGGAGTGGGACGACGACGGCAACGTGCCGAACCGCGTCGAGGCCGAGGCGGTCAACAAATGGCTGTTCAACAAGGACACGGTCGACAAGGTGCTGGAGCACCTGATGACGCGCGGCATGACGGTGGCGGGCGGCGACCGGCTCGGCAAGACCATCGTATTCGCCAAGAACCAGGCGCACGCCGAGTTCATCGCCGAGCGCTTCAACGCCAACTACCCGCACTACAAAGGCGAGTTCGCGCGCGTCATCACCTTCAAGACCGAGTATGCGCAGAGCCTGATCGACAGCTTTTCGGCCAAGGACAAGGCACCGCACATCGCCATCTCGGTGGACATGCTGGACACGGGCATCGACATTCCGCAGGTCGTGAACCTGGTGTTCTTCAAGCTGGTGCGCTCGAAGACCAAGTTCTGGCAGATGCTCGGCCGCGGCACGCGCCTCTGCCCGGATCTGTTCGGGCCCGAACGAGACAAGACGTTCTTCTGTGTCTTCGACTATTGCCAGAACCTGGAGTACTTCAGCCAGAACATCCCGGCCATCGAGGGCTCGTTGGGTGCGCCGCTCGGCAAGCGACTGTTCGATGCACGGCTGGAGTTGATCGGCGAGCTGGACAAGGCGCTGGCGGAAGGCCAGCGCGATGCCGTACGCGAACAGCGGGCGCCACCGCACGGTCCTCCCGATTCCACTGACGAGGTACGCGCACAAGTCGCCGCGTTGCTGCATCGAGAGGTGGCTGCCATGAACCTCGGCAACTTCGTCGTGCGGCCGCGGCGGCGCATCGTCGAAAAATACGCCCATCCCGAGGCCTGGATGATCCTGTCACCGGAGGCGCTTTCGGAGCTGTCGCACGAGGTGGCGGGCCTGCCGACGGAACTCGACCCGGAAGGCGAGGAGGCCAAGCGCTTCGACTTACTGGTGCTGAACCTGCAGCTCGCGATGTTGCGCTCGGAACCGGGTTTCGCCAGGTTGCGGGATCAGGTCAAAGAACTCGCCGGGCTGCTGGAAGAGAAGTCCGCGATTCCGATGGTGCGCGACCAGATGGCGCTCATCCAGGACGTCCAGACCGACGCGTGGTGGCAAGACGTGACCGTCCCCATGCTCGAGGGCATGCGCAGACGGTTGCGTGACTTGATCAAGCTGATCGAGAAGCAGAAACGCAAGCCGATCTACACCGACTTCGAGGACGAGATGGGCGGCGAGCTGCCAGTCGAGCTGCCCGGCTTCGGCCAGGGTACGGACTACACGAAGTTCCGCGCCAAGGCCCAGGCGTTCCTGCGCGCGCATCAGGACCACGTGGCGATTCGCAAGTTGCGGATGAACAAGGCATTGACCGCCGCCGATCTCGCGGAGCTGCAGCGCATGCTCGCGGACAGCGGAATCGGCGCCGCGGACGACATCCGCCGCGCCGCCGAGGAAGCGCACGGGCTCGGGCTCTTCGTGCGCTCACTGGTCGGGCTCGACCGGCAGGCGGCGAAGGAAGCCTTGGCCGGGTTTCTCAATGGCAAGATGCTGAGTGCCAACCAGATCGAGTTCGTGAACCTGATCGTGGACCACCTCACCGAGCACGGCGTGATGGCGGCGGCGATGCTGTACGAATCTCCATTCACGGACCTGACGCCGCGCGGGCCCGAGGCGCTTTTCACGTCCGCGCAGGTCGATGAACTGCTGGCGGCGATCGAACAAGTGCGTCAGTCGGCCATTGCGGCATGAATGGCGAATCAAAGCCAACCGGCCTCCACGAACGTCGGGGCGATTCACTGCCGTCAAGTCGAGTGCCGACCTATCAGCCTCAAACCAAGCGCTGCCGAAGTCGTAAGC
>JAPTVL010000490.1 GCA_028065725.1 Betaproteobacteria bacterium
ACGTCCAATCCCAGCACTCGGGCGGCTTTGTTGGGGCGGTTGTCGAAGCAGCTGAATGCCACTTCGCCGGGCGCAGCCGACAGGATCTCGCAGGCGGCGGCAAGCTGTACGCTGTCGTAGCCGCGCAGCGCAAAGGTCTCGGCAAATTCTCCTGCGCGTTCGACCACGGGCTGGGTGGCTTCGACGATGAAGAAATGCGGCCAGTCGCGTGCCAGGGCTTGTCGCACCGCGATGATCGCGGCTTCGTCGGCGGGAACTTCGCGCGCGCGGCGCGCCAGCGCCGCGCAGGCCTCGGCCCAGGCAATGCGGCAAACCGCCACCGTTTCGGCACGGGCAACCGCGGCGTGGACGGCCGGGCTGTCGGCTTCGACGATGTAGAGTTTGACCAGCGCGGACGTGTCGAGGAACAGGATCACCTGCGCGCTATCCGCGATCTTCCAGCACGATGCGGGACACTGGGGTTCCGCCCTTGGAGAGCACGATGTGCGCGCCCTGCGGCTTGTTGCCGTCCCATTGCGCAGCCCCTCGGGCGATCAATTCTCCCAACGCTGGCGTGCCGGATTCGGGAACGCCGGTCACGCGTGCAACGACGCGGCGGTGGGAGGTGATTTCAAGCGCCGTGCCTTGGCGCGCCTGGGCCAGATAGCGCGACAGATGGGCCTTCAATTCGCGGATGGAGACGTGCATTTGTGGTCTCTTTATATGCTAACAAGTTTTAAACGTAGTCCCATTTTGGGGGCGGGTCAATTTCCGGTTTGGCGAGAACCGATCAGTCGGTTCTCGACGCGGCTTGCTTCGTCGCCGTCCGCCGGTAACCTTTGTCTCTTCGCTGGGGATACGAGGCCTTGCTTTATTTATCGCTGGCGGCTAGCCCCCCGCAGCCGCCCACAACCCCCGTGCTACCATCCGCCCCGCCATGCGACTCCCCCAACTCCGCCAACGTCTACGCGATCTGGGCGCTGCGCCCTGTCACGAGGGGCGCGTGCTGCGGGCGTGGGTGCAGGGGCGCTCGCTCGACACCAGGCGGCGGCGCGCCGAGGACTTTCTGCCGCTGGCCGTTCGCGATGACCTTCCCAGTCTCTTCGACGAACTGCGCGGCCTGGCGCGCGTGCATTCCGAGCACCCCGGCGAGGATGGCTCGGCCCGATTGCTGGTGGGGCTGGCAGATGGCCAGACGGTGGAAAGCGTGCTGTTGCCGCGCGACGGCGTGTGCGTGTCCACCCAGGTCGGCTGTGCGGTGGGCTGCGTGTTTTGCATGACCGGCCGCGCCGGCCTGCTGCGCCAGCTCTCCAGCGCGGAGATCGTCGCGCAGGTGGTGCTGGCCCGCGGCCGTCGCGCGGTGAAGAAAGTCGTGTTCATGGGCATGGGGGAGCCGGCCCACAATCTGGACAACGTGCTGGAGGCCATCGAGCTGCTGGGTGTGGAAGGCGGCATCGGCCACAAGAACCTGGTCTTTTCGACCGTCGGCGACCGGCGCGTGTTCGAGCGCCTGCCGCAGTCCACGGTGAAGCCGGCGCTGGCGCTCTCGCTGCACACCACCGATGCTGCCCTGCGCCGGCGCCTGCTGCCGAAGGCGCCCGACATCGCGCCGGCCGAACTGGTCGAACTGGGCGAGGCCTATGCCCGCCGCACCGGCTATCCGATCCAGGTCCAGTGGACGCTGCTCGAAGGCATCAACGACACCGACGCCGAGCTGGACGGGATTGCGCGACTGCTGGCCGGCAAGTACGCGGTGATGAACCTGATTCCCTACAACAGCGTCGAGGGTGTCGACGGCCTCGACTTCCGCCGCCCGAGCTGGGAGCGCGCAGCCGAGATGGCGCGCCGCCTGCATGTTCGAGGAATCCTCACCAAGCTGCGCCACTCCGCGGGGCAGGATATCGAGGGCGGTTGCGGACAGTTGCGGGCGCGGGTGCTGGGCGGTGCTGCAAGCGCAGAGATGGGTCACGTCTTGCCTTTTTCGGCAATAGGCAAGACCTAAGCCGCCTCGAATTCACGCGAATTGCGCCCTTATGCAGTGAAGCCTCCTCGGGCAGACCAGGCCGAGCGCACTGCCTATACTTCACTATTGCGTTTCCAGGGAAATGCCATGGCCACAGTCCGGGATTACCGCTCCGCATCCTATCTCATCATCCTGCTCGGGTGCGCGGCTGCAGCCGTCGCCTCGGTAGTGCCTTTCTACACCGTTGGCTACAAGGTCGACGCTCTCGCACTGGCAGCGGTGCTGACGCCCTTCGTGATCTACGGCATGTTCATAGAAAGCCTGCGCGTCCCGTGGTTGCTCGCATCCGGATTCGTCCTGCTGGGCGTCACCGTGATCGTGGTAATCAGCGAACGCTACCTGCACTACGACGGCTACCGCGACGCCACCCGCGACGCCACCCTCTATTGGGTGCCGCTGCTGGCTGTGGCGGTGGTGCTGCCGATTGCGTACGTCTTGGGCAAGCGGGCGCCGTACACTGAATAGGGAAAATCGCGCGAGCCAAATTCGAAAAAGTCTCCGAGGTCGCCGTATCGCACATCCAGTTTGATGCTCAACCCTTTGATTCCCGGCGATTCTCAGACCACGGTTTCTCGTTGACCCTTTTCGTACCCAATCGGTGCGCATGGTAATTCGCACGTCCATGCAGCGAGAAACTGGATGCATGGCCCCGCGATGGGCAGACCGTGGCTAAAGCAGCCACCTGGGCCTTCGCTCCGCTCCGCTCCGCCTTCGAGTTGGCGGCCGG
>JAPTVL010000227.1 GCA_028065725.1 Betaproteobacteria bacterium
GCTCGCTCCGTCATGTGGTGGGCGAAAGCTGAGCCCGGTTTCGTCCTGAAGGGACTTGCCCACCGCAGCTAGTTCCCGGTCGCGCAAGGTGGATAACAGGTTGCGCGCTAAAACCACGCGCGGGCCGCGTCGCTCGGCCAGCCCCTGTTCGATCAGGAAATCCGACCGCTGCCGTAGCGCATCGCGCACCTCGCCGCCGAAGCCGTTGTCGGCGATACTGCTGGCGCCACCGATCAACTGCTGGTCCAGCCAGGTCGCGCCGATCACGCGGACTTGCCGCTCAATGGGCAGGTGCGAACGCAGTTCCACCGATACGCCGCCCAGCCGCTGCGCATCGTACTGGCGACCTCGTTCAGGCAGATCCGTCGGCACCCGCCAGACCCCTTCGGCCACACGCTCTACAATGCCCGCCCGACGCAAGGCTTCCAGGCGGCGCACATGAGCATCGACAATTTCTTTGGAGTTGCGCTCGGGCGTGACCTTGGCCATCGTCAGGTGATGGTCGCTGCGGTACAGGCCATCGACCGCCAGCGCGGCGATATTCTTATCCGCTATGCGGATATCGGCTGAACCGCGTGCCTCCACCACCGAGCCGACGGGGTACTGCTCCAATTCCACCTTGGCATTGAGTGCGACGTAGTGGGCCTTGCCGTCGATGCTATCAATGACCAGATAGCCCCGGTCATACAGTTCGTCGGCTACGCCCTTGGCCGTCACGCGACCTACCACTGGGCGAGCATTTTCGCTCGGCGCGAACACCGTAAAATCGCGCGGCACACCGCTCATGGCCCGCTGCATTGTGCGCACGATGTCGCCACGCTCGCCCATAGTTCGCAGCACCTGTTCGGCCTCTGCGTGGACAGTCCATATGCCGGGCGATGGTTCGTGCGCCAGCCCCATGCGCTGCAAGCGTTGCAGCCGCCCGACCAACAGCGCGCGCTGCTGTCTGCGCGATGGATCATCGGCGGGCTGATTCATGTGAATCAGCCCACCTTGCGCTTCGCGTTGCAGGGTGCGGTCCAGGCGGGTCCAGCGCTCCTGATCGACCTCCCGCCGCAGGCTCTGCTGGATTTCCAGTTCGGTGCGCGGCCCCAGCCATTCGGTAGCTAATTCCGAGGCGCGCTCGCGCATCCCTTGGGCGATGTAGTCGCGGGAAATGATCAAGTCCTTGCCGGTGTCATCCTTGCCGCGCAGCACGACGTGGGTGTGCGGGTTGTCGGTGTTCCAGTGGTTCACGGCCACCCAGTCCAGGTTGGTCCCCAGATCGGCTTCCATGCGGCTCATCAGGTGGCGGGTATAGCGGCGCAGATCATCGAGCTGCTCGGCATCCTCGGGCGAGACGATGAACCGGAACTGGTGGCGGTCCTCCCGACCGCCTTGCTCGAAGGCGCCCAGGTCAGCGTTGTCCGTCGTCGGCCCATAGGGTTGGCCCGGTTCGCCATCGCGGCCAACACCCTCGCGCGCGATGTAGCGCAGGTGCGTGATGGTCGAGCGCGAGCCGGCCTGCTTGAGATTCACCAGCCGGGTCTTGATCGTGACGCGTCGTGATCCAGGCTGCGCAGAGCGGCCGGCAAAACGGGCGGCCACATGCCCCCGCCCGAGGCGTGCGTCAGGCCGTGCCCCCGACTTGCGTCCTGACTTCCCACCAGCCTTGCTAACCTCCTTCAGCACCTGCGAAATGAACTTCTGCTGACGGTTCTTGGGTGCGCCTGGGCGCACGCGGAAACGATCATCGTGTTGGTTGCTCATGGCATGAACTCCAGCGCAGCACGGCCAAGTCCAGCGGACAAAGCACACCATTCGATCAACTTGGGCACGGTCTTCGCGCCGATCACGGCACTGCGCCACCCAAAGCGCGTGCCGCGCCCACCCACGTGCAGACAAGGCTTTGTGCGGACCCTGGTGCCGCGACCTTTTATCTTGCCCTCCGTCTTTGCCGATTGCTGGCGCGACCGGCTCCGACGGTCGGGCTGCGATTGCCTGCACTGGTGAAGCACCGAAGCCGCAGGCTGTGGGGCAAGCGATGTGCAGTGGGACAGCTCAAAGAGTGGCCTGCAGTGCTGCAGGTTCATGGCGTGCCCCACGTCCATAACGGCTGTGCGCTGCCGATCACGGCGGAGACAGCAACGGGACCGAAGTAGCGACTGTCAAACGACGCCGGATTCGTCGAGCTGAGCAGGAACAGCTCGCCAATATGAAGCCGCCGACAGTGCTGCCAGGCCGACAGTGGACGGCCACGGCCATCGACTCTGTGGACGCCTGCGACGGCCACGTCATCGATGCGAACGATGTGCTTCTCGATGCACACCGATTGCGGTGACATCGCGCCAATGCGCTTGAGCAGCGGGATATGCAGCGGCAGGTAGCCACGCTGCGCAGCCAGCTCAGCGGCGTCTGCCGGAAGCCGGGCGAGCACGATGCTGTCGACGTGCAGCGAGTGGGGTGGTCCGATGCGGTACCAGCCAGGCGGTACGCTGTCGCTGGGGTTGTAGACGATGCGCGCAACAGGTGTATGAACCGACGACCAGGCGAGCACAGCGATGCCGAGGACGGTGAACAATACGACACCCCAGCGGTGGAGGCGGGCGTTCATCGCAACCCCTCGCCCGCGAGGTAAGCAGCATGCCGTTCGACCGTGTAGGCCGGTAGTGGCAGGCGCGCAGACAGCCGGTTGCCCAGCGTGCGCCAGTACGCGGGCGACACCGCTGCCGGATCGATGCCGAGCGC
>JAPTVL010000133.1 GCA_028065725.1 Betaproteobacteria bacterium
TGGCGCCGAGATTGTCGGATGGATGTCCCCACTCCGCCGCCAGCCAGGTGTCGTTGAAGTCCAGCCAGCGGATCTGCGTGCCGATGGCGAAGGCTGCCTGCACCGGATCGAGCTCGTGGCTGGTGCCTGGCACGCGCACACCGCCGGGCATCGTGGCTCCGGGCACCACCGGACCGAGATGCTTGACGCACTCAGGAAACTGCAACGCCAGCAGCGCGCAGCCCAGCGAGTCCATCAGCATGTAGCGCGCGGTTTCGTAGGCCTCCGGCGAGGTGACCTCGGTGTCGGCCACATAGTCGGCGATGGCAACCATCGGCGCATCGGGCGCGGGGCGCTGGGCGGAGCGGATATCCTGCTGGGACATGGGGTGTTTCCTTGCGCGTATGACGGCGGGACAGCCCGCCATTGTGCCAGACACGGCTGCGCCGCCGGCTGTTGCCGCCCACGCAACAACTCATTCGCGTCTTCGATCTGGTGCCGAAGCGCGCCTGCCCCATGATGTGCTCATGAGCACAGCGCCCTACCCCGTTGCCTTGCCCAGCCTGTTCCTCTCGCACGGCTCGCCCCTGCTGGCGCTGGAAGACAGCGTCACCGGCCGCTGGATGGATGGACTTGCCGTGCACCTGCCGCGGCCGCGCGCGGTGCTGGTGGCCTCGGCGCACGCGCTGGCTGCAGCACCGCGCCTGAGTGCCGGTGCAGCGCCGGCCACGCTGCACGACTTTGGCGGTTTTCCCGCAGCGCTGTATGCACTGCGTTATCCGGCTCCAGGTGCGCCCGCGCTGGCGCAGCAAGTCGCGGAACGGCTGCGTGCCGCGGGTCTCGAAGCCGTGCCGGATCGAGCCATGCCCTTCGATCATGGCGTATGGGTGCCGCTGCGGCGCATGTTCGCCACGGCCGACATTCCGGTGCTGGCGCTCAGCATCAGTCCGCAACGCGACGCGCACTGGCATTACGCACTGGGTCAGACGCTGGCGCCGCTGCGCAGCGAGGGCGTACTTGTCATCGGCTCGGGCGGGTTCGTGCACAACCTTGGCGCGTTGGACTGGCATAACCGCGATGCTGAACCCGCCGCGTGGGCGCATGCGTTCGCGCAGTGGTTGGCCGAGCGCGTGTGCTCGGGCCAGGCCGATGCCGCACAGGACTGGCTGGCGCGGGCGCCCTACGCGCGACAGTCCCATCCGACACCCGAGCATCTGTTGCCGCTCTTCGTGGCCTGGGGTGCGGCCGGCGCTGCGGGCGCACCGATCCACGAGGCCTGGGAATACGGCACGCTGGCGCTGCACGCATTCCGCTTCGATGGCAATGCATAACCAAAGTGCTTGACCGCGCGCCCGCGCGCACCAACACTTCGCGCCTGCCTCCCATCGGGAGTAGCTCCTCGGAAACCGCGCGCGGTTTCCCGGCGCGCCGGCCGCCATCACGAGCCCACGGGCTCCGGTCGTCGCGGGGGCCGGCCGGCAAGCCGGACCACGGGCGAGACGCTGGGCAGCCCGCGGCGGTCGCGCGCCCGCTGTTTGCTGCCGTGCACGCGCGCCGGAGTCTGCATGGACGTCCTCAATACCGTTTTCTGGTCGGGTCTGCTCAGCATCATCGTGATCGACCTGGTGTTGGCCGGCGACAACGCCATCGTCATCGCGCTGGCCGCGCGCAATTTGCCCAGGCACCTGCAAAAACAGGCCATCTTCTGGGGCACGTTGGGCGCCATCGCGGTGCGCGTTGCAATGACCGCGGTGGTGGTGTGGCTGCTGAAGCTACCCGGCCTGATGCTGGCCGGCGGCCTGCTGCTGCTGCCCATCGCATGGAAACTGCTGCGCCAGGACGATGGCGGACACGCGATCAAGCCCGCGGCGGGCTTCTGGTCGGCGATGCAGACCATCGTCATCGCCGATGCGCTGATGGGCCTCGACAACGTTCTGGCCATCGCCGGCGCTTCACATGGCCATCTATCGCTGGTGGTCATCGGTCTGCTGGTCAGCGTGCCGCTGGTGGTGTGGGGCTCGACGCTGATCCTGAAATTGATCGAACGCTTTCCGGCTGTCGTCTACTTAGGCGCCGCCGCCATAGCCTGGACCGCCGGACGCATGCTCAGCCACGACTTGCTGGTGAAGACCTGGTTCGCCGCGCGCGCATGGGCGGGCTACGCGCTGGAAGTCGCCCTGATCGTGGTGATCTGCGGCGGTGCGTGGCTGATGCAGCGGCGCGGAGCTAGGTCACAAGTCGGATGATGCCCTTCGGTGACCTTCAGCATCGGCCTGCTTGCCTGCATCATCGCGATCCTGTTGTGCTACACGGTGACCGGCATGGTGCGCGAAGGCGCCCGCACCGTCGAAGAAAATCGCGCGTTCGTCTGATGCCGATCATCGTCAACCTCGACGTGATGCTGGCGCGGCGCAAGACGAGATCGAAGGATCTTGCCGCATGCATCGGCATCACCGAGGCCAATCTCTCGCTGCTGAAGCAGGGCCGCGTCAGGGGTGTGCGCTTCCAGACCCTGGCCGCCATCTGCGCTGCGCTGCAGCGCCAGCCCGGCGACCTGCTCGAGTTCCGTCCCGGGAACACCAACGACAAGCGTTGATTCCATGACGCGGCATCATGCCGCGCTTGCTCGCCTGCGCGCGCGGCGCCATGATCAAACGACCGTTTGAATCTCTCGCGCCATGACCGCCTACCCCCGCCTGTTCGCACCGCTCGATCTCGGCTTCACCACCCTGCCCAA
>JAPTVL010000146.1 GCA_028065725.1 Betaproteobacteria bacterium
GGCACTCTCGGGGGCCGCCCAGCAGGCCGGCGTGCAGAACCGCATGTTCGGCATTTTTCACGACGCCGGTTACAAAGGCCTGTACGGCGGCCTGGGCAATGACCAAATCAAGGCGAGGAAGGGCGTCCCGGCCAAAGAACAGCTGATGGACCGGATGAACGCCACCGAGCTGGCCGCCAACCAGTTCCGCATGACGCAGACCCGCGACAAACTGGCACGCGAAGGCATCCGCGACCAGCAGCAGGCCATCCGTGCCCACGAGCAGGTCGGCAAGGAAGTCCGCATCGCCATTGAACGCATTGGCGGCGAACGTCCTGAAAACATTCCCGTCGCCGAACGCATCAAGGACGTTGAGAAACGCATCAAGACCGCCACGCCCAAGCTGGAACTGGACGCGCGCGATGCGGGCGGCTTGCTGGGTAAAACTCCACAAAACAAAGGAACAGGCGAATAACAACCATGCCGCTTAGCTGGAACGAAATTCGCAGCCGTGCCCACGAGTTCTCCCGCAAGTGGATTGACGAAGAATCCGAACGCGCCGAAGCGCAAAGCTTCTGGAACGATTTTTTCGCGGTGTTCGGCATCGAACGCAAGCGCGTCGCCATTTTCGAGAAGCAGGTCAACATCGCCCGCGCCGGCGAAAAACTCAAGCACGGCCGCATCGACGCCTTCTGGAAAGGCATACTGCTGATCGAGCACAAAAGCCGCGGCGCCGACCTCAACCGCGCCTTCGCGCAGGCCGCGGATTACTTCGACGGCATCGCCGAGCGCGACCTGCCGCGCTACATCCTGGTGTCCGACTTCGAGCGCTTCCGCCTCTACGACCTGGAAGACGACACCGAGACCGAATTCAAGCTCGCCGATCTGCACAAGCGCATCAAGCACTTCGCGTTCATTGCCGGCTACCGCACCCAGGTCATTGCGCCGCAGAATCCGGTCAACATCAAGGCCGCCGAGCGCATGGGCAGGCTGCATGACCGGCTCAAGGCGAGCGGCTACGAAGGCCACCCGCTGGAAGTGCTGCTGGTTCGCCTGCTGTTCTGTCTGTTTGCCGAGGACACCGGCATCTTCCAGCCCGCCGGCAGTTTCCGCATCTGGCTCGACGAGCGCACCGCGCAGGACGGCTCCGACCTCGGCCCGCAACTGGCATTGTTTTTCCAAGTGCTCAACACGCCGGACAACAAGCGCTCGGAAAATCTCGACGATCAACTCGCCGCCTTCCCCTATGTGAACGGCAAATTGTTCGATGAGACCATTCCGATTGCCGGTTTCGACAGCGCGATGCGCGACGCCCTGCTGGATTGCTGTGCGCTCGACTGGGCCGCGATTTCACCCGCCATCTTCGGGGCGCTGTTCCAGAGCATCATGGACGACAAGGCACGCCGCAATCTCGGTGCGCACTACACCAGCGAGGAAAACATTCTCAAGCTCATCAAGCCGCTGTTCCTCGACGCGCTGTGGGCCGAATTCGAAAAGGTGAAAAGGAACAGGAACAAGCTGTTCGAGTTTCACAAGAAACTCCGCGGCCTCACCTTCTTCGACCCCGCCTGCGGCTGCGGAAACTTCCTCGTCATCGCCTACCGCGAGCTGCGCCTGCTGGAACTCGACATCCTGCGCGCCTCGCTCGCGCTGGAACGCGAATTCAAGCAATCGCTGGTCGACATTTTCCAGCTGCTCTCCATCGACGTCGACCAGTTTTACGGCATCGAGATCGAGGAATTCCCCGCGCAGATCGCCCAAGTCGCGCTGTGGCTGGCCGACCACCAGATGAACCTCAAGGTGAGCGAGGAATTCGGCATGTATTTTGCCCGCATTCCGTTGAAGACCAGCCCGCACATTGTGAATGGCAATGCGCTCACGCTCGACTGGAACAGCGTGCTGCCAGCGGAACGGGCAAGCTACGTGATGGGCAACCCGCCCTTCATTGGCCATCACCTGCAAAGCGAAGAGCAGAAATCCTTACTTCGAAGCGAGCTGCATGACGTTTCCGCCGCGGGGGTAATGGATTTTGTAAGTGCCTGGTATGTAAAGGCTGCTCGCTACATCCGTGACACGAAGATCGAGGTTGCTTTCGTGGCCACAAACTCGATTACGCAGGGCGAGCAAGTCGGAATCTTGTGGTCTGCCCTTCTCAAAGAGGGAGTCCGCATCAACTTCGCGCACACAACATTCCGCTGGAACAACGAGGCGCGTGGCAAGGCCGCTGTTTACTGCGTGATTATTGGTTTCGCCCAATTCGAACGCGATCAGAAAATCCTGTTCGAATATGACACACCGGACGCTGAACCGCATACCCGTGTGGTCAGCCACATCAACCCTTATTTGATCGATGGACCAGACGTCCTTCTGGAGAACCGTAGCCAACCCTTGGCGAATGTACCCGCGATGATGTACGGGAGTAAGCCGACTGACGGTGGAAACTTCCTCTTCTCAGAACATGAGGCCAAGGAATTTCTGGAGCACGAGCCTGCCGCTCAGAAATTTGTTCGCCCCTTCATCAGCGCGCATGAATACCTTCATGGTGAAAAACGTTTTGTGCTGTGGCTGGTAGACGCAAAGCCGGACGAAATTGCAAAATTGCCCGCGGTCAAACAGCGTATTGAAGCGGTTGCAGCCTTCCGGAAAGCAAGCAAGGCAAAGACGACACGGGACTACCCGTACCCAACGCTGTTTCGTCAGGTCACGCAGCCGCTGTCCAGCTACGTCCTGATCCCAGGCCACACTTCCGAGAACCGCCGGTATATTCCTTTCGGGTTCTTTCCCAGCGACGTCATTGTAGGAAATAGTTGCTTTGCCCTGCCTGGGGCAACCCTGTTCCATTTCGGGGTCATCCAGTCATCCATGCACATGGCCTGGGTACGGTATACATGCGGCCGACTGGAGAGTCGTTATCGTTACTCAAAGGACATCGTCTACAACAACTTCCCCTGGCCTTCATGTTCTTCTTGCAACGCAAGTGGAACCGACGCCCCTGCCGACAAAATCCGGCAGGCCATCGAAGCCACCGCGCAGGCCGTGCTCGATGCCCGCGCGCAATTCCCCGACGCCACGCTCGCCGACCTCTACGGCCCACTGACCATGCCGCCCGCGCTGCTGCGCGCACACCAGAAGCTCGATGCGGCGGTGGACAAGGCTTACAGCAAGACCAGCCTCAAGTCCGACGCCGAGCGGGTAGCGTTCCTGTTTCAGCGCTACCAGGCATTGACCTCTCTCTTGCCGGTCGCCGACACGAAGCTCAGCCGGAAAAGATCCACCGCTACTTGAACTTGATGGGTTTGCTGATTCCAGACCGGGTCACGCTATACATGACAGGCGGTTTGGCCTGCACGGCAAGGCGCTGGATTTTGTCGTAGAGACGGGCCACGAGATCGGCGGTTTCGGCCGCCGAAGCATTGCCGGCGGCGAGCACGAAAACGATGACGTTGTGCTCGCGAAAGGCTTCAAGTTCGGTGGGGCGCCTACGGATGTGCTTGTCGCGGGTCAGCACAACCCAGGCTTCGCTACCCGCAACCGCCAGCCATTCCTCGTCGGGCGCATCGGGTGCAAACCGCTGGTGATGGGCTATGTAATTCGCGCCGATCTTGTCCAGCGCCTCGCCCAGTAAGCGGCTCCAGGCGCAGCGATCAACAAACAGGGTGATCGGATCAGGCGGCGCGGCGCTGTTCGAAGCGGAGCGCTTCTTCGATTTCTTTTTCGTCAACGTTGTAGTCGAGCGCCATGTCTTCCAGCGAATCGCCAGCCTGGAAGCGATCGAAAATGACTTCGGTGGGTACGGCGGATCGGGTCAAAACGGGACGTCCGAAGGACAGGCGCGGATCGATGACCACGGATTTCGGCTGCTCCGCCGTGTGGTCTGAAGTGCGGCTGTAAGGGAATAGCTTGATCGGATTGCCCTGGTTGTCGCGCTCAATGCGCGCGAGTGCGAGTTCGAATTCGCCGCGCAGTGCCTCTTGCCCCTGACGCGAAACGTTCAACAATTTGCTGGCCTGCTCGACAAAAAGATCGATGCCGTTGGTTTTGAACTGTCTATCGATCAGCGGCCTGTCCGCACCCAACTGGCTACGCAGGTATTCGACGCTGTCACGTACTTTGGGCAGGCTGACCCGATGCACACGCCGGATCGCCGCCAGAACATGCAATTCGCAAAGATTGGCAAACGAAAGCAATTTATTGCGCTTGTCGGCCGCGTGAATAACCGCCTTGAAACGCACGCTGCCATCGTCCCGGCGTGTCTGCCCAAAACTCCAGGCTTTCACTGTGGCGGGGGGCAGATTGAGGATGTACGCGGCTTCGCTTGCCGGATAGGCTGGCTTATCGAAAATGGCGGCCTTTTCTATGTGCTGAGTCATGGCGGCATCTTATCCTAATGGCCTTTTCGAATCGACCATGGCCTCATACAACTCTTTTTGTGCCAGAAATTACCGGCTGGGTGAAGCCCAATCAGATAGAGTAGCGGCTTTAAGCAGCATAATTTTTTGCATGCCTAGGCGGAATAAATAGCTTGTTAACAAATGATCGAAAATTAATGACCGCGCCAGAGAAAACAACTTTTTATCTTTTATATCAACAAGTTGCATGCGTGTCCATATAAACAAGCTTTAACATTCGCGAATAGTCGACACGAAAATTTATATGTTGCCCTCCCCTCACCCTTGGCTCAACGCCCTCACGGTCTACACCCACCCCCGTGTCGTCGGCATGCTGTTTCTCGGCTTTTCCGCCGGGCTGCCGCTGCTGCTGGTGCTGGGCACGCTGTCGTTCTGGCTGTCGGAGGCGGGCATTGCGCGCGCGACGATCGGGCATCTCTCCTGGGTGGGGCTGGCGTATGGCTTCAAGTTTTTGTGGTCGCCGCTGGTGGACCGGCTGCCGCTGCCCTTCCTGACGGCGAGGCTGGGCAAGCGTCGGGCGTGGCTGCTGCTCTCTCAGATCGCCATTGCCGCTGCACTCCTTGGAATGGCGAACACCGACCCGGTGCTGAACCTGACGCACATGGTGTTTTTCGCGCTGGCGGTGGCCTTCGCTTCGGCGACGCAGGACATCGCGCTCGACGCCTACCGCATCGAGGCGGTTGAAATCGGGAAGCAGGGCGCGATGGCGGCGACCTACCAGGCGGGCTACCGCATCGCGATGATCACGGCCGGCGCGGGGGCGCTGTGGATCGCGGCCGCGTTCGACCCCTCCGAGGCGGCCTACGACTTCCGTCCCTGGCAGGTGGCGTACACGGCGATGGCGGCGCTGATGGCGGTGGGCATCCTCACCACGCTGACCATCCGCGAGCCGGAAAAGAAGATTTCCAGCGTCACCACCGAGCGCGAGGCGCACACGCGGGATCGCTTCGCCGCGGCCGGTTTGCACGGCTGGCTGCTGACCGCCACGGCGTGGTTCCACAGCGCGGTGCTGTCGCCCTTCATCGACTTCATCCAGCGCTACAAGTGGCAGGCGGTGCTGATGCTGGCGCTGATCGCGGTATACCGCATCTCCGACGTGGTGATGGGGGTGATGAGCAATCCCTTCTACCAGGAAATGGGCTTCACCAAGGACGAGGTGGCGACGGTGTCCAAGGTGTACGGCGTCATCATGACCATCGCCGGCGCAGGCCTCGGCGGCCTGCTGGTGATGCGCCTGGGGGTGATGCGCACCCTGTTTCTCGGCGCGGTGCTGTCGGCGGCGACCAATCTGCTGTTCGTGTGGCTGGCCGGGCGCGGGCACGACGTCGGCGCGCTGGTGTTCACGGTGTCGGCGGACAACCTCTCCGCGGGCATCGCATCGAGCGCCTTCGTCGCCTATCTCTCCGGGCTGGTGAACCAGGCATATTCGGCGACGCAGTACGCGCTGTTCACTTCGGTGATGCTGCTGCTGCCGAAGTTCATCGCGGGCTTTTCCGGCGAGTTCGTCGATGCGTACGGCTGGGCGAATTTCTTCACCGGCACGGCGCTGATCGGGGTGCCGGTGCTGCTGCTGGTGTGGCTGGTATCCCGAAACCATAAATAACCATGATCGAGTTTTCCCTTCTGACCGCGCTGCTTGCCGGCCTTCTCGGCGGCGTGCACTGCGTCGGCATGTGCGGCGGCATCGTCGCGGCCTTCTCCTTCCGCGCCGACGGCAGTACGCCGCCGTTCCGCATGCACCTGGCCTACAACCTGGGGCGAGTGCTCTCGTATGCGCTGTTCGGCGCGCTGGCAGGGGCGCTCGGCGCCTCGCTCAAGCTGGCGGAATTCATGCCGGTGCAGACGCTGCTGTTCGTACTGGCGCAGGTCGTGATGATCCTGCTCGGTTTATACCTGGCCGGATTCAACCAGTGGGTGCTGGTGTTCGAGCGTGCCGGCGGCGCCCTGTGGAAGCAGGTGAAGCCGCTGTTCCAGAAACTGCTGCCGGTGAAGTCGTTGCCGCAGGCGCTGCTGGCCGGCATGGCCTGGGGCTGGCTGCCGTGCGGGCTGGTGTATTCGGTGCTGGTCTCCGCGCTGGCGGCGGGCAGCGCCACCTCGGGCGCGGCGCTGATGCTGGCATTCGGCCTCGGCACGCTGCCGAACCTCTTGGGCATGGGGCTGTTCGCGCGGCAGATCCAGCCGTTCATGCAGCAGGTGTGGGTGCGACGTGCGGCCGGACTGACGGTGGCAGGCTTCGGCATATGGGGGCTGCTGGCGCTCGGCTATTCCGCGTACACGAAGGCCTGAAGCCGGAGGCTGGAAAGAGAACAGCCCCGGATCCGGGGCTGCGTGGGCTGGCATTACTTGTAGAACTTCTGGTTGAACACCATTTCGCGTTTCGATTGGCCCGCCACTTCAACCGTGGCGGTGAACTTCAGCGTGTCGGGCGGCGTCACCCGAAATTCACCCAGGTAGTAGATCGCGGTGCCCTCCTTGATCTCGCGCATCTCGACGTTGGCCAGTTGCTGGCTGAGGTTGGTGACGTAGAGCGTCAACCTGGCCGGAACCGGCGTCGGCGCGCCGACAGGATTCTGCTTCAGCACCGCCATCGTGACCAATCCGCGCGTCTTGCTGCGCTCGATCTTGTAGGCGCGCGCAACCTCAGGCGACAGTTCATCAGTAGTGAGCGCGTTGTAATGAATCACAAGCGGACCGAATTTCTGCGAGATTTCAGCGTGGGCGACGCCAACGATGGAACACAGGCACAGTGCGGCAAGCAGGCGCTTCATGGTCTCTCTCCTCGTATTGTGGGCAATGCCTTATCAATATAGGTGCTTATTGCAGCGTGGCGAGCCAGGCGGTGAGCTCGTCGAGCGCCTGGCTGACCGCGAGATTCGATGCCTGTGCGGCGCCGACGGCATCGTAGGTGGCCAGCGGCACCTGCTGCTCGAATACCCGGTGCCCAAGCAGCGCGCGCCGCTTCAGGTCCACCAGCTCGGCGCGCAGCACCAGACGAACCTGGCCGGGCTTGCTGGCGGCGTCGTGATAGAACTCGACCAGTTCGGTATCCAGCAGCAGATCGCCGCGCACATAGCCGCCGGCTGCGGCGACCTGGTGACTGCCCAGGCGATCGAGCCGGACCCGCATCAGGTCGGCAAAGCGCTTGCCAGGGCGCTCGGTCCAGCGCGCGAACTGGTACTGGCCGCGGGTGCCGGGACTACGACTGAAGATGAGCTGGTCGGTGTCGTAAAAGCCGCCGGTGGTGGTGTCGAGCACCAGCAGGATGGGCGCGCCGGCACGCAGTGGCGCCGGGGCGGCGGCAGCGGCGGTGTCGTTCAGCACGTAATACACTACGGCAGGCACGTCATTTTTTCCGCCCATATTGATGCAGCCGGCGAGCAGCATGCTCAGTGCGGCAAGGACCAGGCTTTTTGTCATGGCAGTTTTTCTCCGGGGCCGAGCTGCTGCTGGCCGGGGCCGAACAGAATGTTGCGCGGGTTGGACAGGCGCTGCCCGGCAGTGGTGAGGGTATCGGCGCTGGTGCGCACGTCGCGACTGACGTTGGTCAGTTCCAGGGTGCTGGTTTCGGTGAGTTGCTGGATTTGCACGGAAATCAGGCTGGCTTCGCGTTGCAGTTTTTCCATCGCGACCCGGGCTTCGTTCAGTGCAGCATCGGCGTTATTCCCCACCCCGACGATGCTGCCTTCGGCGCGGGTGGCGGCCTGGCTGATGCTGGCGCCGGCAAAGCGGAATTCGTCGGAGGCGTCGCGGATGCCTTGTACCACGGCGTCGAGGCTCTGCTTGTTGGCGACGAGGTGGGCGGACAGTTCGTTGAGATTGACCAAAGTCTGCGAGATGGCGCGCTGGTTTTCATCGGACAGCAGCGTGTTCATGCGTTCCACGACCTGCGCCCCGTTTTCAGCCAGACGGGACACCGCAGTGGCGACCTTGTCGATGTCGGAGCTGCCCTCGGCGATGACAGGATAGCGTTCGCCCTTGGGTACGGTGTCAAGCAGGGGGTTGTCGGCCGGGCCGTTGTTGATTTCAACCGCCGCAATGCCGGTGACCAGGTTGCGCTTGATGTAGGCTTCGGCGCCAGCGTGCACCGGCACGCCGACGTCGATGCGCGCGGTCACCGCGACAGCTTCTTCCTGCGTGTTGGCGAAGCGGTAGCCATCGACCACGCCCACCTTGATGCCGCGCATTTTGACCGGACTTCCGACCGCCAGCCCGTCGAGCGACTGCTGTTTGAAATAGATGGTGTAGCTTTGATAGGCGATGGTTTCGGCCGCACCTGCCAGCCAGAGGATGGCCAGCGTCATCAACGCGATCACCGCCAGAACCAGCGTGCCGACCAACGTGTAGCGGCCTTCAGTTTCCATGAGCAGTTTCTCCTTCCGACGCACGCGCGGCGAAGTAATCGCGCAGCCACGGGTCGTCGATGGTTTTCAGTTCTGCCAGCGTGCCACTGCCGAGCACGCGGCCATTCGACAGCACGATGACACGGTCGATAATCGAAAACAGTGTATCCAAGTCGTGGGTAACGAGAAATACGGTGAGTCCGAGGCTGTCGGCCAGCAGTCGGATCAGCCTGTCGAAGGCGCGCGCCGAAATCGGATCGAGGCCGGAGGTGGGCTCGTCGAGAAACAGCAGTTCGGGATCGAGCGCAAGCGCACGCGCCAGCGCCACCCGCTTGCGCATGCCCCCGGAAAGTTCGCTCGGCCGCTTGCGGGCGGCATCGGGCGGCAACCCGGCCAGCGCGAGTTTCAGCCGTGCCAGCTGGCGACAGGTGGAATGCGGCAGGTCGGTATGCTCGAACAGCGGGGTGGCGACGTTGTCCTCCACGGAGAGCGATGAGAACAGCGCGCCGTCCTGGAACAGCACGCCGAAGCGGCGGCGCAGCGCGTTCATCTGCTCGGGCGTGCTGCCCCACACCGATTGTCCGAGCAGCTCGATGCGACCGGCCTGCGGCTTCAGCAAGCCGATGATTTCCCGCATCAGAACCGACTTGCCGGTGCCGCTGCCGCCGATCAGCGCGATCACCTCGCCGCGCGCAACGGAAAGGCTGAGCTCATGATGAATGCTGCGCCCGCCCAGGGTGGTGGAAACATCGCGGACGTCGATGACGCGCTCGGTCATCAGATTCCCAGCTTCACGAACGAGACGGCAAACATGGCATTGAGGACGATGATGGCAACCAGGCTCTGCACTACGGTGGACGTGGTGTTCGCGCCCACGCTGCGCGCGTCGCGCGTCACCGACAGGCCCATGCGGCAGGCGATGAGCGCGATGAAGATGGCAAACACCGGCGCCTTTCCGAGGCCGACCAGCAGGGTTTTCAGCTCCAGCACGTCGACCATGCGGTCCTTGAAGATGGAATACGAAATATCCAGCTGCTCCTGCGCCACCAGCATGCCGCCGACGATCCCGGCGATATCACCGATGAACACCAGCAGCGGCATGGCGATCAGCAAGGCCAGCATGCGTGGAGTCACCAGCACTGCCAGCGGCGACAGGCCGAGCGTGGTGATGGCGTCGATCTCGTCGGTGACCTTCATGGTGCCGATCTGCGCGGTGATGGCCGCCCCGGTGCGCCCCGCCACCAGGACCGCGACGATGACCGGCGACACCTCGCGCAGGACCGCCAGCAGGATGCCGTCGACGACGAAGATGTTGGCGCCGAACTGCAGCGCCTGGTCCCCCAGCAGGTAGGCGAACACGATGCCGAGCAGGAACAGCATGCCGGCCACGATGGGAATCGCACCGGTGAATATCGAACTGAGCTGGGCGCCGAATTCGCGCCAGCGCCAGCGCCCCGGGCTGGCCATCAGCGTCGCCAGTTCGATGGACAGGCGGCCAACGAAGTCGAGCAGGCCGGTGACATTCGCCCACAACTCCAGCGTGCTACGCCCGGTGAGTTCGAGCACACCTTCACGGTGCGGCTCGGCTTGCACGGCGGTGGTTGCGCAATGCTGCGCCACAAGTTGCAGCATCGCCAGATGTTGCGGCTGGAACGCGTGCAGTTCGGGCATTGGATCGCTGGCATTCGGACGGGCGGCGGAGAGGAGAAGCCACGCGCCGTTGGTGTCGAGTTGTGTGACGCCGGCGCCGTCGATAATGCGCACGGTCTTGCCGACCAGATTCGGCAGCGCAGCTGCGGCTTCGGCATGCCAGGCGCCGCTGGCGATCAGCGCGCTCCGCTCCTCGTCGAAGTGCGCGCGCGCTTCTGTCACGCGAGTCCCAGCGGGTTGTTCGGATCGATCCCCGGCATGAAGGGCAGGCCGCGTTCGCGGTGAGTAACCTGGTAGACGCAGCCGATCCAGTTGCCGATCACCGCCTCAGCGGTGTCGTGCCAGGTATTGTCGAGCAGATGCAACAGGTGTGCCTCGGGGAAAACCAGCGTTTCGCCAGCCTGCATGCGGTTGCCGAATTCGGCCAGCAGCGCCTGCGCCTGGCGGTTGAAATAGCGCACCGGGAAAGGCGGGAACGCAGGTAGCTTGCCGGACGCGGCCAGCAGCAGGTCGCGCTTGTATTCCTTCAGTATCGACACCGTGTCGTATTCGGGGTGGCCCTGGAAGAACACCGTGCGCAGGCCGTCGCCACTCACAGCCAGATGTACCCCCGCCTCCGCGCTTTCGACCAGCACCTTGACCCCGGCCGCCTCGAACTGCGCGCGCGCGACGTCGTTCCAGCGCGAATGCGGCACGTCGAAGCGGGTGTTGACGTCGGCCACCAGCGGGTGGCGGCCGTCGGTCACGCGGTGCTCGAACACGCCCCAGATCTTGTGCGACTGCTTCACCCGCGTCTGGCCGTGGCGGAACTGCATCACCGCATGGGTGGCAAGACACGAGCACAGCGTCGAGGTGACGTTGTCCCAGGCCCAGTCGATCACCTCGATCAGCGGCTGCCAGAACGGCTCGTCGGCGAGGTTGGGATGGCTGACGTTGGCGCCGGTGATAATGAGGGCGTCGAGCCCGGCCGCGCGGATGTCCTCGAAGCGCTCGTAGTACTGCGCGATGTGCGCCTGCGTCGCCTCGCCGCGCGGCAGCGTCGGCAGGGTGAACGGGTGCATGTAGAACTGCGCGATCGGATTGGACTCGCCGACCAGCCGGTAGAACTGGCGCTCGGTCGCTTCCAGCGCGGCGTCCGGCATCATGTTCAACAGGCCGACGTGCAGCTCGCGGATTTCCTGGTTGGCCGCGCGCTCGGTCGACAGCACCGTGATGCCGTCGAGGCGCAAGCGATCGAAGGTAGGCAGGGTGTTATGTGCGACCAGCGGCATTCTCAGTGCTCCTTGCGCGCCACCGCGGCTTCGACCAGCGCGAGGAAATCGCGTTCGTCGCGCACCTGCGACACTTCCTGCGAGGTCACCGTGTAGCCATGTGGCCTGGCGATTGCCTCGTAACGCGGGATGCGCGAATGGAATAGGCGAGGAAACACCCAGCGCGCAAAATCATCCGGTTCGATCTGTGCGACGAATTCCAGATTCTTTTCCTTCAAATAGACCGGCAGGTGCTCGGCGAGGAAGGCCGGACGGAAATACAGCGGCTTGGGGTCGGACTGCGCGCGCTTGATCAGCGTGTCCTCTTCCTCGCGCGTGGTGGTCTGGATGTAGAGAATCAGCGTGTGTTCGGCCAAGAGCTCGACCACGCCGGGCTCATCCAGCTCGCACAGGCTGCCGCCCACATCATTGACGAAATGCGGGTAGCCGTAGATTTCCTGCCCCTTGCGGATGAACTCGGGGACATCCTTCATCGCGGCGATTTCGGCGTCGCGGTAGGCCCCCTGGCGGCGCGAGAACTCGTCGAGCGGGAGCCCACCCCACTCCGGCCCGCCGAGCTTGCCGACAAAAGTCAGCACCGGCCCGAGGTCGTGAATCTTGATGTTGTTCTTGATGTCGATCCAGTCCTTGCGCAACAGGTCGCGCAGAAAGTGCACCAGCATGGCCTGCTGCTTGATGATGTCCAGAATCGGTTCGTCGAGGTAACGCGTGCCGATGCGATAGTCTCCGGAAAAGTGGAACCAGTCGTGGCCGCGCAGCATGCTCGAGATATGGGTCTTGCCGACGCCGGACATGCCGAGCAGGGTGATTCGTTTGGTCGGCCAGGCGCGGAAGGAGTCGGGGGTGAAATGCATAGGGTCGGTTTTCGTAGGATTAGCGCGAAGCCTACCGAAAAGCCACCCAATTAAAAAGGTTCATCGTGCAAGCTGAACCATCTCCGGGCCTGCAAACCGGATCCTGGCGCGACCAGCTGCCTAATCCGGCCGGAGTTGAAATGCGCCCGGTTTCCCGAAATCGAAACCGGTCCGCCGGGGCGCATCATCGACATTCGAAGCGCGTTCCAGCAGCCGGTAGAACGTGGCCCTGGACACGCCGAGTTGGCGGGCCGCCGCGGTGACGTTGTTCTGATTGCGCCGCAACGCGCGGCGGATCGTGTCCTGTTCGGCACGTGAACGGGCTTCTTCCAGCGTCAACAAGCCATTGCTGGTTACCCGTTTTTCCAGCCCCAGATCACCCGGTGTCAGCAGCCGGTTTTCGCTCAGAATCACGGCCTGGCGCACCCGGTTGATCAACTCGCGGACATTCCCCGGCCATTCGTAGTTGGCCATGACTTGCATGGCCTGACAGCTGAACCCACGCACCACGCCTCTGGATTCCTTCGAGAACGTGTCGAAATAGGCACGCGCCAGCAATTCCACGTCGCCATCCCGTTCGCGGAGCGGCGGCGAATTGAGCCGCAACACGTTGATTCGGTAATACAGATCGGCACGAAAGTGGCCCTCTGTCACCGCCTGCTCCAGTTCCACATGGCTGGCGGCGATCACCCGCACATCGAGACGGATTTCACGGGTGGAGCCCAGGCGTTCGATTACGCTGTCCTGCAGCACACGCAGGAGGTTTACTTGCAGCTCCAGCGGCAGATCGCCGATTTCATCGAGAAAGATCGTGCCGCCCGACGCCGCTTCCAGGCGCCCGATCTTGCGTTGATGCGCCCCGGTAAAAGCACCTTTCTCATGGCCATACAACTCGGCCTGGATCAGATGCGCTGGCAGCGCAGCGCAGTTGACCGCGATGAACGGACCGTCGCGGCGCGGGGACAACTGGTGAATCGCGCGCGCGACCAGTTCCTTGCCGGTGCCGCTCTCGCCGCCGATCATGACCGGCGCATCGACACCACTGGCTTTTTCGATATCGCGATACAGGCCAAGCATCGCCGCGCTGCGACCGATCATACCGTGACGGCCTGTGATCCTGGTGTTGTTCGCGTTCACGCTGACCAATCTGGCCTTGCCCTCCGCATGGCCCAGGCTGGTCAAAAGACGCTCCCGGTCTATGGGTAGGGTATGAAAATCAAAACACCGGTATCTAAGGAAATTGCGCAAGGCTTCATTCGACAAGCAAGCAGGCTGCACCAATGCAAGCCACTCGATGTCCGGCCTGCCAGCCATCAATTCCTCCACGCCATTAAGTCCAGCCTCGTTGCCTTCATTCAGCTGGACCACCCCGGCATGCACGTTTTGCCGCGCCGTCTGGGGGAGCGCCTCGAATTCGGCCACCCCCAGCGCGCGCCATCCGGCCTCAGCCAACAGGCCGCTCAGCTGTTTGAACATCGGCGCAGGGGCCTGCACAATCACCAGGCGTTCGGACATTTGCCCTCCTAGTTCATCTCCCTCCCAGATTTAGTCGCAGCAACCAACCCATAATTTTTATTGGCCCGTGCCAGGCTTGTCTCTATTCCTTTGCTATGAATCGGCTTCGACAACTCACTGTAGTTCACATTTATGAATAGAGAACTTTTGGATGGCTAGCGACCACTTTTCTGCGCGTCACCTTGGTGCCCACAGACTGCAATCGCAAAAACGGTGACGCGACTTCGGGTGATCACCCCGGCCGCGCCCGCCCTTTCGGTCTCGTCCTCTATCCGCCTTAAAAACTAGACAACTCCGATCAGCCCGAACACAGAAAACAACCCATTGATTTAATTGAATAAACAGTGGTCGCCTATGGCAGGTTGCCGCGCTCGCGTTTCACATTTGAAACACACTCTCTCCTTGGATCGCCACCACCCACGGCGCTTAAACAAAATAATACTCTTTTATTTCAATTACTTATTCTCATGGCACAACTATTGCGTAATGGGCATATGAGCTTGGCTTTACCGGCTCGGGATGATGCCTGTTATCAACAATCAGCATAGGAGCATGGAAATGAACAAGACACTTTTAGCGACAGCCATGGCCATGGCCATGGGCGTGGGAGCCCAGGCCTGGGCCAATCCCACCACCAATAACACTGCCGACACAAATGATTCAGTTACACAGACCGCCACCGCGACCTCCGACCAGAGTGCGCAAACGGGTGCTGCTGCGAATGAGTTTTCGACAGCCTCCCTGAATTCCGGCAACGACAACAGTGATAACAGCGACAACAGCGACAACAGCGACAACAGCGATAACAGCGACAACAGCGATAACAGCGATAACAGCATCAACACCAACCAGAACGGTTCTGGAGCCGCGGCCAGCGATGCTTCCACGGCCACCCAGAACAACAATTCCTTTAATCCCAGCGTAACGGCAACCACCATCCTGAACGGT
>JAPTVL010000306.1 GCA_028065725.1 Betaproteobacteria bacterium
AGCAGATCGATGAAGTAGTCACGGGTCTCGGCTTCGGAGTAGTCGTGCGTGTCCGGCTGCGCCGCTGCCGCCTGCTTCGCCGCGGCCACCTCGGCGCGCAGGCGCTGCAGTTCCTTGTCGAGCGTGGTCTTGTCGGCCAGCAACGCCGCGAGTTTCTCGTCGCGTTCGCGCAATCCCGCTTCGAGCTGCTGTAGCTGCTCGGCCGTCCGGCTCGATGCGGGCATGGATCTCGGCAACGCGGTCGCATCGAAGGCCAGCCCGGGCGCCGGCCGCGCCGCGCGGCCGTAGGTGCGGGCCAGCCAGTACGTCACATGGAACAGTTCCCGGACCGCAGCGACGGCATCGTCGTACGGGATCGAGCGATGGCTGTGGACCGCGCGGTTGCCCAGCGTGGTGATCACCTTCGCCTTGTTGAACACGGCCTCGCCGGCGGTGATCTTGAAGCTGGGCTCGTGGATCAGTGCCGACAGGTTGTCCTGATAGGGGAGCTTGAGCGCGGCGTCGTGCTTGTAGGCCCAGGCAACGGCCAGTTCGAGTGCTCTGCGCGCGTAGAAGCAGGCCGTGCGCGGATCGCCATGCACCGCGGCCGCGGCCTTGCCGGCGGCCTCATGCACCGAGGGCCACTCGCGTTCGAGAAAGGCAAACTGGCTCATGGCGCGGGTTCCTGCGTGGCCGCGTCGGACGTACCCTCGTTAAACAGCGCGATATAGGGCGCATAGCGGAAGCGGCGATTGCGTGCATAGCCGGTCATCTCGCCCAGCACGCCCAGCGCGACCAGCTTCGCCACCAGAGCGTTCGCAGCCGGATAGGTCGTGCCCGTCAGCACCCGCACATCGTTGACCGAAACGATCGGACGGTCGAACAGCGATTCGAGCACCTTGTGCCCGTTGCCCGCCGCGCGACCCAGCCGCTCGGTGATCGCGGCCCGATGCCTCTCGCGCAGTTCGAGGATGCGACGCGAGGTCTCGGCGGCCGCACCCGCCACTTCGATCACGCCACGCAGGAAGAACGCCAGCCAGCCCTCCCAGTCGCCGCGGTCGCGCACCGTCTGCAGGTGTTCGTAGTACGCCTGCCGGTGCTGCTTGAAGTAGTGCGACAGATACAGAACTGGTTTGTGCAGCACGTCCCGCTCGGTCAGCAGAAAGGTGATCAGCAGGCGGCCCACGCGGCCGTTGCCGTCGAGAAAAGGGTGGATCGTCTCGAATTGCACATGGGCCAGCGCGATCTTCACCAGCGGCGGCAGATCGTCCCCGGCGTGCAGGAATTTCTCCAGCTCGCCCAGCGCTTCCGGCACCGCATAGTGCGGCGGCGGCACGTAAGTCGCCGTCATCAGCGTGCAGCCGGCGGGGCCGATCCAGTTCTGATTGGCGCGCAGCTCGCCGGGCTGCAGCCGACCGCCGCGCACGCCACGCATCAGTTCGGCGTGGATCTCGCGAATCAGGCGCACCGACACCGGCAGCTCGCCCAACCGCGCTAGGCCGTGCTTCATCGCCCGCACGTAGTTGACCACTTCGTCCACATCGCGCGGCAGGTCCGCATCGAATAACTGCGCCTCGGCGGCCAGCAGGTCCTGCAGTGAACTCTGCGTGCCCTCGATCTGGCTGGACAGCACCGCCTCCTTGCGCACATACATGAAAACAAAGAGGTCAGGGTTCGGCAGCGTCAGCACCGACCCGTCGAGGCGACCTAGTGCGCGGTCAGCGGTCGACAGCAGCGCGTGAAGCTCGCCGCCGAGCGCCAAAGGCGGCTGCGGCGGCAGTGGCGCCGGCATGAAGGCCCGATAACCCGTCGGTTGGGTAACGTAGCGGCCCGCACGCGTGGAGACCTCGGCGGTGGACGGCATACCGGGACTTCCTTTCATATGGGCAGGAATCCGGTCCATATGATAGGCACGTTTTAACAAGGGCGGAAAACCCCGGTCTTGTTTTAGTTTCCCGAAGGCTTGCCTGACTCGATCGCCAAGCCTTCCCAGCTTGCCCCGGCCACCGGGTGCGCCAGCAGCACCTCGCGATCGGCGATCCCGAGCAGCG
Organism: Betaproteobacteria bacterium; assembly: GCA_028065725.1. The sequence continues at coordinate 2,031 of JAPTVL010000306.1, forward strand.
CGTGCACCAGTCCGCTGTCGCGCACGTACAAGCACCCGTGCAATTACGGAGCGGCGCTCCAGGAATGCAAGGATGAAATGCGCCTCGCCTCAAAGGCTGTGCAGATCGTCGCGCACCGCAGCCTCCGCGTTCGGCGCGGGCTCGAAGACAGCAGCCAAGACGCACGCTAAAGATTTCTCAAGCGGTGCATTTTTTGAGCGCGTTTTATAAAGCACTGTTTTTACGCCGCAAATTCTGTGCGAGTTTTTTTAGCGTCGCTTGGCGCCACGCAAAAAATCTTTAGGCGTCGCCCGCAGCCTGACCTGACGCAGCCAGCTGCCAGCGCGCCCAGCGGCGCTGACCCGACAAGGCGACCCTGCCTTCCCGGCGCAGCTCCGCGAGCAGCTGCTGCACCGCCGACGCCGGTAGCCGGTAGGTTGGGGTGAGCTTGCGAACCCCAACGCATTCCTGATTACCGCTCGCCATACTTGCCTTCATTTCCTACGCCGACACCCCAATCGGGACTTGCCATGCCGGCCCTGATATGGCGATGAAGACTCGAATACGCCCAGTCCGTCGCGCGGGCGACATATCCATGCTTCACGGGGTTGTAGTGCACATAGTCCACATGTCGCTGGTAATCGACGTCGTCACGGATCAGATGTTCCCAATAGCGCCGCTGCCAAATGCCGCGCTCGCCCTTG
>JAPTVL010000460.1 GCA_028065725.1 Betaproteobacteria bacterium
AAAGGAAACCACAACGCTGGGCTCCTCTTGGGTCGACGCCCGCGAAAGCGATGACACGGCACTGCAACGCTGGGGGATCGACGCGCGGAATGCATCGACAGGTCATCGTGCCAATACGCAAAATATCGAGCAGGGCGCAGGCCCGGATCGCGGTGCCAGGAAAGCAGATCGTGCTCGATTTCGCTCTGAAGCGCCGTGAAAGATGTTTGACCGGTTTCTGATGCGATCGGTCCTGAGCATTCTTCGACTCGATCCGCCTCGCCAGGCTGCGGGATCGATTTTGTCCGCATCCCAGGCCCGCACCGGTGGAAGCGCCAGCAGCGCGGGATCGACTCGATTGTCGATTGGGCCGAGAAACCAGCCGGGCTATGATGGCCCGGCAGCTTGGAACATCGAAACACCGGGGAGCGTGTGATGTGCAAGAAGAAGCGCAGCGATGTCGACGAAACATTGGATCGCGCGCTTTGGTGCAGCACCTGGTCGTCCGACCATCCGGAAACCGTCGATTCCGACCATTCGAGAGGGCATTACCGGCGGGCCCGATGGGTGCATGGCTTGATGCGCCGGTTCCGTCCCCGGCAGGCTTCCAGCGGCCATGTTGCAAACCGAAAATGAAATGCCCCATGGGCTCGCCTTGCCACCCTCTGATGAAGAACTCGCAGCACTTGATCCATGCCCATCGACCTCTACCGTGATGCGCAGCACGCCTGCGTGATGTTCACCGACCTCGTGCCCGAAGAGGCCGAGGCGGTGCAGGCCAACCAGTTCCTCATCGTCGACCATGGCGAGGGCGTCATCCTCGACCCCGGCGGCAACATGACGTACAACGAACTGAGCCTGGCCATGCGCAAGACCATCGCGCCGCACAAGCTCGACTACATCCTGGCCTCGCACGCCGACCCCGACATCATCGCCTCGCTGGACCGCTGGATGACCTCGACCCAGGCCAAGCTGGTCATCTCCAAGCTGTGGGCGCGCTTCGCGCCGCATTTCTGCAAACTCGGCAAAACGGACGACCGCGTCATCGCCGTTCCCGACGAGGGCGGAAGGCTGCGCTTCGGTCGCACCGAGCTCTGGCTGCTGCCGGCGCACTTCATGCACGCGGAAGGCAATTTCCAGTTCTACGACCCGGTGAGCAAAATCCTGTTCTCGGGCGATCTGGGCGTGTCGCTGATCAGCGGGGAGAGGGCCTCGCACTTTCTCACCGATCTGAATCCCATGCCGCCAGGCATGGAGGCGTTTCACAAACGCTATATGGTGGGCAACAAGATTCTGAAGCTGTGGGTCCGTATGGTGCGCGAGTTGGACATCGTGATGATCGTGCCGCAACACGGCGCGCCGCTCAAGGGTGCGGCTATCGGCCAGTTGCTGGACTGGCTGGACAACCTGGACTGCGGCATCGACCTGATGGGTACCGCTCACTACCAGATTCCCAAACTGGAATTGAGGGCATGAGCAATGTTGCAGGAGTTGCGACGCTGCGGATCGCTTCGTGTCGATCGAAGAACGACGACAACTGGGCCGGCGCTTATCGCATCTTCACTCACCGGAAGCAGCGAAACCAATGCGTTGAACTATAAGCGTCCAGCGATCCCGTCTTGACAGGGGGTCGAGGGATCAAGCCACCGCTTAGTCTGGGCGAGCGAAGGCCTCCGCCCAGAGTTGTGCGGCAGCAATTCGCCCAGACGGCGGTTGGGCCAGGTGGGTAGCTTGGTCAGCACGTCCTTGAGATAGGCCCACGGGTCGATATCGCAGAGCTTGGCCGATTTGATCAGCGTCACCGCTTGGCAGGCCCGGGCTCTCGGTCCCCAGTGGTGTTCTTCGACGCGTTGCGCGTGAAGATCCGCGAGGACGCGGTGGTGCGCAACAAGGCGATCTACCTGGCGCTCGGGGTGCTGCCCGACGGCACGCGCGACATCCCTGGGCTGTGGATCGAGAACACCGAGGGGGCCAAATTCTGGATGAAGGTGTTCACCGACCTGAAGACGCGCGGCGCGCGGCGTGGACGGCCCACACATCATAGCGATCAGTCTTTGCTCCGATTGAGCTTTTTAGACGATGCGGTCGTTGCCCATCCCAGCAACGTGGCGCCTGTTCTCGACGCCTAGCGTTGCAGGCTGGCTTGCCCACAACGCTAGGCTTTTTCCACGCGCACCGATCCGTCGTCCTGCACCATCCAGCGCAGCTTTTCTCCCCGCGGCAGCTTCATTGATCGAGCAACCTGTTTCGGCATGACCCACCTCGGCGTCCCGATCTCAATGACGCCACCGGGCTGATCAGCCCAATAGGCCACGAACGCCACCGACGCCAGCGACAGGACCACGGCCAGCCCTGCAGCCAGATAAACACCCATCATGAAATCCATGGTTTTCTCCTGATCGAGGCGCTGCATCACCGTCAAGGCGATAGCGATGTGTACAAGTCCCCCGATGATGCAGAGGAATTGTGCGTCCGGCAAGACTGACCGTCGAAGACAACCACGGCAGATGAATAGCCGCATCGGTATCTCAGGCGTGCATGCTCGTGGCCCAGATTCAGAATCTGGAAGGGAGCCGGATGGTCTTGCTCCACGACCACAGCAAACTGCCGGATGTTCTCAAAATTCTCCTGGCGGCGCACAAATTGAACACCATCAATCGAGCAAGTGAAACGAGAACACCAAGCCCTTGATTTCCAAGCCTAGCGCATTCTCAATTCAATTGTTCTCGGAAACGGTGGTTTGGAAATTATGGTGGCGAGCCTTCGGTTAGAACGACTGACATGGCCACGGAACATGTCATGTCAGTTGCTCCACCGCGCTTCGCGCGACCCGCGACGCATGAAACGGGTGTGTAATTGGGCTGCGGCGTCCGGCACAGAGGTCGGTTCGTACTTGGTGCTTCGAGCTCGTATGTCAGTTGGACCCGCGGCCTCACGAGCACCCCGCACTGTCGCCTGGGGCTTCGCGCCCCTGAGCACGCACTTCAGACTTCGATGACGTGGGCCGCACGCTGATGTCGCCGCGACATGGAGGCGAGCATGGAAGTCATCTATTCGCGCTGCGCGGGGCTGGACGTGCACAAGCAGACCGTGGTGGCGTGTGTGCGTATCGCTGGCGACGGTTCGCCGTCGCAGCAGGTGAGAACCTTCGACACCACCACCTCGGGGCTGCTGGCCCTGGCCGATTGGCTCGAGAGCTTTGGCGTCGAGCATGTCGGCATGGAGGCCACCGGCGTGTACTGGAAGCCGGTGTGGCATGTGCTCGAAGGCCACTTCGAGCTGGTGCTGGCCAACGCCGCGCACGTCAAGAACGTGCCCGGGCGCAAGACCGACGTCAACGACGCGATGTGGCTGGCCGACTTGCTGGCCCACGGCCTTATCCGCGCCAGCTTCGTGCCGCCGGTGGCCGTACAGGAGCTGCGCGCGCTGACGCGCACGCGCAAGCAGTTCGTGCGCGAGCGAGCTTCGCACGTGCAGCGCATCGAGAAGGTGCTCGAAGACGCCAACCTCAAGCTCAGCGTTGTGCTCAGCGACATCCTGGGCAAGAGCGGGCGTGCGGTGCTGCAGGCCCTCATCGACGGCTACACCGATCCCCAACGCCTGGTCTCGTGCATCGGCCGCGTCAAGGCCAGCCGCGCCGAGTTGCTTGAGGCGCTGCGCGGGCGCATCAGCGCACACCATCGCTTCATGCTCAAGCTGCACCTGGGCCACATCGACGCGCTGGACAAGGCCATCGCCGCCATCGAAAAGGAGGTGGGCGCCGGGCTCGAGCCGTTTCGACAAGCCGCCAAGCTGCTGAGCACCATGCCGGGCCTGAGCACCGTCAGCGCTCACGTGGTCGTCGCTGAGATCGGCATCGATATGTCGCGCTTCGCCACGCCCGGCCATCTGCTGTCGTGGGCCTGCATGTGCCCGCGCAACGACGAGAGCGCCGGCAAGCGCCGCAGCGTGCGACTGCGCCGCGGCGGCAAGTGGCTCAAGACCGCGCTTGTACAAGCCGCATGGGCCGCCATCAAGGTCAAGGGCAGTTACCTGCAGGCCCAGTTCCATCGCCTGCGCGCGCGCCGCGGCGCCAAGAAAGCCATCATCGCTGTGGCCGCCTCGATGCTCACCGCCGCCTGGCACATGCTGCGCGACGGCACCGAGTGGCATGACCTGGGCGCTGCTCACTTCGACCGCGCCGACGCCCACAAAACCGCCGCGCGCCTGATCCGACGCCTTCAACAGATCGGCTACACGGTGCAGGCCACGCCTGCTTGAGTAGAGAGGTTTCACTTCAGCAAACGCCACCCGGCGCGCAGCAGGGGGCATCTTCATCACGCCCGTCGAGGACGCTGCGGTTGCCCTTGGTGATAGCTGGATCACGAAGCGACGGCGTGTTGCAATCGAACAGCGGGGCTTTGTCGAGCGGGATCATCGGAAAGGGCGGCAGGCTGACGAATTGTCCGGCATAGGGTGGGCTCATCAGCAGCGCATGGGTCTTGGAGCAGACGGCGGTGCGCTCGCCCCGGCGATAGCGGTGGCCATCGTCATCGACGGTCTCGCTCCACGGACCGCGATAGATCACCGCATGGCCCTGGTCGCAGCAGGGACCGACTTTTCCCTTATAGGCGCTGATGAGGAAGAGGCGTAGCTCGACACCCTTTTCAGCCGCAACCGCTCCGACAAGCGGTGTCTCGATGGTCAGGCCATGGAAGCCCGCCGCCGCGATCTGCGCGAGGGCATCGATCTCAAGCGGGACGGTTTCGATGCGTTCGGCGCCGATCCGCGTCTCGAACACCGCTGAGGGCGGTTCGTCCGCGACGAGGACCGCCGTGACGAGGCGCCCGCCACGCGCAAGCACGCGATAGGTTTCCGCCAGCGTGCGATCATATTCGGCGGCAGGAAGGCGGTTCGCCACAAGGTCGATCAGCACGGAATCTACGGTTTCATCTGCGATCACGGGTTTCTGCGCGGCCACGTCGAGGAGTTGGGCGGTGACGGCTCGAAGCGCAGCGAGGTCGTGTGGCGGGGCCTCGGCCAGAAGGGCCTGTGCATGGGCCGGGTCCGTCGCCAGATCGCCAAAGGCGAGATCGCGCCAGGCCTGCGCCGCAGCGCCGCTGCGCGTGCGGCGCCGCAGGTCGGGCTCGATCAGATCGATTCGCGCGCCGCGCGCGCTTGTTGCGGCTTCCAGCCGTTCGGCCAGACCCTCCATGGTGGCACCGAGCAGGACGATGCGAGCGCCTTCCGCGGCGGTTTCGACGAAGCGGCTGGTGACGGCTTCGAGCAGCCGATCCTCAGGTGCGATGCGGACGACACCGCCATGCCGACCGGTCATCGCTACGGCCAGTTTCTGCAGGTGAGCAGATCTCGACATGATGTCTCTCGCTTCTATTGGGCCCGGAGGCGTGACGTCATGGCTCGCACGACTGGCGCGAACGGAGGCCCGTCAGCACTTCAGACAGCAGCGCTTGAAGATTCCCTCCTCAGGCGGGGTAATACTGGCGTGATAGAGTTCGTCCACGCGCGGGTCCGGATGTTTCCAGTCGAAGTGGAACTCGTACTCGATCAATTCGAGGGCCTGAATCGTGGGATTCTGGAGAAGCGGCGAACTCTTGTAGAGATGCAGCCGTGTTTCATACTGGATCGGCTCGATGACATCTTCGAGTTGGTTGCGCGTCACGAAATCATGGAGGGTCGCGATGTCGTCGAGCGAGACCCAGGGGTTGAACATGATGAAGGTCGGGTTGAGCGTGATGCCCGCGCGACGCAGTTCGGCAATGGATTTCTCGATCATCGTGATGGTCATTTCCTTATAGACCTGATCGAGCACTTCCTGTTTGGGGAATTCCAGCGCCGAGGTGATGCAGCGTACCCCGTAGCGGGCAAGATCGCCGAGGATTTCGCGCTGTTCTAGGATGTGGTCCACGCGCGTGGTGAAATCAAAGGTTAGATGCGGGAAGGCCTCGTGGATGCGCTTCAGGATCACCACGCATTGTTTACGGGTGTTGAAGAAATCGGCGTCGATGAACGTCAGATGCGTCATCCCCTGATCGACGAGATTGCGTACATCGGCCAGCACGATGTCGTCATCGACCATGAAAACCTTGCCGTCATAGGCCGCATAGACCGAGCAATAGGTGCATTTGTGATGGCAGCCGCGAGTCAGCTCCAGCCCGCCGACAATCTGCGAGCCGCCGAGCAGCTTGTCGAGATGCCGTTGGGGATATTTCGAGAGGGGTGGCGCGATCGACCTTGCGGGAATGCGGAAATGGTCGCGCGAGCGGAATGGGTGTGGGATGAGGCCGGTCGCTGCCTGCTGCGCGTCGATGATGGCTGGATGCCGGGGCTCGCAGCCTTCGCGTAGGAATTTCACCATTTCGGCGAGCGGGATCTCCCACTCGCCCACGATCGTCATGTCGCCATACTTGCCCGACAGCCGCCCGGCATTGATCGTCGCGTATTGACCGAAGAACACAACTTTCACACCGGGATTGATGGCGCGGATATCGGAGGCCACGTGGATGCCGGTCATGAGCGAGTCATAGAGCGGCACCGAGATTGCAACGACATCGCGATCGCGCACCCGCTCCAGTACGGCCCCTTCGACATAGACATCCAGAAAGTCGACATCGGCCCCCGCGTTCCTGAGCGCGGTCGCGCCGGAGATCGCGGTGAGCGGCTGATAGCCGCCTTCGAAGGTGGATACGACAAGAGCATTGACCATGCGGTTTACTCCTCAGGAGATCTGAGCGGAGAGGTGGATGCTGGCGTTGTGGGATCAGCCGCTGCAGCCGGCGGGCGCGGCGGCAGCCACATGGAACATCGCGTTCGCGCCATCGGCAGCGAGGCTCTCGGCGTAATCGGTGCTAACGTGGGTCGGTTCGCCCCGTCGGAACACTTGTTGCATATCGTCGGTGACGCTGTGCCACGGTCCGCGATAAATCAGGGTCACGTTGCGGCCGTCGGCCGCCCTTGTTTCCGCCGAGGCCGAGGGCGGCCTCACCGCCGTCACTGTGACCGAGATGAAATCGACCTCGCCGATGCGCCGGTCGGACATTTCACGCCGGGTTTCAACGGTGATCCGGGCGAAGCCTGCCGCTTCCAGCGCCCGGTAGAAGACCTGTTCCTGTAGGACGCCGGCATAGCAGCCCGCCCAGAGTCCGGGATCGTTGGCGATCTCCTCCGGCACGGGGATGCTGGAGACGTTGTCGGAGATCGCGATGCGGCCGCCCACCTTGAGCACGCGGAACATCTCCCTGAACACGCGCTGCTTCTCGCCCGCTTCGACGAGGTTGATCACGCAGTTCGAGACGACCACATCGACCGAGCCGTCGGGGATCAGAGGCGTGGCGGCGGCACGCACGCGGAGTGCCACCATCGCATCGAGCAAGGCATCCACGGTGGTGATGGGCGCCTCGGCCAGCGCAGCGCCGATGGCTTCGAGATCGGTGGCGAGGTCCTGAATGCGCGCCATGGCAAAGACCATGTTGTCATAGCCGATTCGGTCGGCGAAGGCCTGCTGATGGCTGCGGGCAAGAGCGAGCATGTCGCTGTTGAGATCGACGCCGATCACGCGCCCGTGCGGCCCCACGATCTGCGAGAGCATGTAGCAGATCTTGCCACTGCCGCTGCCGAGGTCGAGAACCGTATCCCCCGCCCGCACATAGCGGCTGGGATTGCCACAGCCGAAATCGGCTTCGACGATGGCTTTGGGAATAGCTGCAAGGAGTTCGGTGGCATAGGCTTCGGCACAGCAGACCTGTTCGGAAGCCCGTCCGATAGCCACGCTCGGATCGACCAGCCGCTGTGAATAACCTGCGCGAACCACGCCTTCCATATCCATGGCTTCAGCTCCGAATTAGCAAGTTTGGATATATGTGCTACCAAATGCGATCGAATGCTATGAAATAAATAACGCCGCTACAAACGATTAAGAATCATTCTTCCAATGACTTTAAATCATTGCTACGCTTGGCCACTAAAGGCATATGCCACGCGGCACGGAGCGGGCGGACGAGGTTCGGGGAGGGTGAAGGCCCACCGTAGGGCAAGGCGGCCCGGCCCGGTGATAGCCGGGTGGCAGCTCAGGGCTGACGCCGGGCGTCAGAGGATGCTGCCAAGCTCATAGAACTCGTCTTTAAGCCAGCCGAGGAAAGAGGAAAGCGACCCGCTTTCGGTGCGGTCGTTCGGAACCACGAACCAATAGGCATAGTCGGCCTTGATCCGGGCGTCGAAGGGCGCAATCAGCCGCCCTTCGGCAATGTCGCGGGCGACGAGGATCGAGCGTCCGAGTGCCACGCCATGCCCGTCGATGGCGGCCTGAATGAGCGCCGTGTCATCCGAAAAGCCGATGCCCCGGATCAGCGAGGGCGGCACCAGCCCGGCGGCGTTGAACCAATCCTGCCAGCTTTCGACGATGTCACCCTGCAGGAGCGGCATTTTCGACAGAACCTCTGGGTCATCCAAGGGGCCGAACCGGTCTCGCAGGCATGGGCTCATCACCGGAAAAACCAGTTCATCAGCTAGCTGGACCGAGGTGCAGCCCGGCCAATTGCCGCGACCGTAGCGGATCGCCGCATCGACATCGTCGAAATCGGTGAGCGCGCGTGTGCAGCTCAAACGCAGTTCGATGTTGGGAAAGGCCGCGCTGAACGCACCAATGCGCGGGGCGAGCCATTTTGCGGCGAAGCTGGGCAGCATGCTAACGGTCAGCAGAGCCGATGCGCGCTGGCTGGCGCGCAAGCTGTTGATGCCGATGTCGAGCCGGTCGAACGCATCGGTGACGATGGTCTTGAGCCGTTCCCCCTCAGGGCTGAGCGCGACACCCCGGCTGACCCGCCGGAACAGGCGCATGCCAAGTTCTTCCTCAAGATTGCGGATATGCCGGCTGACCGCGCTTTGCGTCAGCAGTAGCTCTTCGGCTGCCTTGACGAAGCTGTCGGTGCGACTAGCCGCATCGAAGGCGCGAAGCGCCATCAGCGAGGGCATCCTGCGACGACGTCTATACGGCTCAGCCATGATTGGATCTCATCAGGAACAAGCAACATGAATGATATGAATAATACTCATATCATGGGCGAGAATTTATCGTTTTGTGAAACAAGCTGCGTTTATTAGACTTGACTATAAATATTGTGTGATGGCGCAGCGGAAAACGGCGGCGCCAAATGCCTTGAGCCCCATGTTCGATATTCCGTTTCGCGCTAAAAACCGGGTACCAAGCCTTGTTTCTGGGATCCTGCGGTCGTTCGCGCTGCCGATGCCCGTGGCGATGCTGCTGATTGCAGTCCTGCTGGGTCTGATCGCGGGGATGCCAAGCGATCGCATGATCGCCACGATCGGCGCGGGGTTCGGCGCGTCGCTGGGCGGGTTTGCGCTGATCCTCATCCCCTCCTTCACGATGGCCGCCGCCATGGCGCAGGCTGGCAACGCGGTGGGCACGCCAGGCCTTGCAACCGTGCTTGCGCCACTCACCGGGGCGATGATGGTCTGCCCGGATACGGGCTATGCGACGCTCTCTTCGGTCGCGGGACATCGCAAGCTCTCAGTCGCGCTGGGAACGTTTGCGGGGTTCAAGCTGCTGGTGCCCGCCGGTCCGGCCATCGTGGCGACCGCACTGGGCGGGTTGACGCCCAAGTTGGCCGCCGCCGGCACCGTGATCTTCATCCCCTGCTGGATTGTGGGTCTGGCCTATGCCCGCCTGATCGAGAATCCCGGCCGCCCGGAAGGCGGCAAGGAGTGGTCGTTCAAGCTGCCTGCCGCGCTTGCCGTACCACTGGGGGCCATGATCGTGCTCATCGCGGCGGGCGGGATCTTCGGTAAGGCGCTGGGGGAACAGCCGCTGCTCGGTTTTGCAATCAACCCGAAAGGGGCGCTGCTGATCGCCGCATTCCTTGCACTGTGTTTCCTTGACCCTGACAGCCGTGTGCAGGCGATAGAAAGCGGTGTGCGGCGGACCGCGCCGCTGCTGCTGGTGATCGGGGCAGCGAGTGCATTCGGGCTGATGCTGGCGGAGGTGGTGCCGCTCGATCGGCTGGCGCGCTGGCTGGTGGAGACCGGGCTCGTTCTGCCGTCGCTGTTCCTGCTGGCAGCGCTGTTCAAGGTCAGCAAAGGGTCGTCGATGGCGACTTTTGCTGGGACCGTGGGGATCGTGGCCCCGCTGATGCCGACGCTCGGGATCTCGCCAGAGGCGGCGACGCTGGCCCTCTGCGCGGGTGCCTTCGTTACCGTCCTACCGAATGACAGCTTCTATTGGCTGGTTGCCCGGGATGCCTTCACCGACGATGAGGGTGGGCGCGCAGCGCGGGTGCTGGCCATCGGCCCGGCTCTGCAGGGCCTGACCGCGCTTATTGCACTGCAACTCGCCGTCAGCTTCGGCTGGTTGTGACAGGCGGCCTAGCGGACGGAGGAGGTTTCTAACAGAAGACGATTTTCGCCAAACTGTCTTGTTTCCCTTACCGCCTGGTGGACTCCACAGAGGGAAAGCCGGGTACAGGTCGCGGTCGAACACATACTGGCTCCGACGGGCATGAGCCCACCAGTTACCGCAGGAGTGTCAGCGCTGACACGCAATGGAACTTGCAGGGCAGCGACTCACAGGGATTGTCGGCTCGGATCCGAGCGTACGGCTTGTATATCTTACTCAGGGACCATGCAGGACAAGACATCGAGCGACATATCGCTGACAGACCGCGAATGGATGAGGAAGTTGGCGATGCCTGAGATACTGCATTTTTTATCAACTCCTTGACCGTGAGAAGCGACTCCTTCAAACGTTGACGGCGACCAATTCCTTACGAGACTCCTCTCCGCATGGTTGACTGGGTGCAGGGAGCAGCCATCGCGCAACTCAGATGTGAGTGCGGCTCAAGCAGTGCAGATTGGCCGTCAGGTTTGGCTTGTCCCGCATTCCCTTCAACGACCGGGCCGCTCGGCCGCGCGAACGACATCCAAAAAAGCGCGTACGGCATGCGATGCTTTCCCGACATCGGAACAAACCAAACCGAAGTGACGATAAATCGGTGACCGCAATGGAAGCACACGCAATCCCTTTTGGGACTCAGGCAGGGTCAGACTAGGCACGAGCGTGATGCCAACACCTTCACGAACCAAGGCAAACGCACTCGCCCAGTCCTGAACTGTGACCTGCAGATCGGCAAGCGATAGCCCTGCGGACGCCGCCAAGCTTTTCCCATGAACCACGCATCCTCCTGTCGCAAGCACAAAAGGTTCCTCAACGAGCTCGCCGAGATTCACACTGCTATCAGGACTACGCAAAGCCAGGGGATGCCGCACAGGGACAACCGCCACCCATTCGTCATGCCCAAGCGGCACGGCGTTGCGTTCAGGCGAGGGGTTCATGACGACACCCAGGTCGATGGTGTTGTTGGTGAGCCAGGCTTCGACCTCGTCGTCACTGGCTTCCAAGGCAACCACCTTGATGCCAGGGTGTAGTCGGCGGAAAGTGCGCAGCAACGGCGGGAGCAAGGCGACGAACACTGACGGAAAACTCGCCAGCGTGATTCGCCCCCGCTGCAAGCCCTTCGCTTCGTCGGCCAGGGCCTGGATCGCGTCGAGCTCGGCCAGCATCTTGCGTGCCCGCGCGATGACCTGCTCGCCAATGGCTGTCGGCACGGTGTGCTTGCGATCTCGAACCAGCAGCGGCACCCCCAGCAGATCTTCCAACCGCGCAATCGCCTGGCTGGCGCCCGATTGCGTCATGCCGAAATTCGTCGCCGCCTTGGAAATACCGCCCGATTCGGCGATCGCCACGAGCAGCCGCCAGTGCATGAGGTTTGTCATATGCAGTAGATTAACTTATGCAATGAATCTACAAGTTTAATTTTACTTCTGCAAAATTCCTGACCAAAATGCACTGGTCGCCTCTCACTTGGTGCTGGTCATGTCCATCGCTGCCAAAACTACCGCCGCATCACCTGAGCAGATCGCTGGAGTGCTCTCACCTGCCGTTGTTCTCACCGCAATCGGCATCAGTTCGTTCATGGTGACGCTGGATGTAACGGCGGTCAACGTGGCCTTGCCGAGCATCGGAGAAATGTTTGGCCTTCCCCTATCGGCGCTGCAGTGGGTCGCCAGTGCCTATACGCTGATTTTTGCCAGCCTGCTCCTCACTGCAGGCGCCTCCAGCGACCGGTTGGGTGCGCGCCCGGTGTTCCTGGGTGCCCTGACGTTTTTCACGCTGGCATCAGCAGCCTGTGGCCTGGCAAATAGCGTGACCGAACTGATCGCCGCCCGTGCCGTGCAAGGTCTTGGCGCAGCGGCGATTTTGCCCAGCTCCATGGCTCTACTGACCAACGCCTTTCCGCAGGCCAGCCAACGGGCGCGGGCGGTGGCCATCTGGAGCGGGATCTCGGCGACGGCGTTGGTGGCGGGGCCGCTGATCGGCGGGTTGCTGGTCCAGACCCTCGGCTGGCGGTCCATCTTCTTCGTGAATATTCCGGTCTGCCTAGTGGCCCTCTCCATTGCTGCCACCTGCGCCGGCAGGCCAACGACCCACCGGCGCGCCTTTGATCCTGTTGGCCAGCTTCTTGCGATCATGGCTCTGTTCACTATCACGTTCTCCGCAATCGAGGCACGTCAATACGGCTGGACGTCTCCGGCCATCGCCGGTGCGCTGGCCATTGGCGTGGCCGCAACCTTGCTGTTTCTTGCGGTCGAACATCGCCGGCAGGATCCGATGCTGCCGCTCAGCTTGTTCCGGTCCCGGACCTTCTCCGCGTCGGTAGGCGCGGCGTTTCTCTACAACCTGTCGTATTACGGAGCGCTGTTCGTCCTGCCTGTGGCGCTGCAGGCACAGGGCTACTCGCCGCTGTCGGTCGGCGTCATGCTGATCCCGATGACCTTTTCCACTGCAGTGCTCGCAACGGCCTCGGGCTGGATCGTCAACTCCATCGGCGCTCGCTCTCTCGCCGCTCTGGGAATGCTTGCCGGCGTGCTCGGCGCGGCGACCCTGGCCACCTTCGGTTTCACGCCCCTGAGCATGAGTGTCGGTGGGCTGCTCATCGGCATGGGCGGCGGCACGCTACCCCTGATCGTCGCAGCGGCCCTCTCGAGCGTGCCTCCTGAGCGGGTCGGCGTGGGCTCCGGGGTGCTGAACGCCGCGCGCCAGAGCGGGGGCGCCATGGGCATCGCCGTCCTCGGCGCATTGCTGCAGGGCGTCACCCTGAAAGCCGGTCTGGCGTTGATGACGATCGCCGCCGTTTTTCTGGCTGGCGCCATCCTCACCTTTTTCTTCATGCGAGAGGGGACCCGCCCAAAGTGAACTGCTGATTGCATTGCCGCTTTCCCAAGCCAGACCCCTGAAACGAAAAGGATGCCAAGACATGTTGACCGTACAGACTACCGAAACCGTCTGGGCCGATCGAGTGCCCGGCTCGCTAACGCGCCTGTCCTTCGACGCGCTATTGAATAACGAAATCCCGTATATCCGGATCAAGAACTTCGCCCAAGCCACCGCTTGCGAGAACCTGGTGCGGCTGACGGCGTCCGATTCGCGATCCTCTACGCGGATCGATTCACGTGGGCCGCCGCGCAACATGACTCCGAGCGCCTCGCACACAGAAATTCAGACAGTCCCCGACGCCCATGGATGAAATCGTCGACTGGCTGAACTTCTATAACCACAGGCGGCTTCATTCGTCCCCAGACTACGTCAGCCCGATGCAGTTCGAACGGGCATGGCTTGCCGCCCGCAACAGGCAGACCGCGTAACGGTCTCAGCCATGGGATCCGGAAATCGCGTGCAAGGTCATCTTGAGGTTTTACTCAGGCGTCAGCAAGTAAGGCGACAAGAAAGTGCCTGAAACCCACATGAAACCTCGCTGTGCTGTCGCGCTACTTACCGTTTTCTGAGTATTTCCCTGCTTATATCGTCCGGCATCTATCGGTATGAGAAGACTGTCGTTTGCTTTGGCACGACCCATCCCTAGGATTCGGCCATCATCCCCAACCCCAGCAAAGCTCCACCGATGCATGCACAAGCCATTCTTTTCGGCCTCGCCGCGGGCGCCCTGATCGGCGCCACGGGGGTTGGCGCGGGGTCGTTGATGACGCCACTGCTGCTCGGCGTGTTCCGGCTCGACCTGCCTGTGGCGATCGGCACCGATCTGTGGTTTGCCGCGCTCACCAAGCTTTCCGGGGCCGTCGCGCACCACCGTCATGGGCATGTCGATCGCGGCATTGCCGGGCTGATGCTCGCCGGCAGCCTGCCCGCGGCGCTCGTTACCCTCGTGGCGATGCATGTCACGGGTGCGGACAAGGCCTGGTTCGGCGTGCTCAGCCTGGCCCTCGGTGTTGCCTTGCTGCTCACCGCCGCCGCGGTGATGTCACGCGGGTTCTGGCAGCGGCTGGCGTTCCGGCTCGAGGCGCGCTTGCCGCCCTCGCGCAAGCCGGGCTTGACCATCGCCCTCGGTGCGTTGCTGGGGGTGCTGGTCACGCTCAGTTCGGTCGGCGCCGGTGCCATCGGCTCGCTCTGCATCCTCCTGCTCTATCCGCGTTTGACGACGCGGCAACTGGTCGGCACCGATATCGCCCATGCCGTGCCACTGACCCTGGTGGCGGGCATCGGCCATGCGGCGCTGGGCCATGTCGATTGGCCGCTGGTGCTGGCGCTGCTGCTGGGCTCGGTTCCAGGCATCTGGCTCGGCGCCCAACTCACCCGTTTTCTTCCCGAGCGCATGACCCGCATGCTGCTCTCGGCCACGCTGGCGTTCGCCGGCGTCAAGATCATCGCCTGAGCGCCATGTACCAGTACACCGATTTCGACCGCCGCTTCATCCGCGCGCGCGCCGCCCAGTACCGCGACCAACTCGAGCGCCATCTCGCCGGCAGCCTGGGCGACGAGGCGTTCAAGCCGCTGCGCCTGCAAAACGGCTGGTACATCCAGCGCCATGCACCCATGCTGCGCGTGGCAGATC
>JAPTVL010000483.1:0-833 GCA_028065725.1 Betaproteobacteria bacterium
GCACCACGCCCACGCCCGCCGCCATGGCCGCCTCGGCCAGTGCAGCATCCTGCGTGGCGATGGGCAACTGCAGGCGCAGGGCCAGCTCCAGATAGGCCGCGTCATAACTGGAGAGGTCGTAACGCAGTGCGAGCGAGAGAACAGCCTGGGTGGCAGGTGGCTGCGCATCGACGGCGATCGGCAAGACGGCAATCTGCTCGGCCACCTCGCGCGCCTGGCTGGCGATCATCGCGCCGCGCTTGCAGGCGATACGCAGCACATTGGCGAGTTCCAGAGGCCACAGCCCGGGCGCGATGGCGCCATCGTCCTGTAGGCGCAGGGCAATGGCCTCGGTGTAGTCGGTTGATTGATTGGCCAGAAACCAGCCGCACACGACCGAGTTGTCGATGACGAAGGGCATTCAGTCCGCGCCTTGGCGCGCAATGGCCTTGATGTCGCCGTCCAGCGAGATACCCGCACGCAGGACGCGCAGCCGCGCGAAGCCGGCAGCGATGCGCTTGCGTGCCTCGGTGCGGCTGGCCTTGCCGGCAGCAGGCTCCGCGACCAGCCGGGCCACGGGCGCGCCGCGACGGGTGATCGACACGGTTTCGCCCTGCTCCACGGCGGCGAGCAATTCCGAGAATCGATTCTTGGCTTCGTAGACCGGCACGATCTTCATGGCACGCTCACTTGTCGATATGGCTAGCCATATGTTAGTCGCGATCGAAGATGCGTTCAAACACGCCGCATCCTGCGCCCGGCCCGGCCCGACGAGACGGCTGCAAGCGCGCTCACCCCTCGCGCTTGTAGGTCAGGTTGGTGATCTGCTCGGAGATCAACCCGATCAGGAACAC
>JAPTVL010000483.1:843-2703 GCA_028065725.1 Betaproteobacteria bacterium
GGCACGCTCACTCGTCGATATGGCTAGCCATATGTTAGTCGCGATCGAAGATGTGTCAAACAAGCTGCATCCTGCGCGCGGCCCGACGCGACGCGGTGGTCGCCGGCGCTAGCTCTCGCGCTTGTAGGTGAGGTTGGTGATCTGCTCGGAGATCAGCCCGATCAGGAACACGATGACCGCGGCGCTCCACAGCAGCGTGCTCATGTTGGTCAGGCGGCCGGTGTCGATGTAGGTGTGCAGGTAGTTGATCAGGCCCAGCACAAAAAACAGCGCGCTGACCGGCAAAAACAGCTTCAGCGGCGAGTACAGCGTGGCGATCTTGAAGATGATCAGCAGGAAGCGCACGCCGTCGCGCAGCGGCCTGATGTGGCTCTTGCCGATGCGTCGCGAAACCTCGATGGGCACATAGGCCACCGGATAGGCGCTGCGGAAGAACGCCATGGTGCTGGTGGTGGGGTAGGAAAACCCGTTGGGCAGCAGATACAGGAACTCGCGGAACTTCTGCGCACGCACGGCGCGGAAACCGCTGGTGAGATCCTGCACGGCGTGGCCGGTCATCCAACTGGCCATGCGGTTGTACAGGCCGTTGGCAAGCCCGCGGCCGACGCCGGCCTGGCCGGCCCAGGCACGGGCGCCGACCACCATGTCGTAGCCTTCGTCGAACTTGGCCAGCAGGCGCGCGATGTCGGCCGGATCGTGTTGACCGTCGCCATCCATGAACACCAGCACGTCGCCCTTCGCCGCACGCGCGCCGCGCTTGATGGCCGCGCCGTTGCCCATCGAGTAGGGCGAGCCGAGGCAGGCGATGCCATGTTGCGCGCACAGCGTACGGGTGCCGTCCGTGGAGCCGTCGTCGATGACCAGGATCTCGGCCGCGGGCTGTGCGGCGCGTAGCCGCGGCAGCAGCTCGGCCAGTGCCGGGGCTTCGTTCTTGGCGGGCAGGATGATGCTGATCAAGGCCGTCCCCGTGTGCAAGCGCGGCGATGATACGCGAAAGCCCGCGTTGGCCCGCCGATGGCCATGCCCGCGCGGCCTGTGCTGGCGGCTTGCCGGGCGTCTGCAGGGCACTGGATCGCACGCCGCGCCCGGATGTTGTCTGCGCCAACAGTGACGCGCATCATGCTTGCGCGGCGATATTGGAAAAAGTCGGGGATCGGCAACGCACCGGCGCTTCGGGTTTTGCGGTAGATTCGCTGCAACCACGGGGAGTTAGATCGGATTGTTATGGCAACCCAGATGAGTGCCCCGCCACTGGCTGGGCTGACCGGGCTGGCGCGGCGGCTGGTGGCCGAGCAGATGTTGAGCGAGGCCGAGACGCGCCGCGCACTGCAGGAAGCAGCCACGGCGCGCGTACCCCTGGCGCGCCATCTGGTGCAGAACGCGTTGGTCGATGCGCGCCGCGTGATGCACGCGCTGTCGATCGAATTCGGCGTGCCGGCGTTCGATCTCAACGCGATCGACCTGGGCCAGGTGCCGGTGAAGCTGGTCAGCGAGGATCTGCTGCGCAAGCATCGCGTGCTGCCTCTGTTCAAGCGCGGCAACCGCCTGACGCTGGGCACCGGCGACCCCGCCAACTCGCACGCGCTGGACGAGATCAAGTTCCACTCGAACCTGATCGTCGAAGCCGTACTGGTGGACGAGACACTGCTGGAAGCCGCCATCGATACGGCGCTGCAGAGCGCCAGCACCACCATCAGCGGCCTGGACAATGACGACGACCTCGATGCGCTGTCGCTCGAGAACGAAAACGCCGCGCAGTCCGAGGAGGCCGTGGCCGGCGGCGCAGGCACCGACGAGGCGCCGATCGTCAAGTACGTCAACAAGATTCTGCTCGACGCCATCCGCCGCGGCGCTTCGGAT
>JAPTVL010000469.1 GCA_028065725.1 Betaproteobacteria bacterium
ATCGGAGGGTGCCAGGGCGCACCACATCGGG
This sequence comes from Betaproteobacteria bacterium, assembly GCA_028065725.1. The sequence goes on from JAPTVL010000469.1 coordinate 32, forward strand.
TCCGCACGCATCGTTTCGACCCGCCGTCCCAGTTCCCGCTCCAGATCGGCACGGACGATGAAATCGTCCTTTTTCAAGATCTCCGCCATCAGAAATACTTGGGCGACGGGGACATCGAGGTACTGTGCCGCGACCCGCAACTTTTCGTGCGACATCTGCGGCACGGGTTTCACGCCGGTCAGGAGACTGGACAAGTAGGGGAGGGAGACGCCCAACGCCTCGGCAAGTTGCTTTTGAGAATGGCCCCGGCTGCGGGCCGCATTCCATAGCGCGACCATCAGGGCGGCGCCGGGGGTGTGTTTGGTGACACTCTTCATCATTGATCTCCGTGAGGTTGGCCGGGCACGTCGCCCATGCGAGTACCCCGCATTTGCGAAATTTGCTTGGGCATCTTGGGTTGGCATCCGGTCATTTGGTCTGAACCCGCAGGGTGCTCGGAAGGGGGGATGAGCCGGCTCATGCAGCACCGCATCCCCCGCAGCTCCGAGTCCCAGCAGCAGTCGTCGCAGCTGCCAGGAGCCTGAGACTGCGCGATTGGCATCAGCCCGCCGCCAGCGGGATGGCGAGCTGCAGGCCGACGAATCCAGATCCAGGCGGAATGCCGATCAGCTCACGCATGCGCGGGGTCTGGTTCGGCACAACGATCAAGTTGAATCCGGCACCGTCCAGCGCGCGGAAGCGGGTCTTGAAGATCAAGCCAACGCCCGGCGACACCTTGTGCCGCGTGTAGCCCGAGACAAGGCCGCCCATCACGCCTGCCCGCAGATCAGCGCCCGCCCAGGAGATGGACCAGGGGGTGTAATCGAGCGTGTAATAAAACGACGTGCGGCGCTCACTGTTGCGATAGACGCCAAACATCATGCTGGCGTCGTCACCGAGCAGGGGTTGGTCGATCCCGAGGCCGGGGTTGTCCTGCGGCGCGCGTCAAGGTAGTTGTCGCCTCGGTCATGCAGCTTGGTGCTGAGTATGCTGATCGGCGACGGCCTGGTTGACGACGGTATCGCGTTCGGGGTTGAGCGTGACGGGGCCGACGGGCGCCCAGTTTCGGGTGGTGGTCGACCAGCGCGCAGGGTGACGCCGCCGAGCCTCGAGGTAGAGGTTGTGGCGCGCGGCCAGGATGGTCTGATCCTCGCCAGCATGGCGCTGCGCCGGGCTGACGTAGCGGATGCCGCTGTGGCGGTGGTCGTGGTTGTACCAATGCACGAAGTCTTCCGCCCAGGTCCTGGCCGAGGCCAGATTGGCGAAGCCGCGGGCGGGGAACTCCGGGCGATACTTGGCGGTGCGGAACAGCGCCTCAGCGTAGGCGTTGTCGTCGCTGACGCGCGGCCTGGAGTACGAGGGTTTGACGCCCAGCCAGTTGAGCATGGTCAGCACCGTGGTGGCCTTGAGGGTGGAGCCGTTGTCGCCGTGCAGCACCGGCCTTGCGGGCATGGCGGCGATGCCCTCGGCCAGCGCGGCGCGGCGCACCAGGTGCGCGGCATGGTCGGCGCAGTCGCTGTCGTGCACCTCCCAGCCCACGATCTTGCGGCTGTACAAGTCCAGGATCAGGTACAGATAGAACCAGCGCCCCATCACGACGGCGGGCAGGTAGGTCATGTCCCAGCACCACACCTGGCGCGCGGCGGTGGCGATGTGGGTGGTCGGCGGCCGGCTGGCCTTGGGCGCCTTGGCGCGCCCGCGGCGGGCATTCTGCCCATGCGCGCGCAGCACCCGGGCGAAGCTCGATTCGCTGGCCAGGTAGATGCCCTCGTCGGCCAGCATGGGCACGATGCGCGCCGGCGGCACGTCGGCAAAGCGCGGCGCGTTGGCCACGTCAAGAATGCCTTGGCGCTCTTGCGGGCTCAAGGCATGGCCGGGCGCCGGGCGCACGGCCTGCGGCCTGCCATCGCCCGCGCTGAGGCCGTCCTGCGCCTTCCAGCGCTGCAAGGTGCGCAGATCGATGCCCGCCGTCTGGCAGGCAGGGCGCAACCGCGCGCCGGCAGCGTGCGCTGCGTCGATGTCGCGGGCCAGGGCTTGGCGATCTTCGAGGCCGATCATTCGTCCTCGCCCTTGTTGAAGATCGCCGCGACTTTTTTTGACAGCACCAGCAACGCCGCCGCCTCCGCCAGCGCCCGATCCTTGCGCAGCAGGTCGCGCTCGAGCTCCTTGATGCGCTTGCGGTCGGCTCGCGTGGCCTGCGGGCTGGCGCGGGCCTCTTCGGGGTCGGACAGCGCGCTGGTGCAACTCGCCCGCCACTGGTCGAGCTCGGCCGGGTACACGCCATGCTCGCGGCACCAGGCGCTCTTGTCCGCCTCGCTCATCGCCGCCGTCGTGATCACGGCCTCAAGCCGGGCGCCCGCAGTCCAGGCCCGCCCTCGGGCGGGCCTGGACTGCGCATCCTCGCGCCACCGCTCCAGCGTCCCCGCTCCAATGCCCACTTCCCGCGCCACCACGTCCAGCTCCGCGCTCTCCGGCGGCAGCAACCGCGCCACCGCTCTGTCCTTGAATGCTTGTCCGTATCGAGCCACGTTCGTCCTTCATCTCCGCCCCCAGGGTTGATCTATGAAGGCGACATCTATTCTGACGCAGGGGGCCCGCGAGCAGCTTTACCGCTCTTTCAGTGAAAACGGCAATCCGACACTCAAGACGACGTTGGCGGTCATGAAAGCCCTGGGCATCGAGATG
>JAPTVL010000046.1 GCA_028065725.1 Betaproteobacteria bacterium
GGTGATCGGCAATCTTGCCGCCGGTGGAAGCCTCGGCGATGACCTCGACGCCGTATGGCTTCGCCAGGTCTTGCGCGATGCGCTCGATCTTCGCGCCGCGCCACTGGCCGGTTTTATGTTCGGCAGAACAGTCGACCAGGTCAGCGGTCTTACTGCGTCCGCTCACGCCGACGCTGACCTGCGTGGCATCGTAGCGGATGGGCGTGGCGTCAACGTAGCCCGTCAGCAGCTTATCCTGGCCGATCCATACCTCGCAGACATCGCCTGGCTTGATGCGACGCGGGATGTCGGTTTCGCCTGGCCAGCGCTGGGTAACGGCCAGCCGGAAGTCGCGCGCCTGGCGCTCGATGCCTGCCGAGATTTCCACTTCTTTCCAGCCGCCGAAATCAGTGCCGTTGACGCGCAGGGTGACGGCATCGCTCATGCGCTCAGCACCTTGATAGGCTCGACCGGAACGAATCCGGGATGGCGAATGCGGTTGCGGGTGATGATCTCGGGCTCGCGCGCCGTGTCTTCATAGAGGTCATAGGCCAGCACGAGGGCGGGCGTGATCTCGCGCGGCCTGATCTCGCGCAGCCTGGCGGCATCGCGCAGACGCGCCGTCATGTCGCGGTGCACGGTGGCACGCAGGTCGATGATGGCTGCGTAGGTGGTGTCGGTCGCGTCGGCCGCTTCCACGTCGAGTGCAGATAACAGTTCGCGGCGCATGGATGCGGCGTCATCGTAGACTGGCAGCGGCATCGCAGCCGTCATGCCCGCGGCCTGCACAAGCGTGGCGCGGCGCGTCAGCACAGCCAGCGCGTCACGATTGTCGTACATGCGCTTACTGGATGGCGTCAGCACGGCCGGTCGGCTGGATTTACCAAACAGCGCATAACTGCGAACCGCAGAAAAGGCGCGCGCGAAGTTCAGTGTGGAGAAGTCCGCGAACCGGTTTACCGACTGCACGATGGCAGCGCCCTTGGCGAACAGGCCGAAAACGCGCTGGGCATAGCTTGCCGGAGTGGCCAGAAGGCTGCCGAGTTCAGATTGCAGCGCGCCGACCGGATTTGCCAGCACGCCGGTTGAAAGCGCGGATTCCAGCGTATCGAGCATATCGGTTGCCATTGCCACAGCATCTGCGCTCACCCAGGCCGGCATGCCATCAAGGGAGAACGATTCCGCGAATTCACCGATGGCCAGTTCCTGCATGCCGTCTGCTGCGAGCAGGGTTTGTGCACCGGCCGCGCTTGCGGCTGACGGGAAAGCCAGTTCGCCTGCTTCGACAAAGGCGAGCTGAATTCTGCACATGCCGCCTTCGTCGCGGCTGTGCGTGACGCGGCAGCCGTCATCCTTGACCACGACGGTGAGCTGCCCATACCAAGGGTGTACGAGGGTGCCGGGCCCGGGCTCCTCCACGGCGGCCAGCAGCCTGTCGCGCGCGGCCATGTAGTCCGAGCCGAGCAGGAAGGCGGTCAGTCCGATCTCGCGCGCCTTGCGGCCCATATCCTCGGCATACGGCTTGTCGCGCTGCGGGTATTCGTGAAGCTGGACGCGGCGGCCGAAAGCGGCATCGTCTGCCTCGACCTGGAATTCGACGCCGCGGAAGCTGGCCTTTTGAAGTCGGTCTTGCCAGGTCATGTCAGAATCCCATTGCCAGGCTGCGATAGCCAACGTCTGGATTCATCGAGACGCCGGGTTGGTTGGTCTTTCCGGGATTGACGCGCATGCCGGGCGGCGCGTTCTCGAAGCGCACGGTCATGTCGCCGGTGAGTTGCTGGCGGCCGGCGGCCAGCTGCAATGCACCCGATCGGTTCAATGGTGTGGTTGCTTGCTGCGGCGCTGCCGGGGTCTTGCCGCTGAACCAATTACGCGCCCAGTCCGGCACCAGGCTCTTGAACCAGTCGCCTACTGCTTTGACCTTGCCGACCATCCAGCCGAAGAACTCTGAGAACCAGGCCTTGATCCCGTCCCAGTTCTTGTAGACCAGATAGGCAGCGGCGGCGATGGCGGTGACTGCCAGGCCGATCGGGTTGAGCAGGAACAGACGTGCGACAAAGGCGAAGGCCTTGCCGACAAAGAGAATGGCCGTGCCGACCGCCTTCCACCCGCCAATCAGCGCCAGCAGCCCAGCGCCGAACCGCCAAACCGCGCCGACGATGGACAGGATTGCAGCGAGTGGGCCAGCCAGGAAAATCGCGCCAATGCCAATCAGGACGTTCTTCATGCCGCCAAGCCAGGCCACAAGATCACGGATGCCGATGAGTGTGGACTTGACGTCGGCCATGAACGCCTTCCAATCGACACTCTTCACCCACAATGCTACTTCCTTGATGGTCTTCACGAGCCCGTCTGAGATTTCCTGGGCGACCTTTTTGAGCGTGCCGTCCTTTTCCCAAACTTCAAACTGTTTGAGGATGCCCTTCAACTGCCCCTTGAGGGAATCGAAGACGCCAGCGTCACCGATCTGCTTAATGAACTTCGTGACCTGGTCCATCATGTTCGACCAGGTACCGGTCCATGTATTCGATAGCTTGTCCATGGCGCCGCCGAAGCGCCTGTTCCAGATGCCGGTGATGACGGCCTCGATCTGTTCCTTGCTGCTGGCGCGCGCCTTGGCGGCCATCGTCTTGCCGTTCTCCGTCCAGGTGTAGACGATCTGATCGCCCTGCTTGCTGGCCTTGATGCCGAATTCCTTAATGCGTTC
>JAPTVL010000204.1 GCA_028065725.1 Betaproteobacteria bacterium
GGAGAGCGGCTGCTGCTGTGGGTGGCCTCCGAGCGCGGGCGCGCAGAGCCCGAGCTGCAGGCCGCGCAACTGCTGGCCGACCGCGGCATGGCGGTATGGTCGCTCGATCCCGTCAGCGCCTATTTCCTGCCGCAACTGCCGAGCGGCATGGACGCCGTGCCGGCGCAGGATGTGGCCGACTGGCTGCGCGCCGCGCAGGCCGGCGGCAGGCGGGTCGTCGTGTACGCCGTGTCGCGTGCCGCCGTGCCGGTACTTCGTGCAGCAGCCTTGCTGCAACCGGCCGAACGGCGGCAGTTGTGCGTGCTGCTGATGTATCCGAATCTATATAAATCGGCGGAAGCCCTGGCCGAGCCGGATTACCTCGAAGTGGGCGTGCTGTCCGGACTGCGCGTTCGCGTGCTGCAGCCGCGTCGATCGGCCGCTACGCCCTGGCTGCCCGGCCTGCTGGACTATCTGGCGCGGCAGGACGCGACGGCCAGCCACGTGATCCTGGAAAACCTGCGCGAAGGCTACTGGGCGCGCGAAACACCGACCGAATTCGAAATTGCCGAGAGCCGCCGCATGGACGCCATGCTGCTGCGTGAATTGAACGACTGGGGATGCAAATGAAGCGATGGCTGGGGCTGTGTGCAATGGGACTGATACTGGCGGGCGGCGCTCAGGCCGCCGGATTCGAGGCGCGCTCCGCAACACCGGCGCCGGAATTGAAGGCCAACGACCTGAAAGGCGCGCCCAAAACTCTGGCTGACTACCGCGGCAAGGTGGTGCTGCTCAATTTCTGGGCGTCGTGGTGCCCGCCCTGCCTGCGTGAAATGCCGTCGATGGAGCGGCTGTGGCAGAAGATGACGGGACGGCCGCTGGCCATCGTCGCGATCGACAGTGCCGAAGCCGAAGACGAGGTGAATGCCTTTTTGTCCAAAATGAAGCTGAGCTTTCCGATCCTGCTCGATCCGGATGGAAGCAACACCAAGCGCTGGAAGGTGTTTGCCCTGCCCACCACCTTCCTGCTGGATGCTGAAGGGCGCGTGCGCTACGTGTTGACCGGGCCGACTGAGTGGGACGAAGGCGAGGCGCTCGCGGTGATCGAGTCGCTTCTGGCCGAAACGCACGTATCGCCGAAGCAGGTTGAATCGCGGCGTTTAACCCCTCAATAATCAAGGATTATGATCAGAACGGCTTATAGGCATATCAGCCGTTTTACTTGCCATGCGGCCGCCTGAAAGGGCAAAATATCAGAGTATTCGGATTGAGTAATATTATAGCCGTCCCCCGCAGCATCCAGTGCCGATGCGCTGGCGCTGCTTCCAGCAGTCACCTAGTGTGTATATCCGGGCAGGAAAAAAACGCGGTTTCGAGATGAAGCCGCGGGGGACCATTTTGAACCTAGAGGCCGCATGAACGCCAAGATCAAACTCGAAAATCACGACGCACAGGAAATCAAGTACACCACTTGTTATATGTGCGCCTGCCGCTGCGGTATCAAGGTGACGCTGGAGGACAACAAGGTCCGCTTCATCCAGGGCAACCGCAACCATCCCACCAACCAGGGCGTGCTGTGCGCCAAGGGCTCGGCCGGGATCATGAAGCAGTATTCCACCGCCAAGCTGACGCAGCCGCTGATGCGCAAGCCGGGCACCGAGCGCGGCGAAGGCATTTACGAGGCGATTTCCTGGGATCAGGCGCTCGACGTGCTGACCGACCGCCTGGAAGAGATCCGCGCGACCGATCCGTCCAAGCTGGGTTTCTTCACCGGCCGCGACCAGATGCAGGCGCTCACCGGCCTCTGGGCACAGCAGTTCGGCACCCCCAACTGGTCCGCCCACGGCGGTTTCTGTTCGGTCAACATGGCGGCGGCCGGCCTCTATTCCATCGGCTTCTCGTTCTGGGAATTCGGCGCGCCGGACTGGGATTACGCCAAGTACTTCCTGATGTGGGGCGTGGCGGAGGACCACTCATCCAACCCGATCAAGATCGGCCTGGAAAAGTTGAAGCGCAAGGGCGGCAAGTTCGTCACCGTCAACCCGGTGCGCACCGGCTACTCGGCGATCGCCGACGAATGGCTGCCGATCAAGCCGGGCATGGACGGTCTCCTGGCCATGTCGATGGTGCACGTGTTGCTGAAGCATGAAAAATTCGACTACGAATTCCTGGTGCGCTACACCAACGCCTCCTGGCTGGTGGTGCAGACCCCGGGGCAGAAGGGCGACGGCCTGTTCCTGCGCGACGAGAATGACCAGCCGCTGGTCTGGGACATCGACAAGGAAGCCTTCAGGAATGGCATCGACGGCGACATCGCCCCGGCGCTGTTCGGCGAATTCGTGGCGCCGGACGGCCGCCGGGTCAAGACCGTGATGTCGCTGATGGTCGAGCGCTATCTCGACGAGCGCTATGCGCCGGAAAACGTCGCGCTGGAATGCGGCCTGCCGGCCGAGAGCATCCAGCGCATTGCGCTGGAAATGGCGCACGTCGCGTTCAAGGAGACGGTCGAGCTGCCGATCGAATGGACCGACGTGTGGGGCCGCAAGCACGACAAGGTCGTGGGCCGCCCGGTGGCGATGTACGCGATGCGCGGCATTTCCGCCCACTCCAACGGCTTCCACTCCTGCCGTGCGATCCACATGATCCAGATGCTGCTGGGCGCGCTCGACGCGCCGGGCAACTTC
>JAPTVL010000170.1 GCA_028065725.1 Betaproteobacteria bacterium
TCTCCTTGTTGTCCTGCTCAAAAAATGAGCAGCGAAGGTAAATCACCCTGGGTAATTTTGAACGCGCACTACCTCATGAAACTGGGTAGTTTTGTTCGCGCGTCAACACTCTTCGCCCCACTTTTCCAGCGAGAAGGGCGGATTGGCAATCACGCAGTCAAAAATGGCCAGACGGTCGCCATCGAAGAAAGCAGGGTTGCGCAGGGTGTCGCCGCGCACGATCTGAAAATCCTCCATGCCGTGCAGGAACAGGTTCATGCGGGCGATGGACGAGGTGGTGAGGTTCTTCTCCTGGCCGTAGAGCTTGCCCCACAGGCGCTTTACGTCACCGTGCTTGTCCTTCACGTGCTGGACGGCGGCGAGCAGCATGCCGCCAGTGCCGCAGGCCGGGTCGTAGATGGTTTCCGTCTCCTTGGGATCGAGCATCTCGATCATCAGGCGTACCACACTGCGAGGTGTGTAGAACTCTCCCGCTTTCTTGTTGGTGGCGTCGGCAAACTTCTTGATCAGGTATTCGTAGGCGTCGCCGAGCAGGTCGGAGCCGACGTGGTGATTGCCGAAGGACAGCCGCGAGAAATGCTCGATCAGGTCTTTCAACAGGGCATCGGAGAGCCGATCCTTGTTGGTCCACTGGGCATCGCCGAAAACGCCATAGAGGGTGTCCGGGTTGGCCTTCTCAATCTCGCGCATGGCCCGCTGCAGGGCATTACCAACATTGGTGGCGACAGTGCGTACGTCGTTCCAATGGCAATCGTCTGGGATCTGGAAGCGGTGGGATTCGGGGAACAGGGCCAACTCCGCATCGCCCGTGTCGGTGATGATCTCCTCGTATTCCTCATCCCAGACATCGCAGATGCGCTTCAAGAACAGCAGTGGAAAGATATATGTCTTGAAGTCGGCCGCATCCACCGGGCCGCGCAGGATGTTGGCGGACTCCCATAGGTGCGATTCAAGATTTTCTAAGGTAACTATCTGACTGTTCATTATTATTTTCGGAAGTGCATCTGTTCACCTCGTAGTATCTCATCATAAGTGGCGCACTCGATGAGCCTGACATCGCCTTGAATCGAAAGTGCAAACAAAAAAGCCGAACCTCGATGAGGTTCGGCTTTCAGCTGGAACGAGTCAGCCTGAGCAGGCGGAACTATAGTTCTTATTTCCGAATTTCTTTCGCTCCTTCGGCTCGGCGACTTGTTACAGACTTTCTTCTGGTGTTACGGACTTTCTTCTGGATATCACGATCACTACCAGAGCGTTTCGCGTTCCGCACTGGCAGATATTTTGTGTATTGTGAGGTCGGTGCCGTTGAATTCGTCTTCGGCATCGAGGCGGATGCCGACCATGGTTTTCAGCGCGCCATAGACCAGCAGGCCGCCGCCGAAGGCGATGGCGATGCCGAGCGCGGTGCCGGCCAGCTGGCTCATGAAGGCGACGCCACCGAGGCCGCCCAGCGCCTTGGCGCCGAAGATGCCGGCAGCGAGGCCGCCCCAGGCGCCGCACAGGCCGTGCAGCGGCCAGACGCCGAGCACGTCGTCGATCTTCCAGCGGTTCTGGGTCAGGGTGAACATCACGACAAAGAGGCCGCCGGCAACGCCGCCGGTGATCAGCGCGCCGAGCGGATGCATCAGGTCCGATCCGGCACAGACGGCGACCAGGCCGGCCAGCGGGCCGTTATGCACGAAGCCGGGGTCGTTCCTGCCGGCGACGAGTGCGACCAGGGTGCCGCCGACCATGGCCATCAGCGAATTCATCGCAACGAGGCCCGATACCTTGTCCAGGGTCTGCGCGCTCATGACGTTGAAGCCGAACCAGCCGACGATCAGGATCCAGGCGCCGAGCGCGAGGAAGGGAATGGAGGACGGCGGGTGCGCCGATATGCCGCCGTCCTTGTGATAGCGACCGCGCCGCGCGCCGAGCAGGATCACGGCGGCAAGGCCGATCCAACCGCCGACCGCGTGCACCACCACCGAACCGGCGAAATCGTGGAACTCGGCGCCGAAGCTGGCCTTGAGCCAGGCCTGGATGCCCCAGGCCTGGTTCCAGGCGATGCCCTCGAAGAACGGGTACACAAAGCCGACCAGCAGGAAGGTGGCGGCCAGTTGCGGGCCGAAGCGCGCGCGTTCGGCGATGCCGCCGGAGACGATGGCCGGGATCGCGGCGGCGAAGGTCAGCAGGAAGAAGAACTTGACCATGTCGTAGCCGCTCTTCTGCACCAGGGTTTCGGCGCCGGTGAAGAAATGCACGCCGTAGGCGATGCCGTAGCCGATGAAGAAGTAGGCCAGGGTCGATACCGCGAAGTCGCAGAGGATCTTGACCAGCGCGTTGATCTGGTTCTTCTTGCGCACCGTGCCCAGTTCCAGAAAGGCAAAGCCGGCATGCATGGCCAGGATCATGATGGCGCCGAGCAGAATGAACAGCACGTCGGCGGATGTTTTGAAATTCTCCATTGTGGGGCTCCGAAAGGGCTAAGGCACGAATGGGGAGCATCAAAGCAATGAGCATTCCCGGCTGGGAATCACTTGAGAATCAGGGGGGTGTGAAATCCAGCGCGGGGAGATGGCACCGTACTGGTGCAATCGCTGCGGGCGCTGCACCGCAATGGGGATGATCTCGGACCGCTCCGGCTCGGGAGTCGGCGCTGACGCTACGCCGTTTTCGGCGCTTCAGTTCGCGCTGCGGCTGTTCGCGGCGTCCGGCACATAGCCGCGCGGCATCAGCACCCACATGCGTCCCTGCTGGCGCATCTTGCCGGCCTGGTTGCCGGCATCGCTGCCGCTGCCCCAGTAGAAATCGGCGCGCACCACGCCGCGTATCGCGCCGCCGGTGTCCTGCCCCAGCATCAGGCGGGTGAGTGGCTGCCCGCTGTTGGGCATCGTGGTGGCCAGCCAGATCGGCGCGCCGAGCGGGACATGGCGCGGGTCGACGGCGAGCGAACGTCCGGGCGTCAGGGCCAGGCCCATGGCACCTTGCGGGCCGCTGCCTGTCACCGGCAGTTCGCGGAAGAAGACCAGGCTCGGGTTGGTATTGAGCAATTCCGTCAGCCGCGCCGGATTGGCCCTGGCCCAAGCCTTGATGCCCTGCATCGAGGCCTGCTCGGCCTTGAGTTCGCCGCGCTCGACCAGCCAGCGGCCGATCGACCGGTAGGGGTGGCCGTTCTGGTCGGCGTAGTTCAGGCGCACCCGGCTGCCGTCGGCGAGTTGTACCTGGCCCGAACCCTGGATCTGCATGAAGAACAGGTCGATCGGATCGTCGATCCAGAGCAGCGCTTCGGGTGAGCGCTTGCTTTCCTGCGGCGTCCATTCGGCGCGCGAATAATAGGGCACCAGCTTGCGTCCTTCGAGGCGGCCGCGCAGGCGCAGGTGCTTGAGCTCGGGGTAGAGCGTTGCCAGATCGACCACGATCATGTCCTCGGGCGGGCCGAACACCGGGTGCGCGTAGCCGCGGCTTTGCTGGCGGCTGCCCTTGAGGATCGGTTCGTAATAACCGGTGATCAGCCCGCTGCGGGTACCGTCGGGGTTGACCAGCGCCCAGGGGCGGAATTGCGCTTCGAACCAGGTGCGCAGGGCCGGCACCGATTTGTCGCCCAGCTCCCGCGCCGAACTGCAGACGGACTGCCACTGCGTTTGCCGTTCCAGGCTGCGGCAACTGGCGACGAAGGCGGCGAACGCGGCGCCGGGGTCATCCTCGCCCCAGCCCGGCAGCTCGCTCCACTCGGCGGGCTGCAAGGTTTTTTCGGCTGGCTTCGGTGGCTCGACCGCGGGGCACACCGGGCAGGCCGGACAGGCTTGCGGCGCCGGGCAGGAGGTGGCTTGCGGTTCGGCGTCGACCGGCAGTTGGGAGCAGCCGGCGAAGGCCAGCAGGAGGCTGAGGGCGGCGAGAATGCGCAACATGAATCTGCTAAAGTGCCATGTTTTCAGGAGCCCGCAAGCTTAACCGATGTCCGACCTGACTCGCGCCCTCGCCCCGCTGATGAATCGCCTCGATACGCTGTTCGATCGCATCGAGGCCGCCCTGCCGCCGCCGCTGCCGGTCACCGACTGGTCGGCCAGCGCCTACCGCTGGCGTACCCGCGCCGGGCGCGGCTGGCTCGAGGCGGTGCAGCATCCGCACCGCATCCGCTTCGAGGACCTGCAGGGCGTCGACGACCAGAAGCAGCGCATCGCGCAGAACACCAAGCAGTTCGTCGCCAAACGCAGCGCCAACAACGTGCTGTTGACCGGTGCGCGCGGCACCGGCAAGAGCTCGCTGGTCAAGGCGGTGCTGAACCAGTTTGCCGCGAAGGGCCTGCGTCTGATCGAAGTGGACAAGGACGATCTGGTGCATCTGCCGGAGATCGTCGACCTGATCGCCGGCCGCCGCGAGCGCTTCATCATCTTCTGCGACGACCTCTCCTTCGAGTCGGGCGAGCCCGGCTACAAGGCGATGAAGAGCATCCTCGACGGCTCGATCACCGGCATGCCCGACAACCTGCTGGTGTATGCGACCTCGAATCGCCGCCACCTGATGCCGGAAAAGATGTCGGAAAACCTCGAAACCAAGTACAACGCCGACGGCGACATCCACCCCGGCGAGACCACCGAGGAAAAGGTTTCGCTGTCCGAGCGCTTCGGCCTCTGGCTGTCCTTCTATCCCTTCGGCCAGGATCACTATCTGGAGATCTGCGCCCACTGGCTGGCCGAGTTCGGCATGGCGCCGGAACAGATCGCCGCCGCGCGCGGCGAGGCCCTGCAATGGACCTTGATGCGCGGCTCGCGCAGCGGGCGCGTGGCCTGGCAGTTCGCCCGCGACTATGCCGGGCGCCACGCGAAGAAGAAACCTGCCCCCGCGCAGTGAGGAAAATCACCGAAGTCGCTGCCGCCGCCATCGAACGGCGGGCGGCCGATGGCTCGGTCGAATTTCTGCTCGGCCAGCGTGCGCCGGGAACCTTCTACCCCGGCTACTGGGAATTCCCCGGCGGCAAGGTCGAGCCGGGCGAGACGCCGCACGCCGCGCTGGTGCGCGAACTGCATGAAGAGCTCGGCATCGAGGTGCTGCGCGCCGATCCCTGGTTGCGCCGCGAACATGTCTATGAGCACGCCCACGTCCGGCTCAATTTCTTCCGCGTGCGCGAGTGGCGCGGCGAGCTTCACGATCACGTGCATAGCGCGCTGGCCTGGCAGCGCGCCGCCGGCCTCACCGTCTCGCCGATGCTGCCGGCCAACGCGCCGGTACTCGCGGCGCTGGCCCTGCCCGACTTCTACGCCATCAGCCATGCCGGGGCGATCGGCATCGACGCGCAACTGCTGGCCCTGGCGCATGCGCTGGAGGCCGGCCTGAAGCTGGTGCAGTTGCGCGAACTGCAGCTCGATGCGGCACGGCGTGCGGCCTTCGTCCATGCCGCGGTCGACCTCTGCCGCCAATATGACGCGCGGGTGCTGGTCAATGCCGACGCGGCCCTGGCCGCCGCCGCCGGGGCCGATGGCGTGCACCTGCCGGCGGCGCAGCTGGCAGCGCAAACCCGCCGACCCGAGTTTGCGCTGGTCGCCGCGTCCTGCCATACCGCTGCGGAGCTGGAGCACGCGGCGCAGCTGGGCTGCGACTTCGCGGTATTCGGCCCGGTGCGTGCGACCGCCAGCCATCCAGGTGTCGCGGGCATCGGTTGGGAGATGTTTTCCGCCGCGCTCGGCGTGCCGCCACTGCCGACTTTTGCCCTGGGCGGGCTGGCGCGGACCGATCTCGATCTGGCGCAGCGCGCCGGCGCCCACGGCATCGCGGCGATCCGCGCCGCCTGGGAAACCTAGCTTCTTACTCCGACGGGTCTTCGGGGTGCGGCTCTTCGGTCGCCTCGACGCGATACTTTTCCGTGGCCCAGGCGCCGAGATCGGCGCCCTTGCAGCGTGCCGAACAGAACGGCCGATAGCGGTTCGCGGCCACCCACTCGACTGGAGTGCGGCAGGTCGGGCAGGTCACCACACGAGGTGCAGCATCCACAGCCCGTCCCATCTCAGGCATGAGCCCCGCCCTTGCTCGAAGCCTCGCGCGCAGCCAACAGGTAGAGAACGTACTGGTTCAGGCTTACCCCTTGCCGCCGCGCACCGCGCGACAGGTCGGCATGCAATCGTTTGGGAATTCGCATCACAAAGCGTCCGCTATAGTCCGCCTCGTTCGCGGGGTTTGACGGTTCGGGGATCGGATTGCCGGCACTCTTGCAGGCTTTCAGCCAGGCTGCCGCCGCCGCGTGCGATTCGTTCAGGGCTTCGGCCTCGGTTACGCCCCAGGCTGAACAGCCGGGCAGATCGGGGAAGGTGGCGATAAAGCCATCATCCTCCGCGCTGTAGTGAATCTCGACAGGGTAATGCGGTTTCATGTTTCGCCCTCGTACTTATCCATCATCGCTATCAGTTGCCGCGCCTGGTAGGGAGGAATCAAGCCGTTACGATTCTGGAAGTTCAGCCCGGTTGGCTCGCCGCTGCGTGCATACGCCCGGTGCGATCCGCTCCCGCCCTTGTGAATGAAGCCCAGCAACACGGCCGCTTTGCAGGCGTCCGCGAATCGCACCGCTTTTGGGTTGGCGCGGATCGCCCCAAGTAGTTTCGTTTGCTGGTTCATTGCACTGCCGATAGTATCAAATTGCTCCCGGCCGATAAAGTACTGTAGGCCGATGCCGGGGCGACAGGCTTGGGTTTGTGCGCGTATTGCGGGAACGGGCCTGCGGCCTGGTCGGGTGTCGTACGACGTTGTGCAACGTCCGGAAAAGCGCCTAAAGATTACACAGCGTGAGTTCGAACTGCACCGGAGTGTCGAGCTGGCGCGGCCGCTGGTCCATGTCGGGACGCAGGAAGCGGATGTTGATGGCGAACTTGCCGGCGGAAATCTCCGGCAGGCAGGGGTCGCCCTGCCCCGTCTTGAGCCGGATCAGCTGCGCGCTGCGGCCGCCCAGCATCAGCTGGAAAGCGCCGCGCTGCGCCGTCTGCTGCTCCGAGCGGCCCGAGGCGCGCAGCAGGCGCAGGACGATCGCCAGGCCGGCGCGGATCGGCAGCATCGGTGCGATCCAGCCCTGGATGTCCTGCTGGCGCAGCGCCGATTCGCGATGCCGCCAGTAGTGGTAGCCGGGCAGGTCGAATTCGCAGACGCCGCCGGGAATCGCGGCGCGGTTCTTGATCGCCATCAGCCATTCGTTTTCGCGCAGATAATGGCCGATCTTGCCGTGCATGGCCAGCAGCAAAGTGCTGGCCTGCTCGATTTCGTAGAGCGCGCCGGACAGGGCGTCCTCGGAAATTTCCGGGTTGTTGCGGAAGGACAGCAGGATCTGGCGCTGGCGTTCGAGTTCCTGCACCAGGTCGAATTTGAGTTCCGCGCGACCGGCGACCTCGAGGATTTCGAACAGGGTGACCAGCGCGACGTGGTGCTCGAGGGCGCCGTCCGCGGCCGCAAAATGCCCTACCTTGTCGAACAGGTCTTCAAGCCGCAATAGCGTGCGAACGCGCTCGCTGAGAGGGTATTCGTAAGTGATCACACGCCGGTCGTGGGGAGAAAAGTCGTGCGATTGTGACCCAATTCAGTGCAAATCTCAACCGGATCGGCCGGCCGATGCCAGATAATTCGCATGCAGGCGCTCGACTTGCGGCGCCAGCGCCGCCAGATCGCCGTCGTTGTCGATGACGTCGTCGGCGGCCGCCAGGCGCTCGGCGCGCGAGGCCTGCGCCGCCAGAATGCGCTGCACTTCTTCCCGGGCCAGGCCGTTGCGGCGCATGACGCGGGCAATCTGGGTGGCCTCGCTGCAGTCGACCACCAGTACCCGGTCGACGCGCTGGCGATAGTCGCCGGATTCGACCAGCAGCGGCACCATGAAAATGGCATAATGTGCGCGGCCCGCGGCGGCGGTCAGCTGGCGCTCGCTCTCGCTGCGGATCAGCGGATGGAGGATGGTTTCAAGACGCTTGCGCGCCGAGGGATCGTTGAAGACGATGGCGCGCATCGCGGCACGGTCGAGCGCATTGTCCGCGTTCACCACGCCGTCGCCGAACTCGTCGCGGATCGCCGGCATCGCACTGCCGCCCGGCGCAGTCAGGGCGTGGGCAATGGCATCGGTGTCGATCACGGTCACGCCGCGTTCGGCGAACAGATCGCCGACCGCGCTCTTGCCGCTGCCGATGCCGCCGGTGAGGCCGACCAGCCAGGTCATTTGCCGCACTCGGCCAGCGTCGCGTCGGCATAGGGCGCGATCAGCAGTGGCAGCTGTTGCAGCAGGATCGCGGCCGGCGCGCGGGCCTCGATACGGGCCTTGAGCGCCGGCTGTTCGCGGGCTTCGATTCGCGCCGATTTGATGCCTCGCTTCATCAGGCCTTGCAGGAATTCGCGGGCCGCCGTCTCGTCCGGGAAGCGGCCGAGCACGATTTCATAGCGGCCGCCGTCGAGCGGCACGGTGGTTTGCTCGGCGACGCCGAAACGCACCAGTTCCGCCGCCTTCTTTTCCGCGGCGGCCTGGTTGGGGAGCTCGGCGATCAGCACCAGGAATTGTTGCTGCTGCTCGGATGCGGGCAGGATTTTCGCTTCCCCGCCGACACCCTGCACGGCGCTTTTGAGCACTTCGGCATTGGCCATGGCGAGGCCGTTGATGATGCGGCAGGCCAGCTCGGCCGCCTTTGGCGTCGTCGGTGCCGCGGTATCGCGCACGATGCGCAGCTTGTCGGCCTGCAACTGCTGATTCAGCCGTTCCGGTTCGCGGTTTTCGTCGGCCGCGCCGAAATAGCCCTGGGCCCAGGCGAAGAACAACAGATTGGCAAACACCAGCAGGAAGAAGAAGGAGCGCATGACCATGTCAGTTCAAGTGCCGCCCCGGTCGACATCGCGGCGCACGATGCGGCGCGGCTGGAACGCGGCGCGCAGAATCTCGTAGGCGGCCGCGGCGGCTGCGCGATTATCCTGGCTATGGTTGCAGACGTAAAGGTCGAGGGTGACCGCGTCGAGCTCGGGCCAGGTATGGATCGCCAGGTGCGATTCGGCCAGCACCAGGGCGCCGGTGGCGCCGGCCGCGGGAAACTGGTGGAAGGCGGCGGCGACCACGCTCAGGCCGACCTCGCCACAGGCACGGCGGCAGAGTTCGGCGAGCCGATCGGCTTCGCACAGCAGGCGGCGGTCGCCTGCGCAGGCGTGGAATTCGGCAAGGATGTGGAGACCGTTCATAGCGAGGACGCATAGGATACGCCGAGCCGCTGCAGCGTGCGCTCGGCGGCCAGCACGCCGCGGTAATTGGCTTCCTCGAACAGCGACAGGCCGGAGACGTCGGCATGGGCGAAACGGATGCCCGGCCGGTCCTGCTCGAAGGCCCGGCGTGCGCCGCCCCAGAGCCGTCCGGGCAGCGGGCGGATCATGGCATGGGCGTGGCGGTGGATGTCCAGCCGCGTCGCCAGTTCGCGAATCTCTGGGTGCGGCACCGAGAGATCGGCCAGGACTTCCCTGGCCCAGCCGGCGCGATCGAGCAAAAGTCGGCGCTGGTGCGACGCCGATTCCTCGTGCAGCGCGCGGTACCAGGTGATCACGGTCGGCCCCGGCGCGTAGCGCAGCTGCTGATGGGTGGCCACCACGTAGCCCAGCGCCGCGCTGTCGTGGAGTACGTTGTCCCAGGCCAGCCCATGGCCGGCGCGCGTCTGCGGCGCGGCCGACAGCGTCAGGTTGGCCACGATCCAAGGGGCATATTCGGCGCCGCGGATCGCCGCCAGCCATTCCGGACGCGGCGCGGCGAACACATGCGGGATCAGGAACAGCGGCGCGGCCCAGATCAGTTCGCGGGCAATCACGCGGATGCTGCGGTTTTCCGCCGCGAGGTAGACGTCGCAGACGACGTCGCGCTTGCCCTGCTCGACGCGGAAGGCCAGCGCGTTTTGCTGCACCCGCCCCGCCGTCGCCCGCGCCAGGCCGCGCGCCAGCCAGGCGTTGCCTTCCGGCGCGGTCAGCACCTGGCCTTCGCCGTCGCGGCAGGCGAAGTAGTGCAGCCCGGCCCAGGCCGAGGTCTGCGCCGCGCTCGTGCCGTAGTCGTCGCGGCAGGCGTAGTCGGCCAGCCAGTGCAGACCGGGCGCCGTATAGCCCTTGCCCAGCAGCCAGTCGCGCATGGTGAGCCGGTCCAGCGCCAGCAGTTGCGGCTCGCGGCTGGAAAGCGCCAGCGGCAGCGCGAAGGCGCGCCGTCCTGCCGCATCGCGGCGCTGGCGCAGCTCGGCGACGTGCTCCTGAAAGCGGGCGTACTGGGCACGCTCCGCCGCCGGCACGCCCAGCGTCGGCCAGACACCGTCCTGCCAGTAGCCGTCGATGTAAAGCCGTTCCTGCGGCGCGTGGCACAGATACTTCTCGTCGTAGGTCGGATGCGCCGCGTCCGGATCGCCCTGCAGCACGCTGAGCTCGGCCAGCAACTGGCGCGTGGCACGCGCTTCGCGCGGCGGCAGCGGCAGGTAATGGGCGCCGAGCGGATGCGCCGACACCTCATTGCGCCCGGCGCGCGAATTGCCGCCGGCCTCGCCTTCCATTTCCAGCAGCAGGAAATCGTCGCAGCCCGAGCGTGCCAGCTTCCATGCAGCGGAGAGGCCGCCGATGCCGCCGCCGACGATGGCCACCGCGACGCGGCGCGTTTCGGTCGGCGCCGGAAAGTCTGGTTTGCGCAGGCGATGGCCGAGCGTGTCATTCGCTCCGGAGAGCGCGCCCGGCGGCAGCGGCGGCGCAGCTTTGGCGCCGCAGGCGGCAAGCAGGCCGCTGGCTGAAATACATGCCAGGAAGTCTCGCCGGTGCATGGATCAGTGATGGTTCGTGAATCGAGGACGCAACGAGGAATTTGTCTGCGCTTTCTTCGGCGCCAACTGCTTCATCGTGCGGCGCCTCCCCGACCGCCCTCGCCGACCACCACAAACGGCGCCCAGAATATCGGGTGGGCGTATTCGGGATGATTTGGCGTGGCCATCAGTACCAACATCGCCTTGCGGTGCGCCTCGGCCTTGCCTTGATCCGGGCTAGCTTCATATTCGCGCAGCATGGTCGTAGTGAGCGGCACCGTCGCTTCTGAATCCACTGGCCAGTGGGATACCAGCAAGGATCGGGCACCCGCATAAAAGAAGGCTTTGGCCAGTCCCGACAAGCCCTCTGCACCCGGTGTGCCATCCGCGGCGGCTGTGTTGCAGGCCGAAAGCACGACCCAATCGGCGTTAAGTTTCAGCCTGGCAATTTCACTCGCAGAAAGGTAGCCATCATCCTCAATCGAACCCTGCGGTGGCGGCGTGAGGATCAAGCCGGATTCGCCGATGCCCTTAACTTCACCAGCCATCACGCCGTGCGTGGCAAAGGCGATGGTTCGGTACTTCGACAAATCGAGTTGCTTGATCTTGGTTTCCGTGGCGTTTTCCTGCAACCAGAGTGACTTCTGGTCGGACTTCAGAGCCTTGGCCATGGCTCGCAGTTCGTCGGCGGTTTCCGGTAGTCGTGCTGCTCCGCGGATTACCGCGACGTCGGCAATGTCCGCGACCTGCCGGCTGCTGCTGCCGTTGGGAATCGCTCTTGACGGCGAACTGCGAAACAACTTGGCGATATCCACCACAGTGCGTTTGCCACGAGTCGTATCGCCTGGCCCGCCGATCAGAGGGTCGCCGAATCCGGCAAAGGGTTCCTGATCGCGGCCCGCCTTGGCGAACTGGCGAAAGGCCTGAATCGAGCTTACTGACGGCAGCACCGAAAACGCATAGTTCCTCGCCAGCCATTTCACTCGCAGGTAATCTGCATCGCTCTTGATCTCCGGCGGTGCGGACGCGACCAGCATTCCAAACGGCAGGCTCTGCATTGGTCCGACCGGCACCACCATCAGGTGTCGCGCTCCGGCAAGGTGAGGCAACGCGGGGGCGAAGAGTCGCTGGTAGAGTTCATGCAGAAGGCCAACACTGATGCGGATGGGCTGCCCGCTTCCATCGAACTTCATCTCAGCGCGAAGGGTCGCCACATTGGTGGAAATTTCCTTGACGCCCACGGCAAGAGGCATGAACACCGCGCCATCCGCTTTCACCACCCAGAGGAAACCACCAGAGTCACCGAGCGCATAGACCAGCATCGCCTCGTCTGGCTTCAACAAATACCGAATCTGGCTGACGGTAGCGGGTTCGGGACGGGTGAGTTCCTGATATTCGGGAAAGCGGAGGGTTAGTTCCGCGTCGATCATTTCGATTTCTTTACCCGCAAGACCAATGTCGTCGCGCAATCGTTGCTCGTTATCGGTCTTGCGTTCCAGCGGCGGCTTGCTGGCTGCAGCGACCAACTGTGCATCTGCCTTGACTCGGCGATCGCTGGCATCTTGCTTGCGTCTAATGAGGCCGGCCAACGCGTCGTCACCTGTGGCAAAGCGCGAGGCCATTTTGGCGATGGCGGATGCGGTACCGGAGGCTTGTTCCAGTTGCACGATCTGGAATGCTTCATCGGTGATCTTGTCGGTAGTTTCTTTGCCAGGATTGCGGGAAAGAAGCAACAGGTGCCGCAGAAATCCGTATCGATTCATGGACGCTTCTTGAACGGCTGCATCACCAGTGCCACCAGCGACAATACGTTGCCGGTAGATGGAACTACCTTTGCGAGCCATCGATAGTGCCTGCGCGTCTCGACCTTGGTCTTGATACAGCCACGCAAGATTGTCGATGCTTCTTGCCACGCTGGGATGATCCGATCCGAGAGCTTTCTCATAGATCGCCAGCGAGCGTTCGTGGAGAGGTTCCGCTTGCGCGTACTGTCCTTGGGTGCCGTACAACCCCGCTAGGTTGTTCAGGCTTGTGGCGACATCGGGATGATCCGGACCAAGGACCTTTTCTTTTATCACCAGCGAGCGCTTGAGGAGCGGCTCGGCTTGTGTAGGCTGATCTTGATCGACATGCAAAAGCGCAAGGTTGGACAGGCTCGAAGCCACATCGGGATGATCCGGGCCAAGGGTCTTTTCCAAGATCGCCAGCGAGCGTTTGTAAAGCGGTTCAGCCTTCGCGTACTGCCCTTGGGTGCGGTATAGCTCCGCGAGGTTGTTTAGACTTTGGGCGACATCAGGATGATCCGGGCCAAGGGTCTGCTCACGGATCGCCAAAGCACGCTTCAAGAGCAGTTCGGCCTGTGCATAAAGACCTTGACCGAAGTACAGCGCTGCGAGATTGTTGATGCTCTGGGCGACATTGGGATGATCCGCTCCGAGTGCCTTCTCAAAGATCGCCAGCGAGCGCTTGTAGAGTGGCTCCGCCTTCGTATATTGGCCTTGGGTTTTGTATAGCTCCGCAAGGTTGTTCAGGCTTGTAGCGACATCTGGATGATCTGCGCCGAGGGCCTTATCTCGGATCGACAGCGATCGCATGTAGAGCGGCTCAGCCAGCGAGTACTGGCCTTGCATGTCATACAGCCTCGCAAGATTGTTTAGAGTTGTCGCTACAACGGGATGATCCGGACCGAGGACTTTCTCAACTATCGTGAGTGAGCGCTTGTAAAGCGGCTCGGCCTGTCCGTACTTCCCTTGGGTGATGTACAGACCCGCGAGGTTGAACAGGCTCGCGGCCACAGCAGGATGATCCAGGCCAACAGAAGCTTCTGCGAAGCTCAGCGCTTGCTTGGTAATGACTACGGCTCGGTCATAATTTCCCTGAATGTCAAGCGTTCGGGCTTCTGACATAAGTCTTTCCCACTCGGCTTCTTGTGCCTGTGCCGGGAAAACGGTCCAAAGCGTAAGAACCAAAAAGGTTGCCAGCAGCCAGAGTGTGCTTTGCATCGACTTCGGGTGCATGCTTCGTTTTAAAGAAGTGGTCCTTCAAGTATCGTTGTGGGTAGCGCTAGCAAACCGAACATACTTGGGCTGTAGCGTGCAAATCAGTGTGGTCAAGCGGTTAGGGGTGGCTGTACTTGGTGGGAGTGCTCAATGCTTACCTGACATAGCTTCACGGCATCCTTCGGATGCAGAATTCCAAAAACACCCAGTTCTCGTAGTGCATCTTTGTGGCGGTGAAAATTTGCGTCTCTAGTGACCAGGTAATCCCACTTGTGAAACACATGCGACCATGCAGTTAATACATCGCATTGCTTGTTGCGCCAATCGCTTTTTTGTTTGATATCTTGCGGCGGCTCGAACTGAGTATTTGGAAATAGGACCTTCTGTATTGCTGTTGCCAACTCTTCCTTTTCAGCATCAGACCACAAAGCGTGATCCCAGTAGAAGAGGTCCCACTTCATTAACGGCAGGAGGTGTACTACTCCAGCCAGGCCGACATTCTCGAGTTTTTTCTCAAACTCCAGGAAATGACTATTCGCAATTCCACTCTTTTGATTTTCGGAGGCACTCACTGCAACGACAGCCAATTCGATCCGTCCATCCTTCCATGCTTGAACTATCTCCCGTACGAAAACCCCATCAGGGCGATCTTCTTCCAGGTCGATGATGCAATTGGTGTCTAGTGTCAGCTTGTTCATAGCATATGGCCAAAACAAATGGAAGTGACACATTTGGTTCGGTGCTGGCGTGAAAGCTGCGGGCAACTTATTGAGGCTTCCGTAATTCATGACATCACCACAGGGTAGCCTGCATCCAGCAAGCGGTGATGATCGAAGGACGCTTTTGAGCGCTCTTGAGTTTGTTGCGCGCAGTCGTGTGCAGTTCGCTCAGG
>JAPTVL010000349.1 GCA_028065725.1 Betaproteobacteria bacterium
TCACAGACCTCGCGTAGACCCACCTCAGACCTTCGGCAACTCAAAATCGCACCACGGCAGAAAACTCGACCACACTATGCGATCTCATCCAGACAATCGGACCTCAAGTCCGACAGGCTGCTAGCGGCCTACTACCTGGAGATGAAGGACAACGAAGGCTGGGAGCCCGCTCGCCTGCAGCCGCTTCTCGCCGGCCTGCTGGAGTTGGCGCCCTGGCTGGAGCAGTGGCACAACGAGATCGACCCCGCGTACGGCGAGCGCATGGGCACGTACTACCGGGGCTTCGTAAACGAAGAAGCTCGCGCGCTGGGGTTCACGTTGGACGATCTTCGTGCCTGGAAGCCGGCCGCAGGCACCATCAAGCGGGGGAGGAAACCTAAATCATGACGGTCGACTACGTCGCCGCCGCACGACGCCACATCCGCGACGCGCACCTGCTGCAACACGCTGGGCGACTGGCGAACGCAGGACAGTTGTTCGGCATCTGCGTGGAATGCGGCTTGAAGTCGCTTCTTGTTCGCGGCGGCGCACCTGTTGATGGCACGGGAAATCTGATGCAGCCGTTTCGCGAGCACCTGCCCTTGTTGGGGACGCTGGTCACTGGACTCATGACACTGCCCGACGGCCGTGCTGCGAGCACTCTGCAGAGTCGTCTCCCCAACCTGGCCTCGCTGGCGAACTGGAAGATCGATCATCGGTACTGGAGTGAATCGGCGATCCCGCTGTCGGGTTCGCTGCAGGCCTGGGAGTGGGCCGCCTTGGAAATGGATGCGCTGCTGGATGACGCGGCAGCGGGAGGAGTGCTGTGATAACAGGATGCAACTTCAATCAGGCGTTGGTGCGTGCCGCGCTGGCACTGCAGGATGAGCGGCTGCCCTCACAGTGGCCAGTGGCGATCGTTCGCGACATCTATGGGCGGCTGCGCTTTGCTGTTGACGCCTGGCGGCCTCTGGCGGAAGGGGAACAACCAGAGGAGCCACGCACCGAGGTGCGGCCCGACGAGGTGTATCCCGCCGCAGCGCTGCAGC
The DNA here is from genome assembly GCA_028065725.1 of Betaproteobacteria bacterium. The sequence continues at coordinate 1,029 of JAPTVL010000349.1, forward strand.
TGCTGACCGAAGCAGCTGCAAGCCTGGCGCCCTACGCCACGGCACCAGCGGTGCTATTCAGGGACGACTTCTCGAATCCGGCGTCGCTGTTCCAGCACCGTGACTGGCATCAGACGATCGTCACGGTTCCCGCCTCGACGGCCAATGACGGCAGCGAGGTACCACCCCGAGACATCACCGTACGCCTGCTGGACCGCCAAGTGGTGGGCCAGGACTGGCTACGTACCAACCGTTTCGCAGAGCAGGGCCATCCCCCGCGTGTGGTGTTCTACGGGCTCAAGGGTGGCGTCGGTCGCTCCACGGCGCTGGCGATTTTCGCCTATCGGCTGGCCCGCGACGGCAAGCGCGTGCTGCTGATCGACTTCGATCTGGAGTCACCGGGTCTGGCCGGCTTGCTGCTTCCCCCAGAACGGGTTGCTTCCTACGGGCTGGTGGACTGGTTTGTCGAAGACGCGGTAGGGCAAGGTGATGTGGTGCTGCGTGACATGGTCTCGGTCAGCCCCTTGGCTGACAACACCCAGGGCTCGATCCGGGTCGCCGCGGCGATGGGCCAAGGAGAAACTGCCTATCTGAGCAAGCTGGCGCGCGCGTACGTCGATGTTCCCTCAAAGGATGGACCGCAGACTTTCGCCGACCGAATGCTGAAGATCACGGGATTGCTCGAGGCGCAAGAGCAACCCGACATCGTGGTCATTGATAGTCGTGCAGGGTTGCACGACGTCGCTGCCGTGGCCATCGGCAGCATGGCTTCGGTCGCCCTGCTGTTTGCCACTGACTCGCCTCAAAACTGGCAAGGGTATCGGCAGTTGTTCATGCATTGGCAACAACGTCCAGAGGTACTGCGCCAGGTGCGCGACCGCATCGTCATGGTTCAAGCGCTCTTTCCAGAAAGTGATCAGGTGGAGCGGGCCAGCCGTTTCGTTCAGAACGCCTGGGAGGTGTTCCACGAGCTGGTCTACGACCAGTTGGAGCCTGGCGTCGAAGCGCCGATAGACGCGTTCACGTTCGATCTGCACAGCGAGGACGCGCCGCACTTTCCGATGAGGGTGCGCTGGAACGCTCGCTTTCAAGAGTTCAACCCCCTGCTGGGCCGCAGTGCTGGCGGCGTAGACGACACCGACATCGATCTAGCCTTCGGACCGTTCGTGCAGGAAGTGATTGACGCCCTGCCGGAGTTAACGAATGGCTGACCCGAACGAGTTGCGCATCGCACTACGCGAGTCCCTGCCGGCGGTGGACCAGGCAGGAGCTGCCGATACGCGCAGTCCTGCATTCACGTTTGTGCCGCCGAGCCATGCGAAGGCGCTGGACGTGGACAGCAGCGTAGTCGAGGGTATCAGGGGTGCGGGCAAGAGTTTTTGGTGGATGCACCTCGCATCACCCGAACACCGGCGCTACATCGCAGCGGCCTTTCCGGACATCCGCCTTGGCTCGGCAATCGAGGCCGTGCAGGCTTTTGGCGCCCAGAGCGTCTCGACCAGGGCGCCAAGCCCGGATGTGCTGGCCGCCTTGTTGACGAGCCACCCGGCCCGCGCCATCTGGCGGACCGTGCTGGCCCACAACGCCGGGTTTGGCGAGCCGTTTCCGACAACCACCAAGTGGTCTGACCGCGTGCGCTGGGTGGCCGAGCACCCAGAGGAATTCGATGAGCTGCTTCGAGCCAAGGATACCGAGCTCGACACGAGGGGCCAGTCGCTTGTTGTTCTTTTCGATGCGCTAGACCGGCTGGCTGACGACTGGGCCACCATTCGCCCGCTCTCTCGCGCGCTCCTGCAGCTGGCCTTGGATGTTCGATCGACGCGACGCATCCGATTCAAGGTATTCCTTCGACCCGACATGTTGCAGGACCGGGAGATCATCGGTTTCCCTGACGCGTCAAAGCTGTTGGCCCGCAAGGCCGATCTCCGGTGGCAGCGCGCTGATCTCTACGCACTGATGTTTCAGTGTGCGGCCAATGCAGCCAATGGGGGCGCTGCGTTTCGACAATTGGCGGCGGAGGCAACAGGCCAAGCGTTCGCGTCGGACGAACAAGGGTGGTTTCTGCCTCGTGCCTTGCGTTCTGACGAAGAGCTGCAGGAGCGTCTGTTCGAGCGACTGGCCGGCAAGGCGATGGCGTCAGGCCCCAGCGGATACAAGCGTGGGAAGCCATATACCTGGCTCGTCAACCACCTGCTCGACGGGCTCGGACAGGTCAGCCCACGAAGTTACTGCGCAGCCGTCCGACATGCTGCCGAGCACACGCCCGCGGATGCAACGACGGCCCTTCACTTCCGCGCGATTCAAGCCGGTGTGCAAGCGGCATCAAGAATCCGCGTAAACGAGGTGATCACTGAGGACTACCCGTGGATCGAGTTCGTGATGCAGCCGCTGCGGGGCAAGGTGACAGTACCTTGCGCATCGAGTGAGTTCGAACGCCTTTGGGACAAGGAAAAGACGATCGAGCGGTTGAAGGATCAACTCGCTAGCTCAGGCGCCACGGTAAAGCTGCCGCCGCAGAGCCTGAGTCTCGGTCTCGGGGCGAACGGTCTGTTGGATGACCTTCAATCACTGGGCTTGATCGAACGCCTGCGCGATCAGCGCATTCAGATGCCGGACGTCTATCGCATCGGCTTCGGCTTTGGCCGTCGTGGCGGCCTCAAACCGCTGAAGTGATCGATGCCAATTCAAGTCGACGACTACGTTGTGACGCGTCCTACCCATAACTTCGCCTCGACACTGCGCCTGCGGCAAGACACAGACTGCAGGAAAGGAACAGCCAGATGCCGCTGCTAAGAGACCTGATCACTATCCCCGAGCGCGTGCATCAGGGCGACTTCGTCCTGCAGCTCACGAAAGGGGTCACCGAGCCAGAACAGACGCTGCGCGACTACGTGGTGACGCCGCAGCTGCTCGATGCGTTCAACAACGCCCTGGGCTTCATCCAGCAGGCCGTGCAGACGGCGAGCAGCAAGGCCGCCTACCTTCATGGCAGCTTCGGCTCCGGCAAGAGCCACTTCATGGCGGTGCTGAACCTGCTGCTGGCCGGCAACACGCAGGCGCGTTCGATCCCCGAGCTAGCTGATGTGGTGGCGCGCCACAGCTGGACGCATGGCCGCAAGTTCCTGCTGGTGCCGTATCACATGATCGGCGCGCGGGACATGGAATCGGCCATCCTCGGCCAGTACGCCGAGTTCGTGCGCAAGAAGCACCCCGACGCACCGGTGCCCGGTTTCTACCTGGCCGAGGGCCTGTTCAAGGACGCGCGCGAGCTGCGCGAGCGCATGGGCGACGAACGCTTCTTCGCGGACCTGAACAAGGGCGCTGGCGGCGTCGGCGATGGCGGTGGCGGCTGGGGCGAGCTGGAGAGCGGCTGGGACGCCGCCAGCTTCGAGGCGGCCATGCTGGAGCCGCCCAACGGCGAGGAGCGCGCGCGCCTCGTGGGCGACCTGATCACGCAGTACTTCTCTGCGTACCGCAGCCTGGCCGGCAGTGGCGAGTCGTTCGTCTCGCTCGACGACGGACTCAGTATCATGAGCCGTCATGCCCAGGCACTGGGTTACGACGCGGTCATCCTGTTCCTCGACGAGCTGGTGCTCTGGCTCGCGAGCCACGCTGCCGATGTCAACTTCGTAAGCCGCGAGGGCACCAAGCTGGTCAAGCTGGTGGAGGCCACCAATGCCGAGCGGCCCGTGCCGCTGATCAGTTTCGTCGCGCGCCAGCGCGACCTGCGTGACCTCGTGGGCGAGAACCTCGCCGGCTCGGTGCAGTTGCAGTTCAGCGATGTGCTGAAGCACTGGGAGGCGCGTTTTCACCGCATCACGCTGGAAGACCGCAACCTGCCGGCCATCGCCGAGAAGCGCGTGCTGCGCCCGGTGGACGAGGCCGCGCGGCAAACGCTGCAGACCACGTTCGACGACGTGATGAAGATGCGCAAGGACGTGCTCGACACCTTGCTCACCACCACGGCCGACCGGGAGATGTTCCGCAAGGTCTATCCGTTCAGCCCGGCGCTGGTGCAGACGCTGATCGCCGTCTCGGCGGCGCTGCAGCGCGAGCGCACCGCGCTGAAGCTGATGCTTCAGTTGCTCGTGGACCGCCGCGCGGATCTGGAACTCGGGCAACTGATCCCGGTAGGCGACCTGTACGACGCTATCGCCGATGGCGACGAGCCGTTCTCGGAAGGCATGCGCCTGCACTTCGACAACGCAAAGCGCCTGTACAACCAGCGGCTGCTGCCCATGCTGGAGCGCAACCACGGCGCCACCTGGGAGGCCATCAAGCTCGGCCAAGCGGACCCGACCGCGGCCAAGAATCTGCGCAACGACGCGCGGCTGCTCAAGACACTGCTGCTCGGCGCACTGGTGCCCGAAGTGGAATCGCTCAAGGGCCTGACCGCGCAGCGCCTGGCTGCGCTGAACCACGGCACCTTCCGCTCGCCCATCCCGGGGCGGGAGGCGCAGGACGTGCTGCGCAAGTGCCGCGACTGGGCCAGCGAAATCGGCGAGATCAAGATCACCGAGGACCAGAACCCGGTGATCTCGATCCAGGTCACCGGCGTCGACATCGAGCCTATCCTGCGTGCCGCCGAGGCCAACGACAACGCCGGCAACCGGCGCAAGAAGATTCGCGAGATCCTGTTCGAGCAACTGGGCATTCAGGACGCCGGCGGGCTGTTCACGAATTACGAATTCGTGTGGCGCGGCACGCGGCGTGAAGTCGAACTGCTGTACGAGAACGTTCGCGAGATGACCGACGACCGCCTGCGTGGCCGCTCGGGCACCTGGTCGGTGGTGATTGACTTTCCGTTCGACGACGCGAACTTCGGTCCGGCGGATGACCTGGCGCGCCTTAGCGCCTACCGCGGCGGCGATACGCAAACGCTCGTGTGGCTGCCATCCTTCCTTAGCAATAAGGCGCTGGCCGACCTCGGCCGATTGGTAGTGCTCGACTACATCCTGCAAGGCGACCGCTTCGACAACTACGCTGCGCACCTGTCATTCGTCGACCGTGTGCAGGCCAAGGCACTAGCCAGGAATCAACTCGATCAGTTGCGGATCAAGCTCCGGTCGCAGCTCGAAGTGGCCTACGGGATCAGCACCGAGCCGCAGGACGCTGTGAGCAATCCGCTTACGGCGGACCAGCAGTTTCAGTCGCTGGACCCGACGCTGTCGCCGCGCCCTCCCGTGGGCGCCGACTTCCGCAGCGCCTTTGAGAGCCTGCTGGGCCAGTTGTTCGCCCACCAGTACCCAGCACATCCGGAGTTCGACACCGAGATCAAGGCGAGCGTCATCAAGAAGGTCTGGCCCGAAGTGCAGAAGGCCATCGAATCGCCTGGCCAGCGCGGGCTCGTGCAAGACAGCTCGACACGGAAGCTGGTACGCGCCGTAGTGAACCCCTGCCAGCTCGGGCAGATGGGCGAGACCCACCTGCTGATCGAGCCGCACTGGCAGTCGCGATTCGGGCAGAGCCACGCGCGCGACGGCGGCGGGCCGATTACGGTGGCCAAGCTGCGTCGCTGGATCGACACCCCGGTGCCAATGGGACTGCCGATCGAGCTGCAGAACCTGATCATCCTGGCGTACGCCGCGTCCACCAACCGCCGCTTCACGCTGCGCGGCGGGCCGGTCGAGCCCACCATCGACAGCCTGTCCGACGACCTGGAGTTGAAGGAACAGGCGCTGCCCAACGCCGCCGACTGGCAGACGGCGCTGCAGCGTGCCTCCAGCCTCTTCGGCCTGACGCTCGCGCAGACGCTCAATGCGGCCAACGTCGGCCGCCTAGTCGATGACGTGAAGCAAGCGGCCAGCGGGAGGCGCGAGGCGGTGGGCCGGCTAGTCGCACAGGTCCGTGACCGGTCGAACCGCTATGCAGCGGGCGCCACCGGTGCCCGCCAGCAGTCGGCGGAATCTGCGCAAGCGCTGCTGGCCACGCTCACGCAGGCTGCGGAAGGCGATGTCGTGACGTCGCTGGCCACCGCAACCCTGAATACCTCGGAGGCGGCGGTGAGCCGCACCCTCGGCCAGGCGCAGGCGTGCGCCGATGCCCTCACCAACGGCAACTGGCAGTTGTTCGACGTGGTCCGCGATCTCGGGGACCATCGGCGCGAAGCGGCGGCCGGAATCATGACGCGCCTCGCCGAGGTGCTGACCGCCGACGAGCATGTCGTCCCGCTCAAGTCGCGTCTGGCAGAGCTTGAACGAGACGCCATGCAGTTGCTCGCGGCCGCTGCGCCCGTGCAGCCGCCCGCACCTGCACCGGTGCCGCCTGGCGGGAGTACTGCACCCACGCCACTGCCCCCGGTTCTGCCACCCGCGCCGGGCTTCAACGGCCCGGAGGTGGTGGAAGAGAAGCAGGCGCTTCATCTGACAGGCGCCGCCGCAGTGGCGGAGCTGGATGACCTGAAGGCGCGCATCGCACGCGACCGCGATCTGGAACTCACCCTCAGCTGGCGGCTTGAGCGCAAGGGCACCAAGCTATGAGCTTGTCGACCCCGCAGATCGCGGCGCAGCTCGAGCGGGTGCTGGCGAGCGATCCATCCACCGTGGCCTTGGCGATCCGGGCGAAAGCCCGCCAGCCGTGGCCCGAGACGCTGAACCAGCGTGGCCGAAAGTTCGCGCTGCGGTGGTGCGAGTCGTCGCTGGCCATCCGCGAGGCGCTGTGCGATGCGGAGCAGCATGACCCGGCAACGGCGGGGCTGGTGGTCCTCACACCGTTGGCGACGCATGAGATCGCCGAGGACATCGCGGCGCGCTTGGCGCGCGCACGAGTGTTTCAGCCTGAGGGCTGGGACATTGTCCGTCAACTGTTCCAAGCCAAGGAGACCGACGCCCGGCTGGGGCGCTTCGCCTGGATGCCGCAGTGCCTAATCGACGGCGCGGCACAGGGCCCCTACCCGCCGGTAGCCAACGGCTTTCTCGGGCTGGAGACGGCGTGGCAGGAGGTGCTGCAACGGTTTCTTCGCATTCCGTCAGCACGCCCTGACGCCGTCGCTCTGCTGAACTGGTCGATGACAGCCGGCGCCGAAGGCACACTGGATCAACTGCCCGCGGCAACCAGAGCGGACGTGATGCGCTGGCTCGCTGAGACGGCCGGCAGCGCAGGGGAAATGGTTTTGGGCTGCGTCGAGGCCGGTCGAACGGTCGACGCCTTGCCACTGGGGCTGGTTTGCGGAGTTGTCTTCGCACCGGAAGGCGAAGGACAGGCGGCGCTAGGCCAGGCGGCCATCCGCCTCGAGCGGTTCGTCAACGACAAGCACATCGGCGTGCCGGAAGGCCGAGCCTGGGGGCGCGCCGCGGAGCAAGTAGTGCGAGCAGCCGGGCTGGAGGCTGCGCGCGCCACGCTCGACCGAGCAGATGCCTTGCTGCGGGACCTGCGCGTCGCGGACTTCGCGCACTTGAGCGATCTGCTTCCCGCTGCGCTGGACCAGCGGATGCAGGACTTCGCGCTCGCCCTGTCGGCGCATGTCGCCGAATCCACTGACGCCAACCTGGCCCAGGTGGAGTTGCAGGCCGACCGCGTGCTCAGACACACGTTGATGGCGGCCCAGCCGCCGCGCGCTGAGCGCGTGGGGATGGCACGCCGTCTGGCCCGGTGGTTGCTGATAGCGCCCCGACCAGTGACGGCGCTGCCGAGCGCCGTGGCCTGGCAGTCGGACGAAGGCGCCTTCGTGGACTGGGCACGCTTCCGTCTGCTCGGTGGCGACGAGATTCCGGAGCTTTCGCAGGCCTATGGCGCGTGCCGCGAGGCGCTGATCGCGCGGCGGAACAAGTTCGCCAAGCCGTTCGCCCAGGCTTTGATCGAATGGAACGCGAACAAGCCGTCCGTCGACGGGCGCGTGGTACCGGTCGAATCCGTACTCGAGCATGTCGTCGCGCCGATCGCTGCCGCGCATCCGACCTTGCTGCTGGTGATGGATGGGCTGAGCATCAGCATCTTCCAGGAACTGTTCGCGCGCAGCGCGAGCCATGGCTGGGCCGAGATGGTGCCGATCGATCTCGGGCAGCCTCTGGTCGGCGTGGCGGCGCTGCCCACCGTCACCGAGGTCAGCCGGACCAGCCTGCTTTGTGGGCGGCTCACGCTGGGAGCCGCCGCACAGGAGCGATCGGGATTCGCTTCGCACGCGGCGCTGCTGGCGCACAGCCGCGCCGGAGCACCGCCCCGGTTGTTCCACAAGGGCGATCTGGCCGACGCGACCAACCTGGCACCCGAAGTACGCGCGGCGATCGCGGATCCTCATCAACGTGTGATCGGCGTGGTCTACAACGCAGTCGACGACCACCTGAGTGGTCCCGACCAGCTGCATCAGCGCTGGACGCTCGAAGACCTGCGGCTGCTGCTGCCTCTGCTGCGTGAAGCGCGGGAAGCCAGGCGCGTGGTGGTGATCACCGCCGACCATGGACACCTTCTGGAAGACGGCACGACCCAGGTTGGTCACGGCAGCGAGAGCGATCGCTGGCGCCCGGGCACGGACAGCCGCGCGCCGCACGAGGTGGCGGTGAGCGGCGGGCGGGTGGTGACGAGCGATGGTTCGAACACGGTTGTTTGCCTCTGGGGAGAAAGCACCCGGTACGGCGGGCGCAAGAACGGCTACCACGGTGGCCTGTCACCCCAGGAGGTGACGGTGCCGCTGAGCGTGTTCGTGCCCTTGGGCATGAACCTGCCCGGATGGACGCCCGCACCGCCTGCTCAGCCCGAGTGGTGGGAGCTGCCGCCGATGCCGAAATCGAAAGAAGCCAAGCCCGCGGTCGCACAACCCGTGCGACCCGCTGGCCGCAAGCCGACCGCGCAGATGGATCAGCCTCAGCTGTTCGAGGAGACCGAACTGCTGCCCGCACCCGCGCCAGCGGTGCCCGACTGGATCAGCGCCTTGTTGAGCGGGCCCATCTACGCATCGCAAAAGCAACTCGCTGTGCGGGTTGCACTGCCAGACGACAAGATGCGAGCGCTGCTGACTGCGCTCTCTGAGCGTGGCGGCAAGCTCTCGCGCGCTGCGCTGGCCCAGCGGCTCGCACTGCCGGAGATGCGCCTGGGCGGCATGCTCAGCGCGGTCAGGCGGATGTTGAACGTGGACCAGGCCCCGGTGCTGATCATCGATGAGGCGGCTGGAACCGTGGAGTTGAACATCGCCCTGTTGCACCAGCAGTTCCGCGTCGGCGGCCCAGGGGGTCAACGATGATCAGCGCCGCGCGGCGGGAAGACATCGTCGGTGCCCTGCGTCGCGGCACCGTGCCGAGCAGCGGCCTGGACGCGCTCGCAGTGGGGATCGAATCGTTCGCGCCCACTCTCGACGAGGAACTGGCAGCGGTCGCCGCCGGCCGCGGCGGATTCAAGGCCGTACGTGGCGAGTACGGCACCGGCAAGACCTTCTTCGGGCGCTGGCTGCAGGAGCGGGCGCGCGCCCGTGGCTTCGCGGCGACGGAAGTCCAGATCAACGAAACCGAAACACCACTGCACCGTCTGGAGACGGTCTACCGCCGACTCGTCGAACACCTGGGCACGGCAGACACCGCCAGCGGCGCCTTCCGCGGTGTCGTCGATGGCTGGTTCTATGCACTGGAGCAGGATGTTCTGGCCGACGCGTCGGTCGATCCCAACGACGCCGAGGAGCTGCTGTCGCGCACCGATGCGCTGATGGAGGCGCGAATTGCGACCATCAGCAAGACTGCCCCCGCGTTCTCCGCCGTGCTGCGCACCTACCGGCGCGCTCTGGCGGCCGGGGATGGCATGTTGGCGGATGGTCTCATCAGCTGGCTGGCGGGGCAGCCGAACGTGGCAGCCAGCGTCAAGCGCGCAGCAGGCATCAAGGGTGACCTCGATCATTTCGGCGCCGCGAACTTCCTGGTGGGCCTGCTCACCATCCTGCGCGACAGCGGCTACTCCGGTCTGGTCATGGTGCTGGACGAGGTGGAAACGCTGCAGCGCATGCGGACCGATACCCGCGAGAAGGGCCTGAACGCTCTCAGGCAATGGATCGACGAGATCGATGCGGGGCGGTATCCCGGCCTCTACCTGGTCGTCACGGGGACACCGGCATTCTTCGACGGCCCCCAGGGCGTGCAGCGCCTTGCGCCGCTGGCCCAGCGTTTGCATGTCGACTTCGGCACCGACCGTCGCTTCGACAACCCCCGGGCGGTCCAGATCCGCTTGGCGCCCTTCGACCATGCGGCCCTGCTGGCCGTGGGACGACGCGTCCGAGACATCTACGCCGAAGGCCGCTCCCACGAGCAGCGCCTGCGCAGCGTCGTGGACGACAGCTACCTCGACACGCTGGCCCGCGCTGTGGCCGGCGGCTTGGGCGGCAAGATCGGCGTGGCGCCGCGATTGTTCTTGAAGAAACTCGTCGCCGACATTCTGGATCGTGTCGATCTGCACGAGGACTTCGACCCACGCCGGCACTACACCCTGACGCTGGCCGAGAGCGAGATGTCGGTGGTCGAACGGGCGGCCGCAAGCGCCACTTCGGTGGACGACATCGAGCTGCCATGAGCGAATTCGAGCAACTGCACCCTTCCCTGCAGTACCACGTCGTCAATACGCTGGGCTGGAGCACGCTGCGCCCGACCCAGCTGGCGGCGATCGCGCCGATCCATGCGGGAACGCATTGCCTGCTGCTCGCGCCGACTGCCGGCGGCAAGACCGAGGCGGCGGCGATCCCGATCCTGTCGAGGATGCTCGTGGAAGCCTGGCCTGGGACGAGCGTCCTCTATATCTGCCCGATCAAGGCGCTACTGAATAACCTCGAGCCCAGGTTGGTGCACTACGCCGGCCTCGTCGGACGCCGCGTCGAGGTTTGGCACGGGGACATCCCCCAGTCGCGCAAGAGTCGAGCGATCAAGGATGCACCCGACATCCTTCTCACGACGCCCGAATCGGTCGAGGCGATGCTGATCTCCGCAAGGGTCAACCGGCCCGCATGCTTCGGGAACCTGCAGGCCGTGATCGTCGATGAGCTGCACGCGTTCGCCGGCGACGACCGTGGCTGGCACCTGCGATCGGTGCTGAACCGCCTGGACAAGTACTTGGAGCGACCGCTTCAGCGCATCGGTCTGTCCGCGACGGTGAGCAACCCGAACGAGTTGCTGGCGTGGTTGGCACCCACCGGAAGCAGAAGCGTCGTCGGCAGTGCGAGCGTTAGCACGGACGCCGACGTGACCATCGACCATGTAGGCTCGCTCGAAAACGCCGCAACCGTGATCGCGCGCCTGCATCGCGGCGAGAAGCGTCTCGTCTTCTGCGACTCTCGCAGCAGCGCTGAGCAACTGAGCGGCATGTTGCGGACCCATGCGATCCGCACTTTCGTCAGCCATGCCTCGCTCAGCTTGTCGGAACGACGGCAGGCCGAAGCGGCCTTCTCCGAGGAGCGGGACTGCGTCATCGTCGCCACGTCGACGCTGGAGCTCGGCATCGACGTGGGCGATCTCGATCGTGTGGTCCAGATCGACTCGCCATCGAGCGTCTCTTCGTTTCTCCAGCGAATGGGCCGCACGGGCCGGCGGACTGGTGGCCGTCGCAACTGCCTCTTCCTGACGACGAATGACAACGCCTTCCTCCTGGCCCTTGGCGTGACGGAGAAGTGGTCCGAGGCTTGGGTCGAGGCGGCTGTGCCGCCTGCAGCGCCATGGAACATCGTCGCGCAACAGGCGTTGGTTCTGAGCCTCGAGCGAGGCGAACTTCCGACGCGGGAGTTGGTCGAGCTGCTCCACGGCTCGTTCCCCGAACTGCACATCGGGGACATTGAAGTGCTCGTCGGGCACCTGGTGGGACAGCAGTTCCTCGATTGCTCCGAGGGCGTGGTGCGGGTTGGTCCGCAGACCGAGAGCAGCTACGCGCGCGGCCACTACCGCGATCTGCTTGCGTCCTTCAGCGGATCCCAACTGCTGACCGGCAGGCACGGCGCCGCCGAGGTCGGCTACATCGACCCGACCGTCTTGACTGGCGAGCGCGATGAACGTGTGCTCTTGCTGGCTGGCAGAAGCTGGCGCGTCACCGACGTCGACTGGTCGAAGCGGATCGTGTGGCTGGAGCCGGCCGCCGGCGGAGGCAAAGCGCGCTGGATGGGAGGCGCACGCAGTCTGGGCCGCGAGGTGTGTCAGGGTATCCGCACGGTGCTCGCGAACGGTACCCCGCCCACCGTTACATTGTCTCGGCGCGCGCGAACAGCACTGCAGACACTGGCCGACGAGATCCCGCTGTCCTCAGGAACGAACTTCGTGATGTCTCGTTCCGACGGCGCTCCTACGCAAACCTGGACGTTCGCCGGCACGCGAGCGAACCGCACCCTGGCTCGCCAGGCATCGACCGGCGTTGCAAAGGTTCGCTTCAATGCGTTGAGCGTGCAGGCACCTGTCGCGGCCCTGGCCGCCACGCTGCCTGAATGCATCGATCTAACAGCCGACGAGGTTGCGGTTTTCTCCAAGTCGATCAAATTTGCCGATTGTGTGCCGCGAGAGCTGATTTCAAGGATGATTGTTGCCCGAAACTTCGAAATATAGAAACGCCTTGGGCGTCTTGCACCAAATCACTCTGCCCGGGCCCGAGATGGCCGCGTTCTTCTGGACCTTTCCGAGCTTCAGCAAGGAAAAACCCCTAGTCCTTTACGATTACCCGGCGCTGTCGGGTGCCAGGCCGACCGCATCCAACCAGGCCCTCACCTGACCGAAAGCATCCTGCTGACAGGCCGCCATCGCCAAGACTCGGGTTCCGTAGCCAAGCCATACAAAATTTTGTATAGTTCGGCATGAGCAACCCCAAACCCGTGGAGTTTCGAGGTAGTTCCCTTGATGACCTTCGGGCCTTCCCGCTCGCGGCCAGGCGCGAGGCAGGTCATCAGATCGACCAGGTGCAGAACGGCCACGACCCCGACGACTGGAAGCCGATGAGCACCGTGGGGCAAGGTGTGAAAGAGATTCGGATTCGGGATGCGGCCGGGGCGTTCCGAGTCATCTACGTTGCCAGGTTCGCCAATGCCGTTTACGTGCTTCACTGCTTCCAAAAAAAGACGGAGAAGACCAGCAAGGCCGACCTGGACTTGGCCGGCAAGCGTTACCGCGACCTATTGAAGGAGATAGGACCATGACCAAGCAACGATTTGCCAGCGTCTGGGATGCGATCGAGGACACCCCGGAAGAAGCGGAAAACATGAAGCTGCGCTCCGTCTTGATGACGGCGCTGAAGAATCACATTGTCCGTACCAAAATGAGCCAAGCGCAGGCCGCCCGACTCTTCGGCGTGACTCAGCCGCGGATTTCGGATCTGATGCGGGGAAAGATCAACCTGTTCGGCCTCGAAGCGCTGGTCAATATGGCAACGGCCGCGGGACTTCACGTCGAAATGCGGGTACTGGAATCTGCCTGACCAAAACGGCGAACCCCGCATCCGGAACGATCAGCCCTCCATCCTCAGGGCGATCTCGGGAATCGGCACATTGACGGCCCGCGCGATCGCGGCGACCCGCACGCGAGCCTTTCGGCACTCCCCATTGGCATAGGAAGATGCACTTGTCATGACAATGTCCGGACAATAGAATGGATGCACGTACGAATCACCGGACCCCGCCCATGACCACCCTTTCCAAAACCGAACGCATCGACGTGCGCGCAAGCTCCGCGGTGAAGCAGCTCTTG
>JAPTVL010000407.1 GCA_028065725.1 Betaproteobacteria bacterium
ACGCCACCAGAAGCCCATGTTTACCTTCCCGAAAACCCGGTGGGCGGATTATCCCACTTCGGCCGAAAAGCGGTAGCCCGAGCCGCGCACGGTCTGGATCAATTCGGCATGGCCGGACGGTTCCAGCGCCAGGCGCAGGCGGCGGATGTGGACGTCGACCGTGCGCTCCTCCACGAACACGTCGTCGCCCCACACCTGGTCAAGCAGTTGGGTGCGCGAGTAGACGCGCTCGGGATGGGTCATGAAGAAGTGCAGCAGGCGGAACTCGGTCGGCCCCAGTTCCAGTGCCTGGCCTTTACCCTGCACGCGGTGGCTGGTCGGATCCAGTCGCAGGCCATTGATTTCCACCGGCTCGTCGGTCATCTGCGGGGCGCGACGGCGCAGCACGGCCTTGATGCGCGACACCAGTTCCCGCGGCGAAAACGGCTTGGTGATGTAGTCGTCGGCCCCGGTATCCAGCCCCAGCACCTTGTCACGCTCCTCGCCGCGGGCTGTCAGCATGATGATGGGGATGGGCTGGTAGCGTTCGTCGCTGCGCAGGCGCTTGCACAGGTCGATCCCCGACATGCCGGGCAGCATCCAGTCGAGCAGGATGACGTCGGGCAGCGTGCTCTTGAGGAATTTCAGCGCATGCTCGGCGTCGCCGGCAGCGGTGACCTGGTGCCCGGCCTGCGCCAGATTGAATTTCAGCAGTTCCTGGATCCCGGGTTCGTCTTCGACCAGCAGAATATTGGCAGCCATGGCAGTTCCACGCGTGTTTGGATGGTGGCCATCCTATGACAGCAGTATGACCGATTTATGACAGCCGATGCGTCTGCCCAAGCCTTGCCAGCCCGTGCGCTGGTAGAATTCCCGGCTGATCCGCTCATCCCCACTGCCATGGATAAAACCACCCACTTCGGCTACAAGCAGGTTGCCGAATCCGAAAAGGCCGCCAAGGTGGCGGAGGTCTTCCATTCCGTTGCCGCACAATACGACATCATGAACGACCTGATGTCGGCCGGCCTGCACCGGTTGTGGAAGCGCTTTGCGGTGGCACAGGCGGGCCTGCGGCCGGGAATGAAGGTGCTCGACGTCGCCGGCGGTACTGCCGACCTGACGCGGCTGTTCCTGAAGGAAGTCGGCGAAACCGGCACCGTGCTGCTCACCGACATCAACTTTTCCATGCTGCGCGAAGGCCGCGACCGCATGCTGAACGAGGGCAGAACGCCCCCCACCGTGCAGTGCGATGGTGAGCGGCTGCCTTTCCCGGACAATTATTTCGATTGCGTCTCGGTTGCCTTCGGCCTCAGGAACATGACCCACAAGGACCAGGCGCTGGCCGAGATGAACCGTGTGCTGAAACCGGGCGGACGTCTGCTGGTGCTGGAGTTCTCCAAGGTGTGGAAGCCGCTGGAGCCGGCTTACGATCTGTACTCGTTCAAGCTGCTGCCGCTGATGGGCAAGCTCGTCGCCAGGGACGCCGCGAGCTACCAGTACCTGGCCGAGTCGATCCGCATGCACCCCGGGCAGGAAGAGCTGAAAAGCATGATGGAAGCCGCCGGCTTCGCCAAGGTCAGCTATCACAACCTGACCGCCGGCGTGGTCGCCCTGCACCGTGGCTTTAAAGTTTAAGCGGGGCTTCAAGGTTTGATCACTGAAGCCCTGTTCGAACGCAGCCTCAACCACCTGCTGCGGCAGTCGCCCGGCGCGGCCGAGGCGCTCGTCCGCCATGCGGGATGCAGCGTGCGCTTCGATCTCACGCTGGCGCAGTTCGATTTCCGCATTGCCGACGACGGCTGTTTTTCCGAGGCGGTGGTCGACACGCCCGACGCCATCATCCGCCCCACCGCCGCGCTCCTCACCCGCCTGCCGTTTTTCGGCCGCGAGGCGCTTCGCGACGCCGACTACAGCGGCGATCCGGCCTTGCTCGCCACGCTGGATCGCGTCTTCAAGCAGCTGGACTGGGACGTCGAAGCCGACCTCGCGCCGCTCGTCGGCGACATCGCCGCGCATCGTTTGCACACCCTTGGGCGCGACGCCCTCGCCGGCATCGTCCACACGGTTGCTGCGCTCGGTCGCAATGCCAGCGAATATGCAGTCGAGGAAGCCGAACTGATGGCGCGCGGCATCGATGTTGGCCGCTTTAACCATGAAGTGGACAGGCTGGCCGACGACGTGGCGCGGCTGGACGCCCGCCTGCGGCGGCTGGAAGCAGGCGACGCATGAAACTGCTGCGCCTCGTCCGCATCCTCACCGTCGGCCTGCGTTTCGGACTGGAGGAATTCTTCCTCGGCCACGAGCGGGTGCGCCCACTGCGCTGGCTGGTGCGCGCCACGCTGTTCTGGCGCCCGCTTGCCGAACCGCGCGGGGTGCGCCTGCGCCGCGCACTGGAGGCGCTGGGCCCGATTTTCGTCAAGTTCGGGCAGATGCTCTCCACCCGGCGCGATCTGGTGCCGCTCGACATCGCCGACGAGCTCGCCCAACTGCAGGACCGGGTGCCGCCCTTCCCCTCCGCCGAGGCCATCGCCACATTGGAAGCGGCCTACAAAAAACCGCTGTCGGAAGTCTTTGCCGAATTCGATGCCACCCCGGTCGCCTCCGCCTCGGTGGCGCAGGTGCACTTCGCGCGCCTGCATTCATCCCCGCCAGGGGGCGACGGCACGGCTGTAGCGGTGAAAGTGCTGCGTCCCGGCATCGCGCCGGTGATTGCGCACGACGTGTCGCTGCTGTATGCCGCCGCCGGTCTGATCGAAAAGCTGTTCGCCGACGGCAAGCGCCTGCGCCCGCGCGAAGTGATCAGCGAATTCGAAAAGCATCTGGAAGACGAACTCGACCTGATGCGCGAAGCCGCCAACTGCTCGCAGTTGCGGCGCAACTTCACCGATTCGCCGCTGCTCCTGGTGCCGGGGGTGTACTGGGATTACTGCGACCACGCCGTCATGGTGATGGACCGCATGGACGGCATCCCGGTGAGCCAGATCGAGCGCCTGCGCGAATCCGGCGTGAACATTCCCAAGCTCGCCGCCACCGGCGTCGAGATCTTTTTCACCCAGGTGTTCCGCGACGGCTTCTTCCATGCCGACATGCACCCCGGCAACATCCTGGTGCGCCCCGGTTCCGAGCAGTACATCGCGCTCGACTTCGGCATCATGGGCACGCTCACCGAGGTCGACAAGCAGTACCTCGCGCGCAACTTCCTCGCCTTCTTCCGCCGCGACTACAAGGGCGTCGCGCTGGCTCACCTGGAATCGGGCTGGGTGCCGGCCGACACCCGCATCGACGAGTTGGAGGCCGCGGTGCGCGCGGTGTGCGAGCCGGTGTTCGATCGCCCGCTGAAGGACATTTCCTTTGGCCGCGTGCTGTTGCAACTGTTCCAGGCTTCGCGCCGCTTCAACGTGGAAATCCAGCCGCAGCTGGTCTTATTGCAGAAAACCCTGCTCAACATCGAAGGCCTCGGCCGCCAGCTCGACCCCGAGCTCGACCTGTGGAAAACCGCCAAGCCCTTCCTCGAGCGCTGGATGAACGAACAGATCGGCTGGCGCGCGCTGGTGAAGAACCTGCAGGCCGAGGCGCCCAGGTGGGCCGCGCTGCTGCCGCAGCTGCCGCGCCTGGCGCACCATGCGCTGAACGAAAACCGGCTGGCCCAGCTGGAAGCCGGCCTCACCCTCATGCTGCGCCAGCAGCACGCGCGCAATCGCTGGCTCGGCACCATCGCCGGCCTGCTGGCTGTGCTGACGGCCGCCACCCTCTATTTCATTCTGCGATAAGGACTCGCCATGCTGATCGGATTCGTCGTTCTATACCTTGTTCTCTCCATCGGCATCGGCCTCTATGCCGCCACCAAGGTCCACAGCGCTAGCGACTACATCACCGCCGGCCGCTCGCTGCCTATGGTCGTCGTCGTCGCCATGGTGTTCGCCACCTGGTTCGGTGCCGAGACGGTGCTCGGCATCCCCGCCACCTTCCTCAACGAAAACCTCGGCGGAACGATTTCCGACCCCTTCGGGGCCTCGCTCGCGCTGATCCTGTTTGGGCTTTTCTTTGCCCGGCCGCTGTACCGCATGAAGCTCATCACCCTGGGCGACTTCTTTCGTCAGCGCTACAACCGCCCGGTCGAGGTGGTGATTTCGTCGGCGATCGCGCTGTCCTACCTGGGCTGGGTGTCGGCCCAGGTGGTGGCGCTGGGGCTGGTGTTCAACGTCCTGTCCGATGGCATGATCAGCCAGCAGGAAGGGGTTCTCATCGGCGCGGCGGTAGTGCTCCTTTACACCCTGTTCGGCGGCATGTGGTCGGTGGCGCTGACCACCCTGGTGCAAATGACCGTGATCGTCGCAGGCCTGCTGTGGATTGCCAAACTGGTCGGCGACATGCCGGAAGTGGGCGGGATCGCGCCGGTGATCGAGCACGCCTTTGCTGCCGGCAAGTTCGAATTCTGGCCGCCGCTGGAATGGGCGGCGATCGTCACCTTCGTCGCCGGTCTCCTGACCATGGGACTGGGCTCGATCCCGCAGCAGGACGTGTTCCAGCGCGCCAACGCCAGCAAATCCGAGCGCATCGCGGTGTGGGGCACGGTCATCGGCGGCGCGCTGTATTTCCTGTTCGCCGCCGTGCCGATCTACCTCACCTATTCCGCCACCCTGGTCGACCCGGCCATGACCACAGCCGTGCTGGCCGACGACGTCCAGCTGGTGCTGCCCACGTTCGTCAAGACCCACCTGCCGTTTTACGCGCAGATCATTTTTTACGGCGCCCTGCTCTCGGTCATCATGTCCACCGCCTCTGGCACCCTGCTGGCGCCGTCGGTCACTATTTCGGAAAACATCATCAAGGAATTCATGCCGCACCACCGCATGAGCCAGAAAAAGCTGCTGTGGATCACCCGCAGCGTCGTCGTCGCCTTCACCGTGCTGGTGGTGCTGTATTCGCTGTGGTCGCTCGAGTCCGAAACCAGCATCCATCAGATGGTGGAGAACGCATATAAGGTCACCCTGGCCTGCGCCTTCGTTCCACTGGTGGCCGGTCTGTACTGGAAACGCGCCAGCAACCTGGGGGCGGGGCTTTCCATCGTGCTGGGGTTCGGTTGCTGGATTGCGATGGAATTCGTCGCCCCCGATGCCACCCTGCCGCCGCAGTTTGCCGGTTTCCTGGCAAGTGCGGCGGGCATGCTTGCAGGCTCGCTGGCCCCGCAGCGTTTCGGCGGGCATCGCCGCCACCCCGAGCACGCTTGATCTGCGCCTAAACCTTGGGCAGCAATACTGCCTGAACCGAGCGACCCACCCGCCACTTCGGCGGCTTCGCCGCGTTTGAACATGCCAGATATGCCGCCAAGACAGGCTGATTCTGCACCCTGACCCGCCCATCGTGCTGCGGCAACGCCACCATTTGCGCATCCCACGGAATTCGATCAGCAGGACGCAGGATGAATTGCGCTGAACACCAGCTTCCTGTGTCGTGCCCCGACCGAGGCAGACTCAATTCAGGCCGAACCGAACTCACATAGTGTCAGGAATTTTTACACTTTCTTAATGAGCCGATACGTGTCCAGCGTAGACCACACAATCATTCGATCGCAAAGTGCTGAAATAAAAAGACATTTACAGCGCGCCACCCCGGTGGCATGAAGCGTGCTTGCTCACTTACACGAAGCAGGCAACAAGAGTTATGGTCGGGCATGTACTGAAATCGCGCAACAAACGCCACTTTGGCAATGCCCTTGTGAACTTAACAACAAAAGGAGTTAGATCATGAAAATATCCGGAAAAATACGGGTCGCCGTTGCGACAGTGTTCTTGGGCATACTCGCCCCAACAGCCGGCCACGCGGCGGAGATTCTGGCCGTCAACACAGGCGGTCGTCTTCAACTCGGCTGGTTGAATCTGTTCCAGAACACCTTTGGTGATACCGTCACGGTTATCAACTCTTGGGCGGCTGCGCCGGCCAACCTTTCCGCCTACGACATCGTGTGGGATGGCGACTACTCTACCAACCCCGGCGCGGCTGTTGCAACCAGCGTAATCAACTTCGTAAACGGCGGCGGCGGCTTCTACGGCCAGGTCGAGCGGCCCTGTTGCGAAACCCACAATGCCTGGGTCACGGGTATATTCCGGACCCTGACCGGTGACAATGCCCTGCTGTTTGGCGCTGCCGGTGACAGCCCCAGCCCGAATACCGTCGCCACATTCCTGACGCCAGACAGCACCATCCTGATCGACCC
This sequence comes from Betaproteobacteria bacterium, assembly GCA_028065725.1. The sequence continues at coordinate 6,197 of JAPTVL010000407.1, forward strand.
CAACGACATACGCCTGACGACTTCCAACATCTCGGCCCCCGGTCAACTGGCTGTCTCGGATGAGTCGAGGGTCTTTGCAAAACAACTTGTCGCAGGCGGATTCAATGTCGGTGTCGCCTATGCAACAGAGGATTTGGTTAACAATGCGGGAAGAATCGTGGCAATCAGCGATATCGACTGGCTGAGCGGGATCAGCGCTGATGAAGCCAACCAGCTGGAAAATATCCGCAAATTCCTGCTTTCAGGTGAGCCCTTGCCCCCAGGATGCGGCGAAGATCCCACCCAGCCCGGATGCGAACCTGGCGGTGGCGGTGGCAGCGTGCCCGAGCCCGCCTCTCTCGCGCTGCTCGGCATCGGCCTCGCCGGCCTCGGTGCCATGCGCCGCCGCAAGACGGCCTGAACCGGAGCGCCTGAAGCAAACAAAACGGCGACCAACAGGTCGCCGTTTTTTATTCCTGCACACGGGTGAGCCCAGATCCCCCCGCGCCAGCTTGAGCGGGATCTTTGCACCGCCTCGTCGAGCCAAGCTTTGTCGCGTCAGCCAACGGGGTTTTCATGCATTCCTTGGCCAGAACGGTCTGGACGCCTGAGCGCCCAGGCATCCAGCACGCTCAAAGTCGCGTTGGCCGGCCTTTCATCTTTTTCCATGTCATGCCAAAAAAGTGCCGCGCCTGAGTGGGATGCGCCATCCTCACGCAAGAGAGGCTTGTCGATAACTTTTACACTTCAACCGCTTTCGTGAGCGCAAAGCAGTGAACAAAAGCGAGGGCCACGCTATAACACTTTGTAATAAATTAATATTTTTTAATCACACAGGATGCTGGCATGAATGATGCTCAATGTAGTTCAGACGGCGCAAAGGACAGCATGGGAACAAAAAGTCTTTGAAACCGGCCCGGATCATAGCTCGTGTCCTTCCAACTTCATGCGAGGCTAATCATGTTCACCATCAAACAATCCGTGAAATCCCTGGGGGCGTTGTCGGTCCTGGCTGCCTCCACCTTTTCTGTCTCCGGCCCGGCTTCAGCGGCACCGCTGCCCGCCGGCTGGACCTGTACCGCCAACTGCGGCACCCTGGGCGCGGACGGAGTGGTCACCACGTCTCCCGAGGGCGGCACCTATGGCTACGTGAGCAGCGACTTCGGCGTGTCCGACTCGGGTGTCGGCCTGGGCTCCGAAACCAGCGGCTCGCGGGCGCGCACCTCCCTGTTTTCAGCCAACGCCGGCGACGATCTGGAGTTCTACTTCAACTACGTCACCTCCGACGGCGCCGGTTTTGCCGATTACGCCTGGGTTCGACTGCTGAACAGCAGCCTGAGCCAAGTCGCGTTGCTGTTCACCGCCCGCACCACCCCCGGCGGCGACACCGTGCCCGGCTTCGGCATGCCCGCCTTGGCCCCCGGCGTGGTCCTCGATCCCGCCACCACCCCCATCATCCCCGGCGGTCCGGCGTGGTCTCCCTTGGGTAGTAGTTCCGGCACCTGCTTTAGCACCGGTTGCGGCTACACGGGATGGATCGGGATGACGTACGAAATCGCCGCCGCAGGCAACTACTACCTGGAGTTCGGCGTGGTGAACTGGTCCGACAGCGCATTCGATTCAGGTCTGGCCTTCGACGGCATTCTGGTCGGCGGCGTGCCAATCGATGGGACGGTCCCCGAGCCGGCGTCGCTGGCGCTCCTGGGCATCGGTCTGGCCGGACTGGGCGCTATGCGCCGTCGCAAGACAGCCTGAGCTTCATCGCACTAAAAAAGCCGACGCAGTGCGTCGGCTTTTTTTACACCTGCATTTCAAGTCAGCGCAGATATCCCTCGTGCTCCAGCTTGAGCAGAATCTGCTGCACCGCCTCGTCGATGCCGAGGCTGGTGGTGTCGATGGCCAGTTCCGGGTTTTCGGGGATTTCGTAGGGATCCGACACGCCGGTGAACTCGGGAATCAGTCCGGCGCGCGCCTTGGCATAGAGACCCTTGCGGTCGCGCGACTCGCAGGTTTCGATCGGGGTGGCGACGTGGAGCTCGACGAAGCCGCCCACGGCCTCGATCATGGCGCGCACGTCGCGCCGTGTCTGGCGGTACGGGGCGATCGGGGCGCAAATGGCGATGCCGCGATTCTTGGTGATTTCGCTGGCGACGAATCCGATCCGCCGCACGTTGATGTCGCGGTGCGCCTTGGAAAAGCCCAGCTCGGATGAAAGATGGCGGCGAACGATGTCGCCGTCGAGCAAGGTCACCGAGCGGCCGCCCATTTCCATCAGCCGTGCGGCCAGCGCACGCGCCAGGGTGGATTTGCCGGCGCCGGACAAGCCGGTGAAAAACACGGTGAAACCCTGGCGATCGCGCGGCGGGTTCTGCCGGTGCAACTCGGCCAGCACTTCCGGGAAGCTGTACCAGTCGGGGATCTTCAGCCCGGCGCGCATGCGGCGCCGGAATTCCTCGCCGCTCAGGGTGAGCAGACGTGCGCCAGCAGGAGCCTCGGACTCGGGCAGGTGTTCGGCGCGATCTTCCACATACACCATGCGCGGATAGGCGATGAGCTGCACGCCGGTTTTTTCGGCCAGGTCGGTCACGCTCAGATCGGCGTGGGTCCGGGTGAGGTCTTCGCCGCGCCGGCAGTTGCCGTCGGACTGGTGTTCGCCGCCGGCAATCAGCAGGCCGCAGCCGTAATTGCGCGCGACGATGGCGCGCAGCAGCAATGCGCGGGCGCTGGCTTCGCGCGGCGGCGCCGGCAGCAGCGACAACTGGGTGGTGGCGGCGGGAAAGCGTTCACGCACTGCGAGAAAGCTGCGCACCAGACCAAAATAGCCGGACGCATCGGTGATGTCCCCGCCCACCTGGGGATGCAGCAGCAGATTGGCCTCGTTTTCGATCGCGCTTTTCAGGCAAAACTCGAACTGCGCGCGGTGCATCGGCTGGTGCGCCTGCCATGCGATCACGCGCCGCCAGCCGCGGCGGGCGAGCAGCGCACGCAGTTCGGCCGGGGTTGCGCGCAAGCCTGCAAAATCCGGGTGCGGCGGCATGGCCACGCCCTCGACCTGGCCGCCCAGGTGCCAGGTGCCGTTGTCATCCCACACGTCGCTGACGGTCAATACCGCGAGCATGAAGCCTTCGCCGTCGCGCAGGGCGACACGGTTTCCGGGCTTCAATTCGGCGGCAAGCTTTTGCTGGCTGGTCAGCGTCACGGGCAGCGGCCAGAAGGTGCCGTCGTCCAGTTGCCGGTCGGATTCGACGCGCGCGCATTGTGCGCGCGTCATGAATCCGGCAAGCGGAGAATAAGCGCCACTCATCAGCATTTCGAGTTCGCATTGCTGGCGCCAGCCGAGGTCGAGCGAAGGCAGGCTCAGGGCTTCCTGCTTGAGCGCATCGCTTTTTGCGGGGTCGATGAGATTGACGAGGGTGCCACCATAGGGCGCAATGAGTTGATCCACCGTTCAGCTCCGGGTAAAGACCGCAAAAAACGTAGCAATAAACCGGCCAAGTTCGGACTCGGGCAAATGATTGATGCCGGCGGCGCCCTTGCGACCGCCCCCGCTGTCGAACTGACTGCACAGCGTGTCCGCACCGGACCTGGCAGCCAGCGGCGCGCGCACGCTGACGACATAGCCCCCCTCCGGTTTGGCGGTAAGCACGGCATGCGCCTGCGCGGGCGACTCGACTGCCAATTGATTGCCGAACACGCCGGAAATCCGCCGCGCCCATTTTTCGGCGGGCAGCATGAAGATGCGGCCGGATGCGCGCGCTTCCGTGGCGCTGACGGCGACGGCGCGGGCCATGTCTTCCTGGTAGCCGGCTTTCAGCGTTTGATAAGCGGGCGACTCGGCGATGAAGGCGAAGGGATCGGCAAACGGGCGCAGCTGGCGATACAGTTCGGCCGGGTCGAAGAACAGGTCGTCGAGCGTCTCCCCGTAGCCGTTGTAGTTGAGGCATTCGCCCAGCGACTGCAGCTGCGCCAACTGGTCGGCAGACAGCTTGAGCGGAGCCGCAGCCTGACGCGCGGCATCGGCGAGGTTGTCGCCGAAGGCGGCGGTCACCGCCCACGCCAGCTGCCTGCCCTGCAGATACTGATTGACCAGCAGGCTGGTGCAGACGTTGGCATCGGTATCGATGTGCGGCTCGAAATGCGGATGCGCCGGGATGTCGCCCGGCTGGTGATGATCGAAGTAGCGCACGTGCGCGCCCGCTTCGAGCAGCCTGTCGAGCGCGTCGCGATTTTTCGACAGCGCGATATCGAGCACGGTGATGCGGTCGCCGGCCTGAGCATTGACGCGTTTCAGCAGGCTGATGTCGCGCTTGGGACCCGTGACCAGTTCGGAATCCGCCGGTTCGGCCAAGCGCAACTGGTGCAGTGCACAGATGCCGTCTGCATCGCCGTTGAAGACATCGATGATGCTTAAGGACATGGTGGATGCATGATGCGCGACTCGGATGCGGCCATTGTACTGATGCCCGCCCATCGATCACAAGCCGGTAGAAGTGCTTGCATCGCCCAACCCCCTAAGCCCCCACGCGCCGTATTCTCCTGAATATTGGATGCTCAACCAGATAGTAGGAGATGGCCGCCACGGCCACAGTAAGGCCAAGCGCAGCAGCAAGCAGAATCAGCCAATGCTCTTTCGCCTCGAGTCCGGCACTTTGCATATTGCGACCGACCACATTGAGGACGGGAAGATGGTAGATGTAAACGCCATAGGAAATGTGCCCGAGCCATCGCACGGGCGCCAGTTCCAGTAGCGCCTTGATGAAGACGGCATGGCCTGCACTCAACACGATCAGGGTCAGCAACACCGGTACAAAAGGTAGGTTATAGCGCCCGAAGGGAATGGAAAGCCGGGCATCGAGCGGCGTCGCAAGGATTACGAATATCGCGGCTGCCGCCAACCAGAACACCGCTTCTAAGCCCCGCTGTACTGCGAAAAAACGGCGCCGACGTGCGGCCTTGAGCACCGAGTGCCAGCCCCCTCCCAGAACGCCCAAAAGAAAATGCGGCAGGTGTGCAAGCAGGGAGTAGGTAAATACAGGATTTTGCGCAGCATCATCCTGCCCGCTCCAGGGCCACCATTCTCGGCACGATCCGCACTGAATCAGCCCCATATGGACCGCGTAGGCAAGCACTGCCAATCCAGCAACAGCAGGCATCTGGACCCGTCTTGGAAAAGCCGCAATGAGGAGAAAGATCAGGGGCAGCAAGGCATAGAACTGCACCTCAACCGCCAGCGTCCAGAACGGGGGATTGATGGAAAAGATATGCTGCGGCGAATAGTTGAACAGCAGCAGGTAGTGCAACAAAATGTTGGTGGATTCCCCCGTTTGTTCCCACAATCGATTGTGGACAACAAGCAGCGTGAGACAAAGAAAATAGGCTGGCAAAATGCGGGCGGCGCGCTTGAGCCAAAAAATGTGCCAGCGGGGAACCGGCTCTGCACGCTCCAGACTACGCCAAAACGGAATGCTCAGAAGGAAGCCGCTCAGAACAAAAAACAGCGCCACGCCCGTGTTGCCATTTTCCAGGAACCGGGACAGGGAAAAGGGACCGATGTTGCCTTGCAGGGATACCGTCTGCTGAAAATGAACGCCAAACACCGCGAGGCACGCCAGTGCGCGCAAGCCATCAAGGCCGGGAATGTGACTGGACGATGACGTTGGCTGTCCCATGGTATCTTTCGAAGGCACCTAGTATGTGCTCCTTGTCGTGGCGCGCATCCGGCAAACCCTTGTGCAACACGATACCCTGGCGGGAGAAGCGAACACAATCGTTAGCGCCAACTGATGATGCCATGATATTTCCACACGCGATCCTTCCGTGCATTGACTGAGGCCCCGGGAACCATACTCTACCCGATGCGAACCGAACAAATCAGCCGCAGGCGTCTGGACATGGCGCTCTACCTGAGCGCGACGGCCGTCGTCATCGCGTATTCCGTCTACAGCGTAGCGCGTCACGACATCGCTTGGCCCTCGCTGGCCTTGATGCTTCTTGCTTTGTCGCTGTTTGCCGCCGCCCCGCTCTCGCCGTTGTTCGGGCTGACCGGATATCTGCTGCTCGCGCACGGCCTGCCGCGCTACAGTGAAGTACATGATCTGCTGTTGGCTAACCACATCCTTGAATGGCTTTGTGCCCTGCTCGCGTTGGGTATGCTGTCGTGGGCGAGGAAAAGCCAGGTGAAGCCTGATTTTGCACGCCCGTCCATTGTCTTGATGCTGCTGTTCATGGCGTGGATCGGCCTCTCTCTCATGGGCATGCTGCTGCAAGGATCTCCTTGGCAACCCCATATCAGACACCACCCTCTGCTTTTCTTTCAGGCACTGGCGCTCTTCCTGTTTGCATCCCAATTCCTGCACAGCGAGCGGCGATCCTACGCGCTCGCGTTCGTGATCTGCCTGATCCCCGCATTGCGCTGGTTTCTGCAAACGCAGTCAGACTTTTACCTGGATGGCGATACCGCCATGCTCAGTGCCATGGCACTGGCCGTGTCGCTGGTAGGTGCGGCCCACGCCCCGGGACGCATACTCCGGGTGGCGTTTGCACTGACTGCCATGAATGCTGCTGCGATGCTGCTGATCACCCAAAACCGGGCGGCGGCAGTAGCCGCCGCCGTAGCGCTGCTTGTCCTGTGGCTGACTGCACGGCGCAGGGTGCTGGTGCTGGGCGTTGCCCTGCTCGCAACCGCCATTGTGATCTCAGTCGCCAACCCGCACGACTACTGGAATCGTTTTCGCGCGATCTGGTCACCCGAGGCGAGTCATGCTACTGCCGTTCTCGACAGGAGCACCGTTCAGGAGCGGCTTGAATTGTGGCGGGCAAGCTACGAGATGGTCAGTGATCATCCCTGGCTCGGCGTGGGCCCTGGCAACTATCCCAATACTGTTGTGTTTTATAATCCCTCTTTAGCGAAGCTGGCTACGCATAACAGCATCGCCGCCGTTGCAGCAGAAGCGGGGATTCCGGGACTGATCCTCTTTCTTGGGCTCATCCTTTCGATCATTGCCATCCTCGTCCGTCAAATGGCCAATGTCGGGTCGGCAAGGCATCAAGCCGCACGCATGCTACTCGCCGCCATCATGGGCCTTCTTGCCGGGGGGCTGTTCGTTTCACGGCATGACTCGCCGCTGCTGTATCTCGCGCTGGGCTGGGCAGTGGCGATAACCCGTCCACCGCCGATTGAAAAACGGCTGAGCGCGCATCAGGTCACGGATTAGGCGTCACACCACACCTGAGGCGTAGTATCAAATTGATTCATGCCGCGACCGACGTTTTCGCCGCGTTCGGTCAACCTTGCCCAGGGTCGGGTCGCCCCACCGTGGGACGGCCAGCACTTGACACCCTGCGTCGCATCGTTCTATACATGACATAGCCAAGCCCTGCTCCCAGGCTCTCCAGAAACCAATCGGTCATGTCGACAATTTTGTGCGGCAGCATCAGCTGCCCCAGTTCGACTACGGCAGGCATTCCCACCAGCACCAGCATGGCGAGCGCAAACAACGGGCTACGCCAGCGCCACGGCTGGCGCGCCACTCCCCACGCCAGCAAGGCGCCGAGCGGCGCGAAGAACAGCGTCTTGCGCAGCACTTCGGTGATGGCGCGATACTCAGTGCCGAAGTAGTACACCTCGAACGGCACCCGCTGCATGAAGTCGAGCCGGCTTTTGATGAAGGCGCCGTCGGTGCGGAAGTCGAAGGGAAACCAGAACACGAACAGCAGCAGCGCCACCCACCCTGCCGCCAGCGCGAACGGCAGCCACACCGACCACGACGGCATGCGGCTGGCAGGCGCCACGCGCGCGGCCAGGCGACCGCCAACCCAGACGCCCAGCGCCGCGCCTGCGGCGGCGGTGAACAGATCGGTGACGTCGCTGACCCGCGAATATACAAAAATCTGCATGAATTCCAGCAAGGTCGCGGCGCCAAATGTCATGCCCCACACGCGCCCCGCACTGCGCGTGCCGTCGAGCCGCCACAGCAGCGCAAGTGGCGTCCAGATCAGGGCATCGGTGGCGATTTCATACAGCGCGTAGGCTGCATCATCCGGCAGGCGGCCAAACGGTACCAGATTGACCTTGCCGTCCCGCCATTGATGAAAAATCTCAACCAGGCTGATGGTCAGGTCGAGCGGCAACACATTGTAGACCAGCACGCCGGCCAGATACACCCAGGCCAGCCGCTCGGCCAGCGCGGCGCGGGCATGGATCTGCTGCCAGGACTGCAGCCAGTCAACGAAACGTCCGCCACTTCCCCACCACACCAGCACGCCGACGATACCGCCCAGGGTTTCGGCAAAAATGTCGTTCTGCGACACCGTGCGCTGCGGGAAGAAAAGCTGGGTGAATTCGATGCCGAAACTCAGGGCGGCGGCCGCCGGAATTAGCATCAGGGCCATCAGCACGGCCCGCGCGCGGCCAGCGGCGGCCGCCAGCGCACCCATC
>JAPTVL010000106.1 GCA_028065725.1 Betaproteobacteria bacterium
CCATCGCATCGGGATGGTCGCCCAGCAGCTCGATGCGCTCGACCCGTGGTTCCCGCTCGGTCAGCGTGCCGGTCTTGTCGAGGCAGATCACGTCGACCCTGGCCAGCGTCTCGGTCGCGGGGAGGTCCTGGACCAGCGTCCGACGGCGGGCCAGCCTGACGGCGCCTACTGCCAGGGCAAGGCTCGTCAATAACACCAGTCCCTCCGGCACCATTGCGACCACGCCGGCTGCGGAGAACAACAGGGCGTCGCCAACCTGTGCCTGAACGACGAATTGACCGGCAAATAAGAGTGCTGCAGTGGGCACGATGGCCCACGTGATGTACCGCAGAATCCGGTTGATCCCTGCTCTCAGGTCGGAATGCGCCAGGCTGAAGCGCTTGGCCTCGCTCGCAAGCTGGTGCACATGGGCGGAGGCGCCGACCCGGGTCACCCGGCAGCGGCCGGTGCCGGCGACGACGAAGCTTCCCGACAGCACGTCCTCCCCGGCCCGTTTGGGCACCGCGGCCAACTCGCCGGTTAGGAGGGATTCATCGACTTCGAGCCCCAAGGCGCCGAGCATGATGCCGTCGACCACCACCTGGTCGCCCGGCGCCAACTCCAGGATGTCGTCCAGAACGATCTCTACCGTCGGGATGTCGACGATCTGTCCGGAGCGAACCACGCGGATCTTGGGCTGGCTCACCAGCGCGAGGCGATCAAGTGTCCATTTTGCCCGCAGCTCCTGGACGATGCCGATCAGGGTGTTGACGACGAATACCCCGCCGAACAGGGCGTCCTGCCAAGGGCCGGTCGTCACAATCACGACGAACAGCGTTCCAAGGATCGCATTGAACCGGGTCAGGACGTTGGCGCGCACGATTTCCAGCGCCGTGCGGCTTGTCGGCATCGCAGCCCGATTGACCTCGCCGCGTGTGATGCGCACCTGTACTTCCGCGTCGGTCAGCCCATGGAGTTCTGTTGGCATCGTTTTGTGGCTCCTAACGCCGCATCCAGCCTTGAGCGATCGGCCAGGCCATGAAGCTCCGGTAAAGCCTCTCGACGAACCGAGTCAGGCGGCTACCGGTATGCCGCCACAGGGGCGAGAGGGCAGAATAGGAAAAGCAGGCCACGCCGGCCGCACCCAATATGTCCAACGGGAAATGCAGGCCGAGGAAGATGCGCGCCCATGCCACGCCCAAACCGGCCGCCAGCGTGAGCGATCCCAACAACCCCTCGCGGCCGAGCAGCAGACTGATGCCGATGGCGGTGAAGATGGTCATATGGTCGCTCGGAAACGACGAATCCGCAACGTGCTGTGTCCACGTGTGCCCCAAACCGATTGCGAACGGGCGCGGATGCGGCCACATCGCACCGATGACCTGATTCAAGCCGAGCCCCAGCATGGCGGTCAGGCACGCCTGGATGGCCAGCTTGCGCATGGCCTCGTTACCCCACAGCCACATCGCGCTCAGCAACACGGGGATCAGGTAGATCAGGTCGTTGGCGATTACGGCGGCGCCGTCGATTATCCAGAGAGACGTGCCGGGGTCGGCGTTGATTTTCAGAAAAAACGCGCGGTTCAATGCTTCGATGTATTCCACGTATCAACTCTCCATTGTCGTACCCATAAAAGGTCGGTCGTAAGATGCACCGTGGATGCCGAAGTCAGTAATGACCGTGGCACAAAAAATACCCAGCTTGCGACAATGCTCAGGGGTATTTCGGTGCAAACAGTTTTGCGAATTCCGCCAGCGCGGCAATGATCGCTCCCAGCCCTGCCGCGAGCCCGAGTTGCGCGAGCGGCACGACCTCGAAGCGCAACGCCTGGCGCAGGAACGGCAGGTAGACGGCGGCAAGCAGGAACATGAGCGCCGCGAGCGCCCACAGGTTCATCACCCGGTTGGTGAACGCGCCGTGCCGCAGTATCCACTCCTCGTCGCAGCGCGAGACGAAGGCGAGCACCACGTGCCCAGCCATCCAGGCGGCGAACGCGCAGGTCTGCACCGCGCCTGGCGCGAGCCCCTGGCTCCGGGCGAGCGCGTAGGCCGCCATCACGGCGGCGAACAGCAGCGCGCCCTTGAGCAGGATCGCGCGCACCGTGGATGCGCCGAGGAGTGCGTCTTTCGCGTGCCGCGGGCGGCGGCGGTAGATACCTTCCTCCGCCGGCTCGGTGACGAAGCCGGCCGAGGCGGCGAGGTCCATGAACAGCTCGAGCAGGATGATCTGGATGGGCGAGAACGGCAGCGGCAGCCCGAGCAGCACGGGCAGCAGGAAGATGGCGATGAGGCCGACCTTCACGGAAAGATAGTAGGCCACGCCCTTGCGCAGGTTGTCGAAGAACTTGCGTCCCTCGAACACGCCGCGGGCGATGGTGACGTAGTTGTCGTCGGCGAGCACCGCCTGCGCCGCCTCCTTGGCGACGTCGGTGCCCTTGATCCCCATGGCGATGCCCACGTCGGCGGCCTTGAGCGCGAGCGCATCGTTGACGCCGTCGCCGGTCACCGCCACCACTTCGCCATTGCGTTGCAGCGCCTGGACGAGACGGTGCTTGTGCTGCGGCGTGGCGCGCGCGTAGACCGACACCTCCCGCACCGCCTGGGCCAACGCCGTATCGCTCAGCCGGTCCAGCTCCGTCCCCGTCAGCGCCCGCTCGGCGGGGATGCCGACCTCGCGGGCGATGGTGGCAGCGGTAGCCGGGTGGTCGCCGGTGATCATGACGGTGCGAATGCCGGCGGTGGCGACGCGCGCGAGCGTCTCCTTCACGCCTAGGCGCGGTGGGTCGGCGAAGCTCACCAGGCCGGCGAGTTCAAGACTACGCTCCAGCTCCTCGAACGGTTGATCCGACTCCCAGGCGTCGAGCACCCGCGTCGCCGTGGCGATAACGCGCCGTCCGAGCGCCGTTTCCGCCGCGACTCGTTCCACGATCTCGCGCGGCACGGCCGCGCATAGCGCGAAGACCTCCTCGGGGGCGCCGGAGACGTGCAGGCGCAGTCCCCCGTCCGCGCGGCGGATCACGGCCTTGGTCCGCCGGCCGTTGACCGGCTGGCGCAGCCGCGCGATCTCGCCCGCGGGCAGCGGCATGCCCAAGGCGTGTGCATGTTCGACGACGGCCTGCTCCAGCGGATCGAGGACGTGCGCCGACAGCGCCTCGAGCGCATCGCCGATGATCGACGCCTCGCGTTCCGGCGGATGGACGGCCGCGACCCGCAGGCGGCTCTCGGTAAGCGTCCCGGTCTTGTCGGTCACGATGACGGTGGCGTCGCCCAGGGTCTCGGCGGCGCGCAGACGCTTGACCAGGAAATTCTGGCGCGACAGCGCGTAAGAACCGAGCCCCAGCACCATGGTGATGATGATGGGCAGCTCCTCGGGGATGGTGGCGAAGGCGAGCGACAGCCCGCTGAGCACCATCTCCCGGAAGTCGCCGCCGCGCAGCCAGCCGATCAGCGGGATCGCGATCGAAAAGAACAGCGCCACCCAGACGAGCTTGCCAGCGAGCGCCTTCATGGCGAGTTGCAGCGGTGTCTTCGGCGGCTTCACCTGCGCAAGCTCCGCCGCCATACGCCCGAGGCGCGTGTCCGCGCCCGTGGCCGTCACCCCGGCCTCGGCCTCCCCACCTGTCACCACCGTGCCGGCGAAAACTACTTCGCCTTCGGCCTTTTCCTGTGGAAACGACTCCCCGGTCAGGGCCGACTCGTCGAGCGCCAGGCTCATGGCCTGGGTCAGGCGCGCATCGGCGGCCACGCGCGTGCCCGGCAGTAGCACCAGCATGTCTCCCGGCACGATCTCCTCGGTGTCGACAGAAATGACTTCGCCATCGCGCCGCACCCGTGCGCGCGGCGCGGCGGTGCGATCGAGCGCGGCGATGGCGCGCTTGGCGCGGAACTCGTTGCCGACCTCGACTGCGACCAGCGTCAGGATGATCGCGAAGATGGTGAGCGCGTCGCCTAGCCCACCCCAGAGGCTATAGAACAAACCCACGGCGAGCAGGAGCAGGATCATCGGCTCCGTGACTTCTTCCGCGGCGATGCGCCAGAAGCGCACCGGCGCGGGCGTGAACAGGCGGTTTGGGCCGTGGCGCGCCAATCGCGCGGCGGCCTCCTCCGCATTAAGCCCCGTGTCGGTGTTGCAGTTCATGGCCTGTCTATTCTCCAATCGCCGTTCAAGGGTGTGTCAGCTCGGGCTGCACGGAAGGACCGTGCCGTGAATCCGCCGGCTCTGCAAACCGGCCGTACCGTAACGCCAGGCTCGGCATGACCAGAAGATTGAGCGCGGTGGAGGTAAAGAGCCCGCCCAGAATCACCAGCGCCATGGGGCCTTCGATCTCGCGTCCCGGATCACCGCTGCCGATGGCGAGCGGCAGCAATCCCAGCGCCGTGGCGAGTGCCGTCATCAGGATCGGCGTCAGGCGTTCCACCGCGCCGCGCACGGCCGCCTCTGGCCCCCAGCTCATGCCTTCGACCGCGACCAGATGCTCATAATGGGACAGCAGCATCACGGAGTTGCGCAGGGTGATACCAAAGAGGGTCACGAACCCGACTAGGGAGCCCAGCGAGACGCCGCCGCCAGTGGCGAACACGGCGAGCACGCCGCCAGCCAAGGCGAAGGGCAGATTGAGCAGCACCAAGGCGAGGTTGCGCGCGTATCCAAGTACCATCCACAACATCAAGCCAATGGCGACGGCGGCGATCACCGAATGGACGATCAGATCGCGGACCGACGCCGTCTGGGCCTCGGCAGTACCACTGAACTCCACGTAATTGCCCGGTGCCAGACGGACGTCCTGAGTGATGCGCTGTTTCGCTGCCGCGACGAAGGAGACCACATCCTTGCCGGCGACGTTGCAGGTAACCGCCTGAACACGCCGGGCACCGTCGTGCAGCACCGCATACCGCCCCGAGGTGGCATAGACATCGGCAAGCTGATCGAGGCGCACGAAGGCGCCAGCTGCGTTGCGTAGCGGCAGCGCCCGTATGTCGGCAATGCTTCCACGCTCCGACGGGGGCAGTATGACGCTCACGTTGAACACACGGTTGCCGTCGTAGACCTGCCCAACTGTCGATCCCTGGATGGCCGTTTCTATGGCATCCAGCACGTCCACCGCGTCGAAGCCCCAACGGGCCAGAGACTCAGGGCGCAGTCGGATACCGACCTCCGGCGTGCCGGGCGCGGCCTGCATCTGAACGTCGGTGGCGCCGGGCACCTTTCGCAGCGTCTGGGCGACGCGCTGGGCCTCGGTGTCGAGGGTGTCGAGATCATCACCATAGACGTTGACCACCACCGATGCGGTGTAACCTGACAGGGTTTCCTCGACCCGCTCGGTGAGAAAGGTATTGACCGCGAAGTTGGCCCCGGGGATGTGCGCCATGGCATTGCGGATATCCGCCAGGGCGAATTCGGCTGCGTTTCCGGACAGGGGCTTGAGATCCACTTCAAACTCGCTGTCGTGGGTGCCCATGGTGTCGTCCGCCTTTTCCGCACGGCCCGCACGCTGACCGACCGCGCGCACGAAAGGCAATCTCATCAACGCTGCTGACACCTGGCGGCTGAGGCGCAGCGATTCGGCGAGCGAGGTTCCCGGGATCGCCGACATGTGCACGATGTAATGCCCCTCCGCGAGTTCCGGCAGGAAGCCACCGCCGAAAAAAGGCAATGCGGCAAGGCCGGACAAGGTGAGCAGCGCCACGACCGCGATCACCAGGCGATACTGGCGCTCGACCCGGGCGATCAACGCCCCGTATCGGTCTTTCAGCCAGCGGGCCACGGGAGCATCCCTTTCAGGAAGCGAACTCCGCGGCAAGAGCGCAAGGCAAAGGGCGGGTGTGACCGTGATGGCCACCAGGAGCGATGCCAGGGTCGCCAGCAGATAGGCGATCGCCAAAGGCGAGAATAACCGGCCAGCCAGGCCCGACAGGGTGAGCACCGGCAGGAAAACCAATGCAATGGCCAGGGTCGCATAGACCACGGCGCTGCGTACCTCGAGCGCGGCGTCGAGTATCACCTGGGCGACAGGCGCGGGCTCCGGTGCGTGTCTGTTTTCCCGCAGCCGCCGATAGACGTTCTCTACCACGATGATCGCGTCGTCCACCAGAAGCCCGATGCTGATCGCGAGTCCACCGAGGGTCATGGTGTTGAGACTGAAACCTTGCTGGTCCATCACGGTGACCGCGGCGAGCAGGGACAGCGGGATGGCGGCCAAGGCGATGGCCGAGGTGCGCCAGTTGAACAGGAACAGCACCACCACCGCCACGACCAGCAGGCCGCCGAAGGCGAGCGAGTGGCTCAGATTGCGGGTCGCGGTCTCGATGAAGTTGGCGGGCCGGAACACGTCGGCATGCAGCGCGACCTGCTCGGCGGCCAGCGCCGGGCGCAGTTCGGTCAGCGAGCGCTCCACCGCTTGGGTGACCGCCAGGGTGTTTGCCCCGTACTGCTCGGAAATCACCAGCTGCACACCCGGCACGCCGTTGACCGTCGCCGCGCCAATGGGCGGCTCGGGCGCCGCACGCACCTGCGCGACATCGGCCAGGGTCAGGTTGGCGCCATCGTGCTGGCGCAACACGGTGCGCGCGAGGCGTTCAGCGCTCAGGGACTGGCCATAGGTTTGCAGGACGATGCGTTGGTTGGCGTTGTCGATGAATCCCGCGCCGCGCACCCCGGTGGCGCGCCGCGCGACCTCGAGGATGTCGCCGAGGGCGAGCCCGTACTTGGCGAGCCGGTTCGCGTCGACCTGGATCTGGTACTCCCTCACCTCGCCGCCGAATACAGCCACCTTGGACACGCCGGGCACGGCGAGCAGGCGCGGCTTGAGCGTCCAGTCGGCGAGCGTGCGCAACTCCATGAGCGAGCGCTGCCGCGAAGTGAGCCCGATCACCAGCGCCACGCTGGTGGACGAAGTCAGAGGAGACATCGCCGGGGCCTGCGCCCCGCTGGGCATGCGCGCGGCCAGCGCAGCGAGGCGCTCGCCCATGTTCTGCCGGTCGCGATAGACGTCGCTCCCGGGATCGAAGGTGGCGGTGACGACCGACAGCCCCTGGATCGATTGGGAGCGCAGCGCCTGTACGCCCGGCACGCCGTTCACGGCATTTTCGATGGGCTGCGTCACCAGCACCTCGACCTGTTCCGGCGCGAGGCCCGGCGCCTCGGTCTGGATTGATACCTGGGGCGGGGCGAACTCCGGGAATACGTCGTAGGTGGCGCCGCTCAGCGCATAGAGACCATAACCGGCGAACAGCAGCGCGAGGGCAATGACGACGCCGTGGTAGCGCAGCGAGAAACCGATGATGCCGGCCAGCAGGCCGCGGCGGGGAGATGGTTCCATTAGTCCCCCTCGCCGGTTTGCACCTGGCCGCGCAACTCTTCCGAGAGGAGCGTCTGGGTGCCGCGCACCACGACCCGCGCCGTCGGAAGGCGCGGCGCAAACCAGCCCTCGGCGACCGGCACCGCGCCACTCAACTCATGGCGCACGAACCTGCCCGGTGCGCTTTCGACGTAATACCATGCCTTACCTTGCCACGAGACCACGGCGGCCGCTGGGATCGTCACCCCGGCCTCCTGCGGCCCACTGGGCAGGCGGGCAGTTAGCGTAGTTCCTGGCAGCAACCCTTCGGCCGCCGCTGCATAGAAAAAGGTGGGTCCCTGGATACGCGGGTCGGTCTGCGGCGAAGGCGAGATCAGCTCCGTCGTTCTCAAGACGCCGTCATCACCGACTACGCTCACCTTGCTCGGCGGCACCGGCAGACGGCTGCCTGATGGTGCGGCGATTCGCAACAGCATCTCTTGCTGCATCGACAGGCGTTGGAACAGCGGCGTATTTTTTACGATGGCCGCCGTCAGCACCGTGCCCCAGGTCTGCTGGGCGCTCTGCTCGATCGCGTCAACGGCCGCCTGCGCCGACTGTTCGGCCGCCTGGTCGCTGCGCCAGGTCGCTTCAGCGGCCTGCAATGCCTTGTCCGAGATGTTCCGCTCGTCGCCGTGCAGTGATTTGAGCCGTTCATATTCGCGCTGGGATGCCGCCAGCGCCGCCACGGCTTTGTCGGCCTGCGCCGCCGCTGCCACGTAACGATTGCGCAGCTCGCTCAACGCTTGGGGCGACAGGACCGTGGCCAGGGCTGCGGTTTCCCCGTGGCGGGTCGTCTGTTCCACGGCGGCGACGCCGATGTCCGCCAGTTTCTGCGCCTCCGGATTGAATACCACGGCGGTGCCGCCCTCCTGGGAGACCACGCGCGACGGCACCGAGACCGGCCTTTCCCGCGCCTGCTCCTGGGCGAGTTCCTTGCGACCCTCGACGAAGCCCCAGATCGCCAGACCGGCCACGGCCGCTCCAACCCCGAGCAGGATGAAATGTTTTTTTCTCATGGTCGTTCTCCGTCTCGATGTGATTTCGACTCGATCACCTGCTCCGCCGTGACGCCGAGTGCGTTGGCGCCGATCGGCCGGCGCAGCGCATCCTCCAGATGCCCCAGGGACTGTTGCGCCTGGGATAAGGCGCTGATGCGCGCCAGTTCGGCCGTTACCGTCTGGTATTGGGCGGACAGCCACGCCAGCCGGTCCGCCTCACCCGCCTTGTAGGCCGCGGTGACGGCGCGCTCGTTCCTTTGTTGATCTCGTAGCAGGGCATCGGCCGTCTCGAACATCTGGACGGCATGACCGTAGCCCGCCAATGCCTCGTCCACTTCGGCGATCGCCTTGGCTTGAACAGCCAAGAAGGCCGTGGCTGCTTCCTCGCGGCGCGCTTTGGCCTCGGCGATGGGACCTTCGTTGCGGTTCAGGAGCGGCAGCACGAGGGAGAGTCCGAGGGACCATTTCACTTGGCCGGCGTCCCATAGGTATCCAGGGCCGAGCGAGATGTCCGGGTATTGCTTGGCGATTTCCAGTTGCAGCGCGGATTGGCTGGCCTCGTACTCGGCCAGGGCTGCAAGCACATCCGGCCGGCTCAACAGGGCCTCGCGCCGAGCTTCCGCCGGTGGCAATGCAGCGACCGGCGGCAGTTGCTCGAAAGCATCGAAGGAAATGGCCGTGCCGTCGATGGCCGCGGCGGGCACGCCCACGGCAGCGGCGAGCCGTGCGAGGTTTTCTGCGCCCTGTTTCTGGTTCTGCCGCAGGGCCAGCACGGCCTGGTTGAGTGCAAGGCGGGCCTGGGTCAACTCGGGTTGTGATGCGTAGCCCACGGTAAAGCGTCGCTCCAGCATGCGGGTGATCTCCGCCTGGAGGTCGTGCTGACGGCGCACCAGGGCCTCGGTCGGGTAGGCCGCCAGAAGATCGGCCCGCACGCGGCTGCGCACCTGCCACACGGTTTCGGCTTCCCGCAGCTTGGCGGCTTGGGCGAGGCGTTGTGCGGTTTCGATGCGGTAATCACGCTTGCCCGCAGTTTCGATCGGGATAGCGAAGCCCAGCCCGTAGGTCCACGGCGACTGCCCTGCCGCCGCATCCATGTTGCGTTGGAACGAGACGCCGGCCGTTGGATTCGGCCGTCCGCCCGCCGTGACGATGGCGGCTTCCGCCGCCAGTCTCCGGGCTTGGGCGCGATCGAGATCGGGGTGGTAGTGGAAGGCCGCCAAGGTGAGCGTGTCGAGGTCCCAGGATTTCGGCGGCCAGGCGGTGTCATGACCCAGACTGCGTTCGAAGAATTGCCTGACGTCCGGCGCGTCCAAGCTTCGGGATTCGAGAGCAGTCTGCTGTACGTCGAGATTGACCGGCTTGGCCGTATAACTGGCGCAACCGGCGAGCGACAGCATCATGCAGGCAATCGACAGGCGTTTCATGGTCTCCTTTCTCCACGGACCGACAGTCCGCAAGTTCTATTCAAGCTGAGAATGATAGAGATGGAGGAGGAACCGGAGGATGACCGCAACCTGTCCGTTTGGTCATTTTCATTGACGGGGCGCGTTACCCTCGCTGCATATCGCAAGCGCGAGTGTGGTCGGACTTCTTGTTGGCTATGATGTGAGTTTAGCGATCTTTGTATTGGCGCTGTGTAAACATCGCCTTGTCCAGTATCATGGACCCCGCCCATCAGTCAATGGGCTCTTCCAGGGAGACGAAACATGTATAAGCGCATTATGGTCGCCGTCGACGGCAGCCACACTTCGGAACTTGCCCTGCAGGAAGCGGTCAATCTCGCGAAGGATCTTGGCGCTCAAGTGCGCATCGTGCATGCGGTGGACGAGGTGACCCTCAACTGGGACGCGGAATACGCCAATCCCGCCGAGATATGTCAGGCCATGGCCCAGACGGGCCGCGACATCCTCCACAAAGCGGGCACGTTCGCGAAGGAGGCGGGCGTCACGGCAGATACCAAGCTGATTGAAATCGACACTCTGGGCCACCGCATCCCGCAAGCGATCGCAGACGAAGCCGAGATCTGGCCCGCCGATCTCATCGTGATCGGCACCCATGGCCGAAGCGGCCTGAGCCACGTGTTGCTGGGAAGCGTCGCCGAGGGGATCGTGCGCGTGGCCACCAAACCGGTGCTGCTGATCTGCGGCGAGTAGCTGTTCATCAAACATTCCGGATGGTGTCGTGATCAACTCGCCCTCTACCCAGTTTCCGCAACCCACGCCGAAGGCGGCGGAAACACCCCGCACGCTCGGTTCAAATCGGGAGACTGGCCTCACCAGCGCGGAGGCAAAAAGTCGGCTTGACCGACAGGGCGCCAATGAAGTCCCGGAGAAAAAACACCACCCGCTTCTCCGCTTCCTGAGAAAATTCTGGGGCCTTTCGGCATGGATGATTGAGCTGATCGCGCTGCTTTCCTTCATCCTGCACAAGCAGGCCGACCTGTTGGTCGCACTGTCGCTGCTGCTGGTGAACGCCATCCTCAGTTTCCTCCAGGAACAGCGCGCTTCGGCTGCGGTGGCCGCGCTCCGCCGCCAGCTCAACGTAACGGCACGTGTCCTGCGCGACGGAGAGTGGCAGACCGCGCCGGCACGCACGCTGGTCACCGGCGATGTCGTGCGCGTGCGCGCCGGCGATTTCGTTCCCGCCGACCTCCAGGTTCTCGACGGCGGGGTGCGGATCGACCAGTCCGCGCTCACCGGAGAGTCGCGCGAGGTTGAGAAGATCATCGACGAAACGCTGTACTCGGGATCGACCGTACGCCTGGGCGAGGCGACCGGCGTGGTGACGGCCACCGGCATGCGCACCTACTTCGGTCGCACCACTCAGCTCGTTCAGAGCGCACAGCACAAACTGCACGTGGAGGAAGTCGTCGCACGCATCGTCCGGTGGCTGTTCCTCATCGTCGGATCGCTGGTCGCCGTGACGCTGCTTGCCTCCGGCATCGAAGGCTTGCCGCTGCTGGATACGCTTCCCATCGCTCTGGTTTTGCTAATGAGCGCGGTGCCAGTGGCGCTGCCGGTGATGTTCACGGTGAGCATGGCGCTGGGCTCGATGGAGCTGTCCCGCCGCGGCGTCCTGATCACGCAGTTGAGCGCCGTGGAGGATGCGGCGACCATGGATGTCTTGTGCGCCGACAAGACCGGCACCCTCACGCTGAACCGCCTGTCCCTTGCCGGTACGCTGCCTCAGCCGGGCTTCACCGAGGTTGATATGTTGCGGACCGCCGCGTTTGCCTCGAACGAAGCCAACGCCGACCCCATCGATCTCGCCTTCCTGCGCGCGGCACGGGAGCGCGGCGTGCTCGACGAAACCGCGCGCACTCTTTCCTTCCAGCCCTTCTCCGCCGCCACCCGGCGCACGGAAGCCGTGGTCGAACTCGATGGCCGCTCAATCCATTGCATGAAAGGCGCGCTGCGCACGGTGGCGGAGGCCGCGGGGCTCGACGCCGCGGCAGTCGCCACGCTGGAAGAGCAGGCCAACGCGGAAGCGCAAAAAGGCATGCGCGTGCTGGCGGTCGCGCGCGCGGACGGAGACGGCGCGCTCAGGCTCGTCGGCCTGGCCTATCTGTACGATGCCCCGCGTCCGGATTCCCGTCGCCTCATCGACGAACTGCGCGGGCTCGGCATCAAGGTGAAAATGCTCACCGGCGATGCGCTGCCCGTTGCCCGCGAAATGGCGCGGCTGCTGGGCCTGGGCGAGATCGCCCGCGCCCCGGAACTGCGCGCGGCGCAACAGGTGGCGGAATCACGCGCCGCCGGTCTTGCCATCAGCGCTGACGGTTTCGCCGAGGTGTTCCCGGAAGACAAGTTCCTGGTGGTCGAGCACCTGCAAGCGGCGGGGCACGTGGTCGGCATGACCGGCGACGGCGTCAATGACGCGCCGGCGCTGCGCCAGGCCGAAGTTGGCATCGCGGTGAGCGGCGCCACCGACGTGGCCAAGGGCGCGGCGAGCGCGGTGCTGACCCGGGAAGGGCTGGCCGACATCATCGATCTGGTGAAAAACGGGCGCGCGATCTATCAGCGCGTGCTGACCTGGGTGGTCAACAAGATCAGCCGCACCATTCTGAAAGCAGGCTTTGTGGTGATCGCCTTCCTTGCCACCGGCAAGTTCGTCATTTCCGCACTGGCGATGGTGCTGCTGGTGTTCATGACCGACTTCGTGAAAATCGCGCTGGCGACGGACAACGTGCGGCCGTCGCAGAATCCGGAAACCTGGAACATCGGGCCGCTGGTCGGCGTTGCCGTTGTGCTCGGGCTGCTGATGCTGGTCGAAGCGCTCGGCCTGCTCGCTTTCGGCTGGCACCGTTTCGCCCTCGACAGCGGCGACGGATGCTTGCAGACCTTCACCTTTCAGACGCTTCTGTTCTTCGCGCTGTTCTCAATCATCTCCATTCGTGAACGGCGGGCATTTTGGGCCTCGCGCCCGAGCACGCTGCTCGCTACGGCGCTGGGTGCGGACGCCGTCGTCGGCGCGCTCATCGGCGTCCACGGCATGGCCGACCTGCGTCCGCTTCCGATCGAGCAAAGCGGACTGATATTCCTCAGCGCCGGCATGCTCGTGCTCGGCCCGAACGACCTCCTCAAAACCCTGCTCACGGCGCGTATAAGCAAGAATTCCCGACAACAACCGAGGTCGTAGCGGGCCGCGCACCCGATCACGAGATTGCTGCCGGGCTGCCCAGCCCGCTGTCTGACGGCGGAAATGGACTTCGCCTCGCGGCAACTTCGCTGACCAGAGGTACCGGATCGCTCCGAGCCGGCGGCCGCTAATTCCTGGCTAATTCTCGATTGCTATCTTTCCCGTCACGCGAGTGTCCGCGTGACCTGAAATTATCGCGAACCACCAGGAGAATCAAAATGAAAATGCTTAGGCGCGAAGACGCATTGCACATGCTGAACAAAGTGCCGGAAGTCACGCTTTACTTCTGGATCATCAAGATCATGGCCACCACTGTCGGCGAAACCGGGGCCGACTTCCTCAGTTTTAACCTGAAATTCGGGCTGACCGGGACATCCGTCGTCATGGCCTTCCTGCTGTCGGTTTTCCTGTTTATGCAGCTGCGGGCCAAGAAATACATCCCGTGGCTGTACTGGGTTAGCGTCGTGCTGATTAGCATCGTCGGCACCCTCATCACCGACAACCTGGTGGATAACTTCGGCGTCACACTGGAAACAACCACGGCGGTATTCGGTTTTGCCCTGCTGGCGACGTTCGCTCTCTGGTACGCCGGCGAGAAAACGCTATCGATCCACTCCATCTTCACGACCAAACGCGAACTGTTCTACTGGGCGGCCATCCTGTTCACGTTTGCCCTCGGCACCGCGGCGGGCGACCTCGTCGCCGAGAGCATGAAACTCGGCTACGTCCATTCGGCCCTCGTGTTCGGCGCGATGATCGCCGCCGTCACTGTGGTTTATTACGGGTTCAAGGCCAATGCCGTCTTGGCCTTCTGGATCGCCTACGTGCTGACGCGTCCCCTGGGCGCATCCTGTGGCGATTGGTTGTCCCAGCCGATCGAGAACGGCGGGTTGGGGCTGGGCACCGTGGCGACGAGCCTGATGTTTCTCGCGACCATTCTCGGCCTGGTTGTTTTTCTGAGTGTGACCCGCAGGGACGTGATGCCCCGGACAGCTTGAGCATGTCGGGGTTCGCACTTCTGGCGTTTGGCAGCGCCTGGCCGATCCTTGGCGAAGAGCACCGCTTCGTTGCGCCGGTGGTACGCTGCCTGCAACGCCCTTACCGATGGATATTTTCCGGGTTGATTGAGAAAGGCTGGGTGAGACAATGAACGCAAGTGAACATGGATTTCGTATGGAAAACACGACTAAAGAGACATTGAGCAAGGTTCCGGAGGTTACGCTGATTTTCTGGATCATCAAGATCGCAGCCACCACCCTGGGAGAAACGGGTGGCGATGCCGTCTCGATGTCGATGAACCTCGGCTATCTAGTCGGCACGGGAATATTCGCGGCGATTTTTCTCCTGGCCGTGGGCGCTCAGATCAGGGCGAAGCGCTTTCATCCGCTTCTGTATTGGACGACCATCATCGCCACCACCACAGTCGGTACGACGCTGGCGGACTTCGCCGATCGCTCCCTTGGGATTGGCTACACGGGCGGGGCGACCCTGCTGTTCGTGCTGCTGATGGCTTCCTTGGCAATCTGGTATTGGACGCTGGGTTCCGTCTCGGTGGATAGCGTTGGGTCGCCGAAATCGGAAATGTTCTACTGGGTGACCATCATGTTTTCCCAGACGCTCGGGACCGCATTGGGC
>JAPTVL010000299.1 GCA_028065725.1 Betaproteobacteria bacterium
GGGGGGTAACATTATGTCGAGTCAAAGTCAAGCCCTCCGAAGATATTTTTTATCGCGCCCTTGCCGGTCACCGCGGCCTCAGTCGCGACCGCCGCACAAGACTTGACGCCCTTTCGATCCATGCAACTGCCCCGGGGCGCCTGACGCACCTCAGCGAATTCCCTGGGCGCACCCATGCATAAGATGGATAAGTTTTGATTTTGTTCGAGTCAAGGGATCAAGTCCAGCCATTCCGTCAGGAAAAACAGGAAAGTGTGAAAAATCACACAGAATGGCCCCAGGGACATCGATCAAGCGCACGACCCAATAGCCACGGAATCGCGTTCTCGGTTCTCTTGCCCGATGGGTGACGATCACCTTGTGCAACATCAAATGAGTTTCGAGAACCAGCAACAATCGCATCACGTCAGCTCTCGGGCCCGATCGGCACGCCCAGCAGCTGGGCCGTCGCCAAAATGGCATCCCGACGCTTGCGCCAACCGGTGGCCCGATGGCGACCCATCGCCTGGGCTGTTTGAACCCCCGCGGCGCCGGCGGCAAGACAAAGCTCCAGCGCCGTGAGCGGATCGGCGCGGCGAGCTGCAGCGACCGCCGCGCAGCGCACCTGTTCGTCCTCCCGCGCCTCTTCACGCGCCAGGAGAATCGACAAAGGGTTGGCGTCTTCGTCGCGAGCCGCTGAAAGATGACTGCCCTCCTGCTCCTCGTCCTCAATGCTGTTGTCAGAGCGAAACTGGGATTCGCGCTCCGCGAAGCCCCAAAGCTTGCCGAACACAAACTGCTCGAGTGTTCCGACGAGGGGGTCGAAGGTGCTTTGCCCAGCTGCGATTTCGGCGCAGATCATCAGGGCTTGCTGGTGCACATCCTCAAGATCGGTCCTGGCGGAGCTTGCAACCCGCTGCAGGCCCTCTTCGTCGAGAGACTGAAAAAGTGCCATGACATCCATGGCTTTCGCGCTCATGTTCCTCATGACACCACTCCCACAAGAGCGCTGATCGCTGCAACCAAGGCGGCTTCGGCAGACTCCGCCTGCACGCGAATCTCCTCGGAAAACTCCCTCTGCCCTGACACCCATTCGGCAATCTCCCGAAATTCCCGCGCTCGCGCAGGAAGGATGGCATTCGCCAAGTCAAGCGGAATCCACAAGGGAACGACCAAGTGTTCGCCGCATTCGGACGACCGCTCCGGTCCTTGCAAAAAGTCGTTGATGGCCGCTGAGTCTTGCGCCGTCTCCTCGCTCGTATCGTGCCCCGGCAACACAGGCATAGGGCACGAGGTCTGGGGTGCCGCGCTCTCGAGCAGCCCCTGTTGTCGCGCAGACATCTGCGCTTCGTGGGCATCCAGCACCTTCTTGCACCGCTGGATCGTCAACTGCTCGCCACTTTGCAGAAGCCCATGTCGGAGATGCTCCGGGAGACGGCAGAACGCCTCCCACGCGCCAACCTGCGTCATGATCCCTGCCTCGTAAAGGGACCGCGCCAGGGGTTCGCGACTGATGTCCATCATCGCCGCCACCCACTCGTCGGACTTGCACAGCATGCGGGCCATCGCGCCGGCAGACACGCCCAGATCGCGCAGCTGCTCGATGCCCCCCAGGTATTCCAGGAGGGATAAATCCGCTCGGTGCGCGTTTTCACCGAGTTGCAACACCGTCTTGATCCGCCGGGCCTCCACCGGGAAAACGCGCGCGGGAATGGTCTTCCAACCCAGCGAGATTGCTGCGCGGTACCGGCGCTCGCCGAAAATCAGTTCCCAACCGCCATCGGCCGTTTGCCGCACGCCCACGGGCTGCAACAGCCCATACAGCGCCATGCTGTCGCGCAGCTCGGCCAGTGCCTCCTCATCGAAGTAGCGTCGCGGCTGACCGGGGTCGGGCCGAATGGCCTTGAGTGAGATTTCCAGAATCTCGGTGCGACTCAGCTCGTCTTGCCCGAAATCGAGTGGTGCTGTGCATGGTTCGATCGGATTCATCCGGTGGACTCCTTTGCTGCGGCCGGCGCGAAACGCCCGCTCGTGAAATGGGCCTGAAGACGCTGCAACTGCTCTTTGATCCTCTCGGGCGCCGGCACCGATGGGCGGTCCGGCCCTGCTGCTGGACCTTGCACGCGCGCGAGCACATTGACCTTGACCTGAGAAGCGATGAACTCGGTGCGCAACTTGCCGACATCGGCCAGCAGCGATCCGATGTCATGGCCCTTTTCGACATACCAGCGCCCCCCATGGCCGACGTACCAGGCGACGATGGCTGGCGCCTGTGCGCCGAGGCTGCGCACAAGATCGGCCACCTGCCGGCGAGCCTTGCCGTCCTGCAGGGGATCAGCCCCGTAGCGCGCGCGGTACGCGGATCCGTACTGGGTCCAGACCTGCCCGCAAAGCGCCTGCTCATCCGGGGTCAGGTGTCTGCCTTCGGGTTTTCTGGGGTTGGGCTTTGTCTCAAAGAAGGGGGGCGGCGAAGGCGCGTCAGCGCCTGGAGCCGCAGGCATGGTGGAGAGCACAGGAAGCTGCCGCTGCGGCGCCGTCACGGCGTCACGCGTGACGTCCGTCACGGTCGTTGCGCCGTGACGCGTCACGCTCGCCGTCACGTTTTCCCCTCCTTCTTTCGTTTCACTTTTAAAAGAAGGCGTGACGGGCGTCACGTTTTGCGTCACGCTAACCGTGACGGTTTCCGTGACGGTCGGTGTGACAGCGTCACGCGTGACGGGCGCCGTGACGGCACCATCCGCGTCTGTTGGCCCGGCCAGCCTGGCGAGTCGCTGCCGCTCGCGATACCGGCGTGCACGCTCTGCAGGGCTGCTGGCTCGCCGCGTTGGGGTGGCATCACTGATGGTGTGCTTGCTCTTTTCCCAGGCATCGTGGGCGAATTCCGCGATCACCGGGTGATACAGGCGGCCATCGGTGCACAGGATCCATCCGCGCATGGCAACGTCTTTGACTTTGCGCCAACGGCGCTGCGTATAACCGCCAGCCAAGTGTGCGAGCACACGATCATCGTTGGGCAGGCTGGCCGCAGGCACTTGCAGCCAGGCCTTGGCGTACAGCGCCATGGCAGCCTTGAACTCTTCGCCCGTGGCCATCGCGAACTGGTCAGAGTCCATCATCCTGCCGACGTCAAACGGCATGAAGACCATGCCACTGCTGCGCAGGTCGCAATCTGGCGGGGTCAACGGTTCTGCCAAATGGGGCACGGCATCGGCCTTGTCGCAGGGAAGACAAGCGCCGTCGAGTGCAGACAATTCAGCGGGTGATGACATATGCATGGATGCGCTCTCCCCCTGCGAAAAAATGGGACATGAAGAAAAGAAGCGCCCGCCGGCCGAAATCAACCGGCGGGCGGGCGTAAGCCCCATGCAGGGGTGAGGAGACAATCAAGCCAGGCGGGCGCATGTTCATGCTGCCCTCCCCTGCTCCGCCATGGCTTCCGCCCCGGCGTCCACCATCCGCACCAGATCGGCGACCCGCCAGCGCGTGAGGCCGCCGATGCGCACGGGCTGCGGAAAGACCCCTGCACTGACGTTGCGCCAGAAGGTCGATCGGCCCATCGAAAGCATGCGGGCTGCTTCTTCCGCGGTCACGAGAAGTCTCAGGGGCTCATTCATGGCCGTCCTCTTGCGGTTGCACAGCGCCAGACGCTGCTGGGGCGATGGAAGGTGCACCCTCTGTGCCCACGAGTTCTGGCCAGATCAGGTGCCAGTCGTCGGGGCGGAGATCCCAGCGGCGAACTGCCAACGCCGATTCAATTGCGTAGCATCGTCGCGGTGGTACGGGGCGCAGCCCCTTGATCCATTGATGCATGGTCGGGGGTCTCACGCCGATCATGCGTGCACAAGCGGACAAGCCGCCGTGGGCGGTGATCGCTTCGGACAGGGGGGTGTTTGTGCTCATGAGGCAAGTATAAGGCAATGCATTCTTTCGTGGCAATGCATTGCCTTATGTCTTGCTTATCCTGTCGAATAAGGCAATGCTTACCGGCAAAGAACTCGGTGCCGCTATTGAGGCGGCGCGACTGAAGAAGGGGGTGTCGAAGGTCACCCTGGCGCGAGCTATGGATGTCAAGCCGCCGTCTGTTCAGGACTGGATCAATCATGGTCGTGTTGCCAAGTCTCGCCTCAATGCCCTGTTTCAATACTTCTCAGACGTCGTCGGGCCAGAACATTGGGGCGTACGCGAAGAGTGGGGATTCAGTGCCCCCGCGCGAGCTGTTGATGGGATGGTCACGATCCCGCAGTTCGACTTGAAGGCTGCCGCAGGACCCGGGCGCTACTTGGAAGCACAGATGCGCGTCGGCGCCGTGCAGGTATGTCAAGACATCGTTTCCCGCATACTGCGCAACTCTGGTGTGGCGCTGACCTCGCTTGCCCTCGTAACGGTCGCAGGCGACTCTATGGAGCCAACCATCAATGACGGCGACATCGTCGTCATCGACAGATCCGTGCAGTCCATCGAGCGCGACGGCGTCTACCTCTTCACCTTCGGTGACGAGACCTTTATCAAACGCATCCAGCGCATGCCGAAGGCCCTGTCCGTCAACTCGGACAACGGCCTCTACAAGTGCTGGGAGATCTCTCCCGAGGAAGCGACCGGGCTGCATGTTCACGGCCGCGTGATCTGGGCATGGCTCGGGAAGCAAATCTGATAGTCGGTGACCCACGAGCCGCCCTGTTGTAAAAAACTAGGCATTGCCTCTTTACATGAAAGCAGGCATTGCCTATTATTCGCTTCATCCCCTCGATGGAGTGAAGCATGTCCTCTCTCAATAAGGTTCAACTGATCGGCCACCTCGGACGCGACCCGGAGGTGCGCTACACCGCTGACGGCAACGCAGTCGCCAACCTCCAGGTGGCCACGACACGGGCCTGGAAAGACAAGAACGGTGAGCGCCAGGAAGACACCGAGTGGACGCGTGTGATCTTCTATGACCGCCGCGCAGAAATTGCCAGCGATTTCCTCAAAAAGGGCGGTCAGTGCTACGTCGAAGGCTACCTGCGCACCAGGAAGTGGGCGGACAAGGACGGTGTCGATCGCTACACCACCGAAGTCGTCGGCACGGACCTGATTCTGCTGGGCAGCAAGCCGGGAGACGGTCGCCAAGGCCCCGCCTCGGCTGATCAAACCACAAGGCCTTCGGTCGCCATCGCGGCAGCCGTAGCGGCGCAACAGCCGCTGTCGGGCGAACCCGTCGACCCCTTCGGCGACCACGCCTGAGGATCTGCCATGTTCCTCTCTCGTTTCAAGGTCGACTACGCCCTGGTTGGTGAGCGCGACGGA
This sequence comes from Betaproteobacteria bacterium, assembly GCA_028065725.1. Next base: position 5,263 of record JAPTVL010000299.1, read on the forward strand.
TTCGCCGGGCGTGAACTGAACCCGTCTCTCTGGCGCCGCGAAGCCTACAGGCGCGGCTATGCGCAGGGCCTGCTTACCCGCGCGGAGCGGATTGCACAGGGCACTCGGCCGCTGCCGGTGGTCAGGCATTTAAGTGCGGAGCTGCGGCTATGACGGAATACAGCTACCGGATTGATCCTCGCCCGGAAACACTTGGCGGCGGCGTGTTTCCTGCCGACGGGTCGGACGCAGAGGCCTACGAGGAGACTCTCGCCGAGTCCTCGGCATGGCTGGCAAGCCGATCTCAAGCCTCGTCGTCATGTCACATGCTGACCTTCTCCGGCCGCGACTATCTGCCCACGCAGATGGTGCCTGCGGACGTGCACATCAAGGATGTCGCCCATGCACTGTCACTGATCTGCCGCTTCGGCGGCCACACCAAAGTGCATTACTCCGTGGCGCAGCACAGTCTACTGGTGGCGAGAATCCTCGCGGAGTGGGGCGCCCCCGTCGACGCCCAGCTCGCCGGACTGCTTCACGACGCGCACGAGGCCTACATCGGCGATATTCCCACGCCCATCAAGAGCGCCGTCGGCCTGGCCTGGCGCGACCTTGAGGCTGACGTGGCGGCCGCGGTGCGTCGGGCGCTGGACGTGACATTCGCCTCGCATGACTGGGAAGACTTGATCAAGTATGCCGATCTGGTGGCACTGGCCACTGAGCGGCGGGATCTGATGCATTTCGATGCAGACCGCAACCTCCCATGGCGAATACTCGGGGGTGTGGCGCCATTCCATGAGAAGGTCGCCGCCCTCGGCTGGTCACCCCAATGGTGGGCGGATGTCTTCCTGGATCGCTACGAAGCTCTGCGCAGCGCTCGCGAGGCAGCACGCCTGCCGCACGCCGCCTGAGCACCACCCCTCACCCGCCGACTTTCGCGAGCATCACACAACAACCCAAGGACTCCCATGAAGATGAAAACCAAGACCCTGCTCGTTGCCGCCGCTACCGCGAGCGCCCTGCTTGCAGGATGCGGCCACAAGACGGACCCCGCGAATGCGTCATTGCACACGATGCTGAAGGATCCGAAGACGCTGACCACCGAACAGAATTGGTGCGGCCAGCAACCCAATCCTCAGCAGATCAAAGGCTGCATCAACGGCATGGCCGCCGAGCTCATTACGCATAGCCCGACCATGCTCGCCGACGTCACCGCGCCGGAACCGTGGCCTGGCAAGACCCCGGCCTATTTTCAGGCGGCGGCACGCGGGATCTTCGCCGGCAAGAACACGGCGAAGGACAACGCCTATGTCGCCGAAGACCAGTGGTGCACCACCCGGTACGTCCTGAAGACTCGCGACATGAGCTGGCTCAACATCACGAAACCTGACTACAGCAAGATTTCCGCCAGTTGCGCCGCAGCACACGGCGTGTCGGTCAACCCTTTCTGACCCGGCACGCCCCACACCAACATCAAGCACCTGAACTGGAAACGACCGTGCGCCTTCTCATCGCCCTCTTCCTTCCCTGGCTGACGTTCTTCACCATCGACAAACCGGTCTCGGGCATCGTGTGCCTGATCCTCCAGCTCACACTGATCGGCTGGATTCCGGCCACGATCTGGGCCGTCTACGCACTGGGCCAGTACAAGACCGACAAGAAGATCGCCAAGGCGCTGGCCTCCCGGTCGAGCGACTGATCTGGCGGTCTGTGGCGTTCCGACGTCCGCGCAGACCGCGTTCATCACCAACATCTGATCATCACCAACATGCACATCAACAATCTGATCATCGCCCAGCAGACCATCGCGATGGCACGAATCGGTCTGATGCCAACGCAGGAGGCCGCCAAGCAGGCTCTGGCCACGATCAATGCCGCGCAGGAAGACCTCAGGCGCAGCGGGCACAGTGCGCTGGAGCTCGACACCGCCCGAGCCGCGGCGTCGGTTCTGGCGCTGGGCCATCGCCCCCACGAAAGGATGTGCATCGCCGCGGTGCAATCCATTGCCGCAGTGCTGATGCGCGAGCCGCACGACGCGGAGGAGATTCAGTCATGAGCTGGCGCCCAGTCTTTTTGACGCTGATGCTTACTGGGCCGCTTTTGGCAGGCTGCGAGCGGCATGGCTCCGCCACACTCGGCCGCATCGCTGAGCACGCCGCAGGTTATGCGCTCGGAGGGATCGCCGCCCATGAGAGCGAACGCTACCTCGACCATCGGGCCAGCGGCCAGCACTACGAGCGACAACTCGGTAGCGGCCAGAACATCCAGCATTCCGGCCGCATGGGCCTGGTGTTTCCGGAAGCTGATGCGCTGCCGAACCACCGGCAGACCCCGAGCGCACTGAATCCCGCGGTCACCCAGGCCAATCTGCGCGAAACCATCTGCCGCCCGGGCGGATACACCCGGTCGATCCGACCTGATGAGCACTACACGGAGAACCTCAAACGCGAGGGCGTTCGTCAATACGGCTATCCGCGGCAGATGGGCAAGGATGCATTCATGCTGCGAAACTACGAAGAGGATCACCTCATCAGCCTGGAGCTCGGCGGCTCGCCGGACAGTCCGCAGAACCTCTGGCCCGAACCGCACCACGTCATCGGCGGCTGGGGAAGCTACGCCAAGGACAAACTGGAGAACCGGCTTCACAGCATGGTCTGCCGCGGGCGGATCAGTCTCGAGCAAGCCCAACATGCCATCGCCACCAACTGGATTGCGGCCTACAAGCAGTACATCGGGGCGACGCCGGATCAAGGTCGCTCACATCGTTATGGAGGATGACATGTCCACGACCATCACCACCCTCGACGTCGCCTTCACGACCCTCTCCATCGTGGGCAATGAATTCATCAAGCGCCGCAATCGGCGCGGCTACTGGTTCTGGCTGGTCGGCAATAGTCTGGGGCTGACCGTGTTCGTCATGCAGCACCAGTGGATCACGGCGCTGCTGTATGTGTACTTCACCGTGTCCTGTGTCCAGGGGCTTCGGCACTGGGCGCGCGCGGAGGTGATCCATGGCTGACAAGCTTCTCGTGACTGCCATCGAAGGCGCTCACATGCTCTCGATGGGCCGTCCCACATTCTGGCGCGCCGGAGCCGCCCGCATGCTGTGCCGCTCCAACCAGTCCGCCCGTCACTGCGTCAGCGCCCGGCGCTGGCACGTGACCATGTGGCGCGCATTCGACAGCCGGTCGCGTTATGGACACTCGCGACCGCTTGCGCCTGGCGCTTTGCTCAAAAAAATTGCACAATGAAAATGCTAAACTGAAACATTTGGATGCCAAAATCACTTACCTTTGTCGACGCTTTTGCCGGGTGTGGCGGACTTTCGCTCGGGTTGATGCAGGCCGGATTGACAGGAAAATTTGCGATTGAGCACGATAGTTTTGCCTTCGCGACATTGAAAGCCAATTTGCTGTCGAAGGCAGCGCCGTTCAAGTATTCTTGGCCGCGGTGGCTGCCCAAAAAACCACTAAGTATTACGTCACTGCTGAACGAATATGCCCAGGAGTTGGCTGCGCTCAGTGGCAGCGTTGATGTTTTAGTCGGCGGTCCTCCCTGCCAAGGATTCTCAATGGCCGGTCGCAGACAGCATGACGATCCAAGGAATCAATTGTTCTCGCAGTACCTTCGCCTTGTCGAGATCGTGAAGCCAAGGATTGTTCTCATCGAGAATGTGCGTGGCTTTGCGATGGACTTCGCGGTCGGAGAGAACGTCACCAACTACGCTGGCGCCTTGAAGGCTGTGCTGTCAGATGACTACAAGGTGTATGAGCGGCTGCTCGATCTATCGCAGTTTGGCGTGCCGCAGGCGCGTACGCGCTATTTCGTGATTGCGGTTCGCTCCACTGTTTTATCCACCGACCCATTCAAGCTGCTCGAAAGTCGGGTTCCCTCATTTCTTCGAGCCCTGGGCATCAGCGCGCCCGTATCGTCGTCGAATGCAATCAGTGATCTCGAAGTCGGCCGCTGCGGAACGGAACCGTCCACAGACACGAAGGGGTTCGATCAGATTGCCTACGGTCGGCCGCTAACCCGCTATCAAAAGATCATGAATGAAGGCGGTGTGACGCCTAGCGACCTCCGCCTCGCCCGCCATGCGGACGACATCGCACAGCGCTTCCGCGAAATCATAGAAGTCAGCCATGCGGAAGGGCGGCTGAACACGAGCATCAGCAACGAGGTTCGTGAGCGCTTTGGACTAAAAAAGAAAGCGTTGCGCGTGCTTGATCCCGATCGCCCGTCGCCAACCATCACAAGCATGCCGGACGATCTCCTCCACTACAGCGAACCCAGGACGTTGACAGTGCGTGAGAACGCGCGCCTACAGAGCTTCCCCGACTGGTATTCGTTTCAGGGCAAGTACACGACTGGCGGCCATCTCCGAAAGAAGGAAGTGCCGCGTTTTACGCAGGTCGCCAACGCCGTGCCGCCCTTGGTGGCCCGCGCAATCGGTGAAATGCTCGTTGCGCTGATGGCTGACGCCACGCACGCGCCCCCGGACCGATCGGAACAGTCAACCCTTCAGCGCGTCCGCAAGAGCCCTGAAGTCTTCGCGGAGGCCTAGGATCATCTTCCGAAGGTTCCGCATCTCGTCAAGACTGACCTGCTTTCCTTCCGTTGTCTCGACCGCTTGCGGCTTGCCTCCTGGCGCGAGGACCATGTGCCCCAGCACGTTCCGATCTGGGACCACGTCCTCGCGATACGACTTGATCATGACCTTCGCGCCCGCGTGCGCTTCAAATGCCTCCATCTCCAAGATGGTCGCCAGCATGCGAAGCCGGTCATCCGAGGTGAAAAGCATATGCGCCTTGAATAGAGCATCTACGCTCGGGTCGTTCTTGATCTTCTCGCCTTGCTTGGCGACGTTCTTGACCTTCTCGGAAATGCGTCGAAGCGCTTCCTCGATGAACTTGCCCTTGCCCTCGTTGTCGAGCTTTGTATGAGCCTGTTCCAGACAGATATTGACCAGATGGTCGATATCACTCGTCGCCCCCATCACGATCCCACGGGTGTGATCAAGGTCCAAGACTTTCTTGACCAGGGATTCGAACACCCCGAAAACCTCGTCAACCAACCCTTCTCGGCTAGCGCAATAAATTCCCTCCAGCCCCTTGTCAAAGGCTAGTTTTCTGAGTTCGGCCGCAGGAGTCCGCGCCGAATAAAAAACCACATCCTTGTATTGCGCAACTTGGCGAATTTTGGTGATCACGTCCTGGCCGTGGACGCCGCTTCCCAGATCCCAATCGACCAAGATCAGATCGATTTCATCCTGGAAAACATCCTCCGCAATGAGACCCTCGACTTCAGTCAGAGACTTGCATTGAGTTGGTCTGAAACTGAAGCCCTCGTTCTCCATTTGAGTCTTGATGCGCTCGATCTGCGCATTTACCGCGTTGGGCTGGTCGTCAACCCACAGGACGTTGAAATCGAGCCTCAAGTATTTCTCCCCACAGGAATAATCGTCATGACGAAGGTCGTTCCCTTCTTTCCTTCGCCTTCTTCCAACTCGATGCTGCCGCCAATCTCACCAAGCACCTGCCGCACGTGGTAGAGGCCCAAGCCGGAGCCGTTGGTCGTCGTGTAGCCCATCTCAAAGATGCGGGCCTTGTTGGTGCCGGGCGCCAGCCCGCGACCGTTGTCAGTCACGCGGATCAGCAATCCGCGCTTGTCGATCGGCGACAGCTCAAACTTGATACGCGATGCCTTTGCCCGTTTCGCGTTGCTGACCAAATTGTCGACGATGATCGAAGCGTCGATTGGTTTGAACCTCATTTTCAAGCCAGGATGCTCGTTCGCAACATCGATCTGCAGGCGAACGCTCCCCGTCGTGCGGGCGATCTGCTCAATGTAGTCTGCGATAAAGCCGGGCAGGTCCGTCTCAATTGTCTCGGAATCCAGCTTGAACTTTGCGCGTGACGCGAACCGCGTCACCGCAAGCACTTTGCGGTTCAAGAATGCCATCTGCTCCAAGGCTTTGAGCACGGAGTCCCGCGGGATTGTGGTCTTGCCCGCCGTGGCCGAAAGCAAATTCTCGATCTGCTGCGCGATATCGACCGCGTAGATCGTGACCTGATGGTGGAGGTTCAGAATCGTCGCGGCGTCCACGTCAACGATCAATTCAAGAAAGTGAGAGCGCCTGCGCTCGACGGCCACTTCTGCTTCAGCCGTCTCTGCGCGTTGCGTGGCTGCCGCGGTCGCTTTGCGCTCCTGATCGGCAACCCGGCGCGCGTCGGCCTCTGACTTCTTCAGTTCGTCGAAGCGGCGTTCCGCCGATTCCAGCTTAGCGATGAGCTTCTTGTCGCTGGTCTTCTCGGCAATTGCACGCAGGCTGACCAGCGATTCTTCGAAGTTCTCCGAGCGCTCATTGATAAGATCGATGAGGTTGTGGCTGTATTCCAGCAGCTCGATCTGATCGTTATCGACCAGATTGGCGACGGCTGCCGAAACGCGCGCCCGGCCAGGGTCGGTGAGAAGGCGAGATAGGTCTTCGGTGTTTGCATCGGCTTTATCGACCCACGACACCGGCACAACGTACTTCTCAAGCCGCTTGAGGCAGTTCTCCATCACCGCACGCCGCAGCTGCCGCACGGCGGAAGTGTCGATCAGCCCCTGGTTACGGCTCGATGCCTCTTGAAAATCTTCGTCGGACCCGAACACGTCGACGCGCCCGATGATCTCGCGCGTTCCCAGGAACCGTGCATAACCCTGCTGCTTGCGGCGGTCGAAGCCGAACCAATCATTTCCGTCCTCCCCGATAGGGTAGACGCGGAAGTTGTTTCTGAAGAGAAACACCGATCCGAACTGCACTGGCTGAAGGCCGATGCGACGGGTAAAGGTCGCCTTTGCCGACTGGTTCAGATAGTAGATTTCGCATGCAAAGCCGGAGGCCTTGAGGTCTGCATACGGGTTCGGCTCCCGGATGCGATAGATTAACTCGCCCCTGTCAGTGAGCGTGGTATTCAGCTGATCGCCGTCAATGGAAACGCGAATGAAGGTCGTCTTGTCCTGCAAGGCAGCGAAGATGAAGTTGCCGACGCGACCATTAACGATGTCCTTGGTGAGCGCTTCTTGATCGGCCATTACTGCCGTTTGAGCCAACCTCTTGTCTTCGGCCTGTTCTTCAGGGGCAGTAATGTGAATGCTGAAGCGATCAATCTGATCACCGAAGGGGTTAATAAGCTTCGCGAGCGACGCCTTCAGAGACAGTATTTGCGCCCGTCCCCACGGCCTCCTGAGCTTGCGGACGTCAATGACAGTCCCATGCGTCAGGGCAGCAGCGAACTCGGCCAGGTCCGGCGGCAGGTCGAACGCGTTGGTGGCAGCATATGCCACTGGCACAGCCTCGAAGTGCTCGCGGTCATTCATCTCAAACCGATCCCAATCGACAGTCAGCTGGTGAACATTGCGATCCTTACCATTAGGACGCGACTGAACAATCACTTGCTTCCCGAGTCGATCAGACGAGAAACGCCCGATGCCCTTGCTGCCTGCGAAGTGCCGCCGATCAGCTGCCACGTTGCGGAAATCATCATCCGGGCGTTCGGTTCGCTTTGACGAGTATGCAACGAAAAGCCATTTTTGCGTGAGATCGTCGTAGGTCATACCGCTGCCGTTGTCGGCAACAATGATGCGATCCTCTCCGAAGTGAAGATGGACTGTGTCCGCTCCAGCATCGAACGAATTCTTGACTAGCTCAAAGATGGCGACATCATCGTCCGTAATCAGCTCACGGCCGAGCACGCGCTTTAGACCCGTACTGACATCGAAGTGCAATCTATCCTTCGCTGCTGTGTTCATGTCTCCTTCATTCCTCTGGGGGCCTCGTTTGGGATCTCGACGTCTGGCGTAAAAAACCAGGCCTATTACCTATTATCTATTGTGTAGCGTTGGACAAAGGTCTGAACAAGGGCTCACACTGCCGTCGATGCAGACACTTTGGGGGTGCCTCTCACCTGGGTTCCAATGCCCAACTGACCTTGCCCTTGCGGGTCTTGCAGCTGGTCAGCTCCAGCCCGAGGTCGGCTTGCTTCATGGGCTCATTGTCCCGGGTGCCGCTACTCGGCAGCCAGATGCCATAGGCGCTTTTTGAACACCATCCCTAGCTGTGCGACTCGGCAGCCTCACGCGCTGACGGGTGGTCGATCTGATTCGCGCTGTCGATCCAACCAATCCGCCCACCACTGCATCAGCCCCCGGCGCTGATCGAGATACTGTGCCCGGTTGTACGCCGCCCGAACCGCGTCAGTCTCCCGGTGCGCGAGCTGGCGTTCGATCACATCGTGCGCAAAGCCAGACTGCTCATTGAGCACCGTGGACGCCAGAGCCCGGAACCCATGCGCGGTCATCCGACCTCGATACCCCAGGCGGTAAAGCGCGAACAGGAAGGTGTTCTCCGACAGAGGATGCCCCGGGCGCAGCGGTGAATCCAGCACAAGATCGCGATCGCCGGTGAACACCCGGAGTTGTTCGAGCACCGCTCGCGCCTGCTGTGACAGCGGCACGACGTGCGGCAATCCCGCCTTCATGCGGTCCTCGGGAACCACCCAGACCGCGCCGTCCTCGCGCAGCTCGCCCCACCGCATGCCGCGCATCTCGCCGACGCGCACGAAGGTCAAGGCCAGCAACTGCAGCCCCAGGCGGGTGACCGGTTCTTCATAGCTGTCGATCGCTGCGAGCAACGCGCCAGCTTCGCAAGGTGGGATACTGGCCATCGGCTTTTTCACCTTGCGCGGCTGCAGCACCCGCACCAAACCGCCGGCACCGTGACTCTCGATGTAACCCACGTCCTGCGCGTAGTCGAACACTGCGGCGATACGCCCGGCCACCCGATGCGCGGTTTCCACTCGGCCGCCCTTCTGCACGGCCTGCACCACCTCGACGAGCTTCGTGCGGGGAATCTGGTCGATCGGCAGCGAACCAATCGCGGGGAACGCAAAGCGCTCCAGCGTCCCGGCAACCTGCCCCTGGTGCTTGCCGTTGGACAGGGATGGCAGTTTGATCTTGAGCCACTGCTCCGTGATTGCCTTGAATGTCGGTGCGACCTTCGCTGCGGGCGCGGCGACCGCGGCGTCGGCCGGCTCGCTCTTGGCCTGCGCATGCGCTGCCCGGGCCTGCGCCAGAGTCATGTTCGGGTAGCGGCCATAGGTCCGTGTGCGCTGTTTGCCGTTCTGCGCATAGTTGGCGCGCCAGCTCTTCAGCCCGGTGGGCGCCACAAAGAGGTACAGGCCACCGCCGTCGGTGAGTTTGTAAGGCCGCTCGTGCGGCTTGGCTGCCTCGACAGCCTTCACGGTGAGACTCATGGTATCGCCCTTCA
>JAPTVL010000164.1 GCA_028065725.1 Betaproteobacteria bacterium
GGCAGCGACGTGGCGCTCGAAGCCGCGCACGTCGCGCTGATGCGCGACGACTGGCGCCAGATTCCGCAGGCCATCATTGCAGGCCGGCGCACCTACCGCACCATCCGCCAGAACATCGCGCTCGGCATTACCTGGGACGTGGTCACCATGGGTCTCGCCTCGGTCGGCATCCTGAGCCCGGTGTTGGCGGCCGCGACCGAGGTGGTGCCCGACGTGCTGGTCGCGCTCAACTCGGCGCGGCTGCTCAATGCATCGCATCAACCGAAATGAAGGAGGAAAACATGAGTCATCCCGAAACAAAACCGCGGCTGCGGTCGCGGCGCAGAGCTGTATTTGTCATGCTGGTGGTGGCCGCAGCGCTCGGCTATGCGGGGGTGCGGCTCGGACAGCCGCAATCCTCGGCCGCCGTCGCAGGCGGCCTGCCCGATCTGTTCGGCAAGGCGCAACCACCGTTGCCCAAGGGCGCGCTGCAGGTGCAGGATTTGGAAGCCGACCCAAAAGGCTACACCGGCAGCATCCTGGTGCGTGGTGTCGTCGCGAAAGTCTCTCCTTACGATCCGCAGCTCTTCGCCCTGATCGACTCGCGCGAGGCCCGCGTCTGTCAGGACCTGCACTGCGCCAAGTGGTATCTGCCGATCAAGGTCAGGGGCGCAAATCTCAAGCCCTGGGATGAAGTGAACGTGCGCGGGACCATGACGGAGGACAAGCTCCGGCAAATGGTCTATCTCCGCGTCGATTCGGTCGAGAACCTGGGGTCGATCAAGAAATGAATCTTGGCAAACTGGTATGGCGCAACCTGCTGCGCCGCAAGGGGCGCTTCGTGTTCACGCTGGGCGGCGTGGCGGTTGGCATGGCAGCCTTCGTGAGCCTGCTGACCATCGGCCAGGGACTCGACCGCGAGATCAAGCGCCAGGCGCAGGGCCTCGGCGCGAACCTCGTGGTCACGCCGAAGGGCTGGTGCGCCTACGAGCAGATTTCGGTGCTCACTGGGGAGCAGCTTCCTGAGGCGATTCCGATGTCCGAGCTCGACAAGATCCGGGCAGTGCCGGGGGTGAAGAATGCGGTTCCCTACCTCAACGAAAAAACGGCTTTCCGCAATCGCCCGGTGCCGGTGATCGGCATCCTGCCCGAGGAAATGCGTACCTTGCAGAAATGGGAGATCGCCGCAGGGCGCTACTTCGAGGCTGCGGACGAACCAGCGGTGGTGGTCGGCGCCGCCATCGCCAAACAGTTCCAGCTCAAGCCCGGCGATACGTTCACGGTGCGCGGCAAGCCCTTGCCGGTCGTCGGCGTGCTGCGTGAAGCCGGCAACAAGGACGATGTCGCCAGCTTCGCGCCGCTGCCGGTGGTGCAGGAACTTTACGAAGTGAAAGGCAAGGTGTCTTTCGCGGCAGTACAGGTCGACGATCTGCAACAGGTTGACGCCGTGAGCCTGCGCATCCAGGAAAAAGCCAACGTCGCCGTGGTGACCGACAAGCAGCTGCTGTCCTCGATCCTCTCCATCGTCGGCACGGTAAGCGGCGCCATGCAGGCCGTGGCGGCGGTAGGCGTGCTGGCGGCGGCCTTCGGCATCGTCAACACCCTGCTCACGGCTGTTTATGAGCGCAGGCGTGAAATCGGGATCATGCAGGCCGTCGGCAGCACGCGCCGCACCCTGTTCGCCGCGTTCCTGCTGGAGTCGGGCTTGTACGGCCTCCTCGGAGGTATCCTGGGTGTGCTGATGGGGATGCTCGGGGCCTACGTGCTCGGGCCCTACCTGACCGACAACGCATTCACCGCATCCTTGCGCCAGTCGCCCGTGCCGAGCCTCGATGGCGCGACGCTGTTGTTGACCTTTGGCCTGTCGATTGGTCTGGCGCTGGCGGCCGGGCTGTATCCGGCTTATCGCGCGACGAAACTCAGCCCCGTGGAGGCCATGCGTTATGTCTGAAACTTCTGAAACCGTGATTCGTGTCGCTAACGTGAGCAAGGTCTATGGCGTCGGCGAGGCGGCCGCGACCGCGTTGGCGGACATCAGCCTCGACGTGGAACGTGGTTCCTGGACGGCCGTGATGGGCCCGTCGGGACACGGCAAGAGCACGCTGCTCCAGATCATGGGCGGCCTCGACCGGCCTTCTCGCGGGCAGGTTTATCTGGACGGCATCGAGCTCGGCGCCCTCGGTTCCGCGCAACTTGCCCACACGCGGGCGCGGGCGATCGGGTTCGTGTTCCAGTCCTTCAATCTGTTACCGCATCTGACGGCGCTGGAGAACATCCAGCTCGCACTGTGGTTCGGCGGCAAGGAGAGCAAAGAAGGCCACGCGCGGGCGATGGCCCTGCTCGATTCGGTGGGATTGGCAGACAAGGCGCATCTTACCCCCGGCGCACTCTCCGGCGGCCAGCAGCAGCGTGTGGCGGTGGCGCGGGCGCTCGCCAATGATCCAGACATTCTGTTGATGGACGAACCCACCGGCAACCTCGACTCGGCTTCCGAAGCCGACCTGCTCGCGCTGCTCGGGCGCCTGCACGCGCAGGGCCGGACCATCGTCATGGTCACCCACAACCCGGTCGTGGCCAGCCGGGCGCAACGGGTGGTGCGCGTCAAGGACGGACGTATCGAAGAGGATCGCCATAATGGCAATTAGTAGGAGGTTGGCGAGCGCTTTGGTCCTGCTCGCGGCCTTGGGCGCGGCCGTGGCTGCATACGCCCTGACGCAGCAGAACGCTGCGTCTGCCACGCCCGCTGTGACCTTCACGACCCTCGACGGCCGCCAGATCAGGCTCCAGGACCAGCAAGGCAAGATCGTCATGGTCATCTTCTGGGCGACGAGCTGTTCCATCTGCATGGGCGAGATGCCCGATCTCATTGAAACCTACCGCCAATACCAGGCGCGCGGCTTCGAGCTGATCGCGGTGGCCATGGCCTACGACGACCCGGAGCAGGTCAGGAAATTCGCGCGCGGCAAAGGCCTGCCATTCCGAGTAGTGCTGGACACGAGCGGATCACTCGCGCGCTCGTTCGATGACACCAAGGTCGTTCCCACCACCTTCCTGATCGACCGAAATGGGAAGCTGGTATCGCAGACGCGCGGCGCGATCGATTTCGCGAAGCTGCGTCAGTACCTCGATAGAAGCTGACAAAGGAATCAGTATGCTCAGGTTATTCTCGAAATACGCCGTCATCGTGGCGATCCAACTGCTGGCGCTTCAAAGTGTTTTGGTGCCGGGCGTGGCAGCAGCCGAAGAGCCGCTGCCACCTGACGAGGCGTTCAAGCTCAAGGTCTCGGTCCGGGGTTCCGACACGGTCGTGGCGGAATTCACGCCGGCAAAAGACCACTATCTCTACAAGAACAAGACCTTCTTCGCACTAAAGAATGCGAGCGGCGTGCTGATCAAGGAGGTTCGGCTGCCCCCCGGCGAGGTCAAGAACGACCCATTCTTGGGCACGATGGAGACCTACAAGAAACCTTTCCGGGCCGAAATCATATTGGACCGCAAGCCGACCGCCAAGCGCCTGACGTTGCTTGCGAGCTATCAAGGTTGCAACGAAAAAATCGGCGTCTGCTATCCGCCGCAACAAAAGTCTTTCGATCTGGTGCTGCCGTAAATCTCCACCATGAAGAACACCCTCAACAAATTCGTCGTTCCGTGCGTCATGGCCTCGCTGTTGGGAGGATGCGTGAGCTTTCAGCCCAAACCCCTGTTGCCCGCCCAAACGGCATCCGCGTTTGAATCCCGTTCGCTGGACAGCGCCGGGCTGCGGGATTTCGTTCGGCAAAACCTACCGCAAGAGGCTGGCCCATGGCCGCCAAAATCGTGGGACTTGACGCACCTTACGCTAGTCGCGTTTTACTATCATCCCGACCTCGATGTCGCGCGCGCCAAATGGGGTGTGGCCGAGGCAGGCACCATTACGGCGGGGGCACGGCCCAATCCTGCCTTGGACGTCTTCGGTCAGCGCAATGCCCCGAGCGGGGGTTTCCCGTGGACTTGGGGACTGAATTTGAACATTCCGGTAGAGACCGCAGGCAAACGTGGCTACCGGATCGACCAGGCGCAGCACATGTCGGAGGCCGCCCGCAGTGGGCTCGCCAGCACCGCTTGGCAGGTCTACAGCCGGGTACGCGCAAGCCTGGTCGGCCTGTATGCAGCCCACGAAAGGGTCGCGCCCCTCAAAGAGCAGGAGGCGCTCTTGTCAGAGATAGCCGGCCTGTTGGATCGAAGGCTCCGTGCCGGAGAGGTTTCCGTCGCAGACGTGGCCCAGGCCCGGATCACGCTCCAGCAGACAAGGCTGGCGTTGAGCGAAGCGCAGAAACAGGAGACCGAGGCACGCATCAAGCTTGCCGCGGCAATCGGCGTGCCGGCGGCGAGCCTGGCGGACAGCGCGGTGTCGTTCGACGGGCTTGACAGCGTTCCCGGTCCCAACGATCTGCCCGCGCCCGAGGTGCGTCGAGAGGCCCTCCTGAACCGCGCAGACATTCTGGCTGCGCTGGCGGAATACGAGGCGAGCCAGTCCGCCCTGCAACTCGCGATCGCCAAACAATACCCCGATCTCACTTTGGGTCCGGGCTACCAATGGGATCAGGGCGTCAATAAGTGGTCCCTCGGCTTGTCTATCGTCCTTCCGCTGCTCAACCGCAACGAGGGCCCCATCGCCGAGGCGGAGGCCCGGCGCACGCAGGCGGCGGCGGATTTTACCGCCCTGCAGGCGAGGGTGATTAGCGACCTCGATTTGTCACTGGCCGCTTACCGCGCGGTTTCGCAGAAGCTTCTAACTGCCGATCAACTTGTCACCGAGCAGGAAAGGCGCCAGGCCTCCCTGGAAGCGTGGTTCCGTGCCGGCGAAACCGACCGGCTCGCCTTGGCCGAGGGCGCGTTCGAACTGCTATCCGCCAAGCGCGCCCGGCTTGACACCCTGATTCAGGGGCAACAATCCCTTGGGGCGCTGGAAGATGCCATACGGCGTCCTTTGGCCCCCAACCCGTCTTCTCCCGCGATTTCCGCGGCAAGTCCCCGCAAAGAGGAAACCCACCAATGAAAAGCAAACTGATACTGATGATTGGCGCCGCGGCCAGCGCATTCGCGATCGCAACCTGGGGGATCGCCGAAAAGAATGAAGCGGGGTCGCATGAGGCTGAAAAGGCCGGCGAAACACGGACGGAAGCGCACGGGGAAACAGCCGAACCCGCGCTTGCCCTGGGCAGGAAGGCCGTCGCTCTGAGCGGCATCGTGACAAGCGCCCTCAAGCCTGTCAGCCACCAGCAGGCAACCCAGGCTTTCGGCACGGTTGTTCGTCCCCAGGACTTCATTGACCTGCATAACCGGTACATCGAGGCGAAAGCCCAAGAGGAGAAGACACAAGCCGCGCTGGCGGCCTCGAGCAAGGAATACGAACGGCTGCACGCCCTGAACGCGAATGATCGCGATGTGTCCGACAAGGCCTTGCAGGCGGCCGAAGCGGTCTGGCGATCCGACGAGGCGGTGCTGCGCGCGTCGCGCGCGAATCTTGCGGCTATGGAAGCGAGTGCCGCCCAACAATGGGGCAGCGTTCTCGCCAAGGCCGTTTTGGGAGACGGCCCCCTGTTCCGCCAGCTTATGAGCCAGCAACGGGTCGTGATCCAGGTCAATGTCCCAGCCGGCATGGTCATTTCATCGCCTCCCAAAACCGCGAGGGTCCAGGGTCCGGACGGCAGTTACGCAACGGGTGAGCTGATCTCCCGGGCACCCCGAGCCGACCCGCGTTTCCAGGGCGCGAGCCTGTTCTACCATGCGTCGGCAACCGTTCTGCTTCCCGGCATGACCGTCACCGCTTACCTGCCGGCCGGCGCGGTTTTGCCGGGAGTGATCGTTCCTGTGTCGGCCGTGGTGTGGTGGCAAGGCAAAGCATGGGTTTACGTGCAGCCACGCCCAGGGCATTTCGAGAGGCGCGAACTGCCCACGGGCAACCCGATGGAAGACGGCTGGTTCGTGCCGCAAGGGTTCGCGCCTGGCGAGACCGTGGTCGTCACCGGGGCGCAGCAATTGCTTTCTCAGGAATTCCGTTCCCAAATCCAGTCGGGCGAAGAGGGAGAGGAAGGCGGCGAGAAAAGCGAGCATGGAGAGAAGGGCGAGCGCAAATGACCAGCGGAACTCCCGGCATGCTCGCCGCCATTGTGCGTTTTTCCTTGCGCTTCCGGGGCGTGGTCATTGCGCTGGCAGTCATCCTGGTGGCCTATGGGCTTTATGCCCTGTCGCGCGCCACATTCGACGTATTCCCCGAATTCGCCCCGCCGCAGGTGGTGATTCAGACCGAAGCCACGGGACTGTCGCCGGAACAGGTGGAGGTGCTGGTCACCCAGCCGATCGAGAATGCGGTCAACGGCGCCCCGGGGATTGAGACGCTGCGTTCGAATTCGATCCAGGGGCTCTCGGTGATCACCGCGGTATTCAAGCCCGGCAGCGATATCTATCGCGATCGTCAGGCGCTCGCGGAGCGGCTTGCCAGCGTTTCTTCCCGGCTGCCGCAGGGGATTCGGCCTCCGGAGATGTCCCCGCTCACGTCCTCCACGAGCGTGGTGATGGCGCTTGGCCTCACCTCGGACAAGCGCTCCCTCATGGAGCTGCGCACGATCGCCGACTGGACGCTGAAACCCAGGCTTCTGGCCGTTCCCGGCGTCGCCAAGGTAGCGGTGTTCGGCGGCGAGGTGAAGCAGCTTCAAATCCAGGTCGAACCCCAGCGTCTGGTCAAATTCAACGTGTCCATCGAGGACGTGCTCGCCGCGGCCCGCCAGGCGACCGGCGTGCGGGGCGCAGGGGTGATCGATGGGGCGAATCAGAGGCTCATCCTGCAAAGTGAGGGCCAGGCCCTCACTGCGGACCGCATCGCCAGAACGGTCATTCTTCATCAAAACGGGATGAATGTGACACTCGGCGACGTGGCGAGAGTAATCGACGCGCCCGCAACGCCCATCGGCGCCGCCGCCGTGATGGGTAAGCCGGCCGTGCAACTGATGGTCTCGGAGCAGTATGGCGCCAACACGCTGGAGGTGACCGAGCGTATCGAACAGGCGCTGCAGGACATCCGCCCTGCGCTAAAAAATCAGGGAATCGTTCTGGACACGGTCTTCCGGCCGGCGAATTTCATCCAGATCGCCACGCGGAACGTGGAGGCTTCCCTGGCGATCGGGGCGGTGCTGGTGGTCGTCGTGCTGACGCTGTTCCTGTTCAATCTTAGGACGGCCGCCATTTCCTTGGCAGCGATCCCCCTTTCCCTCCTCGCCGGTACGACGGTCATGGAGTATCTCGGGCTGAGCCTGAACACCATGACCCTGGGCGGGCTCGCCATCGCCATCGGCCTGCTGGTCGACGATGCGGTGATCGTGGTGGAAAACATCTATCGACGCCTGCGCGAAAATCGCCAGCTCGAAAGCCCGCGCGCCACCTTCGACGTGGTCCTCAATGCCGCGCTGGAGGTGCGCAGCGCCGTAGTTTACGCCACGCTGGTCATCACCATGGTCTTCTTGCCCGTGCTCACCATGTCCGGCGTGGCGGGCCGCCTGTTCGGTCCGTTGGGCGTGTCCTACATCCTGGCGACGCTCGCCTCCCTCGTGGTGGCGCTGACCGTCACGCCGGCCCTGTGCTTCATCCTGCTAGAAAACCATCCTTTGCCGGAGCGGGAGCCGCGGCTCGTGCGCTGGCTCAAGGCCAGATATCGTTCTCTCCTGGTGAGCGTGGAACGGCGTCATCGCGGCGTGGTCATCGCCGCGGCGCTCGCCACGGTAGCGGGACTGGCCATGCTGCCGTTTCTTGGAGGCGAATTCCTGCCGGAACTCAAGGAAGGGCATTTCATCGTTCACATGGCCCTGGTACCCGGCACTTCGTTGCAGGAGTCCTTGCGCGTGGGCAGTCACGCCACGGCGGAGCTCCTCAAGCTTCCGATCGTCCGTACGGTCGCGCAAAGCACAGGCCGGGCCGAAGGGGCGGACGACGTTTTCGGTACCCATTACAGCGAAATGAACGTCGACCTCAAACCGGTCGAAGGCGAGGTCGCCGAACGTGCCCAAGCCGATATGCGCGACGCCCTGGCGCGGCTTCCGGGAGTCAATTCTTCGGTCAAGACCTTCCTCACGGAGCGGATCGAGGAAACCTTGTCCGGCTATACGGCTTCGGTGGTGGTAAACGTGTATGGCAATGACCTGGACATCCTGGATCGGGAGGCCCAGGAAATCGCCCAGGTGTTAAGCCGGGTTCCGGGCGCAACGGAGGTGCAGGTGCAATCCCCGCCGGGAACGCCTCAACTCGTCGTACGGCTGCGGCCTGACGCGTTATCGCGCTGGGGATTTGATCCCACGCAGGTGCTCGACGCCGTCCGTACCGCCTATCAGGGCGACGTCGTCGGCCAGGTGTACGACGGCAACCGGGTCTTCGATGTCGCAGTGATTCTCGATGCGCGGCAAAGGAAAAACATCGCCGGCGTCGGCGAACTCACCTTGCGCAACCCGAACGGAACCTATGTGCGTCTGAGCCAATTGGCGGACATCTACGAAAGTTCCGGGCGCTACGTGGTGCTCCACAACGGCGCCCGGCGGGTGCAAGCCATCACCTGCAACGTGGCGGGCCGGGATGTGAAGTCTTTTGTCGCGGACGCCAAGAAACAGATTGCCGCCAAAATCACGCTACCGGAAGGCACCTACGTGGAGTTCGGCGGGGCCGCCGAAGCACAGGCCAAGTCCAGCCGCGACCTGCTCGTCAATTCCGCCCTCGCCGGCGTCGCGATCGTGCTGTTTCTGTCGATGGTGCTGCGGAATTATCGCAACCTGGGCCTGGTGCTCGTCAATTTGCCGTTTGCGCTCGTAGGCGGCGTGGTCGCGGTGGCGATATCCCGGGTGGGCGTGTCGGTCGGCGCGCTGGTCGGGTTTGTCACCTTGTTCGGGATTACCTTGCGCAATTCCGTGATGATGCTTTCCCATTACGAGCATCTCGTGACGGTTGAAGGTATGCAATGGGGAGTTGAAGCAGCGTTGTGGGGGGCGACAGAACGTCTCACGCCGATTCTCATGACCGCGCTGGTAACCGCGCTCGGACTGCTGCCGCTGGCTTTGGGCGCGGGTGCGCCGGGCCGCGAGATAGAGGGGCCGATGGCGATCGTTATCCTGGGCGGCCTGTTCACGTCCACTGCCCTTAACCTTCTCATCCTGCCGGGCCTTGCATTGCGCTATGGTCGGTTTATCCGCAGTAGCCATGCGGGGTAGTTTCGGATCACACTCATTACCCGCCGCAACAGAAAGCATTTGCGATGCGATTGCCATCTCAGGAATGGCAATCGTGCTGGTTGCTCCCTCAACGCCGGGGCGACCATGACTTGCCTTGCGCCCCCCGGAAGCGTTAGGCGCAGTTTACTCACTGAAACACGATGGGTTATAGTGCAATCATGTTTCGCAAGAAATTACACCGCCCGATTGCTTTCCTTTGTGCCGTGATACTGATGGCTACTCAGTTCGCGGTCGCGGCGTACGCCTGCCCGCAGCAGATGACTCCTTTCGCGGCACCGAACGCTGCCGAAGAAACCGACATGTCGTCCGATTGTGCGCGTGAAATGGGGAGCAAACCCTCCCCTTTGTGCAAGGCGCACTGCGACCAGTCCGCACAGTCGGATCAGGTTCCGGCAATGCACCTCCTGCCGTTTACATGGGTGGGACTCTGGGTCGTGTCGCATCTCGATTCAGTCGACCAGCCTTCCTCACGACTCCTCCATAACGGCCCGATGTGGCTGACGGACGCCTCGCCACCGCTTCGTATCCAGTACCAGGTTTTCCGGATTTAGACCACTTCGTTGTTTAAGACGGCGTCGCGTGAGCGCGACGCCTTGTCTTGTTCAATCGAAGAGAGGTCATCATGTCCCCCCTCAAACCGTTTCAACGGCAGCGCATGGTCACCGCCATGCTGCTTGCCGGTTTCAGCACGTTCAGCCACGCGCTGACGTTCGACGAAGCGCTGCGCCTCGCCCAGACGAAGGCGCCTCAGCTCAAAGCCCGCGAAGCAGCCGTCGCGGCCGCACAATCTAATTCGTTGCCCGCGGGCGAGTTGCCCGACCCGAAACTTGTGCTCGGCGTGGATAACCTGCCGGTCAATGGGCCAGATGCCTACAGCGTATCGCGCGACTTCATGACCATGCGCCGCATCGGCGTGATGCAGGAATTTCCCAATGGCGCCAAGCGGGAGGCGCGTGTCGCGGTCGCGCGAGACAAGGTGGCCGTCGCCGAAGCGCAGACCCGCATTACGCGCCTGACCGTCCTGCGCGAAACAGCCATCGCCTGGATCGCGCGCAAGACCGTGGAGCAGGAGCTTGCACACATGGACAGCCTGCGGGCGGAGAACCAGCTGCTCGATTCGGCGGTCAAGGCCATGCTTGCCGGCGGCAAAGGTACGCCAACCGACACGGTCATGCCGCGGCAGGAGGCGGCCCTGATCGAGGACCGTGCGGACGAGCTGCGCACACGGCGCGAACAGGCCATTGCCACCCTCAAGCGATGGATCGGTGCCGTAGCCGAAGAGCCCTTGCAAGGCACTTCACCGGATTGGCCGATCTCGCGCGACGTGCTGGCGCACAGTCTGCACCGGCATCCGGAGTTGACCGAGTTCGATTCGCAGGAACGCATGCTCGACGCCGAGATCGGCGAGGCGCAGGCCGAGAAAAAACCGGACTGGGCGCTGGAGCTGGCCTACCAGCAGCGCGGCCCGCAGTTCAGCGACATGGTTTCGCTGCAGGTGAGCCTCGACCTGCCGATCTTCCCAGGTTCACGCCAGGACCCGAAAATCGCCGCCAAACGCGCCGAGCGCGCGGGCCTGGAAGCCAAGCGCGAGGCCACGCTGCGGGAACACGCCGCCATGCTGGAGTCGGACCTGGCCGAACACCGGCGGCTCGCGAACGCCGTCAAGCGCCAGCGCGAAGTGTTGCTGCCG
This sequence comes from Betaproteobacteria bacterium, assembly GCA_028065725.1. Next base: position 10,921 of record JAPTVL010000164.1, read on the forward strand.
CTTGCCGATGAGAAAGTCGCGCTGGCGATGGCGGCCTGGCGCGGCGGCAAAGGCAGCCTCACCGAGGTGATTGCCGCGCGCCGCGAACGCATCGATACGGAACTCAAAGTCATCGAACTGGAAGGGCAGCGCCGGCAAGTCGCTGTACGCCTGTATTACGCCTACGGCGATCACCCAGGAGCGCAACCATGAGAACGGGTATGAGCAAAACCAGGAAAATCTTACTGATCGCCGCAGCCGGTTCCGCCCTGCTCGCGCTCGGCGCCACCGGCGGCTGGTGGTGGGCCAGGCAGCCGGCGCCTATGGCGGCAAGAACAGAACCTGTCACTCCCCAGCCCGGACAGAATGAAGGCAAGGTGCTGTACTGGTATGACCCGATGGTTCCCCAGCAGCATTTCGACAAGCCGGGCAAGTCGCCTTTCATGGACATGGCGCTGGTGCCCAAGTATGCCGATGCGAGCGGGGATACGGCGGGCGTGAAGATCGATCCGGCCGTCGCACAGAATCTCGGCGTGCGGCTGGCGAAGGTGGAGCGTATTCCGCTTGCCTTCCAGGCCGAGGCGAGCGGAATCATCGGCTTCAACGAGCGCGATGTGGCGGTGGTGCAAAATCGCAGCGCCGGTTTTGTCGAGCGTGTCTGGCCCTTGGCGCCGGGCGACGTGGTGCGTGCCGGGCAGCCCTTGGTGGCGTTCCTGGTTCCCGAGTGGGCGGCGGCGCAATACGAGCTACTGGCGATCCGGCGATCCGGCGATGCGGGCCTGCTGGCCGCGGCGCGCGACCGCCTGCGCTTGCTGGGCATGCCCGAACGCATGATCGACGCGGTCGAAAAATCCGGCGTCGTGCAGTCGCGCTATACGGTCACCGCGCCGATGGGCGGCGTGATCCAGTCGCTCGACGTGCGCGCGGGCATGACGCTCGCGGCCGGCCAGACGCTGGCACGCATCAACGGGCTGTCGAGCGTCTGGCTGGAAGCAGCGGTGCCGCAGGCGCTGGCGAACCGGGTTGACACAGGCGACCGCGTGACCGCGACCGTGGCGGGAGAAGCAAGCCCCATCGAGGGCCGTGTCGCCAGCATCGTGCCCGTCCTTCAAGACGCCACCCGCACCCTGCGGGTACGGATCGAATTGCCGAATCGGAATGGACAGTTGCGCCCGGGCATGTCCGCGCAGTTGTCCCTGCAAGGCAAGCCCAAAGGTACGGCGCTTGCCGTACCCACCGAGGCCGTCATCCGCACCGGCAGGCGCGCGCTGGTCATGCTCGCGGGCGCACAAGGCCGGTACACGCCGGTCGAGGTATCGCTGGGCGAGGAGGTCGGCGACCAAACGGTCATCACGGCCGGGCTGGACGAAGGACAGCAGGTGGTTGCGAGCGGGCAGTTCCTGCTCGACTCCGAAGCCAGTCTCAGCGGGATTGCGGCACGGCCGGCGGAGAAAACAGCCATGTCGGCGTCACCTGCGGTGGACGAGGCGGAGGCCACCATCAAAGGCATCGCCCCGGGCGAAGTCACCCTCGCGCATGGACCGTTCAAGATGCTGGGCATGCCGGGCATGACCATGACCTTTCCCTTGGGGAAACCGGACCTGGTCCAGGGTTTCAAGGCGGGCGACAAGGTGCGCGTCGGCGTGCGACAGACCGACGATGGACTGGTCGTCGAACGCATCGAGCGGTCAGGAGGCGAGCAATGATCGCCAAGCTGATTCGCTGGTCGGTCGCCAATCGCATCCTGGTGCTGCTGGGCACGCTGTTCCTCGCCGCCTGGGGCATCTGGTCGGTCAAGACGACGCCCGTCGATGCGCTGCCCGATCTTTCGGACGTGCAGGTCATCATCCGCACCAGTTATCCCGGCCAGGCGCCGCAGATTGTGGAGAACCAGGTCACCTACCCGCTGGCCACCACCATGCTTTCGGTGCCGGGCGCCAAGACAGTGCGCGGGTTTTCCTTTTTCGGCGACAGCTTCGTCTATGTGCTGTTCGAGGACGGCACTGATCTCTATTGGGCGCGTTCGCGGGTGCTGGAATACCTCAATCAGATCCAGGCGCGGCTGCCGGCCACGGCCCGGTCGAGCCTCGGCCCGGACGCCACCGGTGTGGGCTGGATTTACGAATATGCGCTCGTCGACAGGACCGGGCGCCATGATCTGGCACAGCTGCGCGCCTTGCAGGACTGGTTCCTGAAATTCGAGTTGAAGACCCTGCCGAACGTGGCCGAAGTAGCCACGGTGGGCGGCATGGTCAAGCAATATCAGGTCGTGCTCGATCCGGTGAAGCTTGCCGGATTCGGCATCACCCAGGCTGAAGTGAAGGACGCCATTACCAGAGCGAACCAGGAGAGCGGCGGATCGGTGCTGACGCTCGGCGAAGCCGAACTGATGGTACGCGCCAACGGCTACCTCAAATCGCTCGCCGACTTCCGGTCCATTCCACTCAAACTGGTGAATGGCGTGCCGGTCATGCTCGGCGACGTGGCAACCATCCAGCTCGGGCCGGAAATGCGGCGCGGCATCGCGGAACTGGATGGCCAGGGCGAAACGGTCGGCGGCGTGGTCATTCTGCGCAGCGGCAAGAACGCACGCGAAACCATCGCGGCGGTGCATGCCAAGCTGGAACAGCTCAAGGCCAGCCTGCCCAAGGGCGTGGAAATCGTCACGACCTACGACCGCAGCAAGCTGATCGACCGCGCGGTGGAAAACCTCACCCATAAACTCGTCGAAGAGTTCATCGTCGTCGCGCTGGTATGCGCCCTGTTCCTGTGGCATGTGCGTTCGTCCCTGGTGGCCATCGTCTCACTGCCCTTGGGCGTGCTGACGGCGTTCCTCGCCATGCGCTACCAGGGCGTGAACGCGAACATCATGTCCCTGGGCGGCATCGCCATCGCCATCGGGGCCATGGTGGATGCGGCCATCGTCATGATCGAAAATGCCCACAAGCATGTGGAAGCCTGGAAGCGCGAACATCCCGGCCAGACGCTCCACGGCGAGGCCCACTGGCGGGTCATGACCGAGTCCGCCGTCGAGGTCGGGCCTGCGCTGTTCTTCTCGCTCCTGATCATCACCATTTCCTTCGTGCCGGTGTTCATGCTGGAAGCGCAGGAGGGCCGGTTGTTCGGGCCGCTCGCGATCACCAAAACATACTCCATGGCCGCGGCGGCCGGTCTGTCGGTGACGCTGATTCCCGTGCTGATGGGCTACTGGATACGCGGCACGCTGCCGGATGAAGCGAAGAATCCGCTCAATCGCTGGCTCATCGGCGCCTACCGGCCGCTGCTGGATGCTGTGCTGGCGCGGCCAAAGACCACCCTTGCGGTGGCCGCGTTATTGTTCCTCACCGCGGCGTGGCCGGTCAGCCGCCTTGGCGGCGAGTTCCTGCCGCCTCTGGACGAAGGCGATCTGCTTTACATGCCGTCGGCGCTGCCGGGGCTGTCGGCGCAGAAAGCCAGCGAGTTGCTGCAGCAGACGGACCGCCTGATCAAGACCGTGCCCGAAGTGGCGCACGTCTTCGGCAAGGCCGGCCGTGCCGAAACCGCCACCGACCCGGCGCCCCTGGAGATGTTCGAGACCACCATCCAGTTCAAGCCCCGGGACCAGTGGCGGCCGGGCATGACGCCAGAAAAATTGGTGGAGGAACT
>JAPTVL010000052.1:0-43829 GCA_028065725.1 Betaproteobacteria bacterium
TCTTGCGCGTCAGTCCTGTACGCCGCTCAATCTCAGACAGCGACAGGCCATCACGGTAATACAGTCGTCGAACTCTTCCCAGTTGTTTCATGGTGATCATCTCCTTGTTGTCCTGCTCAAAAAATGAGCAGCGAAGGTAAATCACCCTGGGTAATTTTGAACGCGCACTACCTCATGAAACTGGGTAGTTTTGTTCGCGCGTCAACAGTCGCGCCCTGCGGGTTCGGGTAATGGTCGGTTATGTCTCGCGCCCCGGCCCGGCAACGACTATTCCGGCTTGCTTCGCTGCGTCTGTTTATTCAGGCGCTGCGCGCTGGGTGATGTTGGCAAAGTCACCGGGCCGCGCCGGCTGGGTTCGCCGATCCTTCGCCGATGTCGGAAAGGGCATTGAGTAGGGGTAGCGAAGGAAAAAACGTGGTAACTATCGTGGTAATACGATAATGCGCCGGAGATGAATCGCAGTGGTGTCAAGGCTTACCGGCCATAGTTCGGCAGACACCCTCCCGCCACCGATTCTACCTGCTTCAAATTCCCCGTTTATTTTGCCTTCAGCCGCCCTTGCGACGCGACAGCGGATGCCGCGGCACGTCGGGATGACGCCGCGCCGGAGGGCCTTTGCCGGGTTTGGCCGGCGCCGCCGGTGCTGTGCGCCGTGTTGCCGGCGCCGACTGTTGTGCCCGCTTTCCGGCATGGACCCCATGGCCCGGCTTGTGCGGCAATGACGACGATCCCGTCCCCGCCGGCTGCCAGGCCGGAATCAGGTGGCGCTTGCCCGGCCCGATCAGGTCGGCGCGGCCCATGGCCTTCAGGGCCTCGCGCAGCAGGGGCCAGTTTTCCGCATCGTGATAGCGCAGGAAGGCCTTGTGCAGTTTTCGTTGTCTTGCGCCGCGCACCACGGCGACGTCTTCCGAACTGGTCGTGACCTTGCGCAGCGGATTCTTCTCCGTATGCCACATCGCGGTGGCCAGCGCCAGCGGCGTCGGCAGGAAGGTCTGCACCTGGTCGAGACGAAAGCCGCTCCGCTTCAGCCACAGCGCCAGTTCCAGCATGTCTTGATCGGTGGTGCCGGGGTGGGCGGCGATGAAGTAGGGGATCAGGTACTGTTCCTTGCCGGCTTCCTTCGAGAACTTGTCGAACATCTGCTTGAAGCGTTCGTAGGCATCCATGCCCGGTTTCATCATTTTCGACAGCGGGCCTTCCTCGCTGTGCTCCGGCGCGATCTTCAGGTAGCCGCCGACGTGGTGCGTCACCAGTTCCTTCACATACTCGGGCGAGCGCACCGCGAGGTCGTAGCGCAGGCCGGAACCGATCAGGATCTTCTTGATGCCGGGCAGGGCGCGCGCCTTGCGATAGAGCGAAATCAGCGGCGCGTGGTCGGTGCCGAGGTTCTCGCAGATGCCGGGATAGACGCAGGACAGGCGGCGGCAGGAGGATTCGATCTGCGGATCCTTGCAGGCCATGCGGTACATGTTGGCGGTCGGTCCGCCGAGGTCCGAGATGACGCCGGTGAAGCCCGGTGTCCTGTCGCGGATCTGCTCGATCTCGTGCAGGATCGAGGCTTCCGAGCGGCTCTGGATGATGCGGCCCTCATGTTCGGTGATCGAGCAGAAGGTGCAGCCACCGAAGCAGCCACGCATGATGTTGATCGAGAAGCGGATCATTTCCCAGGCCGGAATTTTCGCGTCGCCATAGCTTGGGTGCGGGGCGCGGGCATAGGGCAGGCCGAAGACATGGTCCATCTCTTCGGTGGAAAGCGGCAGCGGCGGCGGATTGAGCCAGACGTCGCGCCGGCTGGCGCCTTCGCCATGGGCCTGGATCAGGGCGCGCGCATTGCCGGGGTTCGATTCGAGATGGAAGCTGCGCGAGGCGTGGGCGTAGAGCACCGGGTCGTCGCGCACCTGTTCGTAGGAGGGCAGGCGGATCGCGGTATGGGCGCGCGCCGCCTTGTGTTGCGCCAGGCGCTCGGCGCGGCTGACGACGCGCACCACCGCCGTGTCGCCAGCGCCGACTTTTGGGCGCACCGTTGCCGTCGGCTCCATCGCATAGGGATCGGGATGCGGGTGCACCGCTCCCGGCGTATCCACCGTGGTCGAATCGGCTTCGGTCCATTCCGGCCCCGGCAGCCAGCCCTGCGGCACCATGAAGGCGGTGCCGCGCAGGTCGCGGATGTCGCCGATCTTTTCGCCTTTCGCCAGGCGATGGGCGAGTTCCACCAGCGCGCGCTCGGCATTGCCGAAGATCAGCAGGTCGGCCTTGGAATGCGGCAGGATCGAGCGCCGCACCTTGTCCGACCAGTAGTCGTAGTGCGCGATGCGGCGCAAGGATGCCTCGATGCTGCCGATCACCAGCGGTACCTCGGGAAAGGCTTCGCGGGCGCGCTGCGAATACACGATCACGGCGCGGTCGGGGCGGCGGTCGGGCGCTGCGTTGGGCGTGTAGGCGTCGTCGGAGCGGATCTTGCGATCCGAGGTGTAGCGATTGACCATCGAATCCATGTTGCCGGCGGTGATGCCGAAGAACAGCTTAGGCTTGCCCAGTTGCTTGAAATCCTCCGCCGAGTGCCAGTCGGGCTGCGCGACGATGCCGACGCGAAAGCCCTGCGCTTCGAGCAGGCGGCCGACCAGGGCCATGCCGAAGCTGGGGTGGTCGATGTAGGCGTCGCCGGTGACCAGGATGATGTCGCATTCGTCCCAGCCCAGCGCCTCCATTTCGGCGCGCGACATGGGCAGGAAGGGCGCGGTGCCGAAGCGCTGCGCCCAGTACTTGCGATAGGAGGTGAGCGGCTTCGCCGCAACGGCAGTCATGATCAGGGAGGAGCTTACGCCGCGCGGACGCGGCTTTGCGACGGAACGTGGCGCGCGAGGAAATCCATCTGGTCGGCCAGGATGTTGCGGTTGCAGAGAATCAGATACTCCGCCTTGTTCGGGATATAGGGTGCGTAGACCAGTTCCATGCGCGCCTGTTCCGGGGTGCGTCCGCTCTTGGTCTGGTTGCAGTGGCGACAGGCGGTGACCACGTTCATCCAGGTGTCGCGCCCGCCCTGCGAGACCGGCAGCACATGGTCGCGCGTCAGCCGTTGCGAGGCGAATTCGCGCGCGCAATAGGCGCAGATGTGCCGGTCGCGGTGGAACAGCTCGCGGTTGGACAGGGGCGGGATCGGATGCAGGGATTTGCCCGAGAGCGCCTTGCCGCGAATCGCGATGATGCTGCTGGTGGCGAGTTCGGAGCGTTCGCCGGTGACGCGGTTGGTGCCGCCGTAGAAAATGAACTGAGTATCTCCCGCGTCCCAGGCGACCAGATCGCGTGCGACGTAAATGCAGGCATGCTGCCAACTCACCCAGCGGTGCGGAACACCGTGCTGGTCGAGGGTAAGGATCAACGGATGGCTGTTCATCTCTATAGAATCCCGTATTGGCAGGAATTTAGCAGAGCGCAATGACTTTTCATAGCTTAGAAACAGGGGGAATTGGCACGCGACGGCTGCGCTATGCCGTCATCGCCTCGCTGCTGCTGCACCTGCTGCTGCTCTGGCCCGCCGCGCCGCGCCAGCTGTCTGACACCGCGCCGGCCTTGCTGCATGCCGCGCTGCGCCCGGCGCCGGTTTCGACCCAGCCGCCACCACCGCCCAGGCCTGCACCGCGCACTGTGGCGCCGGCTATTGCCACGCCTTCCGCCCCGATTGAACCACGGGCATTGGAACCGTCCAGACCGGCTTCCGTTCCGCAAACCCCCGTGGTGTCGGCGGAAAAGGCCTTGACGCCGGCGCCGGCATCGTCGGCCAGGACTGCGGCGCCCTCGATCCCAGTGCAAGCGACTGCGCCGGGCGCGGTCAGCGCCACCCTGATCAGCGAAACCACGGCGTCCGGCACCGTGCTCGACGGCTTGCGCGGCTACCGCCTCGCCGTTGCCAGTCAGGCCCGGCGCTTCAAGCGCTATCCGGCGCAGGCGATGGCGGCTGGCTGGGCGGGGAGCGCCGAGATCCGCCTCGAAGTCGCCAGTGACGGTCAGCCGCGCAACGTCACCGTGAACCGGTCGAGCGGCCATGAACTCCTGGATCGGGCGGCACAGGTCATGATCGATGCCGGTGCGCAGCGTGCGAGTGTGCCGGAAAGCCTGCGCGGCAGGGCCTTCGCCGTGGTCTTGCCGGTGGTGTTCAACCTCGAGGGCGATTAGCGGCGGCCGGAGGCGGCGTGGTCAGGTCTTCGGCATGGAAGCGGTACTTGCCCGCGCGGCGATCGGCGAAGTAGTGTTTCAGGGTGATCGCAATGGTGCGGAAGGCGATCTCGTCCCAGGGGATCTCATCTTCGTCGAACAGGCGCAATTCGAGGGTTTCGATGCCGGGGGCGAAGTCGAGGTCGAGCAGCCGCGAGCGGTAGATGACGTGCACCTGATGGATGTGCGGCACGCTGATCATGGTGTACATCTCGCCCAGTTCGATGCGCGCGCAGGCTTCTTCCAGGGTTTCACGCAGGGCGGCGGCGGCGACGGTTTCGCCGTTCTCCATGAAACCGGCCGGCAGGGTCCACTTGCCGTGGCGCGGTTCGATGGCGCGGCGGCAGAGCAGGATGCGATCCTCCCACTCCGGCAGGGCGCCGACCACCAGCCGCGGATTGCGGTAATGGATCGCCCCGCAGGTATCGCAGACATGGCGCGGCAGACTGTCGCCGGCGGGTATCTTCAGCGCAACGGGAGCGCCACAGGCACTGCAGAAATTCATCGCCGGATCCATGCAATTATTGTAGCGTGCCGGATACTGCCTTCGACATTACCCCTACGCATTAAATGGTGATATAAGCCACTCGAAGACCCCGAATATGACCGCCGAAATCGCGTAATCGATGCCAAATCCCGCCTTCCGCAAGCGAATCGAGGAAATCAAGGGCATGGAGACTTTCCCGCTGCCGAAGGGCGCGGCGATGGCTCTGATCCGCCTCACGCAACGCGAAGGGACCTCCCTGGCGGTCATGGCGCATGCCCTCAAGGCCGATCCGGCCCTGTCGGTGCGCGTGATCCGGGTTGCCAATGGCGTCAGCGGCACCGAGCAGGGACCGCTGGTTTCGCTGCGCGATGCGGTGAATGTGCTGGGCGTTCCGGCGGTCAGGTCGCTGGCGATGGGATTTTCGCTGCTCGAGCATCATCGCAGCGGCGCGTGCAGCAGCTTCGACTATCCGCGTTTCTGGTCGCATGCCCTGGCGCGGGCGGCGGCCCTGCAGCTGCTGGCCGGCTTGCGCGCGGGCTGTCCGCCGGCGGATGCCTTCAGTGTCGGCCTGATCGCGCGCATTGGCGAACTGGTGCTGGCAACCGTGTTTTCGCAGCCCTACGGCGATCTGCTGCAGCAGTGGCGCGCAGGGCAGGTGCTGGCACAGCGCGAGCAGGAGGCGTTCGGCGCAAGCTCCGGCGCATTGACCGCATCGCTGATGCTCGATTACAACCTGCCCGACGAGTGCGTCGCGGCGGTGGAGGTGTTTGACTTGCCGGCGGCCGCAAGCCGGCAGGACGGCGACGATGCGATCCTTCGGCAACTGCTGGTGCTCGCCGACTATATCGGCGCCGTCTGTGTCGCGGCGCCGACCGAATGGCGCGGCTTGATGCCGAAGCTGTTTCAGCTGGGGGCCAAGCTCTCGCTCAAGGCCGAGGCGCTGACTGCGCTGTGCAACCGCACGGCGCATGAATGGCGCGAGTGGGGCGGCATGCTGGAACTCGAAACCGGTCCGATGCCGCACTTCGAGGAAGCGGTCGCCTTGCCGCCGGATGTACCCGAGGCATCCAGGACGACCGAGCCGCCCAGGGTGTCCAAGGCAGCCGGGCCGCCGAAGGTGACCGAGCCGCCCGGGGCGCCCAAACCCGTCGAACTGCCCAGGACAGCCAAGCCGCCGAGGCCGCCCGAGCCCGAAGTGCGCGCCGCCGCGACCAGCGGCGATGCCGCCGGGCCGATGAGCATTCTGCTGGTCGGCGACGAGGCGCGCCTGCGCAATCCGCTGCGCGAGGTGCTGGCCGCCGCCGGCTATCGGGTGGCCGAGGCTCCCAACGGCCGCCAGGGCCTGACCATGGCGATCGAATTGCAGCCGCCGATCATGCTGCTCGACCTGCTGTCCACCGAGATCGACGGTATCGAACTGACCCGCACGCTGCGCCAGTTCAAGGCCGGACGCAGCATCTACATCCTGATCCTCTCCGACCGCGACGATGACGAAAAGCTGATCGCCGCCTTCGCCGCGGGCGCCGACGGTTTTCTGACCCTGCCCCTGCAGCCGCGGATCCTGACCGCCCGGCTGCAGGCCGGCAGGCGCGCCGCCAACCTGCGCGAGGAGCTCGGCCAGGAGCAGGAAAAAATCCGCCGCATCTCCGCCGAGCTGGCGGTGAGCAACCAGCAATTGCAGGAGGTCGGCATGACTGACCTGCTGACCGGCTGTCGCAACCGGCGTTACGCCATGGAGCGCATGCAGCAGGAATGGGCGATGGCGGTGCGCAGCGAGCGGCCGCTGGCCTGCATGGTGATCGACGTCGATCACCTGAAGCAGCTCAACGATACCCACGGCCATGACGCCGGCGATACCGCGCTGAAGCTTGTCGTCAGCGCCTTCCGGGAAGAGACGCGGGCGCAGGACGTGCTGGCCCGCAGCGGCGGCGACGAATTCCTGGTGATCTGTCCGGACACCACGCTCGAGGCCGCGCTGGCATGTGCCGGGCGCATGCGTGCCGCGGTCGAGGCCCTGCCCGTGGTCGGCGGCGCGCGCACGGTCCATGGCAGCGTCAGTATCGGCGTCGCGGTACGCGATGCGACGACGCCCGATGCGGATGCCCTGATCCGGCTGGCCGATCAGAGCGCCTACCTTGCCAAGCGTCACCGCAATGCCGTGGCGACCGTGCAATCGAGCGCCACGCTGTCCCAGCGCACCGCCTAGCTGCGCGCCCTGGCGGGCGGAACGGGCCGCATCGCGTAGAGCAAAAGGCCCTGGCCGAAGCCGGCCGCAAGGCAAAAAATAAGCTAATAAACAATTGATTGTGGTCAATTTGTAATGTTTTCTCTTACAAAGTGGCTCTATCTAATTCTTACAATAGAATGGTTTTTCCACTGATTTCTTTCTTGTCATGCCCTGTGTGATCATGCATCTGCCGTGATTCGGGCTCCCTCGGGCCGGGCCGGCGCTCACAAGGAGTGCAAGATGAAATCGACCGACACCTACAACGACATAAAGGAAGTCAATCTCTCCTACCTGATGCTGGCGCAGAACATGGTCCGCTCCGATCGCGAGGCCGCCATTTTCCGCCTGGGCATCAGTGAAGAGATTGCCGACGTGCTGAGCCGCCTGACGCCGGGCCAGGTCCTCAAGATGGCCAGCTCCGACATGCTGCTGTGCAGCTTCCGTTTCGACGACACCCTGCTGCTCGACCTGCTCGCCAACCACGAGCGCGACCGCGGCGTGGGGCATCTGCATGCCGCCATTCTGGCCGCCGGCAGACCGGTCGCCACCCTGGCCTGACCGGCCCTCATTCGAGGCCGTACCCGAAACGTCACGTGACGGAGGTTCCGCATGCGCAATAAATCCGTAATCATCGAAGCCAAGGACATCGGCCTCGCCATCGAACTCATCGAACTCGGCGCCCGCCTGCAACTGCTCGAGGCCGAGACCAACCTCTCGCGCGAGCGCCTGCTCAAGCTCTACAAGGAAGTGCGCCACGAGTCGCCGCCGAAGGGCATGCTGCCGTTCTCGACCGACTGGTTCATGACCTGGCAGCCGAACATCCATGCCTCGCTGTTCATGGCCTACTACCGCTTCCTCAAGTCGCACACGCAGCTGACCGGGCTGGAACTGATCATCAAGTCCTACCGCATGTACCTCGACCAGATCAAGCGCGGCGGCATGGACACCGTGCTGTCGCTGACGCGGGCGTGGACCATGGTGCGTTTCTTCGATGCCAGCATGCTGCAGATGGCCACCTGCCGCGAATGCCATGGCGAATTCGTCGCCCATGCCTACGACCCGGTCAAGGGCTATGTCTGCGGCCTGTGTCACATGCCGGCGCGGGCCGGCAAGACCCGCCGCGCCGCAGAAGCCGCGGCCAGCGCCGCATTGGTTACCGCCTAGAAGACGCCGGCCGACCTGCTCCGCTTTCAAGCGCGCTCCTCCGGCTTGCCGGCAGGGGCGCGTTTTGTTTTGAGCGGTCTGTTGCGGTTGCCCGAGCGGCGTGCCGCCAGCGCCGACTCTGCCTCGGGAGCTTGGTCGCGCCGTTAGTTAGAATGTGCGTCTTTCATCACGCGTCCTTTTGCCATGTGGTTTCGCAATCTCCAGATTTTCCGGCTCACTCCCGAGTGGGCCTACAGTACCGAGGCACTCGCCGCCGCCCTGCAGCGCGGCATCTTCCAGGGCTGCAGCGCCAGCGACCGCCTGGCGCTGGGCTGGGTGCCGCCGCGCGGCGAGGACGGCGACCTGGTATTCAGCGTGGCGCGCCAGCAGCTGATCGCGCTCGGCATCGAACAAAAGCTGCTGCCGATGTCCGTGGTGCGCCAGTATGCGCAGGCCAAGCTGGAACAGATCGCCGCGGCGCAGGGTTACAAGCCGGGGCGCAAACAGACCCGCGAAGTCGTCGAACAGGTCGAGGCGGAACTGCTGCCGCGCGCTTTCGTCAAGCGCGGCCTGACCTACGTCTGGATCGATCCGGTGCATCGCTGGCTGCTGGTCGATGCCTCGTCCAGCGCGCGTGCCGACGAGGTCATGGAACAGCTCAAGCTTTCGCTCGGCGAACTGCCGGTGACCCTGGTCAAGACCCGGCTGGCGCCGGCCACGGCCATGACGCAATGGCTGGCGGCGGGACACGGCCCGGGCAGCTTCAGCATCGACCGCGATTGCGAACTGCAGGCCGCGGTCGAAGAGCGCGCCGCCGTGCGCTACGTGCGCCACAATCTGGACAGCGACGAAGTGCGCAGCCACATCGCCGGCGGCAAGACCGCGACGCGGCTGGCGCTGACCTGGAACGACCGCGTCTCCTGCGTGCTGACCGAGCAGCTGCAGATCAAGAAGCTGGCCTTCCTCGATATGCTCAAGGAAGACGCCGAGCGCCAGGCCGAGAATGCCGACGACTTGTTCGCCGCCAACTTCACGCTGATGTGCGGCGAGCTGGCGCAACTGCTCGCGCACCTGCTCGAGGTGCTGGGTGGCGAGGGCGAGTAAGGCCATGTTGCGGGTCCTGATCGCCGCGGTCGCGCTGGCCTTCGGCCTGCCGGCAGGGGCGGCCGACGGCGTCGAGGTCGGCAAGCCCTCGGTCCTGAGCAATCTGGTGCCGGCGGCGGCGGTCGAAAAGCAGGCCGCGCAGCAATACGATCAGCTCAAGCGCCAGGCCGCCGCCAAGCAGGCGCTGGGGCCGGACGACCATCCGCAGGTGCGCCGCCTGCGCGCCATCGCGAGCCGGATGATTCCCTTCGTCGACCGCTTCCACCCCGATGCGCGCCGCTGGCGCTGGGAAGTGAACCTGATCGGCTCGCAGCAGATCAATGCCTTCTGCATGCCCGGCGGCAAGATCGCCTTCTACAGCGGCATCCTCGACCAGCTCAAGCTGAGCGACGACGAGGCGGCGATGGTCATGGGCCACGAGATCGCCCATGCCCTGCGCGAGCATGCCCGCGAACGCATGGCCAAGAGCCAGCTGACCCAGCTCGGCGCCAGCCTGCTCGGCGAACTGGTCGGCGGCGGGCGCTATTCCGGCGCCTTCCAGCTCGGCGGCAACCTGCTGACGCTGAAGTTCTCGCGCGACGACGAGGCCGAGGCGGACGTGGTCGGGCTCGACCTGGCGGCCCGCGCCGGTTTCGATCCGCGCGCCGCGGTCAGTTTGTGGCACAAGATGGCGGCGGCCAACAGCCGGGCGCCGCTGGAATTCCTGTCGACCCATCCGGCCGGCGACCACCGCATCCGGGAAATCGAGAAGCAGTTGCCGGCCGTGATGCCGCTCTACGAAAAGGCGGCGCGCGGGGTCGTTGAGCGGCGTTGATATCCGGGCTCAGGCCCGGCAACCGTCGGCGGTAGTATCCCCGGCATCGGCCGCACAGGCCTTCTGCAGTTCGTGCAAGCGCTCGTTGTCGCCGAGGAAATGGCGGATGCGCTCCATCCAGGGTTCGGTGTGGCGGCGGACTTCGGCATCGTCGTCGAGGATGCGCTGGATCAGCCGGCGCTTGCGCCGCAGGTCGGTGTCGGCGCCATCGTCCGGCGCCGCCTGCAAGGCTTGGCGCAGGCTGCCGACGCCACGTTCGAGTTCGATCAGGTGGTCCCAGTCGCGCGCGCGCGCCGCCGCGACCATGCGCGACGACAGCAACCGCATTTCTTCGTAGATTTCGATTTGGGAGGGCATCCGGCGCATCCTAGCCACCCCGCGCCGGGGCCGTTGCGCGAAGCTGCGGCCGGATCATTGCCCTATTCCGGGGGCGACGGTCGAGCAGCGGAACAGAGGCCGAATCGCCTCGCAAATCGGCGCCAGGGTGCTACCCGAGCGGTGTCGGGCGCCTCAGGCCGCGGCCAGGCGCCGACTTTCCAGGCTGCGCTCGTCGATCGGCAGGTGGATCAGGGCCGACAGGATGCCGAGCAGGATGCAGATGCCCCACACCGTATCGTAGGCCCCGGTGGCGTCGAACAGCTTGCCGCCGAGCCAGACGCCGAGGAAGCTGCCCACCTGGTGGCTGAAGAACACCAGGCCGGAGAGCATGCCGAGGAAGCGCACGCCGAACACCTGGGCTACGATGGCATTGGTCAGCGGCACCGTGGATAGCCAGAGCAGGCCCATCGCCGCCGAGAACACATAGACGCTGCCGGCCGTCAGCGGCGCCCAGAGAAAGAGGCTGATCGCCACGCTGCGCGCGGCATAGATGGCGGCCAGCACATGGCGCTTGGGCAGGCGGTTGCCGAGATGCCCGGCGCCGTAGCTGCCGAACACGTTGAACAGGCCGATCAGGGCCAGCGCGGTCATGCCGACTTCCGGCCCCATGCCCTTGTCGATCAGGTAGGTCGGGAAATGCACGCCGATGAACACCACCTGGAAGCCGCAGACGAAATAGCCGGCGATCAGCAGCACGAAACTTTTTTCGCTCATGGCTTCGCCCAGCGCTTCGCGCGCGGTCTGGCCGTGGCCGGCCGCGCCGGCACTGAGTCCCTTGGTCAGCGCGCCGCCGAGCGGGATGATCAGCAGCGCCGAGACGGCGAACACCAGCAGGGTGCCGAACCAGCCCATGCCGCCGATCAGGCCCGAGGCCACCGGGATCATCAGGAACTGGCCGAAGGAGCCTGCCGCGGCGACCACGCCCATGGCCCAGCCGCGCTTGGCGTCGGGCACCAGCTTGCCCATCGCGGCGAACACCACGCTGTAGGTGCAGCCGCTTTGCGCCGCGCCTATCATCAGGCCGGCACTGGCGGCGAGGCCCGTGCCGGTGGCCGAGTACGCCATGCCCACCAGGCCCAGCGCATAGAGGATGCTGGCGCCCCACAGCACGCGCCGCGCGCCGAAGCGGTCGGCCAGCCAGCCGGCGAAGGGCTGGGTCGCGCCCCACAACAGGTTCTGCAGGGCGAGGGCGAAGGAGAATACCTCGCGGCTCCACTGGTGCTCCATGCTCATCGGCGTCAGGAACAGGCCGAAGGTATGGCGGATGCCCATCGCCACGCAGACGATCAGCGCGGCGAAGGCGAGCACGGTGCCCAGCGGGCGTTGCGGAATGGAAGCGGCGGGACTTGTCATGGGTGGAATGCTAACATTTTAATTTCGGTGCAATTTCCACGAAATGAACAAGGCTTTTGTCAAGGAATCGGATGATGACGACGAGGAAGAGTCGCCCGAGTCGCAGATCCCCGCCGGCACCAAAAACTACATGACGGTGCGCGGCCACGCTTTGATCCGTGCCGAGTTCGAGCACCTGGTCAAGGTCGAGCGGCCCGCCATCGTCCAGGTGGTGTCCTGGGCGGCGGGCAACGGCGATCGCTCGGAGAACGGCGACTACATCTACGGCAAGAAGCGCCTGCGCGAAATCGACCGCCGCATCCGCTTCCTGACCAAGCGCCTCGAATCCGCGGTGATCGTCGATCCGGCCGATCAGCGCGGCTGCGACCAGGTATTTTTTGCCGCCACGGTCACGGTCTGCGATGCCGAGGGCAGGGAAGAGACTTACCAGATCGTCGGTATCGACGAGGCCAATGCGCAGGAGGGCCGCATCAGCTGGATCTCGCCCCTGGCGCGCGCGCTGCTGAAAGCGCGCGAGGGCGACACGGTGCGCTTCGACAGCCCCGGGGGGCTGCGCGAAATCGACATCATCGAGGTCCGCTACGAGTGAGTCAGGCGCGCCTTGTCGCGTGATTGGTCCACAGCAGCAGCCCGAACAGCACCATCGCTCCGGCCTGGTGCGCGGCGCCGAGCGCCACCGGCACCTGCAGCAGCAGCGTGGCGATGCCCAGACCGACCTGCACCGCCAGCCATAGCGTCAGCACCACGGCCGGCGTGCGCGCCTCGGGCGTCTCGTTCCAGATGCGCCAGGAATACCAGGGGATCAGTCCCATCAGCAGCCAGGCGATCATGCGATGGTCGAACTGTACCGTGGCCATGTTGGTGAAGAAGTTCAGCCACAGCGGTTCGACCATGAAGATCTCGGGCGGCACGAAATGTCCGTTCATCAGCGGGAAGGTGTTGTAGGCCATGCCGGCACGGATGCCTGCCACCAGCGCGCCCGACAGCACCATGATGAATACCAGCGCCACCAGCCAGTTGCCGAGGCGCCGCGTAAGAGTCGGCGCTGGCGCTACGGCGAATCCGGCATTCCTCGGCTGCAGCACGCCCAGTCCGGTCCAGCCCATCAGGCCGAACAGCAGGAAAGCCAGGCCGAGGTGGGCCGCCAGCCGGTATTGCGAAACGCGCGGGTCGTCCACCAGCCCGCTCTTGACCATGTACCAGCCCATCGCGCCCTGCAGGCCGCCGAGGATGAAGAAGCCGAACACCTTGGCCGCCATCGCGCCGCGCAAATTCCCGCGCAGCAGGAACCAGACATAGGGCAGGAAGAACACCACGCCGATCGCGCGGCCGGACAGCCTGTGCGCCCACTCCCACCAGAAGATGAACTGGAAGCCGTCGAGCGTCATGTCGTGGTTGCGCTGGATGAACTCCGGCGTCTGCTGGTACTTGGCGAAGAGTTCCAGCCAGTCGGCATGGGACAGCGGCGGCAGGGCGCCGATCAGCGGCTTCCATTCGACGATGGACAGGCCCGAATGGGTCAGGCGCGTCACGCCGCCGACCACCATGGTCAGGAACACCATGGCGCAGCAGGCGAACAGCCACCAGGCCACGGCGCGTTGTTGATTGCTTGTATTCATTTGTCGTCTGCCAGCCAGTGTCCGGATTTGCCGCCGGCTTTTTCCAGCAGGCGGATGTCTTCGATGATCATGCCGCGGTCGGCGGCCTTGCACATGTCGTAAATGGTCAGCAGGCCGACCGACACCGCGGTCAGCGCCTCCATTTCGACGCCGGTGCGGCCCACGGTTTCCGCCGTCACGTCCAGCGTCACGCGGTGGCGCCGGGCATCGAGCCTGAACTCGGCGGCGACGCGGGTCAGCGCCAGCGGATGGCACAGCGGGATCAGCTCGGCGGTGCGCTTGCTGCCCTGGATCGCGGCGATGCGCGCGATGCCGAGCACGTCGCCCTTCTTCGCGCTGCCGCCCTTGATCAGCGCGAAGGTCGCCGCAGCCATCCGGATGTGGCCCCGGGCACGCGCCACGCGGGCGGTTTCGGCCTTGGCGCCGACGTCGACCATATGCGCCTGGCCGCCGCCGTCAAAGTGCGTCAGCGGCCCGGCGCCGGGGTTGCTGCTCGGTTTTTTTGCTGTTTTCATGAAATGTTCTGTCACAACTGAAATTTCGCGAGCCGCTATCATAGCGATATGAAACCCCATCTGCTTGTCGGCGCCGGTTTTCTTGCCATCGGCATCATGGCGACGACGTCCCTGTCGGTCGCCGAAGGCCTGCCCGATCTGGGCGAGGCGGCGCAATCCGAGTTTTCCCCGGCGCTGGAACGCCGCATCGGCGAATCCGTGATGCAGGACATCCGCCGTGATGCCGCCTGGCTCGACGATCCCGAGGTCAACGGCTATCTCAACCGGCTCGGCAACCGGCTCGCCGCCCAGAGCGAGGAAGCGCGCCAGGAGTTCGAATTCTTTGCGCTCAAGGATTCGACGCTGAATGCCTTCGCCATGCCCGGCGGCTACATCGGCGTGCATACCGGCCTGATCCTCGCCGCCGCGTCGGAATCGGAACTGGCCTCGGTGCTGGCGCACGAAATTTCCCACGTCACCCAGCGCCACCTGGCGCGCCTGATCAACAAATCGGGACAGGGCCAGGTCACCAGCCTGCTGGCGCTCGCGGTGGCGATTCTCGCGGCGCGCAGCAGCCCCGATCTGGCGATGGGCGCGGTGATGGCCGGGCAGGGCGCGGCGATCCAGAACCAGCTCAACTATTCGCGCGATTTCGAACGCGAGGCCGACCGTACCGGCCTCGGCGTACTGGAGCGTTCCGGCTTCGACATTCGCGGCATGAGCAGCTTCTTCGAGCGCCTGCAGAAGTCCGGACGCCTGTACGAGAACAATGCGCCGGGCTATCTGCGCACCCACCCGCTGACCACCGAGCGCCTGGCCGACATGGGCAACCGCATCCAGTCGCGGCCCTACCGGCAGGTGGCGGATTCGCTGGAGTTCCAGCTGGTGCGGGCCAAGCTGCGGGCGCAGGACGGCACCTCGCGCGAGGCGGTGACCGAGTTCGAAACCCGGCTCAAGGACCGCAGCTTTGCCGGCAGCGAGGCCGCCGTGCGCTACGGCCTGGCGCAGGCTCTGCTGCGCGACGGCAAGCCCGCTGCGGCCGACCGGGAAGTCGGCGAACTGCGCCGGCTCAAGGCCCAGTCGCCGATGATCGAGACCCTTGCCGCCCAATTGCAATCGAAGCAGGGCGATGCCGCCGGCGCGGCCAAGCTGCTGCGCGCCGCGCAGCAGCGCTTTCCGCAGGACCGCGCGATTGCCTACGGCCTGGTCGAGGCGCTGCTGGACGCCCGCCTGCCGCAGGACGCGATCAAGGTCACGGTCGACGATCTGCAGAACTACCCGTCGGACGCAAAGATGCACGCCCTGCAGGCCAAGACCTATGCCCTGCTCGGCCAGCGCCTGCAGCAGCACCGGGCGCTGGGCGAGTCCTACGCCCTGCAGGGCCAGCTGGCGGCGGCGATCGACCAGCTTGAGCTGGCGCAAAAGTCCGGCGACGGAAATTTTTACGAACAGTCGCAGGTGGATTCGCGCCTGCGCGAAATGAAGCTGCGCCTGGCAGAGGAAACCCGGCTCGCCAAGGAAGCCAAGGAAAAGAAATAGCCCATGAACAAGTCCGATCCAGCCCGCCGCAAAGATGTTCATTCCCTGGCCACGCCACTGGTGCACCCCGCCAGCGAGCCCTATTACCACGTCATCGGCGACGAACTCGAGGTGTTCGCGGCGGCGGCGAAAGGCGGTTTGCCGGTAATGCTGAAAGGCCCCACCGGCTGCGGCAAGACGCGCTTCGTCGAACACATGGCCTGGCGCCTCAAGCGCCCGCTGGTGACCGTGGCCTGCCACGACGACCTGACCACCGCCGACCTGGTCGGCCGCTACCTGATCGTCGGCGATGAAACCGTCTGGATGGATGGCCCGCTGACGGCCGCGGTGCGCGCCGGCGCCATCTGCTACCTCGACGAGATCGTCGAGGCGCGCAAGGACACCACGGTGGTGATCCACCCGCTGACCGATTCGCGCCGCGCGCTGCCGGTGGAAAAGCACGGCGAGTACATCGAGGCGCCGCCCGACTTCATGCTGGTGATTTCCTACAACCCCGGTTACCAGAGCGTGCTCAAGGAAATGAAGCCCAGCACGCGGCAGCGCTTCGTCGCGCTGGACTTCGACTACCCCGAGGCCGGCGTCGAGGCGCGCATCGTCGGCCACGAAGGCGGCGTCGATGATGCAACGGCGCAGAAGCTGGTCAAGCTCGGCGCGCTGACGCGCAAGCTGAAGGGCGCCGGGCTCGACGAAGGCGCCGGTACGCGCCTGCTGGTGCATGCGGCGCAACTGATTGGCGCCGGCATGGCGCCGGCGATGGCCTGCACCGCGGCCATCGCCCGTCCGCTGGCCGACGAACCCGATACGCGCGATGCGCTGGATGATCTGATCCGCGCCGTGTTTTGACGAGCGATGAGCGGACGCAAGCTCTTTGCTCACGAACTCGAAGCGCGGCTCGACGAACTGCTGCTGCTCTCGCTGCGTCAGCGTTCCGCCGCCGAGCCGGCGGCGCTGCTGGAAGCCCTGCCGCGCGAACTGCAGGACCGCGTGCTGCACTGGGCCGGCGTCGCCGCGCAGACCTCGGATGACCTGGGCTGGCTGATCGCCTCGCTCGCCGCCGTGCATGCCGCCAGCCTCGATGCGCAACTCGACGACTGGGTGCGCGCCGGGCTCGATGCCTACGACCGCAACGGCCTGGCCGCCACGCGCAAGACCCTGATCGAGTTCGCCGCGACGCACCGCGAGCATGCACTGCGCGCACACGACGGCCTGGCCTTCGCCGACATCGAGGGCCGGCTGTCGCGCTTCCTGCACGCGCTCGACGGCCGGCCGCTCAAGCTGGTCAGCGGCCCCAAGGCCTGGACCGACACGGAAACCCTGTGGTTGCCGGAGCGGCTGGATATCGCCCCCGACGCGGCCGGCAACGGCCGGGTGTACAAGGCCATGGCGGCGTTGCTGTGGGCGCAGACGCGCTTCGGCAGCTTCAATGTCGATCCCGAGCCCGAACTGGCGCTGTGGCCCGACCGCGAGCGTGCGCTGCGCTGGTTCTCCGTGTTCGAGGCGATGCGCCTCGAAGCCTGCATCGCCGTCGAGCTGCCCGGCCTCGCGCTGGAGATCGTTGGCCTGCGCGGGCCGTGGCCGGCCGGGCTGGCGGCCGCGGCGCAGACGCTGGCGCGCCCCGGGGCGACGGTGGAGGACAGTCTCGCCTGTCTGGCCGAGTTGAGAAAAGTCGGCGCCGGCAACACGCCGCTGCTACCGCACGTCGGCGCCATGGATCCGCAGGCCGCGCGCCGGGTGCGCGCCGCGCGCATCGCCCGCGAGCTGAGCGTGGTGCGCCGCGCGCTCAAGGTGCTGGCGGCGCTCGACAGCAAGCCCGGTGCCGCGGCCGCCACCGACTACCCGCCGCTGGCGGCCGAAGGCGAAATGCAACTGGCCGACCCGCAGGCCGATCTGCTTGCCCTGCCGCCCGACGCCCGCGCCGCAGCCAAGTCGCTGCTCCAGGATCTCGGCGAGATTCCGCGCGAGGCGCTGCATGCCGCGGGCCCCGGCGCTTGGCAGGCGGTGGACGGCGTCGAGGAGTCGGGCGTGGCCAACGTCACTACCCAGCCCGACGCCTTCTATGATGAATGGGATTACCGGCGCGCGTCATGGCGTCACGGCTGGTGCCATCTGTACGAGATGAAAGCCCCGGTTGGCGATCACGAGTGGGTCGATGAAGTGCGCCGCCGCCACGCCCACCTGATCCGCAGCATCCGCCGCCGCTTCGAGGCCCTGCGCGGCGAGGACAAGCCGCAGAAACGCCAGTTCGACGGCGAGGAAATCGATCTCGACGCGCAGGTCGAGGCGCGCGCCGACCGCAGGGGCGGCAGCGAACCTTCGCCGCGCCTGTTCATCCACCGCCGCCGCATCGAGCGTTCGCTGGCCGTGATGTTCATGGTGGACATGAGCGGCTCGACCAAGGGCTGGGTCAATGATGCCGAGCGCGAATCTCTGGTGCTGCTGTGCGAGGCGATCGAGGCGCTGGGCGACAGCTACGCCATCTACGGCTTTTCCGGGTGGACGCGCACCCACTGCGACATCTATCCGGTGAAGCGCTTTGCCGACCGCTACGACGCCGCGACGCGCCAGCGCATTGCCGGCATCGAGGCCAAGGACTACACGCGCATGGGCGTCGCAGTGCGCCACCTGACCGGCCTGCTCGTCCGCCAGAACACCCGCCACAAGTTGCTGGTGACGCTGTCCGACGGCCGCCCCGACGACTACGGCGACGAATACCGCGGCCGCTACGGCATCGAAGACACCCGCCGCGCTCTGCTCGAAGCGCGCGAGAAAGGCATCCGCAGCTACTGCGTCACCATCGACCGCCACGGCGCCGACTACCTGCCGCAGCTCTATGGTCCGGCACACTACTCGGTGATCGACGATGCGAAGAAACTGCCGCAGAAGATCGCCGAAATCTACCGCAAGCTGACCGGCTGAGCCGGCCTACGACAACAGGAGGAGGCATGAGCGAGTTTTCCGGGAAAGTGGCCCTGGTCACGGGTTCCAGCAGTGGCATCGGTGAGGCCATCGCGCGCCGGCTCTCGGTGCTGGGCGCCTCGGTGGTGATCAATTCGGCCAGTTCGGTGGAGGCCGGCCGGCGCATCGCCGCGGAACTCGGCGCCAACGCGCTCTACGTACAGGCCGACATCGCCGACAAGGCCGCCGGCGAGCGGTTGTTGGCGGCGACGCTGGAACGCTTCGGCAAGCTCGACATCCTGGTGAACAACGCCGGCTGGACCACGGTCGTGCCGCACCAGGACCTGGCCGCGCTGAGCGACGAAATCTTCGCCAAGACCTTCGACATCAACGTCACCGGCACGTGGATGCTGACCAAGGCGGCGATGCCGTTTCTCGCGCAGAGCGAAGATGGCAACGTCATCAGCATCACCTCGATCGCCGGCGTGCGCCCGGTCGGCAGCTCGATCGCCTATTCGATGGCGAAAGCCGCGCTGAACCAGATGACGCGCCTGCTGGCCAAGTCCTGCGTGCCGGTGCGGGTCAATGCCGTCGCCCCCGGCCTGGTGGCAACGCCATGGACCAAGGACTGGCAGGCACAGCACGAGGCGGTCAAGACCCGCGCCCCGCTGCAGCGCTCGGCGACGCCCGAGGACTGCGTCGAAGCCACCCTGGCCCTGCTGCGCAGCCGCTACGCCACCGGACACATCTTCGTGGTCGATGGCGGATTGACGCTGACCATGTAAGCCGGCGGATTGCGCACGGTTCCTGGCGGGTATGTCGATCCAGGACGAGTATTCCCAAGCGCGATGCGCTGGGCCACAATGGGCGCCTGCCGACTCGCAGCGACACATCAACCGAGGGAGAAGACACCATGATCCGTACCAGAATTGCCATTGCACTGACCGCCCTGTTTCTGACAAACGCGGCCTCGGCCGCCGAGAAGTTGACCACGCAGACGGCCAGCCTGACCACCGCAGCGGCGCTGCAGGTAGCACAGGCGGCGCTTGCCGAATGCCAGAAGGGCGGCAACGTGGTCGCCGTGGCCGTGGTCGACCGCAGCGGCGTACCGCTGGCGCTGCTGCGCGATAACCTTGCCGGCCCGCACACACCCAAGACCGCGATCCGCAAGGCCTGGACCGCCGTCAGTTTTCGCAACAACACCAGCAACCTGCTGGATTTGAGCGCCCCGGGCAAGCCCTCGGCCGGGATTCGTGACATTCCGGGCGTAGTGGTACTCGGCGGCGGCCTGACGATTTCCGCGGGCGGCACCCTGCTCGGTGCCGTCGGCGTCTCCGGCGCGCCCGGCGGGCATCTCGACGATGCCTGCGGCAACGCCGGCATCAAGGCAATTCAGGGTTCGCTCGAACTCGAATAGCAGATTGTCGGCATGGGCATGGCGAGTCGAATCGCCGTGCCGCCGGCGCCGACTTTTGAGGGTTGAATTGCGTCAAAAGCTGTACCGACCCCGATCCTTTATCGCTATGGAGATGCCATGATCACCGAAACCAGCGCAGCCAACTTCAGGCAGAACTTGGGCGAGATGCTCGACCAAGTGCAGTATCGCCACGACAGTGTGGTGATCAACAAGGATGGCAAGTTCGTGGCGGCATTGGTGGATGCGCGCCTGTTCGAGCGTATTTGCCGTATGCAGAGCCGCTTTGACGCACTGTGCCAGCGCATCGAGGCGGGATTTGCCGAGGTGCCCGAAGCGAAGGGGCTGGCGGAAATCGACGCAGCCATAGAGCTTGAACGAGTGAAGGCGCGACGGTCGGGCGAGAAACGCTGAGTCTTCGTGGCGACCTTGGGATAGCGCTCGACGCCAGCGTACTGATTTCGGGAATCGCCTATCAGGCCAGCGTGCCGGGCACGCAGGCGGCTACGGAAAAGCCCTACGTGGGATTAGCGAGTCTTGTTACACTGTCTCGCCGTTCCGCCAGTGCCGACTCTTTAGCTCGCGACACCCGCAAAAGCTAATCCGAAGCAGGCCCTTTATCGGTACCACCTGTAGTCTTGGGCGGTTCCGTTCCGGTGTCCAGACCCCAGTCGCCAAATTCGAGCCAGTCTTCCCCGAGTAACTCCACCGGGTGCTGGGTGCGGTCCGAGCCATTGCCGCATTCGAGCGCATCGACCGGACAGTACTTGTCGCAGCCCCAGCAAATCCTTTCGGGATGCTTGGGATGCAAGGGGAATTTCTTTGCCATGAAGGTCTCGGACCAGGAGTTCCGCTAGGGCATCCAGAATTTCGAGGTTTCACTGACCGCGACGGTCGCGTCGCCGACGTCCTCGACCCGGAAGCTGATCGGGTTGGCGCCGGATTTTGCCGCGCCTGGATCGGCGCGGACGCTGGCGGACAGTGAGCCGATCTCGCCGCCGGCAACGGTGATCGGTTTGTCGTCGTGCAGGCGGATGCCGTCGACGCCGGCGATGCGGATGCGGAAGCTGCGGGTCTGGTCGCCGGTGTTCATGATCTGCAGCCGGTAGATGTTCTCGATCGAGCCGTCGTCCGCTTCGCGCGACAGTGCGCCGCGATCCTTCAGCACATTCACCTTGAGCGGTATGCGGGCGGACAGCGACCAGGCGGTGGCGAGCGCGAGCGCGAGCAGGATTGCGGCATAGACGATCACCCGCGGGCGAAAGGCCCGGCGCACGATGTCCATCGGCCTCAGGTGTCGGCTGACGGCGTTCTCGATGGAATAGCGGATCAGGCCGCGCGGATAGTCCATCCTGTCCATCACCTGATCGCAGGCGTCGATGCAGGCGGCGCAGCCGATGCACTCGTTCTGCAAGCCGTTGCGGATGTCGATGCCGGTCGGGCAGACCTGGACGCAGATGCTGCAGTCCACGCAGTCGCCGAGGCCCTGTGTGCGCGGATCGCTGCCTTTGGCCCGCGCGCCGCGCGACTCGCCGCGTTCGGTGTCGTAGGCGATGATCAGCGTGTCGGGATCGAGCATGACGAACTGGAAGCGTGCGTAGGGGCAGATCTGGCGGCACATCTGTTCGCGCAGGAAGCCGGCGTTGCCGTAGGTGGCGAAGCCGTAGAACAGCACCCAGAAGGCCGACCAGCCGCCCGGCGACAGCGTGACGAGGTCGTGAGCCAGTTCGCGGATCGGCGTGAAGTAGCCGACGAAGGTGAAGCCGGTCCATAGCGAGAAGGCAATCCAGGTGGCATGTTTGGCGGACTTGATGGACAGCTTGCGCAGCGACCACGGCGCGGCGTCAAGCTTGATGCGCTGCGGTCGCTCGCCTTCGATCAGCTTCTCGAACCAGAGAAAGATTTCGGTGTAGACGGTTTGCGGGCAGGCATAGCCGCACCACAGGCGCCCCGCCACGGCGGTGAACAGGAACAGGGCCAGCGCGCCGATGACCATCAGCAGCACCAGGTAGATCGTGTCCTGCGGCCACAGCACCAGATCGAAAAAGTAAAACTTGCGCGTGTCGATGTCGAACAGGATGGCCTGCCGGTCGCGCCAGGGTATCCAGCACAGGCCGTAGAACACGATCTGCGTCAGCCAGACGAAAATCCAGCGCCAGCGGGCATAGATGCCGCTGATCGAGCGCGGGTAGACCTTGGCCTCGGGGTCGGCGTAGGGCTTGATCTCGATAACTTTTCTGGCGACGGCTGACTGGGTCATGCGCTGGTCCGAACGGTATCCATATCGAGCCTGGTTTGCGCCGCCTCGAAGACTTCGCGTTCCTCGAAGCGCACATGCGCCCCGAGCAGCTCGGCGAAGCGCAGCAGCGTGTCGGCAGCGGGCGTCGTCAGCGCCGCGGTGAGACGGCGCAGTTCGGCATGGTCGACGAGGGTGCGCGCCACCAGCTCGTGCTCGCCGGCCTGCGCCAGCAGCGCCAGGATGCCTTGCTCCTCGACGCAAAAATGCGGATCGAGCTCGGCGGCGAAGACCTCGACCACGCGCTGGGCGAGCGCCGCCACGTCGCCCGGCTTTCCCGACGCAGCGGCGCGTTTCGCGTCGCGCGCCAGCTTCAGTGCGCCATAGTGCCCGCGCGAGAGTTGCAGCAGCCCCGGATGGCGTTTCATCTACCAGTATTTTTCGAAGGCCATCTGTCCCGGCACATTGCGGCGATTGGTGGCAAAGCCGCGGGCGCTGAGGTATTCGCGCAGTTCGCGCGCCAGTTCGGGATTGCCGCAGACCATCAGGCGCGAGTCGACCAGCGTCAGCGGCGTTTCCGCTGCCTGTTCGAGGCGGCCGTCGGCCAGCAGCAGCGGGATGCGCTGCGCCAGCGGCGTGGCGCCCGGCTCGCGGGTGACGATCGGGATATAGCGGAGCGTCGCCTTGGCGGTCGGGAATGCGGCGCTCAGTGCCGAGATCTCCTCGCGCCAGGCCAGTTCGCTGGAATGGCGCACGCTGTGCACCAGGACCAGGCGTTCGAAGTTCCGCCACACGGCGGCATCGCGCAGGATCGACACGAAGGGGCCGAGCCCGGTGCCGCTGGCCAGCAGCCAGAGGTCCTTGCCCGGCGCCAGCTGATTGACCGTGAGGAAGCCGTAGCTGGCCGTGTCGACGCGCAGCCGGTCGCCGGCGCGCAACTGTTTCAACTGCTCGGAGAAGGCGCCGCCGGGCACCAGCACGGCGATGAAGTCGAGGAAGTCCTCGTCGGCCGCCGAAGCCAGCGAATAGGGACGCCAGACGGCGCCATCGGCGGCATCGAAGCCGAGGCGCGTGTAATGCCCCGGGGTGAAGCGAAAGGCGGCGGGGCGCGTGGTGCGGAAGGAAAGCAGGGTCGGCGTCCAGTAGCGTATCGAGAGCATGCGTTCGAGCGTCCACTTTTCCCTAGCCAGGTCTTCGGTTCTGGTTCTCTGGTCCATCATGCCGCTCCCGTGGTTTCGCGCCTGCCGCGCAGCACGCTGGCCAGCATGGTGGCGATGAAAATCAGCAGGGCGATGGCGTTGATTGCGCCACCTTCGCTGCGCAAACTGAATCGATCGTCCAGGCTGCCGAAAACTCGCAGCGCCAGCGAGCCGTGCAGCAGGATCAGCGGCAGGTAGAAGGCCGGGTGGTAGGGAATCTTGACCCGCACCACGGCGGGAAAGATGATCGGCGCGTGGCCGAAGATCATCGAGAAAACGAAGCCGAGGCCGACCGCGTGCAGGGTCGCGTCGCGCCACGGGTGGCCGGGCAGGAAGCCGCCGCCAAGGCCGAGCAGGCCGGCCAGCAGCAGCCAGGCATAACCCGAGAGCAGGCACAGCGCGATGAAGCGGACCAGCCCCTGTTGCTGCGCATTGCGCCGCGCGATGTCGTAGCGCAGCAGCCAGAGCGCCAGCGCCAGCAGGCCGGCGGCGAACAGCATGAGGCCGGCATCTTCCTCGCGCAACGTCACGGTGGCGCCGGCCAGTATGCCGCCGACGATGGCGAAGAACAGCCGTTGCGCGCCGGCCGGGGTGGGCAGGAAGCGCGTCAGTTCCAGGCGCTCGCCGGCAATGGTCAGCACCAGGAAGGCCAGCCACCACGGCACCGCCAGATGCAGCGCGCCGCCGGCCAGCCACACCGCGTTGCCGATCAGCCAGCACAGGGCGCCGATGGCGAGGATCACGGTGAAGGGCGCCACCAGCCGGCGCAAGACCTGCGCGCTGGCGGCGACCAGAATCGAGGCCGCCATCACCGTCAGGACTTGCGTCAAGAGCGGCGGTGCGCCGGCGAGCAGCGCGATGCCGCCGATGCCGGCCGCCGCCGGCGCCAGGTAGGCCCAGCCGCGGCCCAGCGCCACGGCGCGCTCCAGGCTGATGACGGTGCCGAGGAAGGCCGAAATCATCAGCGCCCCGTGCCAGCCGGCCGCCGCCGCGGCAACCGGCGGCATGCTCCAGTCCAGCCGCGCCAGGCCGGCCAGCACGCCGCCGACCAGCGACAGCATGCCCAGCACCAGCAACGGCACGCGGGCAGCGGGGCGCAGATCACCCATTGGCTGTGCGGCTCAGTGCGCGCAGCCGCAGCCGCCGACTGCCGGGATGGCGGCGCCTGCCGGCTTGCCGATTTTCACTTGCCAGACCTCGGGGCCGGATTCCAGGTAATCCCAGGTGAACTCGCCTTTCGATTCGGCCTGGAACTGGTAGAACAGCGGTTTCGGATCGTGGTCGTTGACCAGCAGCAGGGCTTCGCCGGCGGCCAGACGATCGAAAGTGCCGAAAATCAGCGGGTGACGCTCGCGCGGGGCGATGCTGCGGACATCGACGGTGGTCTTGAAGCTCTGCGGCGTGGTCATGGCCCTGCTCCTTGTTGGCGCGGTTGAACTGCGGATCGGGAATGCGGGTTGCTTGGGGTTCTATTCGGGCTCCCAGCCGAAATGCTGTTTCGTGGCTTCATCCATCATCGACGGATTCCAGGGCGGTTCCCAGACCAGGCGGACGTCGGTCTTGATCGTTGCCGGCAGGGCTTTGCCCAGTGCGGCATGGACATCTTCCATGATCATCTCGCCCATCGGACAGGCCGGCGAGGTCATGGTCATTTCGATCAGCACGCGATCGGCGCCGGGTTCTATGCGATAGACCAGGCCGAGGGAAACGATGTCCCTGCCGATCTCGGGGTCGATCACCTGGCGCAGGATGGCGCGGATCCGTTGTTCTTCCGGTGGGGTCGCAGCGGCTTGGGTCATCATGGGTTTAAAGCTGTAAAATAAATACAGCTTCATCCTATCATCCTGGTTTTTGTAAAGCAATATCTTTTTTACTGCTTACAGGCGTAAACTGCCGGACATGAAACTCACCACCTTTTCCGACTACACCCTGCGCGTGCTGATGTACCTCGCGCTGAACCGCGAGCGCCTGGCCACGATTCCCGAGATCGCCGCGACCTACGACATTTCGGAAAACCATTTGATGAAGGTCGTGCACCAGCTGGCGCGTTCGGGGGTCATCGAGTCGGTGCGCGGCAAGGGCGGCGGCATTCGCCTCGCGCACGAACCCGAGGCCATCCGCCTGGGGCAGATCGTGCGCGCCAGCGAAGGCAGCGCGCCGATCGTCGATTGTCTCTCCGGCGACGCCGCGACCTGCTGCATCGCGCCGGCCTGCCGCCTGACGGCCGTGCTGGTACGCGCCTTCGACGCGCTCTACGCCGCGCTCGACGAATACACGCTGGCCGACCTGGTGCACGCGCCGCGCGGCCTCAAGGCGTTGCTGGCGCGCACTTAGCGCACTTGGCAAGTCTCTGCTACATTGATAGCTGTTTACTAACGCAAATCGGGAGGTCATCATGAACAAGAGCCACCAGTCACCCCTGCGCATGGTTATGCTGGCCACGCTGGCCGCGTTTTCCATCGGCAGCGCAATCGCCGACAAACCCGAATGGGCCGGCAAGGGCAAGAACAAGGGCGGCAAGGAAGCCGTGGAACAAGGCCAGCCCGCCGCCAAGCAAGGCACTTCGGTCGAGTTCAGATTCAACGACGATAGCCGTCACGCCGTCAATGATTACTACGGCAAGCGCTTCAAGGCCGGCAAGTGCCCGCCGGGCCTGGCCAAGAAGAACAACGGCTGCATGCCGCCCGGACAGGCCAAGAAGTGGGCGATGGGCCAGCCCCTGCCGAAGGATGTCCGGCTCTATGAATTGCCCAATGAACTCCGCGTGCGCCTGCCCGCTCCGCCGCCCGACCATCGCTATGTGCGGGTCGCCAAGGATATTCTGCTGATCGCCGTCGGCACCAGCATGGTGATCGATGCGATCGAGGACATCGGGCGCTGAGCTGACACATGGCCGGATCATGGGGTTGTCCGCACGAGAGCGACGACCGCTGTTCGAAGGTCAATAATCTGCCCTGCGATCCGGGCATGAAGGGCTGCGTGCTGCACGGCCGCTTCGTCTTCGCCAACGACGAGAAGAACGACCGGCTCAGGCAGAAGCAAGGCCGGCAGGCGGCGACCGGATCGAATGCGGAGGATTTCCCGGTAGATTGAGCGGGGGTCCGCGCCGGTCCGCTCGGCTTAATCGTCGGCCGCTTGCCGAATCGACTGCGACCGCAGCAAGGCATCGATATCCAGCTTGCGCATTGCATCGACGGCGCATTCCCAGGCGCCTTCCTGGCACAGGCCGGCGATCTGCGCCTGCTCGTAGCCGTCGAGCGCCGCCTGGATGCAGGCAGCGCGCACTACGTTGGCAAGGTCTGTGGTTTTCGTCGCGGCGGCAGCCATGATCAATGCGTCAATGCTCTTGCAGATCCTGCAGCTGCGGCAGGAGGAAGCTGCCTTCGGGATTCAGCAGCTCGTCGCGGTGCAGTTGCGCCATTTTCGCCACCATGCGCTCGCCGGCAGCCGTGAGATGAATCTCGACCTCGCGGCGGTCGGTGCGGCCCTGTTCACGCCGCACCCAGGCTCGCGTCTCGCAGCGCGAGATCAGCGCAACGACGCCGTGGTGTTGCGCCTGCAGCCGCTCCGCCAGTTCGCCCACGGTCGCCCAGTTGCGCCCGGGGAAGCCCTTGATGTGCAGCAGCAGCAGGTATTGCAGCGGCGTGATGCCATGCTGGCGCGTCACCTGCTCGCTGAAGCGCAGGAAGCGCCGCAGCTGGTAGCGGAATTGCGACAGGGTTTCGAACTCCTGTTTCTTGAGTGCGGGTCTTGGCATGGTGCCAACCAATCATTCTGTTACCAAGGTCTAAATCTATCATATTGTGCTTCTATCATGGTGTGATGTATTATTCGATCTACAGTCTGTTCTTATCAGCAAGGAGGAGCGCGATGGAGGCGACAATGGAATTGCCGGCGACCGATGACGAGGGCTATCTGGTGGATCCGGGGGCATGGAGCGAAGAGCTCGCCGTGGTGCTGGCACAGCACGAAAGCATCGAGCTGGGCGAGGCCCACTGGGACGCGATTCGCTTCATGCGTGATTTCTATCAGGAGCATCAGGTGATCCCCGATGTGCGCTTCGTCGCCCGGCACCTGGCGGCGCGCTTCGGCGCGGCTTCGCGCAACATGATTTTCGAGCTGTTTCCCTACGGCTACGTCAAGCAGGCCTGCAAGATTGCCGGCATGAAGCGGCCGCGCGGCTGGAGCACGGGTTAAACCGATTTCGGGCGCAAGTCCGATGCTTCAAGCGCAGCGGCACG
The DNA here is from genome assembly GCA_028065725.1 of Betaproteobacteria bacterium. The sequence continues at coordinate 27,356 of JAPTVL010000052.1, forward strand.
CATTTTGCGTGCAGTGGTTCCATGCTGCGCATCCTCATCATCGACGAATCCCGTGCCCGTGCCGGCGAACTCTGCGCCGGCCTGGCCATGGCCGGCCACCAGGTGGCCGCCGTGCTGCCGTCGGCGCTCGACCTGACGGCGCAGATCGAGACGATCGGGCCCGACGTGATCCTGATCGAGACCGAGTCGCCCTCGCGCGACACGCTGGAAAACCTGGCGGTGATGAACCGCGCCATGCCGCGGCCGGTGATCCTGCTGACCCAGGAGGGCGACGCGGCGGTGATGCGCGCCGCCTTCAAGGCCGGCGTCTCGGCCTATGTCGTCGATAAGCTCGACCTGGCGCGCCTGAAACCTATCGTGGATGTCGCCATCGCGCGCTTCGAGGAACACCAGAACCTCAAGCTGGAACTGGCAGCGGCGACCCGCAAGCTCTCGGAGCGCAAGCTGGTCGAGAAGGCCAAGGGCATCCTGATGAAGACGCGCGGCCTCGACGAGGACCAGGCCTACGCCGCCTTGCGCAAGCTGGCCATGGAACGGGCGCAGCCGATCGGCCAGGTTGCCGGCGACCTGATCGAAATGGCCAGGCTGCTGCTGTAGCGCTCCATTGCGGTGCGCGTACCGCTCCCAATGCGCTATTGCGGTGCCGCAAGCCATGTCCGCCGCCGTCCCGCCAGCGCCGACTCTTTACGACGATTACCTGCATTGGCGGGCTTTCCCGGTGCATTGCAGAAGCTGGCACAGCGGTTGCTAAGTAAAGCCTGAGTGCCGAATCAATGGCGGTTCGGTGCTAATGACAACGGTGTCTGTTGCGTTTCCAGGGATCTGTTTCCGGGGATGCGCAACGGGCGCCGTTTTTTATTTGTTTCCAGCGGAGATCGAGATGAACCATGAAAACGACATCAACACGCGGCGCGGATTCATCCGCCACGGCCTCAACCTGGCGGCGGGGAGTGCGCTCATGAGCGTGCCGGCAATTCGCACCGCGGCCTGGGCCGCCGGTTCCGATGCGCCCGAGAAGAAGGAAGTGCGCATCGGCTTCATCCCGCTGACCGACTGCTCCTCGGTGGTCATGGCCGCAGTGCAGAAGTTCGACGAAAAGTACGGCATCAAGATCATCCCGACCAAGGAAGCCTCCTGGGCCTCGGTGCGTGACAAGCTGGTGAATGGCGAACTCGACGCCGCGCACGTGCTCTATGGCCTGGTGTATGGCGTGCAGCTCGGCATCGGCGGGCCGAAGAAGGACATGAACGTGCTGATGACCCTGAACCAGAACGGCCAGGCCATCACGCTGTCGAACCAGCTCCGGGACAAGGGCGCCATCGACGGGGCATCGCTGGCCAAGCTGGTGGCGAAGAAGGAGCGCGACTACACCTTCGCCCACACCTTCCCTACCGGCACCCACGCCATGTGGCTCTACTACTGGCTGGCGGCGCATGGCGTGAATCCCTTCAAGGACGTCAAGACCATCACCGTGCCGCCGCCGCAGATGGTGGCCAACATGCGTGTCGGCAACATGGACGGCTACTGCGTCGGCGAGCCCTGGGGCAACCGCGCGATCGTGGACGGCATCGGTTTCACCGCGGTGACGACGCAGGACATCTGGGTCGACCATCCGGAAAAGGTGCTCGGCACCACCGCGGATTTCGTGGCGAAAAACCCGAACACGGCGCGCGCCATGACGGCGGCGATCATCGAGGCCGGCCGCTGGATCGACGCCTCGCTGGCCAACAAGCAGAAGACCGCCGACACCGTAGCTTCCAAGGCTTACGTCAATACCGATTCGGATGTCATCGTCGCGCGCATGCTCGGCCGCTACAACAACGGCCTGCCGGGCGCGCAGAACAAGACCTGGGACGACAGGAACGCGATGAAGTTCTTCAGCGACGGCAATGCCACCTTCCCCTACCTGTCGGATGCCATGTGGTTCATCACCCAGCACAAGCGCTGGGGCCTGCTCAAGGACGATCCCGACTACCTGGCCGTGGCGAAGAAGGTCAATCGCGTCGATATCTACCGGCAGGCGGCGACCGCCGCCGGCGTCAGCGTGCCGAAGAGCGACATGCGCAGCCACAAGCTGATCGACGGCGTGGTGTGGGATGGCAAGGACCCGAAGAAGTACGCCGCCTCGTTCAAGGTGCGCGCCTGATCGATAGTCTGCAATGGAAAAGGAGAGCGACATGAGTGCACTGGCATTGAAACTGGTCGAAGCGCCAGCGGAGGCGGAGCCTGCGGTCGTCAAAACCGCCGCAGTAGTTGCGGAGCGCCCCGTAACAGTCGAGCGCAGCGAGCCGACTGTCACCCCTCCCGCGCGGGAGGGGCTGGGTGAGGGCGGGCGTGACTTGCTGCGCAGCATTATCCCGCCGGTTTTCGGGATGCTTCTGCTCATCGGCATCTGGGCGCTGGTGGCGATCAAGTCGGGCAACATCCCGGGGCCGGACAAGACCTGGGCGGCGGCACAGGTGCTGTTCGCCGACCCCTTCTACCAGAACGGGCCCAACGACCAGGGCATCGGCTGGAATGTGCTCTCCTCGCTGCAGCGGGTCGGCATCGGCTTCGGTTTCGCGGCGCTGGTCGGCATCCCGCTGGGTTTCCTGCTCGGCCGCTTCGCCTTCATGAACCGCATGTTCGCGCCGATCATCAGCCTGCTGCGCCCGGTCTCGCCGCTGGCCTGGCTGCCGATCGGCCTGCTGGTGTTCCAGAAGGCCGACCCGGCGGCGACCTGGACCATTTTCATCTGCTCGATCTGGCCGATGATCCTCAACACCGCGCAGGGCGTGCAGCGCGTGCCGCAGGATTACCTCAACGTCGCGCGCGTGCTCGGCCTGCCGGAAACCAAGGTGATCACCAAGATCCTCTTTCCGGCGGTGCTGCCCTACATGCTGACCGGCATCCGCCTCTCGATCGGCACCGCCTGGCTGGTCATCGTCGCCGCGGAAATGCTCACCGGCGGCGTCGGCATCGGCTTCTGGGTCTGGGACGAGTGGAACAACCTCAAGGTCGAGCACATCGTCATCGCCATCTTCGTCATCGGCATCGTCGGTCTGGCGCTGGAAACCCTGCTGCTGATGCTGGCCAAACGCTTCAGCTACGAATCGCGCTAGGGGAACTGACATGAACAAGCCCATCGTCAAGATCGAAAACGTCGGCCAGACCTTCAGCACCAAGAGCGGAAAATTCACCGCGCTGCGCGACATCAACCTCGACGTGCAGGAAGGCGAAGTCGTCACCCTGATCGGCCACTCGGGCTGCGGCAAGAGCACGCTGCTCAACTTGGTCGCCGGACTGGCGCTGCCGACCAGCGGCGTATTGCTCTGCGACGGGCGCGAGATTGCTGGGCCGGGCCCGGAGCGCGCCGTGGTGTTCCAGAACCACAGCCTGCTGCCCTGGATGACCTGCTTCGAGAACGTCATGCTCGGCGTCGAGCGCGTCTTCGGCCGCAAGGAAGGCATGCCCAAGCTGAAAGCCCGCGTCGCCGCGGCGCTCGACATGGTGCATATGGACCACGCCATGCACAAGTACCCGCACGAGATCTCCGGCGGCATGAAGCAGCGCGTCGGCATCGCCCGCGCCTTCGCCATGGAACCGAAGCTGCTGCTGATGGACGAGCCCTTCGGCGCGCTCGACGCCCTGACCCGCGCCGCGCTGCAGGATGAGCTCAACGGCGTGATGGCCAAGACCGGCGCCACGGTGGTGATGGTCACCCACGACGTGGACGAGGCCGTGCTGCTGTCCGACCGCATCGTGATGATGACCAACGGCCCGGCCGCGACCATCGGCGAGATCGTCGAAGTCAAGCTCGACCGCCCGCGCGACCGGCTGGAGCTGGCCCACGACACGCGCTTTGCCGACTACCGCGCCGCGGTGTTCGAGTTCCTCTACCGCAAGCAACTGAAAAAGGCGGCATAGCCATGAGAAAGCGGAAACTGGTAGTCATCGGCAACGGCATGGCCGGCATCCGCGCCGTGGAGGAACTGCTCAAGCTCGCGCCCGACCTTTACGACATCACCGTGTTCGGCGCCGAGCCGCACCCGAACTACAACCGCATCCTGCTCTCGCCGGTGCTGGCGGGCGAGATGACCATCAACGACATCATCCTCAACCCGCTCGGCTGGTATGCCGACAACGGCGTGCGCCTGCACGTCGGCAAGCAGGTGACGAAGATCGACCGCACCGCGCGCAAGGTCATCGCCGCCGACGGCACCGAGGAAGACTACGACCGCCTGCTGCTGGCCACCGGCTCGACGCCCTTCATCCTGCCGATCCCTGGCCGCGACCTGCCCGGCGTGATCAGCTACCGCGACATCAAGGACACCGACGAGATGATCGCCACCACCGCCACGCACAAGCATGCGGTGGTGATCGGCGGCGGCCTGCTCGGCCTCGAAGCCGCCAACGGCCTCAAGCTGCGCGGCATGGACGTCACCGTGGTACATCTGATGCCCTGGCTCATGGAGCGGCAACTGGACAAGGCCGCCGCCGACATGCTGAAGACTTCGCTGGAGGCGCGCGGCCTCAAATTCATGCTGGAAAAGCAGACCGAGGCACTGATCCGTGGCGAATCCGGACGCGTCTGCGCTCTGCGCTTCAAGGACGGCCTCGAAATTCCCGCCGACCTGGTGGTGATGGCCGCCGGCATCCGCCCCAACACGGCGCTGGCCGAATCGGCAAAGATCTACTGCAACCGCGGCATCGTGGTGAACGACACGATGCAGACCTACGACCCGCGCATCTACGCCGTCGGCGAATGTGTCGCGCATCGCGGCATCGCCTACGGCCTCGTCGCGCCGCTGTTCGAGCAGGCCAAGGTCTGCGCCAACCACCTGGCCAACTTCGGCATCGCGCGCTATTCGGGGTCCGTGCTGTCGACCAAGCTCAAGGTCACCGGCATCGACCTGTTCTCTTGCGGCGACTTCATGGGCGGACAGGGTGGCAAAGGCGGCACCGACGAGATCGTGCTCAACGATCCCTCGGGCGGCGTGTACAAGAAGCTGGTGGTGAAGAACGACACCCTGGTCGGCGCCGTGCTCTACGGCGACACCGCCGACGGTGCCTGGTATTTCCAGCTGGTCAAGGACGGCCAGAACATCCACGAAATCCGCGACCACCTGATGTTCGGCCAGAACCATGTCGGTGATGTCGGCCATGCCGGCAAGACCCACGCCGCGGCGCTGCCCGACGACGCCCAGGTCTGCGGCTGCAACGGTGTCTGCAAGGGCGACATCGTCAAGGCGATCAAGAGCCAGGGTTTGTTCACGCTGGACGACGTGCGCAAGCACACCAAGGCATCGTCAAGCTGCGGCTCCTGCACCGGTCTGGTCGAGCAGATCCTGGCCTCGACCGTCGGCGGCGCCTACACGCCGGCCGATACCAAGGACAAGCCGATGTGCGGCTGCACCGACCACTCGCACGGCGTGGTGCGCCAGACCATTCGTGAGCAGCACCTGATCACGATTCCCGCGCTCATGAGCTACATGGAATGGAAGACGCCGAACGGCTGTTCAAGCTGTCGGCCGGCGCTCAACTACTACCTGATCTCGACCTGGCCCGGCGAGGCCAGGGACGATCCGCAGTCGCGCTTCATCAACGAGCGCGCCCACGCCAACATCCAGAAGGACGGCACCTACAGCGTGGTACCGCGCATGTGGGGCGGCCTGACGACGCCGGCCGAACTGCGCGTGATCGCCGACGTCGCCGAGAAATACGAAGTGCCGACGGTGAAAATGACCGGCGGCGCGCGCATCGACCTGCTCGGCATCAAGAAGGAAGACCTGCCGAAAGTCTGGGCCGATCTCGGTGCGGCAGGCATGGTCTCCGGCCACGCCTACGGCAAGAGCATCCGCACCGTGAAGACCTGCGTCGGCGCCGAACACTGCCGCTTCGGCACCCAGCGCTCGATGGCCATGGGCGTCAAGCTGGAGCGCATGCTGTTCGGCATGTGGAGCCCGCACAAGGTCAAGCTGGCGGTCAGCGGCTGCCCGCGCAACTGCGCCGAGGCCGGCATCAAGGACATCGGCGTGATCGGCGTCGATGCCGGCTACGAGCTGTATGTCGCCGGCAACGGCGGGATCAAGACCGAGGTCGCGCAGTTCCTGTGCAAGGTGAAAAGCGACGAGGAGGTCATGGAATATTCCGCTGCCTTCCTCCAGCTTTACCGCGAGGAGGGTTTCTACCTCGAACGCACCTGTCATTACGTCGCCCGCGTCGGCCTCGACCATGTCAAGGCCGCCGTGGTGAACGACCCGGTCAAGCGCAGGGAACTCCACGAACGCCTGCTGTTCGCCCTGCAGGACTACGAGGATCCGTGGCAGGCGGCGGTCGAGAAGCCGGCGGTACGCCGCGAGTACCAGGTGATCAGGCTCGAAGAGGTGCCGGCATGAGCGACTGGATCCGGGTTTGTGCGCTCGATGAGATCGCGCCGCAGGGCAGCCGCGTGGTGGCTTCGTCGCAGGGCGACATCGCGATCTTTCGCACCGCGGACGACGCCGTATTCGGCCTGCACGACAAGTGCCCGCACAAGGGCGGGCCGCTGTCGCAGGGCATCGTGCATGGCGACACCGTGACCTGCCCGCTGCACGGCTTCAAGATCGGCTTGAAGGACGGCGCGGCCGTGGCGCCGGACAAGGGCTGCACCAAGGCCTTCTCGGTCAAGCTGGACGGCGGCGCAGTGTGGCTGCGGCTAGCCTGATCGCCGTGTCGCCAGCGCCGACTCCTGATCATGATGGAAACCAAGTCCACCTGCCCTTACTGCGGCGTCGGCTGCGGAGTCATCATCGAACACGATGAAACTCGCATCACCGGCGTGCGCGGCGATCCGGAGCATCCGGCCAACTTCGGCCGGCTGTGCACCAAGGGCGGCACCCTGCACCTGACGATGACCCCCCAGGTCATCGCCCAGCGCCTCGCGCATCCGCAACTGCGCCGCGACAAGGCCGCGCCGCGCGCGACCGTCGGCTGGAATGCAGCCCTCGATCACGCCGCCGACAAGTTCGCGGCAGCCATCCGCGAGCACGGCCCGGACAGCGTCGCCTTCTACATCAGCGGCCAACTGCTGACCGAGGACTATTACGTTTTCAACAAGCTGGCCAAGGGCCTGATCGGTACCAACAACGTCGACACCAACTCGCGCCTGTGCATGAGTTCGGCGGTGGTCGGCTACAAGGCCACGCTGGGCGCCGACGCGCCGCCCTGCAGCTATGAAGACATCGCCCACGCCGACTGCCTGCTGATCGCCGGATCGAACACCGCCTGGGCGCATCCGGTGCTGTTCCGCCGCATCGAGGACGCGCGCGCGGCCAATCCGCAGATGAAGCTGATCGTGGTCGATCCGCGCCGCACCGACACGGCCGAAGCCGCCGACCTGCATCTCGCCATCCTGCCCGGCACCGACATCGCGCTCTACAACGCGATGCTGCACGTGCTGCTGTGGGAAGACCTGGTCGACGCCGAGTACATCCGCGAACACACCGAGGGTTTCGACGCGCTGAAGACCATCGTGCGCGACTACACGCCGGCCATGGCCGCCGACATCTGCGGTGTGAAGGCGGAGGACATCGTCACCGCCGCGCGCTGCTTCGGCCAGGCGCCGGCGGCGCTGTCCTTCTACTGCCAGGGCCTCAACCAGTCCAGCCACGGCACCGACAACAATGCCGCGATCATCCACCTGCACCTCGCCACCGGCAAGATCGGCAAGCCCGGCTGCGGCCCCTTCTCGCTGACCGGCCAGCCCAATGCCATGGGCGGGCGCGAGGTCGGCGGCCTGGCCAACCTGCTGCCGGCGCACCGCGACATGGCCAACCCCGAGCATCGCGCCGAAGTCGCGCGCCTGTGGGGCGTGGCCGATGTGCCGGCGACGCCCGGCCTCGCGGCGGTGGAACTGTTCGAGGCCGTGCATCGCGGCGAGATCAAGACGCTGTGGATCGCCTGCACCAACCCGGCGCAGTCCCTGCCCGACCTCAATCGCGTGCATCAGGCGCTGGCCAAATGCCCCTTCGTGGTGCTGCAGGAAGTCAGCGCCGCCACCGACACCGCGGCCCACGCCGACCTGCTGCTGCCGGCCGCCGGCTGGGGCGAGAAGGACGGCACGGTGACCAATTCCGAGCGCCGCATCAGCCGCGTGCAGGCGGCGGTGGCGGCGCCGGGCGAGGCGCGTGCCGACTGGAAGATCGTCGTCGATTTCGCGCGACGGCTGGAACCAAAATTGGAGAGTCGGCGCTCACGACACGGCGCCACGCTGTTCCCCTACGCGAACGCCGAAGAGATTTTCAACGAACACCGCGCTACCACCGTCGGCCGCGACCTCGACATCGGCGGCCTGTCCTGGGCCCTGCTCGAACAGTCCGGCCCGCAGCAATGGCCGCTGCGCGCCGGCGCCACGGCCGGCACACCGCGCCTCTACGCCGATGGCATCTACCCGACCGCCAGCGGCCGCGCCCGCTTCAAGGAAGTGCAGCACCGGCCGACTGCCGAAGCCACCGACCCGCGCCATCCGCTGCACCTCAACACCGGCCGCCTGCGCGACCAGTGGCACGGCATGAGCCGCACCGGCACCGTGGCGCGCCTGGCCGCCCACGCCCCGGAGCCAGCGATAGAAATGCATCCGCGCGACATGGAGCGGCGCGGCATTGCCGACGGCGACCTGGTGCGGCTCAAGGGCAAACGCGGTTCGCTGCTGCTGCGCGCGGCGGCCTCGACCACGCTGCGTCCGGCGCAGACCTACATGCCGATGCACTGGGGCGGGCGCTACATGTCCGGCCTCGGCGTCAACGCCCTGACTCTGCCGGCCAACGACCCGGTCTCGCGCCAGCCCGAGCTCAAGCACGCCGCAGTTCAAGTGGAGAAGTTCGCCACCGGCTGGCAACTGGTTGCCATGCGCCGCGACGACGTCGGCACCTTGCACGCCGCACTGCAGCCCTGGCTGGCGCGCTTCGGCTACGCCACGCTGACCCTGGCCGGGCGCGAATCCACGGTGGTCGTGCTGCGCGCCTGGGGCGGCGCGGCCAGCCCGCCGCCGACTGCCGAACTGCTGGCCGAACTCGCCGCTGCGATGGGCCTCGACGCCCCCCACGCGCTGGCCTTCAACGACGCCCGGCGCGGCATCGCCAAGCGCGCGCTGATCGAAAACGACTGCCTCGCCGGCGCCCTGCTGTGCAAGGAAACCCGCGCCACCGACTGGCTGCTCGACCTGATCGCCGGGGGTGGCAAATTCAGCGGCAGCACCGCCGAACTGCGCAAATGGATCTTCGCCCCGCTGGCGACGCCGCCCGCCGCCGGCCCCGCGCGCGGCCGCATCGTCTGCAACTGCTTCGACGTCTCGGAAAACGAAATCCGCGCCGACCTCGCCGCCGGCCTCGACCTCGCCGCGCTGACGGAAAAGCGCAAGTGCGGCAGCAACTGCGGCTCCTGCCTGCCGGAGCTCAAGCGCATGGTTGCGCAGGGGGTAGCTTCGGCGTCGGTCAGCGTTTGATTGGCGGCGCGGCTGCTCGTCGCGCGACGCAGGCTACCCTGCGCAAGCGTGCGCTGTCGTCGACCATGCTTTCGTGGCCATTCCCGCTAACATTCAATCCACCAGCGAACTGGCATGGCGAGTTGGCTAAGTGAGGTATCCAGTCCCCGCAGTACGGGTCGCTGAAGGCAATTCGCCAAACATGCGCCGGTAATCGGATGAAAACTGCGACAAGTGCCAGAAACCCCAATCGGCGGCAATATCGCTGACCCGGGCACTGTCACCGCGTTTTATGAGATCGCGCTTGGCACCATTGAGACGCAGCATTTTCAGGTAAGTGGCGGGGCTTTTCCCGAGTACAGCCTGGAAGCAGTTTTGCAAGGTGCGCAGCGAAACATAGGTGTGCTTGCATACATCGATCATGGTTGGCGGCTCTTCCCGTCTGTCCAGGGCATAGGCGCGGGCCCGTTGCACCACCTTTTTGGCCTTGCCGGTTATACGTTTTTCCTTCTTGCAGGATTCGCCGCAGAGCAGGTTAACGATCAGCACAGCGAGTTCATCGTGCAACTGCCGTGCGACCGCAACAGGTAATTTGTCGTCCGGGCGGTTCAGCAGTTCGCAAATCAAGCTGGTTAGGCTGGTGCGCAGGTTTTCTGCCGCAAAACGGTCGCGCAGCGGGGTTGCGGAAAGACGGCGCACGCGTTCGCGTGTCGAGCCGGGTATGTCATCGCACCAGTTTTCGATCTGTTGCGTAGATGTTGTCTTCGCGTTTCACGACGGCGAAGAAAGCTCACTCGATCAGTCGCCCACAACATCGGCCCCGGCCGGTGCGACAAAACGGAACAAGGCAGCCGGCAGCGCCGGATTCGCTTCGAACTGGGTGAAGCGCAGCACCGTCACCTGGCCGAAGCTGTCGTGGATTTCCATGCTCACCGGCAGGCTGGCGGCGAAGCCGATCTTGACCCGTTCGAAGCTGGCGTCGCCGCCCCTGGGCGTGGCCTCGACGAACTCGATGCCGTCCGCCGCGGCGCCGTCCTTGAGTTCGAAATGCCGGTCCAGATCCTGCCCGGCCAGCAGCGCCGCCGGGCTGGAACCGAAAGCCGTGCCGAGCTTTTTCACCGCGACCTGATTGAGGTCGGGGTCGTAGCTCCACAGCTTGTTGCCGTCGCTGACCAGGAGTTGCTTGTAGGGTTTCTCGTAGGACCAGCGAAACTTGCCCGGACGCTGCAGGGCGAAGATGCCGGCCGACTGCTGCGGCTTGCGCCCGGACTTGGCGATCACGGTTTGGGTGAATACGCCGCGGGCGCTGCGGCTGGTTTCAAGAAAGCTCTTGAGCTGGTCGAGGCCACCGGCCTGGACGGGCGTCACGAGGTAGGCAAGGATGGGGGAAAGGCAGAGTAGTCGTTTCATGGGGGCAATTATCCCCGACTCCACCCCTGCCCGGCGCTTTATTCGGCGCCTTACTCCGCCCGGCTCGGGGCAATCACCTCACGCCCGCCGGCGCCGTTCATGGGTGTGACCAGCCCGGCCTTCTCCATGGCCTCGATCAGGCGCGCGGCGCGGTTGTAGCCGATGCGTAGATGGCGCTGTACCAGCGAGATCGATGGCCGCCGCGTTTTCAGCACAACTTCGACGGCCTGGTCGTACATCGGATCGCTTTCGGCATCGCCACCCGCCGTATCGCCAGCGCCGACTTCCGACTCGTCACCAGCTGGTCCGTCGAGCAGGCCGTCGATGTAGTCGGGCGGCCCGACTTTCTTCAGGTGGTCGACGACGTGATGCACTTCCTCGTCGGCGACGAAGGCACCATGCACGCGCACCGGCAAGCCGGTGCCCGGCGCGAGGAACAGCATGTCGCCCTGGCCGAGCAGGGCCTCGGCGCCCATCTGGTCGAGGATGGTGCGCGAATCGATCTTGGACGAGACCTGGAAGGCGATGCGGGTCGGGATGTTGGCCTTGATCAGGCCAGTAATGACGTCGACGCTGGGCCGTTGCGTGGCAAGGACGAGGTGGATGCCGGAGGCGCGCGCCTTCTGCGCCAGGCGCGCGATGAGTTCCTCGATCTTCTTGCCGACCACCATCATCAGGTCAGCCAGTTCGTCGATCACGACGACGATGTAGGGCAAGGGCTCCAGCGGCTCGGGGCCGATTTCGGTATTCGCCGTCAGCGAGAAAGGATTCGAAATGTGCTCGCCGGCCTTCTTCGCCTCGTTGATCTTGCCGTTGTAGCCGGAGAGGTTGCGCACGCCGAGCGCCGACATCAGCTTGTAGCGCCGCTCCATTTCGCCGACGCACCAGTGCAGCGCGTTGGCGGCCTTGGTCATGTCCGTGACCACCGGCGCCAGCAGATGCGGAATGCCTTCGTAGATCGACAGTTCGAGCATCTTCGGGTCGACCATGATCATGCGCACGTCCTTCGGCTCGGACTTGTACACCAATGACAAAATCATGGCATTGACGCCGACCGACTTGCCCGAGCCGGTGGTGCCGGCGACCAGCAGGTGCGGCATCTTGGCCAGGTCGACCACCACCGGCTGGCCGCCGATGTCCTTGCCCAGCGCCACCGACAATGGCGAATGCATGCCGTGATAGGCCTGCGAACCGATGATTTCCGAGAGGCGCACGATCTGCCGCTTCGGGTTGGGCAATTCCAGCGCCATGCAGGATTTGCCGGGCACGGTCTCGACCACGCGGATCGAGACCAGCGACAAGGCGCGCGCCAGATCCTTGGCCAGACCGACGATCTGGCTGCCCTTGACGCCGACCGCCGGCTCGATTTCGTAGCGCGTCACGACCGGACCGGGATGGGCCGTCAAAACCTTGGCCTCGACATTGAAGTCGGCCAGTTTGCGCTCGATCAGGCGCGAGGTAAATTCGAGCGTCTCGGGCGCCGGCAGATCGGCCGGATTGTGCGAAGGTTCGGCCAGCAGATGCAACGGCGGCAGCGCGCCCCCCGGCGCATCGAAAAACAGCGGCGCCTGGCGCTCCTTTTCGGCGCGCGCCACGGCCTTGGGCGCGACCGGCACGATGATTTCGACCGGCTCGATGCGGACCGGGCTTTCCTCGACCTTGCGCCTTTCGGTTTCGACCACGACCTCCCGCTGCTCGGCAAGAGCGCGTCCGTAGCGGCGATCCTGCCAGCTTTCCCACAGGCTGCGCAGACCGACATAGGCACCCTCGAGCAGGATGCCTGACTTCTCGGCGATGGCGATCCAGGAGGCGCCGGTGAACAGGCTGAAGCCGATCATCGCCAGTACCAGCAGAATCAGTGTGCCCCCGGTGTAGCCGAAAAACTGCGCAGTAAGGCGACCGACCTCGATGCCGAGCATGCCGCCCGGACCCAGGGGCAGTGCCAGCTTGATGCTCCAGAAGCGCATGGCTTCGATGCCGCAACTGGCGAGCAGAAGCACCGCAAATCCGGCGATGGCAATCAGCAAGGAACGGCGGTCGCCGCCGAACAGGTGGCTCAGGCGATGATAGCCCCAGGCCAGCAGGAACAAGGGCAGGGCCACCCACCACCAGGCAGAAAGCCCGAACAGATACAGCAGCAAATCGCTCAACCAGGCGCCGAAGCGCCCCCCCGGATTGGCAACGCGCTCCACCACGGCCGCGTGCGACCAGCCGGGATCGGCGCGATCGAAACCCCATAGGACCAGGCCCAGATACAGACCGGCCAGGCCGACCAGCAGCCAGCGTGCTTCGTGCACCAGCAGGGCGATTTTTTCCGGCAGGGGGGTTGAAGCGGATTGGTGCAGGCTGACAGCGCTCATGGCATAAGGCCGGTCAGTGATCGAACACGAACCGGAATGACGGACACTGGCAAATTATGGCCGCCCGCCGGGACTATCAAACCGGGAAAAGCCGTCTTACTCGGGCGCTGTTCGACCCTTGTGCGGCCAAAAAACGAAAACGGCAGCCGGAACGGGGTTCCGGCTGCCGTTCCATGGGGCTGCCGACAACTAGCGGGTGCCTAGGGCAGCCTTGGCCAGTTGCTGAATGTCGGGGTTGTTGGGCTGACGGGCAAGCATCTCCTTTGCGACGATCTTCAGGTCGTCGGCCATGCCGTGTTCCTGAAATACCGAGTACAGGAACAGTTCGGGTGTCACGTCGTTGGTTGCCGCCGTTGCGCGCATGGCTTCATAAGTCGCCACGGCTTCCGCGACTTCTTCCTTGCTCGCCGCGGTCTGCGCCTTGGCGGACCGGACGACGAGGCCGCCTACCCGGGAAGTGTTCATCAACTCGGAAACTCGCGCCAGTTTCTGCGGTACGGCAGCCGGCAACTTCACCACATCCGGCTTGTTGCCCTTCAGCAGTTCACCGCCCGCCGATGTCGCCACAAAACTGCTTGGCCCGGTCCATGATTCCTGCCGGCTGGCCGTTGTATAGCTGATGCGAATGCTGGCACCGGAAGCCAGGATCATCTTGTCCCCGTGGCGTAGTCTCATATACGGCTGAGCCTTGCGCGCCGGACCTTCCTTGCCCTGGTAACTCACATCACCCTGCAAGCTATTCACCAGCGCAACATCCCCGGCTGCCTCCTGGGCCAAAGCTCCGCCCGCGACCACCGCAGCCACGACAAATGCCGTCAAATTAGCGCAATTTCTATAGTTCATGGCGATCACCAATTAGGAACGAACTCGACGCGACGATTCAGGGCTCCGGCCGGATTCTCGGTATCGCGCAGCTTCTCGCTGGAACGCCCCGCGGTCTCGAGATTGTTCAGCCCGAACTCGGCCTGGAGAAAGCTTTTCACGGACTCCGCACGATTCTGCGAAAGGCGGCGATTTACGGCTTCGCTGCCCGTCGCGTCGGTATGACCCTCGATCGCCACGGACTTCCAGATACCCGCCTTGCGCTGCAAAGCGGCTCCGACCGACCGCAGGAAACCCTTTCCCTCCTCGGTCAGTACTGCCGAGCCGCGAGCGAAGGTGATCTGTATGGTATCCAGCGACGACTTGGGAATGACGCTCTGGCAGCGCAGGCCAATCTTTTCCATTTGCGCACACTCATCCTTGAGCGCAACTATTTCCTTCGGAAACAGCGCACCTTCGACGTCTTCGACCTTGGGATTGGGCGTGTTGATCGACACGGTCTGCCGCGCTTCATCATCAGCAGCGAGCGCAACACCGCCAACCGAAGACAACATCAATACCGATACCGCAAAAAATACGCGCTTGATCATGGCCAACCTCCGATAAATCAGCACTTCAACTATTTGAAGTTTAACGATACCCCTGGTTCGCTCGTGAAGTCAATGACAAATGTCACAGTCCACCCCACGTTCTGGTGGAGGGGATATTTTCCTTTTAGTACAAAGGGAAATCATTGGCAAGCCAGCCTGTTAGCGCTAAAAACCCCGTCGCACAACGCCAACCCTGCCATCCCGGTGCTGTCATCCACCGCCGGCTGGCCCGGCCCTGCGGAAGTAACGACGCCGCGCCGCAACACCTTGCTCGCATTCTCCTTGGCAAAGCCGGATTCGCGAATTTCAGCCGTCAAATTGCGAATATCCAGATAAGCGGCGTCCAGGGCTCCGGTCAACTGGGCATTGGTAGCGTCGACACCGTTGTATTTGACCACCCGGTGCAATGGGTCGCCGGAAAACTCGTATTTCGGCTGGAATGCGTCGTCCCCAACCAGGAATATGGTGCCGTCACCAACCCCATCACCCACCACCTTGACCAAACCATTGGTCTCGACACGCAAGCCTTTGATAGTCGGGGCATTCGCGTCACCGATGACGCCGTTGGCCAAGATGGTCAGCGCCGGCGTCGCGCTCAGGGGGGCCGACAGCCTGATCAGACCCTCGGCGCCGGTGGTCGTAATGAACGAACTGCCCTTCGGTGCTTCCAGGGTCACCCGTGCCGCCGCGATGCCTGCATTGGTCGTGGAAGAATCCAGCGGTCGTACCGTGCCGACTTCAATCCGCGTGGCGTTCAACCAGACTTCGCTGCCGGCGCCAGCTATCAGCGAAACGGTGCGGCCAAGCGAATTGAGGCTCCTAAGAGTGATGTCTGCGGAACTCGTCATCCACAGATTGCCGGTAATGCCCAGGATACCGTTCTGGGTGATGGCGCCTGCCGCGGTGACGTCCAAGAATCCGCCCACGGTAGTGCCGCCAAATGCGGTCGGGCCGGCCGTTGTGACCAGGTTGCCGGTGGTATTGCCGGAAATCGCCAGGCTGCCACCGGCCTGAATCACGCTGTTGCCGGCATCATTGAGGACAACCGTCAGTGCGTTGGCGTCGGTAATCCGGATCCCGTTCCCAGCTACGGTGAGCGTACCGCCAAAATCATTGGCCCCATTGACCGCGGATACCGCTCCGCCTGCTGTAATCGTCAAACCGCTAGCCGTTACTGGGTCGTTGTAGGTCTGCGCGCCCGTGGTGGTCACCGCGCCGCCGTTGATCGCCGTGCTGCCGCCGGCGTCCGTGGTCAGGCTGGTCAGCGCCGTGCCGCCGCCGCCGATGCCGCCGAACGTAGTAACGCCGGAAGTATTTACAGCGAGCGTTTGCGCGCCATCAACCGTGCTGCCAAAGTTAATCGCACCGCCTGCGGCAGAAGTTAGCGTTGTTGCCGCATTGATCGTGACCGCACCGGTGTAAGTCTGATTGCCTGCCGTCTGTATTGCCCCGCCCAGGGTCGTCGCACCACCGCCATCGCTGATGGTCCCCGAAATGCTACTGCCACCCACACCAAAAAATGCGTCTGCCCCGGAACCCCCAACAAAGTTAGCTATCGCGGAGAAGGTAGTACTGGCGTTGAGCGTACCTGCGTTGGCGCCCGTACTCACCCAAGAGTTAGTGCCATCGGTCGCCGCCAGCGTGTCGACACCACCAACGCCATTGATCGAGCCGTTAAAAGTGGTGATGCCCGAGGCCAGCGTGAAGGTGTCCGCCGCCGCGCCGCCCACCAGGGCTTCCACCGAACTCATGGTCATGCCCGAGGTGGTCACCGTGTTGGTGCCGCCGATGCTCATCGTGTTGGCCGTGGCCAGGCCCGTCAGTGTGTCGGTGCCGCTGCCTCCGGTCAG
>JAPTVL010000052.1:43839-62604 GCA_028065725.1 Betaproteobacteria bacterium
CGCCCACCAGGGCTTCCACCGAACTCATGGTCATGCCCGAGGTGGTCACCGTGTTGGTGCCGCCGATGCTCATCGTGTTGGCCGTGGCCAGGCCCGTCAGTGTGTCGGTGCCGCTGCCTCCGGTCAGCGTCTCCATGTTGCTGAAGACGGTGTTGGTGTTGAAGGTGCCCGCGTTGGCTCCGGTCACCTGCCAGGCGTTGGTGCCGTCGGTGGCTTTGAGTTCGTCGGTGTTGCCGGCACCGTCGATGGTGCCGCTGAAGGTGATGCCCGAGGCCAGCGTGAAGGTGTCCGCCGCCGCGCCGCCCACCAGGGCTTCCACCGAACTCATGGTCATGCCCGAGGTGGTCACCGTGTTGGTGCCGCCGATGCTCATCGTGTTGGCCGTGGCCAGGCCCGTCAGTGTGTCGGTGCCGCTGCCTCCGGTCAGATTGGTAATTGCCGAGAAACTTATAATGGTGTTCAGCGTACCTGCGTTCGGACCGGTCACGACCCAAGCGTTGTTGACATTGCGCCCTATCAGGGTGTCAGTGCCCCCGCCTCCCGCAATCGTTGCCGCGAACGCCGTCGCACCAGAAAGATCGACGATATCGTCTCCGATACCCCCATTGATAGCGACGGACGTTCCCGTTATGCCGGCGCTAGTCGAGAAAGTTCCAGCAGCTTCCTGACCGAAATCAAGGGTAGTCGTACCGCCGGCAGTGACTGACGCGTTCAGTGTCAGATCCTTGCCCGCTGTCATTTGCACGGCACCCGCACCGGCGTTAACAGTGCCGGCCGCGGCCGATGTGATGTTGCCGCCGGTTCCGGTTGCTGCCAGTGTGACGCCGGCACCTGAAATTGCCTGATTGATGGACAGCACGCCGGGCGTCAGAACGTTGATGGCCGCGCCAGTGTTGCTCAGACCGGTAATGCCGCTATGGGTCCCGACGGCCAGGTTAGTCGCCGCGTTCTCGACATATATGCCGTAAGCACCAGTCACACTTGCCGCCAGCCCACCGGCACTGACGTTGATCGGGCTGCCCGAACCGCCGATACCGTAGGGTGCGGAACCAGCGGAAGTCGCCGAGTGCAACGCCACGCTCCCGGTGGTGGTGATGGACACGGCGCCCGAGGCGTCGGTGATCGTGCCATTGGCTCCCAGAAAGACGTTGCCGCTGCCGACCTGAATGGCGTTGTCGGCCAACGCGAGGTGTGCGCCTGCGACGCCAAAACTCAAGGATGTCAGGCCGCTCGTCTTGACAAGGCTGGTGATCGTAACCGTGCCACCCGCATCGGCCACCGAGTGCGTAAGGCCGTCTGCCGTCAGCAATCGCTGGTCGGTCGCCCCTCCTCCACTGTAGGTCTGAAAGCCAAGTTCGGTAAGGTCGGTGCCGGGTTTGACTTGTATGTTGTATTTGCTGCCTGAGACGCTCAGCCGGCCGGCATCCACGATGATCGCATTGCCGGCCGGGTCGCCGGCCTGCGACCCCTGCGTGATGATGAAGTCAACCTTGCCGGTCGCTCCGGCGGTCAGCGTCGCCAGACCCAAGCCTGCGGCAGCAACACTGCCCGCGGCGACAAAGTCAGTCGCAGCGCTCCTACGCATATTGAGCGTAATCGTGCCGCCATTACCAACGGTGATGTCCCTCAGTACCGCACCGCCAGTACCGGTGCCACCGCCGTTATTCAGATCGACCTCAACCGCGCTGACGCCGGCGTTGGTGGTCACGATCGAACTGCCAGCCGCCATGGTGAAAGCGTCGGTACCTGCATTGTCCTTGTTCGCCCAATAAAGCTGCGTCGCATCGCCCGAATTGACTGCCCCGTTCAGGGTGATGGCGTTCTGGGCCTGAACCGAAACCGCCCCACCGCTCGTCGTGCCGTCCGTGCTGATGGCTGCAACCGAAATGCCGCCGGAGCTTGCCGTAAGGGTCACCGCTCCACCCGCAGTCGCAGATGCCGTGTTGGTGGCGATGGCTCCCGAGGCAGCGATGCTGGACGCGGAAATACCTACGTTGCCTCCGCCGGTAGCGAGCCCTCCGATGGTCGCGACTCCAGTCGTGGTGATATTCAGCGCGCCGCCTGCGGTGGTGATCGTATCCGTGGCAGCGCCATTCATTACGAATCCACCGGAGCCGGCGTTGAAGGACACGGAATTTCCAGCGGTTTGTGCCAGGTTCAGATTATTGTCGGTGAGGTCATCAACCGTGATGCTGTTCGATGCGGTTAATGCAATGTTGGTCGTTGCAGCGATGCCTTCCAATTCGCTCTCGTAAATCGTTGTCGGACCGGCATCTGTCGAAAGTACCGTTCCCAATCCGCCAGCGGTGCCGGTGAAGGTCGTAGTCGAGGTGTCACCGTCTCCAGTGCCGTTTCCCGAGCCATTCAGTATCGTTATGTCCGCCGGGTCAAGCAGCAGGATGCCGGTCTTGCCATTTGACGCCAGGGTGTTCACCGTGCCTTTGAACGTCAGATACTTTTTGCCGGAAACCTCCACAGAACCGCCATCACCAGACTGGGCGCCACCTCGCGCACCGATATCACCGTAGAAGCGCGTGCTGTCATCCGCCCAAACCACCACCTTGCCGCCGTTGCCGGTCCCAACCGCGTCGGCATTGATCGTCACGCCCTTGCCAACATAGGTCGCGCTGGCGTTCTGCTCCGGCCCTTTACCCTGCCAGTTGCCGCCAACCAGCGCCGTACCGCCGGCGCCGACTCCCGAGACGTCGATGCTCGCCTGGCCGAAGAGGCCGACCTTGTCGCCCAGCACCTTGACCGCGCCACCGCTTTGACCATTTGCGGTGCCGGAGGCGTCGAGGGTGCCGGTGACGCTGACCACGCCGGAATTGCCGCCGCCCAGCCAGATTTCGCCATTGCGGGTTTCGAGGCTGCGCGCGCGGATGACGCCGTCGTTGTTGAGTACTGTGGACAGCAGGGCATCCTTGGCCTGCGCGTTCATCACTACACGGCCGCCGTCGGCGATCAGCACGCCGCTGTTGTCGGCGCGTGCGCCTGCCGCGGCGAGGTTGACCTGGAAGCTCAGCAGACCGTCGTGATCGAAGTCGAGATTGACCGAGTCGCCGGCGGCAAGGCCGATGCTGCCGCCGGGCGCGTGGATGGTGCCGCTGTTGGCGACCTGCGGCGCAATCAGGGCGACGAAACCACCGTCGGCGACATTGATGTTGCCCTGATTCGTCACCGTACCGCCGGCGCCGACTTTCGCAAAGTTGTATCTGCCGGCGAGAAAGTTGGCATCGGAAATGCCCAGCGAGGAGGCGACCAGACCGCCGACATCGACCTGCGCGCCGGGCGCAAACAGGATGCCGCCGGGGTTGCTGATGAAGACATTGCCGTTGGCGGTCATGCGGCCGAAGATCGCCGAGCCGTCGCCGCCCAGCACGCGGTTGAGGATGACGGAGGAAGCAGCGGGCTGCGCGAAATTGACGTGGGCCTGACTGCCGATGTTGAAGCTGTCCCAATTGACGATGGCGCTGCCGGACGACTGGGTCACGTCCATGCGTGCGCCGCTGCTGCTGATGCCGACCTGTCCCGCCGCCACCTGCCCGCCGGTGGGCAGCGCGGTTGGCGCCGGCGCATCGGCCGCTGTCACGCCACCGGCACCCAGCGCCAGCAAGGTACCGGCGACTACCGCGCAGGTGGTGCGCTTGCCGCGCGTACGGGCAAATTCGGCGACGGCGACCCAGGTGGCGTGCAGTTCGCTCCAGACCAGACGGTAGGCGCGATTCAGGGTAGCGTGCTTGAACATGGCCATGTCCTCTTGCTTTTTGCACGCGCCAATCCATGTGGGGTCGGATTGGCGCGGCAACGATTCGCGAATCAGAAAAACTTGCTGAACTGGAAGTAGAAGCGCGGATAGCGCAGCAGATGATCTGCGGTTGCCCGGGTGGTGTCACGAAAAGCCAGTGTAGTCCGCAAATACCAGTCGTTGGGAACTTCCCAATTGAGTCCGATACCGGGACCGGCCACCCGGCGCAGGCGTTCCGCATTGGCGGCGAAATCAGCCGCGGCTGGACGCTTGATCAGAATGGCGCGGCCGAAATCATAGAAGCCGGCAAGCACCATGCTGCCGGGCAGGCTTTCCTCGAGCGGCAGGCGGTAGCGCAGTTCGAGACTGGCAACATAGCCTTCGTCGCCGGCGCCTTCGCCCTGCGGGTAGGCGCGCACGGCGTTCGGACCGCCGAGACTGAATTTTTCGCTCGGATCGAGGTTCTTGTTGGTGAATTGCTGGCTGTAGGAACCATACAGCGCCAGACGCTCGGAAATTGCCTGCAGGCGCGATAGCGAGATATTGGTCTTGCCGTAGAGGCCCCGGGTCCGGCGTCCGGCCAGGTCGGCGGCTTCCAGCGCGGCATTGCCGAATTTCAGTTCGCCCAGGGTATAGGCCACGTTGAAAACATTGATGCCACCGCCGCCGAGACGATCGCGGAAGTCGCCCGACAGGCCGAGCGAGCTGACGTCGGTTTTCTTGAGGGTCTCCGGAGACGGGGAAACGCCGAGCTGGATATCATAAAATTTCCGTTTGTCATACTGGGCGATCAACATCAGGTTGGTGTTGCGCGAACGGATGAAGGGATGGATCGCGGTCAGCGAATTGACTGCCGCCGCGCCATTGACCTTGAGCGGCACGAACAGCGGTGTGCCCAGGCGGTATTTGAGTTCGGAGTAGGCGGCGCCAAGCTTGGTGCCCCAGCGACCGACCGGAAACAGGACCGAGGCACGGGCAAAGCGCAAATTGCCGTCGATGGCGTTGGTGGCGCGCAGACTGATGATTTCGCCGAAACCCAGCAGGCCGTTGCCGTCAACGCCGGCGCCGATACGATGCAGGCCGGTGTAGATCGAGCCGTTGGCGTCGAAGTCGAGATTGGCATCGAGTTTCTTGCCGGCGCCGACCCGAATGGTCAGGTCGGCGGTTCCCGCCGCCGTCCCGGGTGCGAAACTGCTGGTGGCCACGATGCCGCGCAGGTCATGAATCTGGAACAGGGCCCGCTCCACCACCGAAGTCTGGATCAGGCCACCTTCTTCCAGCGAGCCCAGGTAGGACTCCAGCAGGGCGCGATTGATCGAAACTTCCGGCGCGACTTCGAGGCGAACCTTGCCCAGACGGCCTTCGAGCACCCGCAGTTCGACGATTCCGTCGGCGATCTTCTGTTCGGGAACCGCCACGTCGGCAAGAAAGTAGCCGCGCCCGGCAATCTCCCTGCGGACCACCGCGGCGGCATCGAGCAGATCCTGGAAACGCTTGTCCTTGCCGACGAATGGCGCCAATGCCTCCGTCATTTCCAACTCGGATGCGATGGTCAGGCCGACGATGCGAAAACCCTTGATCTCCAGACGCATGCCTTCGACATCGGCAATCGCACGCGGCTTGGAAAATTTGTCCTCGATACTCGGGCCGGAATCGGGACGGGCTGCCGGCGGTGGCACCGTCTTCAGGATTTGACCGACATCGGGGGCGGATTGCGCCACGGCGGCGCCCCACGACAGCACAAGTGCCGCAGCGGCCAGCTTGAAACGCCATGCCCGACCGGTCTGCGATGCATCCGGCCGATGCTTTGCATTTACCGTGCTGATGATCCCTCCCCCAACCAACCCGGACGTCTGCCTTATGGGCAGAACGCTGGACTGCCTGCCTGAATATTATGCTGAGGATGCGCTAACTCGTTGACCTTTCAACAATAATACAATGAGCACGGCCGCTGCGTCTATAAGCACATGCGGCAGGTTTTGTCCCGGCCGGATCAGTAACCGCGGGTCGGCAGCCGGAACGGGGGGCGATAACCCTGGTCCAGGGCCTTTTTCTCGAAGCGGGCGGCATCGGCGACGAATCCGCCGTAATTGTAGAACTCGGCCAGTTCCCAACTCGCCGCTCCGCTGCCCAGTTCGGCGGCGAAACGCAGCCACTGCTCCATCCGCCGGGGATTGGCGGCAACGCCGGAAATACCGGCCCGATAGGCAAGAGCCAGGCTGTAGGCCGCATCCTTGTCGCCGCGCACGGCCTTGCCAAGATTGGTGCGATACGCCTCGTCGCCAATCGCCTCCTCGAAGAAGTCTCCGGAAAGTCCGGTGGAACGCTGGATATCCAGCGCCTGACGGGCGGCCGCGGCGATATGCCTGATTTCAACGGCGAACTGGCTGGCAGGAAAATCGCGTTCGCACTCATCGACCAGTTTGATCAGGCGGGACGGCTGCAGCACGGACTGGATTTGCTGGCGACATTCCGCCATCCTGGCGGAGCGGTCGTTGGGTTCTGCCACCGGCTCGGCAGACGGGATACGCTTCCCCATCGCAGTGTGCAGAATCCCGGCCTGCGCCTTGAACTCGGCTTTCAGCTTGGTGTTTGGACTGAGCTTGTACCGCGGCCGAGTCTTGCGCTCCGGCTGACTCACTTTGTCCGCCACCTCCGTTGCCGCGTGAGCTTCCGTCATCGCGGGCGACGGAATGCCCCGGCTCTGGAGTCCGTTCCCGGCCAGCGCGAAAGCCGGTGCCAGGAGCATCGCCAGAATCGCAAAGCCGCGGCAGAAACCGCGAGCGGCGGCGCACGTCGCACGAGTCGGCGCTGGCGGAACGGCGGCTGGTGTCGCCCCGCGCCGGTCTTCACGGGGGAACTCAATAACCACGGGTCGCCAGCCTGGGTGGCGGCCGGTAGCCGAGGTCAAGAGCCTTCTTCTCGAACCGGGCGGCTTCGCCGACCAGCCCGCTCTGGTTATAGCTCTCGGAAAGCTCCCAGCTGGCAATGCCGTTGCCCAGTTCGGCGGCAAAGCGCAACCATTGTTCCATCCGGCGCGGACTGGCCGCCACGCCGGAAGTGCCGTCGCGGTAGGCAATGGCGATCCGGTGTGCCGCGTCCTTGTCGCCGCGCAGGGCCTTGATCAGATCGTCGCGATAGCCTTTGTCGCCTGCCGACTCCTCGAAAAGATCGCCGGAAAGTCGTGCCGAGCGCTGGCTTTCGAGGGCCTGCTGGGCGCCGGCAATCGTCACCCGGATCTGCTGGCTGAATTCGCTGCCGGGGAAATCCCGCTCGAAATCCTCGCACAGGCGAATCAGGCGTGCCGGCCTCAGGGTAGTCAGCAGGGCTTCCCAGCGTTGTTCCATCACGGTCGGATCGACGCCGGTCAATGCCGTACCTTTCGACCGGCTGCGTTGCAATTCCAGCTGCCGATTGCGGATCACGAAGCGGCCGCGCAGATTGGAAGAGCTTTCGGGAAACTGGGGCAGGATGGTCAGCTTGACCTTGTCGAACTCGGCCTTGACGCGCGCCTGGCAGTCCAGGGCGGCGATCCGGAACAAGTCGTCGATCGGCGTCACGCCGTTGGCTTCGCGCAGCACATCGATCAAGGCAGCGGCAAAGAAAGTATTGCGGTCGGGGCTGATGGGAGCCAATGCAGGACGGCCGGCGCGTGTGGCAAAAAACACCAGCGTGCCTTCAGGGGCCGCGATCTGGTTGAAATCATCGACTCCCTTGCGGACGAAGGGGTCGGTGCGGCAGGCGTCGATCAATGCGATGCTGATGCCTGGATAACGCTGCGGCAATCCTGCCAGGATATCCTCGTTCAGTCGCAGCGAGGAGCTGAGGGCTTTTTCCGAGGATGGATCGACCCGCGCCGGGACCAGATAGTTGCGTCCGGCCGACTGAAAACCGTGGCCGCAGAAATAGAACACCACGGCAACGCCGCCCGGCAGGTTGGCTTCACCGACCGATCGCAGCTCCGCGCTGAATTCGGTCAATACCCTCATCGTTTCCAGGGCATCAAGGTCGCGATAATCCCTGACCTTGAATTCATAGTACTGGAGGACATCCTTCAGGTCGGCGACGTTCTTGTGGGCCGGCGCAATGTCCTTGCGGTTCGGATAGTCGCGGTTGCCGATCAGCAGGGCGAACTTGGCGCGCGGCGCGTAAATGTCCTGGATCGGCTGTCCGCCGGAAGACTGGGCGAGCAACTCCGGAGCCAGGGCTCCCAGGGCCAGGCCGGCGCCGCCGCCCAGCAGCAGGCTGCGGCGCAGCGAACTGCGTGGCGCGTCCGTTGCCTGGTTCCGCATGTCGAATTTACCGCTGGTCACGGCAAGGAACGCGCGACCCGGAAACCCACGTTATCGTGACGTTCCTCCCGCGAATCGCGATCCCGGTAGGCCGCACGCACCGTAGTCGGATTGCTGTTCCAGGCGCCACCACGAAACACCCGCTCGGTACAGGATCCGGAAAGGCGGGGTTTGGCCACGTCAGGAGCGCCGGCATAGCCTTCGTTCCAGCAATCCTCGACCCATTCCCATGCATTGCCCAGGATGTCATGCACGCCGAAGGAATTGGCCGGGAAACGGCCGACAGGCGAAGTCAGGGCGAAACCATCCGAACACGGAAACATCTGCGCGCCCGGCGTAACGCTTTTCAGCGACGTATCGGCGACGCTGGCATAGCGACACACCGCGGCATTGTCCGCCTCGGCCCAGTAGCGGCTGCCGGTACTGCCAGCACGGGCGACATACTCCCACTCCGCCTCGTTCAGCAGCCGATACTGCTTGACCGCCTTCTTGCTCAGCCACGCGGCGTAGGCCTGGGCATCCTCCCAACTGACGCAGACGACCGGCTCATCGTCCTTCTGCTCGAAACCGGGGTGCTGCCAGGTGGCCTTCGGATTCTTGTGGAAGACGCCGCCGCGGGTGGAATGGCAGCCGGGCTTGTGCTCGCGTCCGGTGTCCTTGACGAAGGCGGCATATTGCGCACGCGTGACTTCGAACTTGCCGACGGCAAAGGGGGCCGCAACGCGCACCCGATGGGCCGGCTCTTCGTCGAGTTCGCGCATTTTTTCCTTCGGGCCGCTGCCCATCGTGAAATCGCCCGCCGCCACCGCGACCAGGTCGGGACATTCCGGACAATCCTGAATCAGGGTTCCGGGCGAGGGGATGGCCCCCGCGGCGACCGCGAGCGCCGGTAGCGGCTGCACCGGCGACGGCGCCGCCAGCGCCAACTGCTCCGGCCTCGCCGCCATGGCAGGCGTCGCACGCCGCGCAGCGGCGGGCGGCACCACTCCGCCGTGCTTCTGCACCATCCAGCGGGCATAAGCCGCCCGCTGCGCCCCGGAAAATTTTTCCAGGTAGGCGATGAAGTCCGCCGGATTCTTGCTGTCCTTGATCCGCTCCCAGAAGGCCCGCTCCTGTACCGGATCGTAAGGCAGTGCCACCGCCTCCGCCGCCGCCTCATGCGTCGCCGCCACGGAGACGTTCGGACGCCGTAGCGCCGCAAGGTCTTCGGCAGGATCGAAATAGAAACTGCCGATCACCGAACTCGAGGTCCAGGGCACCTGCTCGCCGTTGGTATCCTGGACGACGCCGGTACGCACGCGACCGAATACCTTGTCGATGTCGGTATCCCTGGTTTCGAGCGCGCGCAACAGATGCTTGGTATAGAGACCGTTGCGCCCCGTGCCGTCGGCGGCGGTGGAACCCGGCGACGTGGCATAGGCGATAAAGGTGCCCTTTTCCGCCCGGCCGACGTTCATCACCCCGAGGCCCTTGTTGATGGTTTTCCGCGCCAGCTGCAAGGGGTTGTTGCGGCAGGCATCGAGAATCACCACGTTGATGCGGTTGCCTGCCTCGGCCATGCGCGAGAGCACGTACTCGGCACTGATCGACTTGAAGGCGATATCGGTTTCGTTGT
Organism: Betaproteobacteria bacterium; assembly: GCA_028065725.1. Next base: position 53,492 of record JAPTVL010000052.1, read on the forward strand.
CGAAGCCGACATCCACGGGAAGCAGGAAGTTCTGGTCCTTCAGCTGAATGCCATGGCCGGCGAAGAAGAACAGTCCGATGCCGCCTTTTTTGAGATGCTTGGAAAAGATATCGACGGCTTCCTTGAGCCCCCGTTCGCCGACATTTTCGCGCACCAGGACGGTGAAGCCCCGCTTTTCCAGCACACTCGCCAGATCGCTGGCATCGTTCGCCGGATTGTCCAGCGGAGCCGCCTTGTAGTCGGAATTGCCGATGATCAAGGCGACGCGGGCTTCTTGGGATTTCGCCTGTCCGAACACCTGACCGATGGTGCCAAGCAGCATCAGACCGAGCGCAATGGCGCAACACCATCGACCGAAGTAAGTCGATGGTTTCCCGGCTGAATAAGGTAACGCGCTGATCGGCATCGAAAAATGCTGGATAAAAATGTCCCCGGACTCAAGGCTGGATTTTTTGATTATCCCACCCAAACTAGAAATTTCAACTATTCATGCAAGATCGACAGGATCCGATTGTTTGGGTTCCCGCCCTGTCGCCGATTCCTAATCGAACAGTACTTCGAACACCTCGATCGGTTCGGCCTTGCCCTTGACGTGAATGACTTCGCGGCGTCCGGTGCGGATACCCTCTCCCGCAGCCTTGATCGAAGCGGCGCTGGCAACCACCACGCAGCCCAGATCCTTGGTCACTCCCTCCAGCCGCGATGCCGCATTGACGGTGTCGCCGATCGCGGTGAACTCGCGCCGCTTGACCGAACCGATGTCGCCCATCACCGCCGGTCCGCTATGTACGCCGATACCGATGCCGAATTCAGGCAGGCCGCGATCGGGAAAGCGTTCCTTCATCCAGGTCTTGAACTTCTCCGCCTCGCGCGCCATGCCCTGCGCCGCCAGCAAGGCGCGGCGCGCGTGGTCGTCATAGTGCACCGGCGAACCGAAGATCGCCATCACCGCATCGCCGATGAACTTGTTCACCATGCCGCCGTGCTCCATGATCGGCTCGCAGGTCAGGCCGAAGTAGGCATTCAGCATTTCCACGACCTCCTCGGCATCGAGCTTTTCGGAGATCGTGGTGAAATTGCGGATGTCCGAAAACAATACGGACACCTGCAGCTTCTCGCCGCTCAGATTGGGCCGCTGCCCATCGGCAATCAGTTTATCGACCACCACGTCGGAGACATACTGGCCGAACATCGATTTGAGCTGGGCGCGCTGCCTTTCCTCGCCGGTCAGGCGCAGCGCCAGCGTGCCCAGGTAGGCTGTCGCCAGGGCGAGGTGAAAGGGCGCTACCGACAACAGCAGATCCTTCTGGAACAGTGCATAGGCCGGAACCAGAACGAGCAAGGACAATCCCAGGGCGACGCCGAGCCCCCCCGCCGGATGCAGGCGCAAATAAAGGGTGACCGCCAGCACCAGCACCAGCACCAGACCAGGCCAGGCCACCCATAGCGAAAGATTGCGCGGATAAATTCCCGAGAGAATGGTCTCGATCGCATTGGCATGGATCTCGCCGCCTATCATCGGCTCGGTCGAATGCCCCGGCAGCACGCGCGAGTAGGGTGAAAAGTGCCGGTCCGAGGTGCCGATGTTGTTGGGCGCGATGATCACCGAACGGCCCTTCAGTTTCTTCACCTCCGGATCGTTCAGGGCATCGGCCTGCAGCAGCTTGCTCATCGAAATGGTCAACATGCTGCCCGGAGGACCGACGTAACCGATGCGGCGCCGCTCGCGGACGCGCTGGAAGTCTTCGCCGGCGAAAGTCCAGGAGTCCGCCAGCGTATCGCCGCCGGTCGCCCGCAGCACCAGCTGCATGGCGAAACCGACCCCCGGAAACTGCTTGTCGGGAATCACCACCGGATAGAAGGTACGCACCAGCTTGTCGTTGTCCGGATAAAGGTTGGCGATGCCGGTGTCGAAGGCGCCGTTGGGCATCATCAGCAGGTGCTCCTGGGGCGGGCCCATTACCTCCATGTCGCCTTGCGAGGTTTCCACCAGTTGCGCAATCAGGATCTTGTTGCCCTGCGCCAGCTGGCCGCGGAAAGGCGCGTCGTAATTGCGCGAAACCTCGCTGTCCGGCAGGTTGAGTTTGCGCAACCAAGCCTCGGCGCTCACCGCATAGATGAAGTCGAGACCGATCGACTTGACACCGGCATCGGTCAGATTTTGCATCGCCACGGCGAAGATCGGTTGCCAGAATGCCAGCGGATCGTCCTTGTACTGCAGCAGCGTGTCGTCATCCACCGCGATCACCGCGGCATGCTGCGCCTCGCGCCGCTTGCCCGACACCTGGTGCCAGTAATCGTAAAAGATGTTTTCGTAATCCTGCAGCCATCCCAGGCGTTCGCTACCGAGCGAGACCACCAGTGCCAGTACCGTCACGGCGAGGAATTGCCAAGTCTTGCGAAATCCTTCGGCGGACATCCAGTGGGTTCGGATCATAGACTTTCCTTATCGAAGCGCCGGCCAGCATCCAGACAGGGAACGACCAGCCTGCCGATACTTGCAGCGGGGCATCTTACCCATTCCCGGGCAAGAGTCGACAGCACGGTGCGCGATGCCGGTCGTCGGCTTGAAATCGTTCCCGGTCTGCCCATCTATATAATTCTTCGCTCAGCCATCCACCGAAAGCCCCAAACCATGAGCTCCCGCCACGCCCGCCTGCTGATCCTCGGTTCCGGCCCTGCCGGCTACACCGCCGCCGTCTATGCGGCCCGTGCCAACCTGAAACCGGTGCTGATCACCGGCATGGCGCAGGGCGGACAGTTGATGACCACCACCGACGTCGACAACTGGCCGGCCGACGCCGACGGCGTGCAGGGACCCGACCTCATGGCGCGCTTCGAGAAGCACGCCGCGCGCTTCCAGACCGAGATTATTTTCGACCACATACATACCGCCGCACTCCAGGAGAAACCGATCCGCCTGATCGGCGATTCCGGCGAGTACACCTGCGATGCGCTGATCATCGCCACCGGCGCTTCGGCGCAATACCTCGGGCTGCCCTCCGAGGAAGCGTTTTCCGGCAAGGGCGTGTCGGCCTGCGCCACCTGCGACGGCTTCTTCTACAAGAACCAGAATGTCGCGGTAGTCGGCGGTGGCAACACGGCGGTCGAGGAGGCCCTGTATCTGGCCAACATCGCCAGCCATGTCACCGTCGTGCATCGCCGCAACAAGTTCCGCGGCGAAAAGATCCTGCAGGACAAGTTGTTCGAAAAGGAAAGGGCCGGCAAGGTCACCATCAAGTGGGACCATACGCTGGACGAGGTGCTCGGCGACAAGTCCGGCGTCACCGGCATGCGCATCAAGAGCGTGAAGACCGGCGCCATCGAGGACATCCCGCTGATGGGCGTATTCATCGCGATCGGCCACAAGCCCAACACCGATCTGTTCGTCGGCCAGCTCGACATGGAAGGCGGCTACATCGTGACCCAGGCTGGGCGCACCGGCAACGCCACGGCCACCAGCATTCCGGGGGTGTTCGCCGCCGGCGACGTGCAGGACCACATCTACAAGCAGGCCGTGACCAGCGCCGCGACCGGCTGCCAGGCGGCGCTCGATGCCGAGCGTTATCTCGACAGCCTGGAGTAAGCCACCCCGATTTGCCGATTGCGGAGCGGTCTGTCGTGAGCAAACGCGCCCCACCTTCCGCCGAGGAGCGCGCCGTGTTCCGCGATGCGGTGGCCGATGTCGAGCGGCTGCAATGGGACCGCGTGCACCACGAACCGCCGCTGCCGCCGGCGATTCCGCGTCAGCACCTGCACGACGAAGCCGCGGCGCTCGACGAATCGCTGCATGGTCCGGTGCTGATCGATCTCTATCTGGAAGGCGGCGACGAAGCCGCCTGGCGCCGCGACAGCCTGCCCAAAGCCTGGCTGCGCGATCTGCGTCGAGGGCGCTGGGTGACGCAGGAAAAGCTCGATTTGCATGGCCTGAATCGGGATCAGGCGCGGACTGCGGTCCTTACGTTCCTGGCCGAAAGCCGGCAGCACGGCTATCGCTGTGTGCGCATCGTGCATGGCAAGGGCCTGAGTTCGCCCGGCCGCGAGCCGGTGCTGAAGAAGCTGGTGCTCGGCTGGCTGAGCCAGCGTCAGGAAGTGCTGGCCTTCTGCCAGGCCCGCGCGGCCGAAGGCGGCGCCGGTGCGGTGGTGGTACTGCTCGCCGCTCCCAACAAACGAGCGTAGCGGTCAGATTGCCGCTTCGTTGGCTTCACCCGTGCGGATGCGCACGACTTGCTCGACCGCCGAAACGAATATCTTGCCGTCACCGATCTTGCCGGTGCGCGCGGCCTTGATGATGGCTTCGATCGCCGGTTCGACGGTTTCGTCGGCGACGACGATTTCTATCTTGATCTTGGGCAGAAAATCGACCACGTATTCGGCGCCGCGATACAGCTCAGTATGGCCCTTCTGGCGGCCGAAACCCTTGACTTCAGTCACTGTCAGGCCGGTCACACCCACGTCGGAGAGCGCTTCGCGAACTTCGTCGAGCTTGAACGGCTTGATTACGGCTTCGATTTTCTTCATTTGGTTAATTCCTCGATATCAATTTCAATGTCCTGAAGCCGTGCAAGCGGCTGAACCTCAATCACCCCCTTCCCCGGGAAAGGGGGCGGGGGGGGATGGCTCACCATTCTTCGGCGTAAGCCGATGTTATCGGATAGCGCCAATCCTTGCCGAATCCGCGTCGCGTGATGCGGATGCCCACCGGCGCCTGGCGCCGCTTGTATTCGTTCTTCTTCAGCATGCCGACCACCTTGCGCACATCGGCTTCGCTGACGCCGCCGGCAATGATCTGGCGCGGGCTTTCGTCGCGCTCCATGTAGGCTTCGATGATCGCATCGAGCACCGCGTAGGGTGGCAGCGTGTCCTGGTCGGTCTGGCCGGGCTTGAGCTCGGCCGAGGGCGGGCGCGTGATGATGTTCCGCGGAATCACGTCCGAAACCGAGTTGCGCCAGCGCGCCAAGTCATAGACGAAGGTCTTCGTCACATCCTTGATCACCGCAAAGCCACCGGCCATGTCGCCGTAGAGCGTGGCGTAGCCAACCGCCATTTCGCTCTTGTTGCCGGTGGTCAGGACGATGCGTCCGGTGCGGTTCGACAACGCCATCAGCAGCATGCCGCGGATGCGCGCCTGCAGGTTTTCGTCGGTGGTGTCCCAGGCCGGCTTCGGCCCGAGCTGCGCAAAAGTCGGCGCCAGCAGCACGGCAAACTGGTCCATCGCCGCCGCAATCGGTATCTCGTCGTATTGCACGCCGAGCCGTCGCACCATCTCGCGCGAATCGTCGAGGCTCATCTGCGCGGTCCATGGCGAAGGCATCATCACGCAACGCACCCGCTCGGCACCCAGCGCATCGACTGCGATGGCCAGCGTCAGCGCGGAGTCGATACCACCGGAAAGACCGATGATGGCGCCGGGAAAGCCGTTCTTGCCGAGGTAGTCGGCCACCCCCAGCTTCAGCGCGGCGTAGACCTCCGCTTCGCGCGACGGCGGCTCGACCATGCGGCCGGGCAACAAATGTCCGTCGGCATAGTCGACGAATTCGAGCGCCTCGGCAAAGGCCGGCAACTGATGCGTGAGGCGGCCCTGCCCGTCCATCGCGAAGGAGGCGCCGTCGAACACCAGTTCATCCTGTCCGCCGACCAGATTGGCATAGATCACCGGCTTGCCGGTGGCCGCCACCCGGTCGCGCAGCACCTCGTAGCGTCGCGCCTGCTTGTTCATGTGGAAGGGCGAAGCGTTGAGCGTCAGCATCAGTTCCGCCCCGGCCATGGCGGCCGCTTCGGTGGCGCCGGATTCCCAGACATCGGCGCAGATCGCCAGGCCGCAGCGGATGCCTTTGAGGTCGATCACGCAAGGTTCGCTGCCCGCGGCGAAGTAGCGTTCCTCGTCGAAGACCTCGTAGTTGGGCAGGCGGTGCTTGCGATAGGTTGCCGCCACCTTGCCGTCGACCAGCAGCGATGCCGCGTTGTAGCGCTTGCCGGCCGACTCCTCGGGATAGCCGATCACGATCGGCAGCGCAGCAACGCGAGCCAAAGCATCGAGTTGTGCCGCGCAGGCGCGATAAAAATCCGGCCGCATCAGCAGATCTTCGGGCGGGTAGCCGGAGAGCGCCAGCTCCGGCGTCAGCAAGACGTCGGCCCCCGCGTCACAGGCACGGACAGCCAGTTCGAGAATCCGGGCGGAATTGCCGGCAAGGTCGCCGACATGGGCGTTGAACTGGGCAATGGCGACGCGAAGGCGGCTCATGGGCCTAACTATAGCGGATGCCGCCAGCAGAAAGTCCGCCTCGCGGCGGGCTCAGACGGGGCCGGATGAAACTCAAAACGCCGGCTTGTCCTTGGCGGCCTCGTATGCGGCTACGCCTTCCATGATTTCCTTCTTGGCGTCTTCCGCGCCCAGCCAGCCCTGCACCTTGACGAACTTGCCCGGCTCCAGATCCTTGTAGTGCTGGAAGAAATGCGAGATTTGGTCGAGCACGATCTGCGGCAGGTCGCGCGGACTATCGACATCGCGGTACATCGGCGTCAGTTTGTCCACCGGCACCGCCAGCAGTTTGGCATCCTCGCCCGCTTCGTCGGTCATCTTCAGCATGCCGATCGGACGGCAACGGACCACCACCCCGGGCGGCAGGGCGAACTGCGACAGGACCAGGACATCCACCGGATCGCCGTCGCCGGCGATGGTGTGCGGAATGTAGCCGTAGTTGCAGGGGTAGTGCATGGCGGTGGACATGAAGCGATCGACGAAGATGGCGCCGGACTCCTTGTCGACCTCGTACTTGATCGGCTCGGAGTGCATCGAAATCTCGATAACCACATTGAAATCATTCGGCAAATCCTTGCCGGAAGGAACGCGATCAAGGCCCACGGCTACTCCTTTGTGCGAAAGTGCGAATTATAGCCCTGCGAAGATTTCGCCTTCCTGACACCCGGAAGTCGCCTCTCCCCGGATTTGCCGACAAAAACTGCAACCCCCTGTTGACAATATGGATCAAATCAATGAGAATCATTCGCATTAAGTTTTAGATTGAAACACAGTCCGCAATGAAGACCGACACCCAGCCAGCCAGCACCAGGCCCGAACTGCCGCGCAGCGGCGTCGAAGCGCCGCGCCCGCTCGACAGCGCCGCCCTGCTCGGTGCGAAGGGCGAGATCGAAATCACCCATCGGGGCGAAACCTACCGCCTGCGGCGCACCCGCCAAGGCAAGCTGATCCTCACCAAATAATCCGGGAGCCATCATGTACGTCTGCATCTGCAATGCCGTCACCGAACGCGATATCGGCAGCGCCGTGGCCCAAGGCTGCGGCAGTCTGCGACAATTGCGCGAGCAACTCGGCGTCGGCGCCTGCTGTGGCCGCTGCACGGGTTGCGCGCGCGACGTGCTGAAAAATTCCCTGCACGCTCACACGCCCCATCGACCCGCTGCCGCCGGGCAACTGGCGGCGGCCTGAACGACGAGAGGCTCCCCATGAAAGGCGACAAGAAAGTCATCCAGCTCCTCAACAAGTGCCTGGTCAATGAGCTGACCGCGATCAACCAGTATTTCCTGCACGCCCGCATGTACAAGAACTGGGGCTTTGCTACCCTGGGCAAGCACGAGTACGAGGAGTCGATCGAAGAGATGCACCACGCCGACAAGCTGATCGAGCGCGTGCTGTTCCTCGAAGGCCTGCCCAACCTGCAGGCGCTGAACAAGCTGATCATCGGCGAAAACGTGCCCGAATGCCTGGCCGGCGACCTCACGCTGGAACAGGGCGCGCACGCCGATACCAAGGCCGCGATCACCTATTGCGAAAGCGTGCACGACTACGTTTCGCGCGAGATTCTGGAAGACATCCTGGAAGATACCGAAGAACACATCGACTATCTCGAAACCCAGCTCGAACTGATCGCCAAGGTCGGCGTGCAGAACTACCTGCAGTCGGCCATGGGAGAGTCGCCCGCTTCCTGATATCCGCATTGCCGGGGCCGGTTGCACCGCCCCGGCTGCAGTCCGCACCACCAGCCAGCCAGCCGGCGCATCGCGACGCACGGCAAGCCAGCGAAGGATTCTTTACCTTTGGAGGTTTGCCATGCATCTCGTCCGTTCGCTGCTTCTCGCCTGCTCCGCCCTCTGGGCCACCACCGCCCTGGCCCTCGAATACCCGATCGGCTCGCCGCAGCATCTGGCCGGCATGGAAGTCGCCGCCGTCTATCTGCAGGCCGTGGAAATGGAACCCGATGGCCACATGCGCAAGGCCGCCGAATCGGACATCCACCTCGAAGCCGATATCCACGCCCTGGCCAACAATGCCAACGGCTTTGCCGAAGGCATGTGGGTACCCCACCTGCTGGTCAAGTACGAACTGACCAAGGTCGGCAGCAGCGAAGTCATCAGGGGCGACATGATGCCGATGGTGGCTAGCGACGGCCCGCACTACGGCGACAACGTCAAGCTCAAGGGCCCGGGCAGGTACAAGCTCAAGTTCATCGTCTATCCGCCCAACGCGAAAGAAAACGCTGCCGGCAACCATTTCGGCCGCCACACCGACCGCGCCACCGGCGTGCGCCCCTGGTTCAAGCCGGTCGAGGCCGAGTGGGAATTCACTTACGCCGGCATCGGCAAGAAGGGCGGATATTGATCATGCGCGCCGGAGTGATTGTCGCCCTGCTGGCAGGGGGAATCGCCTTGCCCGCACAGGCCGATGACATGGCCACCGTGCTGGCCGAGATGAAGCGGCTCGCCGCACGCGTCGAGGCGCTGGAGCAGCAAAACAAGGCAATGGAGCAATCGCTGGCCAGCGAACGGCTGTCCGAAAAGGAACCGGAAATCGCCACACGTCTCAAGGCAGTGGAATTCCAGACCCTCTCCATGCAGAAGCAGGCGCGCCAGATCGAGGCGCTGGAAGGCATCACGGTCGGCGCCAGCCTGACCGGCGTGGCGCAGAAAGTTATGCAAAGCGGTACACCCGGGGGCGGCGCCGGCAACACGGCGAGCGGCGTGGACGAAACCCGCGCCAATTACCGCGGCGACATTTCCGTGACCCTGCCGGGCGGCGAGATCGGCAATGCCGAAGGCAAGATCTTCGGTCACGTCCGTTTCGGCCAGGGCACCGGTATCGGCCTGTGAGCGGT
>JAPTVL010000137.1 GCA_028065725.1 Betaproteobacteria bacterium
TGTCTGCTCCTTGTTATCGATAAGGGAGAAGACATGAAACTATGCCGAGTCAGAACAACGCAAACCCGTCAAACAACAGGCGCAGGAAACTCAACTCGGCATAGTTTCCAATGCGGCATAGTGGCGGAGGTCATGCCAACGAAAGTTGGCGATGCCCGCGCTTTTCAGAGCTGCCTTGAACGCCTTTGTGTTGCCCCGTTTCACTCTTTCACCGCCATACGTAAACACCCAACGCGAATGCTTTCCTTGCTGACGGCGTAGTATCAGGACCGCCTCGGTGGAAAGCGGGAGATGGAAGGGTTGACCGTTCTTCGACTGGTAGCCCTCGATCCACATGACCCGCCGCTCCAAATCCACGCGCGACCATTCCAGGCCGGTCACGTTCGATTCCCGCAATCCCGTCGCGAGGCTGAACCGGACCATTTCGGCAAGGGGTGTTCCGCGCCGCTTTGTCTCGCACTCCTGGATAAGCCGGTCTGCTTCCTCCGGCGTAATCCAGCGGATGCGCCCCTTGGGTTCGTCCATGAACTCGATCTCCGGCAGTCTTGCGATCCAGCCACGCCTGAGTGCCATCCGCAACACCGAACGCAGCACCTCGAGCGTACGGTTAACGGTGGCTGGTGCAGCCCCCTCGGATTCCCGATCTGCCTTGATCCGGTCTACGTCTTCCGCGTTGAGGTCTTTCAACCGCTTGCCCCGGACGTACGCATCCAGCATCTGCAGGTGCCACCGCAGGTCGCGCCAGGACTTCTTGCTCTTCTTGGCCTGCGACCACGGGACTACGGCTTCCTCCCAGGTCTTCGGCGGTTCCTCGCCGAGCTGGCAGGTGCGCCACAGCTCCTGCTTTAACCGGATCTCGTATTCTTGGGCAAGCTTTCGGTCGGCAGTCCGAGTAGTTCGGCATACGCGGCGTCCATTCGGCGCCGTGAAGCGTACGTACCAGTGGGGACTGCCTTTAAACTTGCAGAGCATGGGATTTCCTCCTTGCCCTGCAACGCCCGGGAAGCAGAGTACAAGGAACGTAGGTGAGCGACAAGATCGGGTTCGTAGAAAAGCCAGGCACGGCCGACCTTCGCACCGGGGATCTGGCCGGTCTTCGCTTGCCGGCGAAGCGATTCGGGGTTCATGCTCAGTAGCTTGGCGGCTTGGCCCAAGGTCAGGAACATGGCTACCCCCTATGGCTTTGGCGCGCTATTGGGAGACGGCATTTGTCGTGGCTCGGTTCGCGCGATGGTGGCAGGCAGTGCTGACGATCGAACTCGACTGCATCACGTCCGAGCGCCGGTAGGTCAGCCCCTGACACTGGGGGCAGCGGAGGGCGTCGGGATGGTTGGGGTTTACTTCTTTGCGTGCGTGAACGGTGAGGTCACCGGCCACCTGGACGTTATGATGTCCCTGGATCTGCTGCTGGGGGCCGTCCTCCCTCGATGTGCCCCGCTCGGGCGGTGCTTCACCCTGTTTTTCCTGGATCTCTGCTTTCAAACGTGACAGTTCTTCTTCCACCGTCCATGGTGTGCGGTTCATCCGTGCCCTCCTGGTCAGGCGACGAGTTTCAACAGGGTTCGCAGCTTGGCTTTACTCAGTGTCTCCCCGGCCACCTCGCTGAGGAGCTGGGATTTTTCATAGAGCAGGCCGATCAGTCGGGATTTATGCTCGATGGACAAGGGGCTCTTGAGACCGGCTTCAAACTTCTCCACCGCCTCGACCACCCGATCGAGCAGAGGCTGATCCAGGCGCTTGCGTAGATCCTCCGCCAGCATCATCGATCCCTCCCCGGTCAGGAGCCAGACCGGATCCACCCGGAACTGCTCGTAGAGCGCATGGACCAAGGCCACTGAGATCTCCCGTTCGCCGCGCTCGTAGTTCTGGTACCCCCGCAGCGACAGTCCCAGACGCTCCGCGATGGAGGTCTGGGAGAGGGCGAAGTGCGCACGCACCGCACCGACGCGTTCGTGATAAGAAAATGGCTCAGTCATGCTTTACAGAATACCCACGTGTGCTTACCGTGTCAACGGTAGTTTATTGTGTACGCCAACGAGTGTGTTTCGCTGTCCGTTGCTGTCTGGCTCAATGAGGCAAGGATGCATCATGAAGTTCTCTACACTCGAAGACCTTTCGAAGGAATTGCACATCTGCCCCGGTACGGCGCGCAATCGATTGGCGCTGGGTCAGGATAGGCCGCCTTCGATCCGGATCGGTCGGCGACGGTTGTTCCCGGTGAGTGAGTTCAAGCAATGGGTGGAAAGAATCATTGCCCCCCTTCAGGAAGCACCACGCAAGGACGCAGTTTCCCTTCAGAAAAGCGGCGGGCCGGGCAGGATCGACAAGGCGGACAACCTGCCTTGAGCATCGCCGCCATGAACTGGGCTTGGCAGCTACGGCTGAAGCCCAACGTCAAATTCGTGCTCATGGCCCTGGCGGACGCCTGCGACGACGAGGGCTACTGCTGGCCGAGTGTGCCCACCCTGGCCAGGAAGACCTGCCTTGATGACCGCAGTGTCCAGCGCATCCTGAACCAGCTCAAGGCCGACAGTCTGATCCGGATAGAACCGCGCTATCGAAAGGACGGTTCGCCGACCAGCAATGGCTACCGATTGCCACTCAACCCCCCTGGTGACAAATTGTCACCACCCC
>JAPTVL010000277.1 GCA_028065725.1 Betaproteobacteria bacterium
TGCCTTGGCATTCTTATTTTCCTACTACAGTAATAGCATACCGCGTTACCGGCACATCAGTGCATTGACCTGAATCAACAATCCAGAACAGAATCCGCAAGAAATTACCTGCCGATCTCCTGCGTCTCGCCGACCGCGGCGGAGTGCCGTCGCGCCAGAAGTTTGCCGACCAGCACCACCAGCGTAGCTCCGACCAGGCCGACGATGATCTCCAGATGGATGCCTGCAAGCACCGGCTTTCCGTCCAGCAGTTGAAAATTCGCGCCCATCCAGTCGCGCAGCGCCGGGTCGCTCACCGCCATCTCGCCCGCGACGAAACCGAGCAGCGCGCCGCCCGCGGTGATGATGATAGGGAAACGCTCCATCACCTTCATCAGCAGCGTACTGCCGAAAATCACCAGCGGTATGCTAATGCCCAGGCCCAGAACCAGCAAGGTGACGCTGTCGCCGGCGGCAGCGGCCACTGCAATCACGTTGTCCAGGCTCATTACCAGATCGGCGATGAGAATGGTTTTTATCGCCGCGAGCAGGTTCTCGTGGCCGTCGATATTCTCTTCGCCTTCCTCAGGCAGCAGCAGCTGCACACCGATCCACAGCAGCAGCACGGCGCCGATCAGCTTCAAGTAGGCCAACTGCAGCAGCGCCACGGCGAACAGGGTCAGCACGATACGCATCGCCACGGCGGCGCCGCTGCCCCAGGCAACCGCGAGCTTCTGCTGCCTCGGCGGCAACGAGCGCGCCGCCAGCGCGATCACCACCGCGTTGTCTCCGGACAACACGATGTTGATCCAGATGATTTTCAGCAACGGGATCCAGAACAGTTGCAGCGAAAAATCCATGATGCGCTAAGCCTCCTCCTCAGGAGCGTGGATTCTACATCAGGAAAACGCAAAGGGGGAGGAAAGGCCCCCGGCGCATTCTTCTCGCTCGCGCAAACACGGTGCACGCTCACGCGCATCCCGCCCTCCCCTCATGTAATCATGCGCGCGACTTGCGCCTCGGCGCGACGCGCCCGACCAATCGTTCGATCAGCGCCGCCCCTTCCTGCAGTAGAAATTCCTTGAACGCAACGGCGACCGCCGGCAGGCGCTTGTTCTTGCGATGCACGATGTGCCACTTGCGCATGACCGGGAATCCTTCGACGTCGAGCACCGCTAGCCGCCCCGCCTCGAGATCCCGGCCTATGGTATGGGCCGAAAGAAAGCTGATGCCCATGCCGGCGATTACCGCCTGCTTGATGGTTTCGGTGCTCTTGATCTCCATCGCGATGTTGAACTTGACGCGGAATTCCGCCAGCACCTCTTCCATCGCGAGACGCGTGTCCGAGCCGCGCTCGCGCACGATGAACGCCTCATTGGCCAACGCCTGCAGCGAAATATGCCGCTTGCGCGCAAGCGCGTGCCGGGGCGCCGCAATGATTACGTGCGGTTGCGGCGCGAACGCCTCGGCGATCATGTCGGGACTTGCGGGGGGGCGCAGCAGAACGGCGAGATCAGTCGTGTTCTCCACCAACTGGTGCACTATTTCCTCGCGGTTGCTGACGTTGAGCTGCACGGTGACGTTCTCGTAGCGGCGGCAGAATTCAGCCAGAAGACCGGTAAAAAAATAATCTCCGGCGCTGATCACCGCGATATTGAGCAGTCCGCCGCGTATCCCTTTGAGCGCAGCGAGCGCCTCCTCGGCTTCCTTGAACTGTTGGATGATGGCGCGACTGTAGTGCAGCATCTGCTGCCCGGCGGGGGTCAGGTAGATCCTCTTTCCGAGCTGCTCGAACAACGCCAGCCCCGCGTGCTGTTCGAGCTGTTTGACATGGATGGAAACGCCCGGCTGACTCAGACGCAGCTCTTCCGCGGCGCGCGAATAGTTCAAATGCCGCGCAACCGCTTCGAATACCACCATCTGGCGAAACGTAGCGTTCTTCATTCGGCTCACCCTTGGCATCTATAAGTGTAACGCTATTATAACGATAGTCACCTATAACTCTAATGCTCTAATGGTTGATCTAGATCAAACCATCGCTTGACGCGCGGCTTATAAATTTGTCTGAGGGTGGGCCGCGGAGAATATCCAAGCAACAAAGGAGGATCGTATGGCAAGCAAGGTGCATCAGATTACGGTATGGGCGCGGGGAGTGGTGCAGGACAAGGAAGGACGCGACATCGCCAACGGCCTCGCCAGCGCGGCGGGAAAAGACGGCAAGTTCACCCAGGCCTTCGACAACTACGTGGACCTCCCCGACCGGGTGAACGTACCCCTGAGGAAGTACGCGCGCATCAGCGATGAGGAAATCGAGGAGCGCTACGAATACGAGAACGAGAGGCCCGAGGTCGTGATCGTGGCGGACGCGACCATCGTTAAAGGCATCAACGTCCTTCGCGGCATGGAGAAAGGCGGGACACTGGTGGTCGCCACCGATCGCAAGCCGGACGACATCCTGAAGTTCATCCCCAACAAGGACCTGCTCTCCTCCATCGTCTGCGTCGACGCCAAGGCGATATGCGGAGACCAGACCGTGGACTTTTCCGGCAGCGAGGGCGGCATCGATGCGGTCGGCCTCGGGCAGGGGATTTCGGCGCCGATTCTGGGCGCGCTGGCCCGCGGCACGAACCTGGTGACACTGGACAATCTCGCAGCAGTGGTGAAGAACACCGAAGCGCTTCGCAAGGGCCACGAACAGGCCGTTGTGAAGAACCTCAACTAGATTCAAGCTCAACGGAGAACAGGCGATGTTCAATATTCCCAAGGAGAAGGAAGTTCCACTCGGATGCGTCACCCCTGCGCCGGTGAGCGAGCAGCCGATGATGATTACCGGCAACTGGCGCGAATTCCGGCCGGTGATTGAGCACGAGAAGTGCGACCTTTGCCTGAACTGCGTGGTGTTCTGCCCGGACGCCTGCTGGCAGTTGGACGAGGACGAGGAAGCGGTGGTCTGGAACGCGAAGTACTGCAAGGGCTGCTCGATCTGCGTCAACGAGTGCACCACGGGCGCATTGAGCCGGGCTTACGAACTGGATTTCGAGGACGGCGTGGTTCGACTCGAAAAACCGTTCTGAGGAGATGACCATGGCAAAAGAGATGATGTTGAGCGGTTGCGCCTCGTCGGCGCAAGCGGCGAAGATGGCCAAGGTGGAAGTGATCTCCTCCTATCCGATTCGCCCCTATACGGCGATCATGATGGAGCTGGCGAAGATGGTCGCCAACGGCGAACTGGACGCCGAGTTCGTCCACGGCGAGGGCGAACACGGGCAGCTTGCGATCGTGCTCGGCGCCGCGGCGGCAGGAGCCCGTGCGCTGACCGGAAGCTCCGGCGTGGGCGTGACCTACGCGTTCGAGAACTATTCCCCAATCGCCGGCGGGCGCATTCCGCTGCAGATGATGATCGCCGACCGCGCGCTCGACCCCCCGGGCGACTTCGGCTCGGAGCACACCGACGCGATGTCCTGCCGCGATCAAGGCTGGCTCATGGGCTGGGCCGAGGATCCGCAGGAAGCGTTCGACAACTGCCTGATCAACTACCGCATCGGCGAGGACCACCGCGTGCTCCTGCCCCAGTTCGTGTGCCAGGACGGGTATTTCGTGTCGCACATGCCGGGGAAGGTGATGCTCCCGGACCAGAGCCAGGTGGACGAGTTCCTCCCGCCTTACTCGCTGCCGCATCCGCTGGATCCGAAACATCCGGTCTCCCACGGACCGCAGATCCGCCCCGACCAGGGGACCGTCATGGACATGCAGCGGGCGCAGGCGATGCTCGACGCGCCGGCGGTGATCAAGGAAGTCATCGACGATTACAACCGGATCTTCGGGCGCAACATCTCTCCCTTCGTCGAAGAGTTCATGACCGACGACGCCGAAATCGTGTTTTTCATCATGGGCGCGCACGCCATGACGGCCCGGCACGCGGTCAGGCACCTGCGCAGCAAGGGCGTGAAAATCGGACTGGTCAAACTGCGCTTCGTGCGGCCGTGGCCGACGCAGGAAGTGGCCGCGGTCCTGTCCAAGTTCAAGGCCGTCGGCGTGGTCGAGACCAGCACCTCCTACGGCGGGGCGATGAAAGGCGGGAATCTGCTGCATGAAGTGCGCGCCTCGCTGTACGAAGTGCCGCAGCGGCCGCTGACCACTTCCTTCATGGCCGGCTTGGGCGGCGAGATGGTGCCGCTGAAAGAGTTCTATTACATGGCCGACATCCTGTCCCAGGCGATCAGGGACGGGAAGACCAAGAAGACGGTGTACTGGGTCGGCTTCGAAGCCGAGGATTAGAGCGCCGGCGCCCGAGACGCAGTCCTAAGCCAGCGTTTCGGGCGTAGTGCAAAGGAATAATGTGAAGCGTGACATGAAAAGGAGCCCGCCATGGCAGTCGCCGTGAAAACCCAAACCCTTCCCCCGATCAAGTTGATGCGCAACGTCCCCAAGGAAGAATACTACGTGCCCGGCCACCGCACCTGCGCCGGCTGCGGTCCGGCCCTGCAGTATAAGCTGGTGGCCAAGGCGGCCGGCCCCAATACGATCTTTCTTGGGCCCACCGGCTGCATGTACGTCGCCAATGCGAGCTATCTGTGCACGCCCTATGCGGTACCCTGGATGCACACCCAGATCACCAGCGGCGGCGCGGTGGCATCGGGGATCGAGGCTGCCTACCGCGTGCTGCTGCGCAAGGGCAAGCGCACGGGTGAAATGCCCAATATCATCGTGATGGCGGGTGACGGCGGGTCGGTGGACATCGGCCTGCAGGCCATGTCGGCTATGATGTACCGTGGGCACGATGCGCTGTTCATCTGCTACGACAACGAGGCGTACGCCAATACCGGCATCCAGACCTCGCCGACGACCCCTTACGGTGGCAATACCACGTTTACGCCTCCGGGCAGCGCGATCCCGGAGGGCAAGACGCTGTTCCCCAAGGACCCGCCGCAACTGGTGATCGGCGGCCACCCGGCAGTGAAGTATGTGGCGACAGCGTCCATTGCCTATCCGGTGGACCTGATCAACAAAGTGCGCAAGGCCCTGAACGTGCAGGGGCCGACCTTCCTCCACATCCATGCGCCCTGCCCCAAGGGATGGAAGTTCGACGAAGCCAAGACAGTCGAAATCGCCAAACTCGCGATCGACACCGGCATGTGGAACATGTACGAATGGGAAAACGGAGAATACAGGTATCAGTTCAAACCGAAGAAATACAAACCGGTTCGCGAGTACATGAAACTGCAGGGGCGTTTCGCGCATCTTACCGAGGCGCATATCGCCAAGCAGCAGGCTTTCGTGGACGCGAAACTGAAGGCAACCGGCATCCCCGTGGAGGCTCCGGTTCCGTCGGCGCGGGCGTAGCCATCAGCGAGGGACAGTGCGGTACGCATTCCCGGACGGTCGAGTCGAGTGATTGCGGCGTATCGCCGCATCAACCGGCTCGCCCGGCCGGCATTGACCAGCGGAATGGGAGCATGGCCACAAGAAAGCCAAAAGGCGGCCGGACTGCTTGCTGCGGGGGTACGCCATGAACCAAGCCGTATCCTTACCGTATGCCGGCGGGCTTTTTGAGCTCCGATTCGAATCGATCGGAGGCTTGGGCGCCAACGCCGCCGGGCAGGTGCTCGCGAGCGCCGCGGTGCTGGGGACGGGACTGAACGGTGCGCATTTTTCCTCCTACGGGTCGGAAAAGAAGGGCTCGCTAGTACGCTCCTTCGCCCGGCTGGGACCGGTGGACCGACCGATTCGGACCAGCGTGCCAAACAGGATGAATCCGGGCACTGGAGTAAGACTCTAGCACTGCCCCCTAAACCCAAACGCTGGTCGATCGCGGTTCTCTTGGCGACATCCTCTGGTGCCTCCTGGTATGTAACGTTGTGACTCTTCCATCAGGCTGAATGACTAATTCGCAAAGGTTTTCATCATGCCACTTGCTCTGTCCCGCCGTCGCTTTATCACTTTCGCTGCCGCTGCCGCTGGTTTGCCGCTTTTGTTCATGGCCGGCCGCACTCAAGCCGGTCTGGTACGCTGGCGCGGCACTGCGCTAGGCGCTCCGGCGGAGATTCAGCTCTACCATCGCGACGAAACCGTTGCGCAGCAAGCGATTAGCGCCGCATTGGCGGAGTTGAGGCGCCTGGAAAGAGTGTTCAGCCTGTTCCGTGCCGATAGTGCCATTTCGCAGCTCAACCGCGAGGGGAGGCTGGATGAGGCGCCCGCTGACCTGGTTGTCATGCTGGAGCGAGCCCTGAACTTGGCGAAGTTGAGCGATGGCGTCTACGATCCAACGGTACAACCGCTGTGGAATCTGTATTCCAAGCACTTCGCGGCGGCTGCCCCGGATCCAGCCGGTCCCCCGGCAAGCGCGCGCGCTGCCGCTTTGGCGCTGGTCGACTGGCGCCAGGTCGAAGTGGATCGCAGCACGCTGCGCATCGCTTTTGCCCGCCCGGGCATGAGCCTGACCCTGAACAGCGGCGCACAAGGCTACATTACTGACAGAGTGACCGATGTGCTGCGCGCACACGGCTTTGAGCGCATGCTGGTCGACATGGGCGAGCCCCGCGCCTTATCGGCCAAGCCTGACGGTACGGCTTGGCGCATTGGCATCGCCAACCCCGCGGACCGGCAAGAGACTGTGGCCAGTTTCGACGTGGTCGACAAATGCATCGCCACTTCCGGCGGCTACGGGACCATCCTCGATGCGGCCGGGTCCTTTACCCATATCTTCAACACGCGCGATGGCAGCACGGCACCGGCAATGTCCAGCGTTTCCGTTATCGCGAAGACCGGCATCGCTGCCGATGGCCTGGCCACTGCGATGTTGATGGTGCCGACGCGCAGGCGTGAGGCTGTTCTTCGGGCAGGCGGCGGCGAGAAGGCCATTTTCGTCACGCCTCAGGGCGTAGCCGCAACCGTCAACGCTTGAGCGAGTGCCACTCAGCATGAACCTGTTCTTCTGGCGCCAATCAGCGCTGCCCACCTTCTCGCGCGGCGGCATCCATCCCGACGAGCACAAGGAGCTGACCGAGAACCTGCCGATCGAGGACTTCATTCCGGCTAGTGTTTCCCTGCCCGTCAGCCAGAGCCTGGGAGCTTCGGCCGAGCCCGTGGTGGCCAATGCTGCCAAGGTGAAGCGTGGCGATGTCATCGCGACCGTGCCCGGCGGTGTTTCGCTGCATGCGCCGGTCAGCGGCATCGTCAAGAGCGTGCAGAGCGGTCCGCACGCTTCCCTGGTGTACGACACCGTGATCACCATTCAGGCAAAGCCGGCCGAAGACGACCCGCAGTTTCCCGAGCAGCCTGGCTGGCAAGCGCTGCCGGTGGCGCAGATGCTCGAGCGGATTCGCGACGCCGGGGTGGTCGGGCTCGGCGGCGCCGCCTTTCCGACCTATCGCAAGCTGACTTTGCCGAAAGACGCCAAGGTCGATACGCTGGTCATCAACGGTTCGGAATGCGAGCCCTATCTGACCTGCGACTACCGCCTGATGCTGGAAGAGAGCGAGAAAGTCGTGCTCGGTTCATGGCTGATCGCCAGGATAGTCGGCGTCAGGAACTGTGTTATCGGCGTGGAGGACAACAAGCTGCCGGCGGCCGAGAAGATGCGCGAGACCATCGCTCGGCTCGGACTGGAAAAGATGGACCCGCCGGTCAAGATGGTGGTGGCGGTCACGCAGACGCGCTACCCGCAGGGTTCGGAAAAGCAGCTCGTGCAATCGTTGACGGGTCGCCTGGTGCCCAAGGGCGGTTTGCCCATCGCAGTCGGCGTTGTGGTGCAGAACGTTGCCACGGCCATCGCCTGCCTGGATGCGATTCGCAACGGGAAGCCGGTGATGGAACGCGTGCTGACGGTTTCAGGCCGCGGCGTCAAGACGCCAAAGAACCTCAGGGTGCCGATTGGCACCTCGGCCAAGGACATCCTTGAGCATTGCGGCGGGTATGAGGGCGAGGTCGTGAAGATTCTCCTCGGCGGCCCCATGATGGGGCGCACCATTGCCGACCTCGGTGTCGCCGTGACCAAGGGTGCCAGCGGGTTGCTGTTCCTGACCGCGGCCGAAACCAGCATTACACATTACCAGGCATGCATTTCCTGCGGCGAATGCATCGATGCCTGTCCGATGGGTCTTGAACCGAATCGCGTATCGCAGTACGTGGAGGTCGGGCGTCCGCTGGAGACCGAGCAATTCGGCATCAAGGAATGCTTTGAATGCGGCTGCTGTTCATACAGTTGTCCGTCGCACCGGCCGCTGGTCCAGTTCATGCAGGTCGCGAAAGCCGCCTACCGTCGCCACGAGAGGAAAGCCAAGTGAGCGAAACCACCCCGACCCTGCATCTCTCGAGCGGCCCGCACATCGCTTCGGGCCGCACCACAGCCCAGATCATGTGGATGGTGAATCTGTCCTTGCTTCCCGCCTTGTTGTGGGCATGGGCGGTATTCGGCTGGGCCGTGCTCGCCGTGACCGCAGCGTCGATTCTCGGCTGTCTGGCCGCCGAGTACCTGGTCTGTCGCATTGCCAAGACCGCGTCGACGGTCTCCGACGGATCGGCATTCTGCTCTGGCCTGTTGCTGGCTTACACCCTGCCGCCGGCCATTCCGCTGTGGATGCCCTTCATCGGCGGCGCGCTGGCGCTGGTGTTTGCCAAAGGCCTGTTCGGTGGGCTGGGCTATAACATCTTCAACGTCGCGCTGGTCGGCCGCGCCATCATGATGGCCACTTTTCCGGTGGAAATGACGACGCGCTGGGTGGCTCCCGCTTTGGGCAAGGCCGATGCCGTTTCCGCCGCAACGGCACTGGCGCAGCTCAAGCTCGGCGGCCAGGAGGCGTTGGTGAAGATGCTCTCGGCATTGCCCGACGGCGCCCAAATCTGGTTCGACTTCTTCCTCGGCATGCGCGCCGGCTCGATCGGTGAAGTGTCAGTGCTGATGATCCTGCTGGGCGCGGCGTTCCTGCTGTGGAAGGGCATCATCAAGTTGTATATTCCGCTCAGCATCCTGGCCGGTGTTGCTTTAATGGCGCCGTTCTCGCCGGCGCCCGTGCTCTACATGCTTTCGGGCGGTCTGTGGCTCGGTGCCTTCTTCATGGCCACCGACTATGTGACCAGCCCGGTCACACCCAAAGGCCAGATCGTTTTCGGCATTGGAATCGGTGTGCTGACGGGCATTATTCGCAATTGGGGCGGCTATCCCGAGGGCATCTGCTACGCCATCCTGCTCATGAACATACTCACCCCGGCGCTGAACGACTGGTTCAGGCCCAAGCGCCTTACTGCCGACGGAGTGCCGTCATGAGTGGAAAGATCGCAGACCAGGCGCCACCGAGCGGGCGCGAAATGGTGATTATCGCGCTGGGCCTGACCGTCGTATGTTTGGTCGCGGCGATGATACTCGGTGGCCTGTATTTCGTGACCCAGCCGGCGAAGGAGCACAATCTGCACCAGCGCGAGGAAATCATGATTCGCGGCCTGCTCGGGCTGAGTCCGCAAGCGAGGATTCAGGAAGTGCGCCGTTACCTCAAGAGCGACGGCAAGGATTTGCAGGTCATCTACCTGACCGGGAAGAAGCTCGCGCAGCTGGAGCTGGATGGCAGGGAAGTGGCGGCGCTTCCCGTCCCTGGCGACGTGATGGCAGCCAGTTCCGGTGAAATCAAGGACGAGTGGGTGAAGAAGCAGATCAAGGCAAGCAATCCGGACAACGTCAAGTATGCCGGCCGCTTCTTTGTCGGACTGGAAGGCGAGAAGCCCGCCGGCTATGTCGTCGAGGGCGTGACACTTGGCTTCAAGAATTGGGTGCGTTTTTTCATGGCGATCGACTCGGCGTATACCATCCAGGGCGTGGAGATTATCGAGCACGAGGAAGATCCGGGTCTGGGGGCCGAAATCGTGCAGCGCTACTTCAAGAACCAGTTCGCAGGCAGGGGTTTTGAAGACATCGAGAAGATCTCGGTCACCAAGGATCCGCTGCCCAAGGAGTGGCAGCTTGCCCTGGAGCAGCTTGGCGACATGCCCTTCCGGCCCTGGCTGGAAAAGTACAAGGAAATGCTGCCCAAGAATCCCAACATCTACGCGATCACCGGGTCGACCATCAGCAGCACGGCCGTTACCGTCGGCGTCAAGAGCGCACTCGCCAACTTCCGCAAGCGCATGAACATCGTGGGGAACTATCTATGAGCACGAATAGACCGCCGCCGCCCGTGTCGACGATGCTGATGCGCGGGCTGTTCGAAGAGAATCCGATCTTTCGCTTGGCCTTGAGTCTGTGCCCGGCCGTGGCGGTGACCACCTCGGTGAAAAACGGCCTGATGCTCGGGGTCGCCGTGCTCGTGGTGCAGGTGCTCTCGAGCATGTCCGCCTCCCTGGTAAAGCACGTCATCAACCCGAAAATCCGCATTCCGGTATTTACCCTGCTCATCGCCATCTGGGTAAGCGCCATGGACATGATCCTGGCCGCCTATTTCTCGGACATTTACCAGCAGGTCGGGCTGTACGTGAAACTGATCGTCGCCTTTGCTATCATCATTTCGCGCATGGAACTGTTTTCCATGAAACACAGCGTCGTGCCGAGCTTCTGGGATGGTCTGGGCATGGGTCTGGGCTTCCTCGTCGGCCTGGTGCTGGCTGGCGCTTTTCGGGAACTGCTGGGCAGCGGCAGCATTTTCGGCATCGCCGTGCTCCCGTTCAAACCTTTGCTGCTGGTCGTGCTTCCGGCCGGCGGATTTTTCACGATTGGACTGATCATGGCCATGTTCAATTGGGTCGACGTCAGGCGGGGCCACAAGTTGCCCTCGGGCGGAGGAGGCGCACATGGCTGACGCAAAAGTAGTCTCACCCCACGAGATCCTGGTCGAGGGCGCGCTGCCGGCCGATGTGACGGCGATACGCCTGGTGCGCACAACGGACGCCGACCTTCCGCTGGCAGTGGCTTCAGTGAAGCCGGCGCAGAAGCCGAATACCACCCTCGTGACCACGACCGAAACGCTCACCAGGCAGGATCACTACATGCTCACTGCCAAGGGTGTCGATCAACCCTGGGATATCGCACCGTCGCCGCTGGCCATGGTGATTTCGGTCGTGATCGGTTCGGCACTGATCAACAACTTCGTGTTCACCCGCTACCTGGGGCTGTGCGTGTTCTTCGGGGTCAGCCGCAACAAGGACACCGCGATCGGCATGGGCGTCACCTTCACCATCGTCGGCCTGCTCTCCGGCATGATCTCCTGGGCGCTCAACACCTTCGCCCTGGTGCCGCTGAAGCTGGAATTCATGCAGATCATCGCCTTCATCGGCATCGTCGCCTGCCTGGTGCAGGCCACCGACCTGATCCTGAAAAAGGTGAACCCGATCTTGCACAAGAAGTTCGGCATCTACCTGGTGCTGATCACCACCAACTGCATCATCCTGGCGGTCCCCTTGCTCAACGCGACCAGCGGCGCGACCATGCTGCAGGCCTTTGGGCTGTCGCTGGGCGCCGGTGTTGGCTTCGCGCTGGCCTTGTTCCTGATGAGCTGCGCCATCGAGAAAGTGAACATGGCACCGGTGCCTGTGGTGTTCAAGGGATTGCCGATCGCATTCATCATCGCCGGGCTGTTCGCATTGAGCTTTCTCGGCTTTTCCGGTTTGAAGGTGGCATAAGCTATGGACTTGCTGCACATCGCGCTCTGGGGCGTCCTCGTCTTCACGACGCTCGGCCTGTTCTTCGGCATCGCACTGGCCAGTGCGGCGCGCAAGTTCCACGTCCCGGTCAATCCGCAGGTGGAGGAAGTGCGCGAGAACCTGCCGTCCGCCAACTGCGGCGCCTGCGGCTTTGCCGGTTGCCAGACCTACGCCGAGCGGGTGGTCGAGGACGAGAATGTGTCGCCTTCCCTGTGTACCCCCGGTGGCAAAGTGGTGGCTATCGACATTTCCCGGATCACCAAGAAGACCATGGGAGAGATCAAGGAAGTCGTGGCCATGCTGCGTTGTTCCGGCGCAGACTCGGTGGCGCGCAAGCAGGCCGAGTACGACGGCATCCATACTTGCCTCGGTGCCAATTTGGCGTTCGGCGGCTCCAAGGCCTGCAAGTACGGATGCCTGGGCTTGGGCGACTGCGTGCGCGTGTGCGCTTTCGACGCCATGAAGATCGGCGCATCGGGCATCGTCGAGATCGACTACGCGAAATGCACGGGCTGCGGCCTTTGCCTGGACGTCTGCCCGAAGGACTGCCTGGTCAGTTATCCGCGCGCTTATCGCGTTGCGCTGACCTGTCAGGCCAAAGGCAAGGGCAAGGCGGTCAAGGAGACCTGCACGGTGGGTTGCGTGCACTGCCTGGCCTGTATCAAGGCGTGCCCGGCCGAGGCGATTTCCATCGACGATGGCATTCTCGATATCGACCACAAAGCCTGTATGGCCTATGGCCCGGATTGCGAGGAGATCTGCGTCACGGTTTGCCCCACCGATATCATTCATCGTCCGGGTCAGCAGCCGAACGCCAGCAAGCGCAAGCCCAAGAAATCGGCGAAGCAAGCCGATAAAGGAGAAGACGAGGCGGCATAGCGGCTGTTTTCGCAACAACTGGCCGCGCAAGCCATGCACGCGGCGCTCGCGGCGCGCAACAACTAGACGCTTGCCGCGCAGCTTAGGCCATGGTCCGCACCCGCGCCTGGGCCTCGCGCAAGTGCCGGCCGGCGACGCGGAGCTCCCGCGGCGGTGCCCCGCGGCATTCCTCCAAAGCCAGGATCGCCGCCTTCTTGCATAGCAGTTCCAAACCCGCGCCGGTCCAGCCCTCGGTGCTCTCCGCAAACTCGCCGAAATCCACGTCGCTCTCCAGGGTCAGGCCTTCGGCATGGATCTCCAGGATCTGGCGCCGTTCGTCCAGATCCGGCAGCGGCAACTCGAGCACATAATCGAAGCGGCCTGCGCGCAGCAGCGCGGGCTCCATTAGGTCTGGCCGATTGGTCGCCCCCAGCACCACCACCCCGAGCGAACCGTGCAGATCATCGAGTTCGCGGAACAGCTGGCTGACCAGGCGCGGGAACAAGCTCCCCGCCTCCTGGGCGGAGCGGGCGGGAACCAGCGATTCGATTTCGTCGAAGAACAAAATGCAGGGGGAAGCCTGTTTGGCCCGTTTGAACACTTCGCGCAGGCCCTTTTCCGCCTCGCCGATCCATTTCGACAGCAGGCTGGGCTGGTCCACCGTGATCAGGGTGAGCCCCAGTTCTCCCGCCAGGGCGCGCGCCAGCATGGTTTTCCCGGTCCCCGAGGCGCCGGTGAGCAGCACCCCTTTCGGTGGATTGAACCGCGTGTGGCCGAAGAGCGCGCCACCTGCGCGGACGAGCTGCAGGATGGAGCTGAGGGTTCGCTTCGTCTCGGTGAGGCCGCCGATGTCCTTGAACGTGACCCGCGGCCGCTCCGCCAGGAACTCCCGGGTGGACGTGGGTTCCACCACCTTGAATGCGGCCAGAAAATCGTCGCGCAGGACCTGGAACGCCAGCGCATCCAGCTGGGGCTTCAGCTCCGCCTCGAAACGCACACGCGGGATCAGGCGGCGCAAGGCCACCATCCCCGCCTCTTTGCACAGGACCTCCAGATCGGCGCCGACGTAGCCGTGGGTGATCTCCGCGATCTGCTCCAGATCCACGTCGGATCCGAGCGGCATCCGCCGCGAATGGATGCCCAGTATCTGCTGGCGCGCAGCCCGGTCCGGAACGCCGATCGCGATCTCGCGGTCAAAGCGTCCCGGTCGCCGCAACGCCGGGTCCACCAGCTCCGGCATGTTGGTGGCGCCTATGACCACCACCGCGCCGCGCTCCACCAGACCATCCATCAACGCCAGAAGCTGCGCCACCACCCGCTTTTCCACATCGCCGACGACTTGGGCGCGTTTCGGCGCGAGGGCGTCAAACTCGTCGAGGAAAATGATACTGGGCGCATTCCGCTTCGCTTCTTCAAAGATCTGGCGCAGCTTGGCCTCGCTCTCGCCGTAAAACTTGTGGATCACTTCCGGCCCGTTCACGTGGATGAAGTGCGCCCGCACTTCGCTGGAGACCGCCCTCGCGATGAGGGTCTTGCCCGTGCCCGGCGGCCCCGTCAGCAGAACGCCTTTGGGCGGATCAATTCCCAGAAGGCCGAAGATCTCGGGGAATTTCAGCGGCAACTCGACCATTTCCCGTACCAGCGCCACCTCCCGTTCCAGGCCACCGATGTCCTCGTAGGAGACGCGATAGGCTTTTCCGGCGGAAGCCTCGGAAACCTTGAACGCGATGGCGGTGCTCGAAGAGATCAGCAGCGCCCCCCGCGGAGCGGCGCCCTCGACCGTGAACGCCCGCGGTCGTGCGCCGAGGAAGGTGACCTGCATTCGATCGCCGGGAACGACCGGAACGCCGGCGAGGAGCTGGCGCAGGTGCGGGATCTCCTCGTCAGCGGGGACGGCGTGCCCGGCTTGCACCGGGGACAGCAGCAAGGACTCCGCCGCCTTGAACGGAATCTTTCGAACCGTCACCCACTCGTCCACTCCGATC
>JAPTVL010000377.1 GCA_028065725.1 Betaproteobacteria bacterium
CGCTGCTGCGCGGCGACCGGATGATCGTCAAGCCCGGCAGCCGCATTCCCGCCGACGGCCAGGTGGCCTCCGGCAATTCGGCGGTGGACCAGGCTCCGGTCACCGGCGAATCCATGCCGGTGGACAAGCAGCCGGGCGACAAGGTGTTCGCCGGCACGGTCAACGGCGAGGGAGCGCTTATCGTCGAGGTCACCCGGCTGGCGCGGGAGAGCACGCTGGCGCGCATGGTGGAGATGGTGGCCGAGGCACAGACGCAGAAATCGCCCACCCAGCGCTTCACCGACCGCTTCGAGCGGGTCTTCGTGCCCGTGGTGCTGGCGGGCGCCGCGCTGCTCATCGTGCTGCCGCCGCTGTTCGGTTTCCCGTTCGCCGAATCCTTTTACCGTGCCATGGCGGTGCTGGTGGCGGCCTCCCCCTGCGCGCTCGCCATCGCCACCCCGTCGGCGGTGCTGTCCGGCATCGCGCGCGCCGCGCGCGGCGGCGTGCTGATCAAGGGCGGCGCCCATCTGGAAAACCTCGGCACGCTCGCGGCCATCGCCTTCGACAAGACCGGCACCTTGACAGCCGGCAAGCCCAAGGTGACCGATGTCGCCGCCGTCAGCGGGAGCGAGGACGCGTTGCTGAAAATCGCCGCCGCCGTGGAAAGCCGCAGCGCCCATCCGCTGGCGCAGGCGGTGGTGGCGGAGGCGACGAACCGCGGCCTGAGCTGGAGCGAAGCGGGCGAAGTTGAATCCGTGACCGGGAAAGGACTGCGTGCCGACCTGGATGGACAAAAAGTCGCCATCGGCAACGCCAGGATGTTCGACGGCGAAGCCGTCCCCGAGGCGATCCGGCAGCAGGCGGAGCGCCTGGAGACGGAGGGCAAGACCACCATGCTGATTCAATCAAATGGGCAATTCCTGGGCGTCGTCGCCCTGGCCGACATGCCGCGCGCAGGCGTGCGCGAAGTGCTGGCACGCCTGCACCAAATCGGCATCCGCAAGACCATCATGCTCACCGGCGACAACGCGCGCGTGGGCCGCGCCATTGCCGGCGCGATCGGGCTGGACGAGGTGCGCGCGGGACTGCTGCCAGAAGACAAGCTCAAGGCCATGGAAGCGCTCGCGCAAAGCCACGGTCAGACGGCCATGGTCGGCGACGGGGTCAACGACGCCCCCGCGATGGCGCGCGCCACCGTGGGCATCGCCATGGGCGGCGCCGGCACCGACGTGGCATTGGAAACGGCGGACGTGGCGCTGATGGCCGACGATCTCTCCAAACTGCCGTTTGCCGTGTCCCTGAGCCGCGCATCGCGGCGCATCATCCGGCAGAACCTGTTCGTCTCGCTGGGCGTGGTGGCGCTGCTGATTCCCGCGACCCTGTTCGGCTGGGCGGGGATCGGACTGGCAGTGCTCATCCACGAGGGCTCGACCATTGTTGTCGTGATCAATGCCTTGCGTCTATTGGCCTACGAGGATCAGGATTGATTCGTTGATGCGCGTCGGCGATCACCAGACAAAAAACTGCATTCCCCACGCAGCAAGCGGCAGCAATGCCGCCAGCAACACACCCAAGGCGGCTGCGGTGCGCTGCCTTCCGGCCATCCTCCATGCCAGGCTTGCGCCCCACAGGGCGGTTAGACCGAGCAGCGCCATGCGCACAGCGTTGGCCCAGGGCAGCACGATTCCCTCTGCCGCGAGTTGCGATGTGGTGAGCAGGGAGAGACCTACGAAAACGCTCGTCCCGGCGAACGGGATGAGCGCATGGGCGAGCCGCTGCCAGGACACTCCCGTCAGCACCCCGGCCAGCCTGAGCCAGCCCGATATCCAGCCGCCGACGAGGAGCGCTTCCACAGCGATGTAAGCGAGCAGCATGCCGCCGTCCAGCCAAGTGAAGGCATCGTTCACCTCCGGGTAATAGGTGAGCAGCCACCACTGACCTGCCTCATTGAGCGGCCACCAGACCTCGTGATCCACCAGCCAGCCGGCGATCGCCTGCTTCGCCGCAACGAGCCAGGGGGAGGCGCTCCACTGGAAGGCGCCGAGCGCCACGCCCAGCATGCCAAAGACCAAGAGCCGGGCCGGCCAGCGGTCGGGGTTTTCTGCATGTGCTTTCGTGTAGGGATTTGCGAGGATTTCCGCCTCGGGTGAGCGTAACGCCAGTTGCACTGCGTCCCGCTCCCCGGCACAGCGGCCGCACATATGGCAGGCCGAGGCGCTTTGCATGCGGCGGATGTCGATGAGCGGCGCGCAGTTCACCGGATGCTGGCCGCTGGTGCGGTGGCCGGCGGGGGCGGCGTCCCACGCTGCCCGGTCCACCTTGAAGTGAACCGGAGCGATCTTCGCCAGCAGGCCGAACACGCCGGAGACGGGGCACAGGTGCCGGCACCACACCCGTTTTTCCCGTCCCCAGATCAGCCCCACGGCAATGGCCGCGATGGTCGAGCCGCCCAGGATGAGCAGGGCGGGCTTCGGGTATTCATAGACGCTGGTCATCTGGCCGAACACGGTGGTCATGACGAAGGCCACGAAGGGCCAGCCGCCCCATTTCATCCAGCGCGGAATGCCGCGCCCCAGGCCGTAACGGGATGCCCATTCCGTGAGCGCCCCTTCCGGGCACAATACCCCGCACCACACGCGGCCGAGGGCCA
>JAPTVL010000303.1 GCA_028065725.1 Betaproteobacteria bacterium
GAAACTCAGGCCGCTGGCGTTGCCCGCCGATCCATCGTTGTCGTTCGAGGCGATCTCGGCCAGCGTCGACACGCCGCTGCCGGCATACACCGCCAGCACGGTATCGAAGCCGCTGCCGTGCGTGTCGAAACTGGCCGTGCCGGATGCCGCCGGCGTCCACTGCCACCATACCGACTTGCCGCCGCTCGTTCCGGCGTGAGCGGGTTCGCCCGACTCCAGCGTCGCATTCAGGTTCCAGCCTGCGGCCGTGCCGCTGGTGCCATCAAGCACCGTGGCCTGGGCGAACGCATCGTTGAGCGGCGGCCCTTGGGCCGCGAGCAGATCGACGCGCGGCTTGACGATGCCGTTGCGCGCATCGGTGACCGGTTTTCCGCTCGCTGTGAGGCGGCTCAAGCGGCCAGCGGCGGTATCGCCCGGGAACGCCTGCGTCAGCACCGCGAACGCGCCGGCGACCACGGGCGCCGACAGCGAGGTGCCCGCGACGGTGGCGCCGGTCACTGTGGTGAGCGCCCCGGGCGCGAGCAGCGTCAGAAAGCTGGCGCTATTGGAAAAGCACGTCACCTTGTCGGCCGCCGTGGCGCTGTCGGTGCAATCCGGCTCCGGACTGGTCCAGGTGCGTCCGCCCACGTTGGCGTCGTAGACCGCGCCGACCGACACCGCTTCCGGCGTGCAGGCCGGGTTGGCGATGCCGTCGCTAAAGCCGTCGTTGCCGCTGGAGACGACGCTCAGGATGCCGGCATTGCGGGCGTCGATGAAGGGCTGCCGGTAGGGATTGCTGAATGTGCTGCTGCACGCGGCGGTGTATTTGACCCCATTGCCCAGGCTCATGTTGAGGGCGACGATGTTGTAGAGCGCGCGGTTGGCGATGGCCCAGTCGATGCCCCCGATGACATCGACGCTGCTGGCCGAGTTGCCGTCGAACACGTCGATCGCGACGATGCCCGCGCCGGGCGCGGCGGCCGTCGCGGTACCCGCCACCCAGGTGCCATGGCCGTTGGCATCGCGGGAATTGTCCTCGGGCGCGGCGTCGAGCGCCGCCACCACGCGGCAGCCCGCAGGCACGCCGGGTGCGGTGCAGGATCCGAATTCGCTGCGCGTGTAATCGACGCCGGTATCGAGCACCGCCACTGCGGCGCCGCTGCCGGTGCGGCCCATGGTTTGGTTGACCGATGGCTGGCCGATCAGCGGCAGGGTTTCGGCCAGGTGCGGATAAAGCCGGGTGTCCTCGAACACCGCCGTCACCTCCCCGCGCGCCAGCAGCCGCAGCAGCGCCCCGGCATCGCGAACGCGCAGGAAGGCCATGGGAATGTGTTGATAATCCCGTCGCAGTTCCAGATCCTTGTCTGGCAAGGCCGACAGCGCCCGCGTCTTGAGCGCACGATAGCGTTCGGCGCGCAGCGCGGTCGCCGCCGCATCCTCCACCTTGAGCGCGCGCTGGCTCAGATGGCGTTCAAGCTCGGTATCGATCGCGGCATCCCCGAACAGCACGAGCAATTCGAGCACCTCGCCCGCCTGCACCTTGCGCCAGGTTTCCGGCGCGATCTTGGCTGCGACCGCAGCCGGAACCACGAGCGCCTCGACACCCGCCTGCGCCTGCCTGTGCGGTATGAGCGCCATCGCCGCGAGCGTCAGCAGGACGGCGAAACGGAACAGGCCCGCAGCCGGGCCCGTCGACTTGTCCGAAAGAAAACACGCATCCATCCGGCCGCAGGCTAACCGGCCTTGATGACAGCCATGCGTCCTGCGGCATAGGCCGTCCGCAGAACGCGGCTCAGCCCCGCTTCGTTGCCCGGCGGGATTCGAACGGCTTGTGCAACAGCGCTGCCGCGAAGGCCAGCGCGAGGCTCAGCGCAAAGCGCCCGCCCCCGTCCATCACCCGCGTCCAGTCGACCCGCAGCGAGGCAGCGTCCGCTGCGGGATCGAGCGAGTAGCTCAGCAAGTCCCCGATCGAGCTGGCCAGCACCAGCGGGACATCGAGCGCTTCCAGCACGAGCAGGCAAGGCAGGCTCAGCAGCAGCCTCAGCAGCCGCGCACGCCAGTGCGGGAGCGGCCAGGCCAGTGCCGCAGCCGCCAGCACGACCGGATGGATGAGCGCGATATACAGGGGCGTCGAGGCATGCACCGTCAGACCGGCAGGCAGAATCTGTCCCCCCACCAGCATCGCGCGTTCGGCGATCACCTGGGTATCGAACACATATTCATGGCCGAGCGCGATGCCCAGGTAGACCACTCCGAAATCCGGCAGTACCCAATCCAGAATGCGCTCGTACAGGGGTAGCCAGAAATTGGCGTAATGCCAGCCCCACGCCCAGGCAGCCCAGAGCAGGAAAGGCAGCCAGATCAGCAGGCGCAGGACGATGCCAGGCGCGACGCTTCGTCCGGTATTCATGGCGGGCGTGGCGCCTCGCGTCCCAGCCAGGCCAGAAAGTAAACCAGGCAGGCCGCCACCAGCAGCACCGGCAATACCGTGCCGTGCAGCACCCCGAACCAGGCGCGGTCATGCAGAAAGGCATGCCAAAGCACCACGATGCGTACCTGGTTGAGCGCAAATACCAGCAGCGTTCCGGCAACAAGGCCGAGCAGGCGCGTGCGCCAGGCAAAGGGATA
This sequence comes from Betaproteobacteria bacterium, assembly GCA_028065725.1. Next base: position 2,608 of record JAPTVL010000303.1, read on the forward strand.
AGCGAAGAAGGCCGCCGCCAG
>JAPTVL010000076.1 GCA_028065725.1 Betaproteobacteria bacterium
CCTGATCTGGCGGCGCGCGGCATGGCCGGGCGCGTGCTGGACGGAGTCAATGTCGTGGATTACGGCGGTTTTGTGGATCTGGTCGCAGAGCACAGCAACTGTCAGTCTTGGCTGTAACTTTTAATCTAAAGGAGTATTGCTATGCCCATGGTGGATATCGCCGGTAAGGACTACGAAGTCGACGAAGAAGGTTATCTGGTCGATCTGTCGCAGTGGAACGAAGACGTCGCCAAATATATGGCGGTCGAAGAGAAGGTCGATCTGACCGAGAGCCACTGGGAAGTCGTCAACTTCCTGCGTGAGTACTATGCCGAATATCAGATCGCACCTGCGGTGCGCGTGCTGACCAAGGCCATCGGCAAGAAGCTCGGTCCGGACAAAGGCAACAACAAGTACCTGTACGAGTTGTTCCCCTACGGCCCCGCCAAGCAGGCTTGTAAGATCGCCGGCCTGCCCAAGCCGACCGGCTGTATCTAAGCTGTTGTAACTGTCGGGTCGCCCCGGAAATTTTCGGGGCGATTTCGATTGTCATGCTGTGTTTCCCAATCGAATGTGCTGGCCATGCCGGAAACACGTTTGATTCGTAAACACAACGTTGTTAGGGGATAGGGTTTGTCTACTGTGACGCTGATTTATGCCGGGATGTTCTACATCGCCACCCTGTCGCTGGTGGTGGGCCTGGTCTACAAGATTTTTGACTACAGCCGCACGCCTGCGCCGCTGAAGATTCCGACCACCCCTGCGCCGACGACGCAAACAGGCGTGGTGTACCGGATGGCGAAGGAAGTGGTGCTGTTCGAATCCCTGTTCAAGTCCAACAAATGGATCTGGGTGTTTGGCTGGCTGTTCCATTTCGGCCTCTTCCTGGTGCTGGCGCGCCACCTGCGCTACTTCACCGAGCCGGTCTGGTTCTGGGTCGGCATCGTTCAGCCCTTCGGCAAATACGCCAGCATCATGATGGTGGTGGGCCTCGCCGGCCTGCTGGCGCGTCGTTTCCTGGTCGACCGCGTGCGTTACATTTCGACCCCGTCGGACATCCTGATGCTGGTGCTGCTGATTGCGATCGGCGTGTCGGGCATGCTGATGACCTTCGTCGTCCATACCGATATCGTTGCACTGAAAGCTTTCTTCATGGGGCTGATGTATCTGGATGTGCAGCCGGTACCGCAGGATCCGATCCTGCTGGTTCACCTTGCGCTGGTGGCGCTGCTGATGGTGATCTTCCCGATCAGCAAGCTGCTGCATGCGCCGGGCATTTTCTTCAGTCCCACGCGCAACCAGGCCGACAACCCGCGTGAACATCGCCATGTGGCGGCATGGGCGGCTCGCCTGGATCAGAACAACTGATTCGTTGACATCGATTAACGAACACGCAAGAACGGACAAAGGACTCTCAAGTGGCAGCTGCTGAATTTGACATTCCGGAACTCAAGGACGACATCGAAATTCCCAAAATTCGGGAAGGCTCGATGGCGCATGCCAAGTCCTTTATCGCGGGCCAGGCGGTCCAGGATTTCATGGGCTACCCGCATGAGCTGGGCGAGGACTGGAAAGAGCGCGCCATCGACAAGATGGGCGACCTGCTGGGCAAGTACCGCTCGTTGAAGGTCTTTCTCGACGCCTGCGTGCACTGCGGCGCCTGCACCGACAAGTGCCACTATTACCTTGGAACATCCGATCCCAAGAACATGCCAGTGGCGCGCCAGGATCTGATGCGCCAGGTCTACCGCCGCTACTTCACCACCGCGGGCAAGCTGTTCCCCAAGCTGGTGGGCGCCAAGGATCTGACCAAGGAAATACTGGACGACTGGTACAGCTACTACCATCAGTGCTCGGAGTGCCGCCGCTGCTCGGTGTTCTGCCCGTACGGCATCGACACCGCTGAAATCACCATGGCCGGCCGCGAGATCCTGAACCATGTCGGCATGGGTCAGAAGTATTCCAACGAGATTCTGGGCAAGGTCCAGAAGATCGGCAACAACCTCGGCCTGCCCGGCCCGGCGCTGGAAGACACGCTGGAAGGCCTGGAAGAGGACATGGAAGCCGACACCGGCGTGCCGGTGAAAATGCCGATCGACGTGAAGGGCGCCGAAGTGCTGCTGGTCACGCCGTCCGCCGACTTCTTCTCCGAGCCGCACGTCGAGTCGCTGATCGGCTACGCCAAGGTGTTCCACGCCGCCGGCATCAACTGGACGCTGTCCTCGCACGCCTCGGAGGCCGGCAACTTCGGTCTGTTCAACGGCAACTACGAGACCATGCGCAAGGTCGCCATGCGCATCCGCGACGCCGCGCTCGAACTCGGCGTCAAGCGCATCGTCGTTGGCGAATGCGGCCATGCCTGGCGCGTTGCCTACAGCTTCTGGAACACGCTGACCGGCATCGGCTACGGCGGCAACGACCCGTTCTCGATCGAACTGCAGAAACAGCTGGATCCTAATTATCCGCAGCCGCAGCACATCTGCGAGTTGACCAACGATCTGATCAAGTCCGGCAAGATCAAGGTCGATCCGTCTCTCAACGACGATCTGGTGGTGACCTATCACGACTCGTGCAACGTGGCGCGTGCCTCGCGCATGGGCACCGAGCCGGGCGGCCAGTTCACCATTCCGCGCGAACTGATCCAGTCGGTGGTGAACAATTTCCACAACATGGCGGACGACACGATTTACGAGTCCACCTTCTGTTGCGGCGGCGGCGGCGGTCTGCTGACCGACGACCTGATGGAAGTCCGGGTCAAGGGCGCATTGCCGCGCGTGACCGCGCTGAACAACGTGGTCAAGGAACACCAGGTCAACTTCATGGCCACGATCTGCGCCATCTGCAAGGCACAGTTCACCAAGGTTTTGCCCAAGTATGGCTTCGACATGAGCATGGTGGGCGGGGTACATCAATTGGTCAGCAAGGCGATCAAACTGGACTGAGCCCGGTCCGGAAGATTGCGATTTATCTATCTTTAGTTACGTAGGCGTTAGGAGAACCAACATGGCTGTCACGACGAACAAAGCAAAAACCGAAGGCGTTACATGGCGTCGTTATAAGGACGGTGAGTCAGATGCTGACTTCCGCTCCAACCAGGACAGGATTTTCCAGTCGAGCTGGACGCACAAGTGCCCGGAATACGTGCTTTCCACGCCGCCTTGCCAGGGTTCGTGCCCGGCCGGCGAAGACATTCGCGGTTATCTCAACATCGTGCGCGGCATCGAGAAGCCGCCCGCAGGCGTGACCTGGCAGGAATACGCCTTCCGCCGCATCACCGAAGCCAACCCCTTCCCCGGTGTGATGGGCCGCGTCTGCCCGGCACCGTGCGAATCCGGCTGTAACCGGAATATGGTTGAAGATCATGTAGGCATCAACTCGGTCGAGCACTTCGTCGGCGACTGGGGCATCGAAAACAACATGGCCTACACGTCGACCGCTGCCGAAACCGGCAAGAAAGTCGCCGTGATCGGTGCCGGCCCCGCCGGCCTGGCCGCCGCCTACCAGCTGCGCCTGCGCGGCCATGGCGTGACCATTTTCGACGAGCACGAAGAGCTCGGCGGCATGATGCGTTACGGCATTCCCGGCTTCCGCACCCCGCGTGAAATGCTCGATGCCGAAATCAAGCGCATCATCGACCTCGGCGTCGAAACCCGCCTGAAGACCCGCATCGGTTCCGACGTCAGCTTCGAGCAGATCGAAAAGGAATTCGACGCCATCTTCATGGCCATGGGCGCACAAGCTGGCCGCCCGCTGCCGGTTCCCGGCGCCGAAGCCCCCAACTGCGTGACCGCCGTTGCGTTCCTGCGCGCCTTCAACGAAGGCCGCCTGCAGCACGTCGGCAACCGCGTGGTGGTCATCGGCGGTGGCGACACCTCGATCGACGTCGCGACCGTTGCCCGTCGCCTCGGCAATGTCACCAAGTCCGGCACCCACGACGAGCGTCCGGAAAGCGTCATCGCCGGCCACATGGCCTCCGACGTCGCTTCGATCTCCGCTCGCGAAGGCGCCGAAGTGGTGCTGGTGTCGCGTGCCACGATCGACAAGATGGCCGCCAACAAGCACGAAGTCGAGCATGCACAGCAGGAAGGCATCGAGATCATCGGCGGCGTCACCCCGGTGGGCGTGGTGGTCGACGCGAATGGCCGTGCCACCGCCCTGCGCGTGGCCGACTTCGTGATGGAAGGCAAGGAAACCAAGATCGTCGAAGGCACCGAGCGCGACCTGCCCGGCGACCTGATCGTGTCCGCGATCGGACAGGGCGTCGACTTCACCGGCCTCGAGCAGTTCAACAACAACAACGGCCTGATGAAAGCCGACAAAAACTATCGTTTCCCCGGCAAAGAGCACATCTTCGTCGGCGGCGACGTGCTGCGTCCGCACCTGCTGACCACCGCAATCGGTCACGCCTCCATTGCCGTGGACGGCATCGATGCCTTCCTCAAGGGCAAGGAACTCGACAAGCGCCCGAAGGTTGACGTTCACCACTTCGACGAAATCCGCAAGTGGCTCGAAACCGGCCATGAATACAATGAAGTCCATGGCGCGGTTCTGGGAACCTCGGAGCGCAAGGACATCCTGCACAACTTCGAAGACCGTTCGCAGCGTCACGTCATTCCGCACAACGAACTGTTCCTCGGCCACTTCCCCAACGTCGCGCGCCACATCCGCGACGTGACCGTGCTCGACAAGGAAGGCGCACTGGGTAACTTCGAAGAGCGTCTGCACGCCCTGTCCGACAAGGCAGTCGTCGACGAAGCCAAGCGCTGCATGTCCTGCGGCCAGTGCTTCGAGTGCGACAACTGCGTGGTCTACTGCCCGCAGACCGCCGTGTTCAAGGTGAAGAAGAAGGACAACCCCACCGTGGGTCGTTACGTCGACACCGACTACGGCAAGTGCATCGGCTGCCACATCTGCGCCGACGTCTGCCCGACCGGCTACATCGTCATGGGTATGGGTGACTAAGCGTGGCAGGCAAAATGAAACGCCTCCTGGCACTGGGCGCGGTCGTGCTGACGACGGCCGCCCTGGCCTGGGCCGGGTCGGATGCCCAGCCCAAGGCCGGTGGCGCGCCCAAGCCGGTGATCACCAAGGCCGTCAAGGGCGAGCAATGCGTGGAGCCGACCGACACCATGCGTCGCGACCACATGAAGCTTCTGGATGGTCATCGCGACAAGACTGTGATCGAAGGTGTCCGCACCAAGAAATACAGCCTCAAGGAATGCATCAACTGCCACGCCAGCGAAACGACGGGCAGCGTTGCGGCCTCCAAGGATGACTTCTGCGTGAGCTGCCACAGCTATGCTGCAGTGAAAATCGATTGTTTCGATTGCCATTCCACCAAGCCGCAGGGCTCGGCGGCGATGCACCCGCTGAACGCTGAAACGGCGCACTACAAGCACAAGCTGGCCGCCCAGGCAGCAAGCAAGGTCAGCGCAGAAGAAATGGCTGGGGTTGCCCAATGAGCGAACTGAAACCAATATCCAAGCAGGCACCTGCATCGCCCGAACGCCGCCGCTTCGTCGGCGCCGCCACGGCGGTAGCAGGCCTGGCAATCGCCCCCGGCGTGATGCTGGTCGAAGTGGCGCACGGCCGTCCGGAAGACCAGGCTGCCAGCAGTGCGGTGCGCTGGGGCATGCTGGTCGACGCGACCAAGTGCGCCACCGGCTGCAATGATTGCGTGACCGCGTGCAGCACCGAAAACGGCTGGACGCCGGTTGCCGAAAGCAAGCATGCCAAGCAGGCGCCGCAGTGGATCCGCAAGCTCGAACTGCAGGATCCGCTGACGCAGATGGAAACCAATCTGCCGATGATGTGCCAGCACTGCGCCGAGCCGCCCTGCGTCGATGTGTGTCCGACCGGCGCGTCGTTCAAGCGCGCCGACGGCATCGTGCTGGTCAACCGCCACACCTGCATCGGCTGCCGTTACTGCATGATGGCGTGCCCGTACAAGGCGCGTTCGCTGGTGCACGAGTCGCTGAACGACACCCAGAAGGCGGATGTCCCGCGCGGCATCGGCTGCGTCGAATCCTGCACCCTGTGCGTGCAGAAAGTGGATCGCGGCGACGGCAACACCGCGTGTGCCGAGGCGTGTACCGCCGCGGGCCACAATGCCCTGCTGTTCGGCGACATGAATGATCCCGAAAGCGAGATTGCGAAGCGTCTGCGCGAACTGCCGACCAAGCAGGTGCGTGCCGACCTCAATCTCAACCTCGGCGTTCGCTATCACGGAATCTAAAATAACATGGCAAGCATCACTTTCCGCGAAGTAGAAGGCAGCAGCCTGAAATACTGGCTGCTGTTCGGGGGCCTGGGCCTGTTCGTGTTGTTCGGCGCACTGGCCTGGAACACCATGCACCACCACGGCCACGTCGTGACTGGCATGGACAACCAGATCGTCTGGGGCCTGCCGCACGTATTTGCGGTGTTCCTGATCGTGGCGGCCTCCGGCGCGCTGAACGTCGCGTCGATCGCGTCGGTGTTCAACAAGCCGATGTACAAGCCGCTGGCGCCGCTGTCGGCGATCCTGTCGCTGGCATTGATGCTGGGCGGCCTGCTGGTGCTGGTGCTCGACCTGGGACGCTCGGATCGTCTGATCGTGGCGATGACGCACTTCAACTTCAAGTCGATGTTCACCTGGAACGTGTTCCTGTATTCCGGCTTCTTCGGGCTGGTGGGCATCTACCTGTGGACGATGCTGGACCGCAACGTCAAAACCTACTCCAAGGCGGCGGGCACCGCGGCTTTCATCTGGCGTCTGGTGCTGACGACCGGTACCGGCTCGCTGTTCGGCTTCCTGGTCGCGCGCGAACTGTACGGCACCGCCATGCTGGCACCGATGTTCATCATCATGTCGTTTGCCTATGGCCTGGCCATCTACCTGATGGTGCTGGCCGCAGCGTACGCCTGGACCGGTCGCACCCTCGGCGATGCGGTGATGATGCGCCTGAAGACCCTGCTGGTCGTGTTCGTCGCGGCGGTGCTGTATTTCGTCGTCGTGCACCACATGACCAACCTCTACTTCACCAAGTATCACGCGGTGGAAGCCTTCATCCTGCGCGACGGCGGCACCTTCACCACGCTGTTCTGGGTTGGGCAGATCGTCATCGGCTGCGTGGCGCCGCTGGTGATCCTGCTGAGCGGTCTTGGCAAGCAGCGCAGCTGGATCATGATCGCGTGTGCGCTCGTCATCCTCGGCGGCATGGCGCAGATGTATGTCACCATCATCGGTGCGCAGGCCTATCCGCTCGACATGTTCCCCGGCCTGACCGAGAGGAGCAGTTTCTTCGATGGCGAAGTGCACAGCTATTCGCCCAGCCTGCCCGAACTCTTCCTCGGCCTCGGCGGCGTGGCGATCGCTCTGCTCGTGACCGTGTTCGCGATCAAGGTGCTGCGCCTGCTGCCGGCCAGCCTGGACGACGCCACCGTCGCCAAGCTGGAGCACTGATCGCCTGAACCTGCCGGGCATACTCCCGGCAGGGGATTGAGCAGCATGAATCAGCAAGCCGACCTAAACGGATCCGAGAAGCGCGGGGCTCCAATGCCCCACAAGGGGACTCCGCCTTTCTATGGGCTATAAGCCCATGAAAGATCGTATGCCCCGCGTCTTCATTTCGGCCGCGCATAAATCATCCGGCAAGACCACGCTCACCCTGGGCCTGTGCGCTGCGCTGCATGCGCGCGGCCATGCGGTGCAGCCGTTCAAGAAAGGGCCCGACTATATCGACCCCCTGTGGTTGGGGATGGCGGCGCAGCGCCCCTGCTACAACCTCGATTTTCACATGATGCAACGCAACGAGATCGAGCAGCAGTTCGTCCGCGCTGCAGCCAGTGCCCGCATCAGCCTGATCGAAGGCAACAAGGGCCTGTACGACGGACTCGATCTCGATGGCAGCAACAGCAACGCGGCGCTCGCCAAGCTGCTGGACGCGCCGGTGGTGCTGGTGATCGACGCGCGCGGCATGACGCGCGGCGTCGCGCCGCTGATCCTGGGCTATCAGGCATTCGATCCGGATATCCGCATCGCTGGGGTCATTCTCAACAACCTCGGCGGCAGCCGCCATGAATCGAAACTGCGCGCGGTGATCGAGCATTACACCGACGTCGAGGTGATCGGCGCGGTGCAGCACGAGGCGAGCATGCAGATCGCCGAACGCCATCTCGGCTTGGTACCGGCCAACGAGCAGGATGTGGCGCGCGCGCGGATTCAGCACGTCGGAGAACGCGTGGCAGCGCAGGTCGATCTTGAGCGCTTGCTGGGGATTGCCGACAGTGCGCCGGCCCTCAACGCTCCGCTTCCGGCTGAAATGACACAGCCAGCCGAGCGGCTGCGCATCGGCATCGCGCACGACCAGGCCTTCGGTTTTTACTACAGCGAGGATCTCGACAGCCTCCGCGCCGCCAACGTGGAACTGGTCGATATCGACACCCTGCATGGGCAGGCGTTGCCCGAGGTCGACGGCCTCATCATCGGCGGCGGCTTCCCCGAAATGTTCATGAAGGAGCTCGAATCCAACGTGACCCTGCGCACGCAGATTCGCGGTGCCATCGAAGCCGGGCTGCCGACCTATGCCGAATGCGGCGGGCTGATGTACCTGTCGAAAAGCCTCAACTGGCAGGGGCAGACGCGCGAGATGGTCGGCGTGGTTCCGGGCGACACGGTGATGCACGAACGCCCGGTCGGGCGGGGCTATGCCCGCCTGCAGCCGACTGGCGAGGACCGCTGGCAGGAAACCGAACCGATCCCGGCGCATGAATTTCACTATTCGAGCTTGGAAAACCTGCCGGCCGACGCCATATATGCTTACAAGGTGCAGCGCGGTCATGGTATCGACGGTCAGCATGACGGCTATCAGCAACACAACCTGCTGGCCGGCTATGTGCATCGTCGCGGCACTGGCGCGCAGGGCTGGATCGCGCCTTTTTTGAATCAGGTACGCGCGCACAAGGCGCGCGCTGCCGCTTAACTATCGCAAGGACACGCCCATGATCAAGATCACCGATGCCGCCGCCGCGCAGATTCGCACCGCCAACAACAACCCTGACGTGTTCGACATGATCCTGCGCGTCGCCGCCTATCAGGAAGACGACGGCAGCGTGAACTACGGCATGGGCTTCGACATCGAGCGCGAGGCCGATGAGCATCTCGTCGTCAACGGCATCGAGATTTTGATCGCGGCCTCCAGCACGCCCTATTTGCAGGGTGTGACACTCGACTTCGTTGAAATGAGTCCCGGCGACATGCGTTTCATTTTCATCCCGCCGTATTCTGCCGGCGCCGATACCGAGCCTGGCGACGAAGCCGCACCTACCGAGTAAATCCCATGAATTACCTGCCCATTTTCCTCGACCTGCGCGACCGCCACTGCCTGGTGGTGGGCGGTTCCGAAACCGCCGCGCGCAAGGCCGAATTGCTGTTGCGCGCCGGCGCATACGTCGATGTTGCCGCGCCTGCCACGCACGAGGGCTTTGAGCGCCTGCCGCACGCTGATCACCTGAAACGCATCGCGGATGCGTTCACGCCCGAGCTGCTCGATGGCAAGGACGCAGTGATTGTGGTCGAGGACGATGCGGCAGCCGCCAAGGCCGTCGCCGATGCGGCGCGCGCGCGCCACATCCCGGTGAATGTGGCCGACAAGCCCGATCTGTGCAGTTTCATCCTGCCGTCGATCATCGATCGCTCGCCGATCATGGTGGCGGTCTCCAGCGGCGGCGAATCCCCGGTGCTGGCGCGCATGCTGCGTGCGCGCCTTGAGACCATGATTCCCGCCGCCTACGGCCGCCTCTCCGCGCTGGCGTCGCGCTACAAGGGACGCGTGCGCGAGGCGATCAAGCCCGAACAGCGCCGCGCCTTCTGGGAAAAGGTATTCCTCTCGCCGGTCGCCGAGATGGTGTTTTCCGGCCGCGATGTCGAGGCCGAGGCCCAACTCGACGCCATGATCAGGGACAGCGCCACCCACGACATCCCCCGCGGCGAGGTCTACCTGGTCGGCGCGGGTCCGGGCAACCCCGACCTGCTGACTTTCCGTGCGCTGCGCCTGATGCAGCAGGCCGACGTGATCGTCTACGACCGCCTCGTCTCGCAGCCCATTCTGGACATGTGCCGGCGCGACGCCGAGCGCGTCTACGTCGGCAAGGAACGCGACGACCACGCGGTGCCGCAGGAGGAGATCAACCTCATGCTGGTGCGTCTGGCCAAGGAAGGCAAGCGCACGCTACGCCTGAAGGGCGGCGATCCTTTCATCTTCGGCCGAGGCGGCGAAGAAATCGAGACCCTGGTCGAGCATGGCGTGCCGTTCCAGGTGGTGCCCGGCATCACCGCCGCCGCTGGCGTGGCGTCCTATGCGGGCATTCCGCTCACTCACCGCGACTACGCGCAGTCGGTCGCCTTCGTCACCGGGCATCTGAAGGAAAACACCTTCAACATGAACTGGGAAGGCATCGCACGCAAAGACCAGACCATCGTCATCTACATGGGACTGAAAGGCCTGCCGCTGCTGTGCGAGGCGCTGATCAAGCACGGCCTCACCGCCGACACGCCCGCCGCCATCATCCAGCACGGCACGCTGCCCACGCAGCGTGTCATCACCGGCGACCTCACTACGCTGCCGGCGCTGGCCAAAGAGGCCGGGCTCAAGGCGCCCACGCTCATCATCGTCGGCAACGTCGTCAAGCTGCGCGAAAAGCTGGGCTGGTATCAGCCCGAACTGCACAGCGAGCAGGCGCACCGCACCCCGCTCGAAGCGCCGGATCACCTGCGCTGACAGCGGGATGCTGACTGTGCGCCCGGATTTGGGCAGCCGCGCCGGCATCGACGCACAGGTGGCCTTGATGCGGCAGACCGGACAGCATATCCAGCCGGTACGGTGGCAAGGGCAAGCCGCCTGGCTCAAGCTCAGTGTGCCGCAGCCGCCCGCATGGCGCTATCAACTGCTGGCCGGCATGGCCAGAATGCTGCAGCATTCCGCGATGCAGCCGGTGCGCCCGCATGGTGGCGCCGCCGGCATACGCAACGAAGCCGGGCGTCTGGCCGCGCTTGCCGCTGCCGGCCTGCTCGTTCCACAGTTGCTGGAACAAGACGATCACTGGCTGCTGATTTCCGACCTCGGCCACACCACGCTCGAAATGCTGATCCGCCGGGCCGATCCCGATGCGCAACTGGAACACTGGCAACAGGGCGCCGACTACATCCGGCAGGCGCATCGGGCCGGCCAATATCTGAGTCAGGCTTTCGCGCGAAACCTGGTGTGGTCGCCCGAAGAGGGGCTTGGTGCGATCGACTTCGAGGACGACCCGATCAGTGCCATGACGCTGGCGCAAGCACAGGTCCGTGACTGGCTGCCGTATCTGTTTTCCACTGCGATTTATTTCGAAGATCGTTTGCCGTTGCTGTGCGCCGCCATCCGCGACGTGCTGGCGCACGAAGAGCCGGCCGTGCGCGATGGCGTCTACACTGCGCTGCGTCGCACCGCCTGGCTGCGTGTCTTGCGCTGGCTGCCGCAACGGATGCAGCGGCGCGATGTCCTGAAAACCCAGTGCTTTGGGGAACTGGCACGCCTGTGCAGCCAGCATGCTCCGCGTCGTCGCTCATGAACAGGCTGCCCGTGCGTTTCGAATTCCCGCGGCCTGCAGTTCAAAAACTGAACGCTTAAATCTGCGCCGTCGCGTTCGCATCGGCGTGTTCGCTTACATGGCGCACCATGCTGTTCGCCAGTTCCCGTTCCCCCACCAGTACTTCGACCGCCTGGTCGCGACGCAGCAGCGCGGCCTCGTCCTCGCTGTGGCTGCGCACGACGACGTGGATGCGCGGGTTGAGGGTGCGTGCGATCTCGATCATCTTGCGCGCCTTGAAGACGTCAGGCGTGGCAATCACCAGCATCTGCGCGCGGGCGACATGCGCCTGGATCAGCACCGCCGGTTCGAACGCATCGCCGACGACCGCGTGGATGCCGCGTCCGCGCAGTTTCTCGACGGCTTCGCGCTGCTGCTCCGCGACCACATAGGGCAGTCCGCGTTGGTCAAGCGCCTCGGCAATGCGCTGTCCGACGCGGCCGAACCCCACCAGTACCACGTGGCTGCTCAGGGAGTGTGGGGTCACGTCGGCGGGCAGTTCGGCCAGCGGGTCGTCGCGGTGTTCCAGTTCGCGTGCGCGGCGCGAGCGTGAACGGATCCAATCCTGTGCCGGTTCCACCAATTGAAACACCAGCGGGTTGAGCGCGATCGAAATCAGTGCGCCCGCCAGAATCAGGCTTTGCCCTTCCGCCGGCAGCACGCCGAGCGCCACCCCGAGCCCGGCCAGAATGAACGAGAATTCGCCGATCTGCGCGAGGCTGGCCGATACCGTCAGCGCGGTATTGAGCGGATAACGGAATGCCAGAACGAGCAGAAACGCCGCCAGCGATTTGCCGAACACGATGACGGCGACCACCGACAGCACCTGCAGGGGTTGCTCGAGCAACACGCGCGGATCGAACAGCATGCCCACCGAGACGAAGAACAGCACGGCGAAGGCATCCCTGAGCGGCAGCGATTCCTCGGCGGCGCGGTAGCTCAGCGCCGATTCGCGCAGCACCATGCCGGCGAAGAAGGCACCCAGTGCGAACGACACGCCGAACAAGGCCGACGAGCCGTACGCGATGCCGAGCGCGGCGGCCACCACGCACAGTGTGAACAGTTCGCGCGAACCGGTGCGCGCCACCTGCCACAGGAGCCAGGGAAAGAGCCGCCGCCCCACCACCAGCATCAGACCGATGAACAGCGCCACCTCGCCAAGCGTGAGCGCCAGCGTGCCCAGCAGCGATTGCGTGTCGGTCGTCGTGCCGCTGCCGCCAAACATCCCCGCCAGCGGCGGCAGCAACACCAGCACCATCACCATCACCAGGTCTTCCACCACCAGCCAGCCCACCGCGATGCGGCCGTTCGGCGTGGCCAGCACCCCGCGGCTTTCCAGCGCCTTCAGCAGCACCACCGTGCTCGCCACCGACAGCGACAGCCCGAACACGATACCGGCCATCAGGTTCCAGTCCCACCAGTGGGCCAGGCCCATCCCCATCGCCGTCGCCACCGCAATCTGCACCACGGCGCCGGGCAGTGCGATTTTCTTCACCGACAACAGATCGTCGAGCGAGAAATGCAGCCCCACGCCGAACATCAGCAGCATTACGCCGATCTCGGCCAATTGCCCTGCCAGCGCCGTATCCGCGACGAAGCCCGGGGTGAAGGGGCCGATCACAATCCCGGCGAGCAGGTATCCCACCAAAGCGGGCAGCCTCAGGCGAACGGCGATGAAACCAAAGATCAATGCCAGCCCAAGCGCGGCGGAAATCGTGGTGATGAGGTCGACACTGTGTGGCATAACAGGTCACCGGCAGTCAGACCGGTATATAGTCGAGTCAAGGTGGACGGCTTGAGTTTACAGGATGCGTCCGTCTCGTTTGTTCCGCAGCTTCGGGTGCGATCTCTGCCGGGAGGACTGGCTCAATTTCAACGCGCGTCTAGAATAAAAGACAGATTTGTCCTGGAAGCGTCAGCCATGACCACCACGCTCCACCCGCAAGGGGTAGGCCGTGGTTCTAAAGACGCTGTCCCAAGGGATACACCTTCGGATAAAGCGTCAAGAACCACGCTCACCATCGACGGCAACGAGGCCGTTGCCCGCATCGCCTACCTCGCCAACGAGGTGATCGCGATCTATCCCATCACGCCGGCGTCCGCCATGGGCGAATGGGCCGACGAATGGGCGTCGCAGGGCAGGGCCAACCTGTGGGGCGCGGTGCCGACCATCATCGAGATGCAGTCGGAAGGCGGCGCCGCCGGCGCGCTGCACGGCGCGCTCACCTCGGGCGCACTGGCGACCAGCTTCACCGCCAGCCAGGGGCTTCTGCTGATGATCCCCAACCTCTACAAGATCGCCGGCGAGCTGACTCCCTTCGTGCTGCACGTCGCGGCACGCACGCTGGCGACGCACGCGCTGTCGATCTTCGGCGACCAGTCCGACGTCATGGCCTGTCGCGCCACCGGCTGCGCGATGCTCGCCGCCGACTCGCCGCAGGAAGCGCAGGACTTCGCGGTCATCGCGCAGGCGACCACGCTCGCCGGGCGCATCCCGGTGATCCACTTCTTCGACGGCTTCCGCACCTCGCACGAGGTGGCGAAGATTGCGGCGGTCGAGGCCGACACGGTGCGCGCCATGCTCGGCGCCGACCGCATCGCGGCGCACCGGTCCCGCGCCCTGTCGCCCGAGCACCCGGTGCTGCGCGGCAGTTCGCAGAACCCGGACGTCTTCTTCCAGTCGCGCGAGCGCGCCAATCCCTTCTATGACGCGTTCCCGCAGGTCGTGCAGGATGCGATGGACCGTTTCGGCGAACTTACCGGGCGGCATTACCGGCTGTTCGACTATGTCGGCGCGGAC
>JAPTVL010000429.1 GCA_028065725.1 Betaproteobacteria bacterium
ACCGGACCCTGCTCGATCGCGACACCGGTGCGCTGCAGATGTGCGATGACTTCCGCCAGCGGCGTTTCCGTGATCAGGCACAGGTCGGCCGAGCCCGGCATCGGCGTCACGGCATGCGGCGCCAGCGGCGCGGACACCGGATGCAGGTTGATCTTCTGCCGGCCGAAGGCCAGCGCGCGACGCCCGGCGCCAAAACTCACCGCCTCCATGCCCAGCACATCGACATAGAAGGCGATCGTCGCGTCGATGTCGCGCACGGTCAGTACCAGATGGTCGAGGCGGTCGATTTTCATCGCTGCGCATTTTTGCGGGCTGCGGCATCGGCGAGAATGGCCGCGGCGCGCAGCACCACCGGTCGGTCCACCATCTTGCCGTCCACCGCCACCGCCGCACCGCCCGACGCGGCATCGGCGGCGATCACACGCTGCGCCCAGGCGATCTCGTCGGCGCTCGGGGCGAAGCTGCGATTGACCACGGCGACCTGGCGCGGATGGATGCACAGCTTGCCGCCGAAACCGAGCCGGCGCGCACGCAGGGCATCGGCCTGCAGCAGTTCGGCATCGTCGATGGCCGTGGTGACGCCGTCGATCGGCGCGGCGATGCCGGCCAGACGCGAGGCCAGCACCAGTGCCACGCGGAAGGGCAGCAACTCGTCTTCGCTGCAGCGCATGTTCATGTCGGCCTGGAAGTCGATCTGGCCGAAAATCAGGCGTTCGACCTGGTCCGTGTGTGCCAGGGCGAGACGCTGCTCGAAACCCAGCGCCGACTCCACCAGCGGCAGCACCGGCAGCCCGCCGCCGGCGCGGCTTGCGACCAGCACGTCATCGGGGTGTTCGGCCTTGGGCAGCACCACCCCGGCGATGCCGGGCCGCGCCAGCAGCTCAAGATCGGCGACGAACCAGGGCGTATCGGCGGCATTGATGCGCACCAGCACCGGCTGCGCGGGATCGAGCCAGGCCGCCAGCGCATCGCGCGCCGCGTCCTTCTCGGCGGGTGCGACGGCATCTTCCAGGTCGATGATGACGGCATCGGCGCCGGCGGCCAGCGCCTTCGCAAAGCGCTCGGGGCGACTGGCAGGAACGAAGAGCAGCGAGTTCAGGCGCGTCATGGTGCGGCGGGCAGCAGGTCGCCGATCGCGGCAGCCGCTTCCAGGTTCCAGACCTGGGCGATGAGGCAGCGCATCTCGGTCGCCGTGGCGCCGTCGCGATAGGCCGCGAGACGCAGCGCCTTGTCTTCGAGTTCGGCACGGGACAGCGTGTTGCCGGGGTCGCCCTTGGGCTCATCGACGCGGCCCTCGATGCGGCGGCCGTCTTTCGTCTGAATCGTGACCTTGCCTATCCAGCGCGCCGGATAAGCTGTATCGACCTCGGCATCGAGTTCCATGCGCACGCGCGCGGCGAAATCGCGCACCGCCGGATCGCGGAACAGCGTGTCGAACTCGGCCAGCCCGGCCCGGCCCCGGGTCGCGATCAGGCCCAGCACCGTGCCCATGGAGAACTTGGCCTGGTGTACGGTCTGCGGATCGGTCACCGGGCCGAGCACGTCGATCGCGCCCTGATGCACGCGGGCGACCACCTGCTCAATGTCGGCGCTGGCGAGACGGTGATCCTGCATCGCCTTGAGCAGCGCATCGGCCGCCGGATGGTTGTGGCGGCAGGAAGCGTGGAACTTGAACGAAGTCTCGGCCACGGTCCAGCGCGTGCCGAGGCCGTCGGTCAGGCGCGCCGGATCGGCGTCGGTCGAGGTGCCGGCGGCGAGCCCCTGCGGCCCTTCGAGGATGTGGCGGGCGCCGGTAAAGCCGTCCTGCGCCAGATAGGCCGCAGTCAGGCCCGCGCCGGCGGCGTGCGCGGTGTGCAACTGCTTAGAATGCGCGGCATCGCGCAGGAATTCCCAGAGCCCCGCCGACTGGGTGCCGGCCGAGCCGAAGGCATGCAGCATGCTTGTCGCATCGAGGCCGAGCAGGCGGCCGACCGCGGCGGCGGCAGCCAGGGTGCCGGCGGTGCCGGTGGTGTGGAAGATGCGGTAATGCGAGCGGCCGAGATATTCGCCGACGCGGATGCCGACCTCGTAGCCGGCGACGCAGGCCGTCAGCAACTCGCGCCCCGATGCGCCGAGCGCCTGCGCCACGGCCAGCGCCGGCGGAAACACGACGGTGGCCGGATGGAACACCGAACCGTTGTGCACGTCGTCCTGCTCGGCGACATGCGAGGACGCGGCATTGACCATCGCAGCGAACAGCGACGAAGTGTGGCGGCGCGAAATCAGCACCTCGGCCTTTCCCTCGGCCGGACCCATGGCGCGGGCAAAGCGCTCGATGATTTCGACCGGCTCGGCGCCCTTGCCGGCCAGCGCCGAGGCAGTCCAGTCAAGGAACAGGTCCTCGGTGCGGCGCAGGACGGACGCGGGGATGTCATCGGCCTTCAGTTCGGCGGCGAAACGCGCCAGTATCTGTGTGCAGTCCATGGCCATCTCCTATACCGCGCGCTCGCCGCGCAGGCGTTCGATCTCCGCGTCATCGTAACCGAGGCCGGCGAGGATAACCGCCGTGTGCTGGCCCAGCGCCGGCACGCCATCCATGCGCGGCTCGACATCGCTCGGCAGGCCCGGCGGCAGCAGCGCCGGAATCTTTCCGGCGGGGCTGTCGACCTCGACCCAGCGCCCGCGCGCCTTGAGCTGTTCATGCTGCCAGAGATCGTGCATGTCGTTGACGTGGGCGTTGGCGATGCCGGCAGCATCGAGGCGGGCCAGCACCTGTTCCGAACTCAGGGCGGCGAAGGCCTGCTCGACCAGGGCCTTGACTTCGGCGCGCGCCGCGGTGCGCTTCGAATTCGAGGCATAGCGCGGATCGTTCACCAGTTCCGGCTGCAGCAGCACCTTCTCGCAGAAGATCGCCCATTCGCGTTCATTCTGCAGGCCGAGCATGACCACCTTGCCGTCGCCGGCGCTGAAGGGGCCGTAGGGATAGATTGTGGCGTGCGCCGCGCCCGAACGCGGCGGCGGCGCGGCGCCGTCGATCGCGTAGTAGAGCGGATAGCTCATCCATTCGGCCATGGCTTCCAGCATCGAGACTTCGACGCGGGAACCTTTGCCGGTCTTGCCGCGCTGGATCAGCGCCGCCAGGATGTTGCTGTAGGCATACATACCGGCGGCGATGTCGGCGATCGAGCAGCCGGCCTTGGACGGCTCGTCGGGCGTGCCGGTGATCGAGAGGAAACCGGATTCGCTCTGGATCAGCAGGTCGTAGGCCTTCTTGTCGCGGTAGGGGCCGGAGTCGCCGTAGCCGGAGATGTCGCAGACGATCAGGCGCGGATACTTCTCGTACAGGACCTCGAAGGACAGCCCGAGCCGGGCCGCGGCGCCGGGCGCCAGGTTCTGCACCAGCACGTCGGTCTGTTCCAGCAGGCGTTCGAAAACACCGTCGGCCGCGTCATGCTTGACATCCAGCGTCAGGCTTTCCTTGGAGCGGTTGGTCCACACGAAATGCGAAGCCAGGCCCTTGACGCGCTCGTCATAGCCGCGGGCGAAATCGCCGGAACCGGGACGCTCGACCTTGATCACGCGCGCGCCGAGGTCGGCCAGTTGTCGCGTGCAGAACGGCGCGGCGATGGCGTGTTCCAATGAGACGACGGTAATGCCGTCGAGCGGACGGTTTGCCGATGCCATGTCTGTGTTCCTTAAAACGACCGCGGCAAACCGAGCACATGCTCGGCGACGTGCGCCAGGATCAGGTTGGTCGAGATCGGCGCGACCTGGTAGAGCCGTGTCTCGCGGAACTTTCGTTCGACGTCGTATTCGCAGGCGAAGCCGAAGCCGCCGTGGAACTGGATGCAGGCGTTGGCGGCCTCCCACGAGGCCTTGGCGGCAAGGTACTTGGCCATGTTGGCCTGGGCGCCGCAGGGCTGGTGCGCGTCGTAGAGGCGGCAGGCCTCCCAGCGCATCAGGTTGGCCGCTTCGACCTCGATGTAGGACTCGGCGATGGGAAACTGCACGCCCTGGTTCTGGCCGATCGGGCGGCCGAAGACCACGCGCTCCTTGACGTAGGCACCGACCTTGTCGATGAACCAGTAGCCGTCGCCGATGCACTCGGCGGCGATCAGGGTGCGCTCGGCGTTGAGACCGTCGAGGATGTACTTGAAACCCTTGCCCTCCTCGCCGATCAGGTTCTCCGCAGGAATCTCCAGGTTGTCGAAGAACAGTTCGTTGGTCTCGTGATTCACCATGTTCGGGATCGGCCGCACCGTCATGCCGTGGCCGATCGCGTCGCGCAGGTCGACGATGAAGATCGACATGCCCTCGGATTTCTTCTTCACCTCGGCCAGCGGCGTGGTGCGCGCCAGCAGGATCATCAGGTCGGAATGCTGGATGCGCGAGATCCAGACCTTCTGTCCATTGACCACATAGCGGTCGCCCTGCCTCACCGCCGTGGTCTTGATCTTCGTCGTGTCGGTGCCGGTGCTGGGCTCGGTGACACCCATCGACTGCAGGCGCAGCTCGCCGCTGGCGATCCGTGGCAGGTAGAGCCGCTTCTGTGCTTCCGAACCGTGGCGCAGCAGGGTGCCCATGTTGTACATCTGGCCGTGGCAGGCGCCGGAGTTGCCGCCGCAGCGGTTGATCTCCTCCATGATCACCGAGGCCTCGGTCAGGCCGAGGCCAGAACCGCCGTACTCCTGCGGGATCAGCGCCGCCATCCAGCCGGCCTTGGTCAATGCATCGACGAAGGCCTCGGGATAGCCGCGTTCCTCGTCGATCTTGCGAAAATACTCGGCCGGATACTGGGCGCAGAGGTCGCGCACCGCATCGCGGATGTCCTGCCAGGCGTCGTTGGCCTTTTGCATGATGTGTCTCGTTGGGGTTGGGAGTGGCGTTTCAGGTGAGCGTGACGCTCATGTCCATGGTCAGGTGGCCTTCGGCATCGCGGGTCCACAGCTTGACGGCCCTGCCGTCGGCCTCGGGCCGGCCGCAGACGTGGAAGGGCGCGATGTCGAACACCGGCTTGACGGCGCGGAACTCGATCGTCGCCACCCGTGCCCGCGGCAGCTTGCGCCGCAGCAGGTCGACCAGCAGGGTGGCGATCAGCGGGCCATGCACGATCAGGCCCGGATAGCCCTCGACCTCGGTAACGTAGCGGCGGTCGTAGTGGATGCGATGGCCGTTGAAGGTCAGCGCGGAATAGCGGAACAGCAGCACGTCATCGGGCACGATCTGCCGTTCCCAGGCACTGTCGGTCGGCGCTTTGGCAAAAGTCGGCGCTGGCGGTACGGCAGACCCGGCGGCGCCCGGCAGGTCGCGATAGACGATGTCGTGCTCTTCCGTGATGCACAGATCGCGCGGCCCATGAAACTCGTGGCGCACCAGGACGAAGACCAGTTCGCCCGAGCGCCCGCTCTTGTGCTCGACCGACATCACCTGCGAACGGCGCTGCACCGTCTCGCCTACCCGCAGCGGCTGCGGAAACGTGAGCCGGCCGCCAGCCCACATGCGGCGCGGCAACGGCACCGGCGGCAGGAAGCCGCCGCGCGCCGGGTGGCCGTCGGGACCGAGCGCCGACTGGCGCGCGGCCGGCACGCACAGCGTCCAGTGCCAAGGTGGCGGCAGCGCGTCGCCGGCCACCGGCACAGCATCGTCGCGGTCGAGCGTGGCGGCCAGCGCCGCCACCTTCGATGGCGCGACAATGTCTTCCACGACCTCGGTGCGGCCGACCCAGGTGCGCAGATGATCGAGGTCAATCATGGAAACTCCGTCACGCTCACTTGTTGGGATCGAAGCCGGTTTCCTTGTAGAAGGCCTTGATCAGGTCGGCCCCCACCCGATCTTCCATCTGTCGGTGCGACTTGACCATGGCCTTCTTCCACTCGGCCTTTTCCGCCGGCGTCAGCGTCAGGATCTGGGTCTTGCCCGACTTGCGGATGCCTTCGAGGGCGTCGTCGTTTTCCTTCTTGGCGATGTCGTTGGCGTGTTTGGTGGCGTCCTTCATGGCGCCTTCGAGGATGCCGCGAATGTCCGCCGGCAGGCCGTCCCAGAACTTCTTGTTGGTGATCACCGCATAGCCGATGTAGCCGTGGTCGGACAGGGTGAGGAATTTCTGCACCTCGTGGTGCTTCTGGGTGTAGATGTTGGACAGCGTGTTTTCCGAGCCATCGACCACGCCGGTCTGCATCGCCTGGTACACCTCGGAGAAAGCCATCACCTGCGGCAAGGCATTCACCGAGCGCATCTGCGCTTCGAGCACCTTGGAGGACTGGATGCGCAACTTGAGGCCGCGGAAGTCGTCCGGCTTCTTCAGTGCCCGGTTGGCCGACATCTGCTTGAAGCCGTTGTCCCAGTAGGCCAGGCCGAGGATGCCGCGGACCTCGAGCTTGTTCAGCAGCATCTGGCCGAGCGGCCCCTGGGTGATGCGGTGCATTTCCTCGATGCTGTCGAAGATGTAGGGCAGGTCGAACACCTCGAATTCGCGCACGCCGAGCGGGCCGAACTTCGACACCGAGGGCGCCAGCATCTGCACCGCGCCGAGCTGCAGCGCTTCGAGTTCTTCCTTGTCCTTGTACAGCGAGCTGTTGGGATAGACCTCGACCTTGACCCGGCCTTGGGTACGCTCCTCGGCCAGCTTCCTGAACTGGTCGGCGCCCTTGCCCTTGGGCGTTTCGCTGGTCGTGACGTGGCTGAATTTGATGACGATGGGTGCGGCCTGCTGTGCCGCGGCGGGCAGGGCCAGCATCGAGATGCCAAACAGTGCCGAAAACCAGTGGATAGCTTTCATATACTTCCTCCGTGATGTTTTTATGATGGCGACGGGACAAACCAGACCTATCGCCGACGGAGCAGTGTAGGAGGAGTTGAAGGCGAAGGGCAATTGCCGATTGTGAAACAGTGCCTTCGCAGAATGCGAAGGCCATGCGGGCGACTCAGACGGCAGTGCCGCGGGCCAGTTGTTGCACCAGCTTGCGTCCGACCAGCGGTAGGCCGTCGACGCTGCGCACCGCCACCAGCATGCTCCGGCGCGCCCAGTCATCCACGATGCGGATCTGGCGCAAGCCGATGACGCGGCCGAAATCCCGCGCCGCGCCCTCGGGCAGGACGCCGATGCCCATGCCGGCCTGCACCATTTTGCAGACCGCCTCGAAGCTGCTGACCTGGACCCGCAGCCGCAGCGGCTCGCCCAGCGCCACGGCGGCATCGGCGAGCAGGCGCATCATTGCCGCGCTGCTGTCGA
Source organism: Betaproteobacteria bacterium (assembly GCA_028065725.1). Next base: position 7,211 of record JAPTVL010000429.1, read on the forward strand.
GGCCGACGAAATCGTGCTTGATCAGCTCGGCGAAATGCGCCTTGCGCTGACGCAGGGCGTGGCCGCGCGGCACCACCGCGACCAGGCGGTCGCTGTGGTAATCGAAGCATTGCAGACCCTGCAGGTCGGTGCCTTCGAGCACGATGCCGATGTCGGTCTTGCCTTCGCGCAGGGCCTGGGCAATGGCATTGCTGCGGTTTTCCTCGAGTTCGACCTTGACGTCGGGAAACTCGGCAACGAAGAAGGCCAGGTCATCGGGCAGGAACTGGGTGATGGCCGAGGTATTGGCCTGGATGCGGATATGCCCGCGGATGCCCTTCGCAAAATCCGAAAGCTCGGCCCGCAATCTTTCTTCCTGCTGCAGCAACTGGCGCGCATGGAAGGCGAGCGAATTTCCCGCCGGGGTCGGTTCCACGCCCTGCGCCGAGCGGTACAGCAGTTGCACGCCGTAGCAGTGTTCGAGCAGCGCGATGCGCCGGCTCGCCGCCGCCAGCGCCAGGTGGGACTGCTCGGCCGCCTTCGACAGGCTGCGCGCGTCGACCGCGCGCAGGAACAGGGAGAGCGAAACGAGGTCGGACAGCATGCCGGTCTACAACCGGTTAACCCGGGGAAACCTGGCGGCGAAGAACTCGGGCATCGGCACCACCTTCTTCGCCCGGTAGTCGAAGAAGACGAAGCCGGACTTGGCCATCGCGATCAGCGTCGCGTCGGCCGGCCGCGTGACACGGAAGATGATGTCGCCGCCGTACTTGTTGAAGTCCGCCACCCCGATCTCGAAGCGCAATTCGTCACGCGTATAGGCCTCGGCCAGGTAGGTGGTAGCCAGGTCGGTGACGATGATCTGGTCGTCAGTGGTTTCCTCGACGCCGAAGTCGAACAGGAAGCGCGCCCGCGCCTCGGAAATCATCGAGATCATCGAATCGTTGCCGAGATGGTTGGCGCCGTTGATATCGGTGATGCGCACCGTGAGGTCGGTGGTGTAGCAGAACTGGTCGTCGGCAAACTGGAGCTTGATGCGGGCCATGGCGATGTCGGGAAAACGGAAGATGTGGCGATTCTAGCCGTCCTCGGGAGACCGTCCGTCCCGCCGAAAGAAACACGCCCGACTCCTTGCGGAATCGGGCGTGTTTCCTGATGCTGGCGTCCCCACGGGGATTCGAACCCCGGTTCATACCGTGAAAGGGTATTGTCCTAGGCCTCTAGACGATAGGGACTTATCGTTTGGTGGAGGTACGCGGGATCGAACCGCGGACCTCTTGCATGCCATGCAAGCGCTCTCCCAGCTGAGCTATACCCCCACAAGAGAGCGCGCATTATAGGGAGGCGGTCCCTGTCTGTAAAGCCTTTTTCGGCCCTTTTTTCGCCCTCGCTACAGCAGCTTGCCGGGATTCATCAGGCGGCGCGGATCGAGTGCCTGCTTGACCGCACGCATCAGGTCCATTTCGGTTTGGCTCTTGTAGCGCAGGACTTCCTCGCGTTTCAGCTGCCCCAACCCGTGTTCGGCGGAGATCGAACCGCCCAGTTCATGCACCAGGTCGTGCACGATGCGATTCACGGAGTCGGTCTGGGCAATGAATTCGGCATTGGACTGGGCATCGGATTTCGACTGGTTGTAATGCAGGTTGCCGTCGCCGATGTGGCCGAAACAGACGATGCGCACTTCGGGAAAGGCGGCGCGCAACGCCGCGTCGGCGCGGGAAATGAATTCGGCGATGCGCGACACCGGCACGGCGATGTCGTGCTTGATCGAGACGCCCTCGATCTTCTGCGCCTCCGAAACATTTTCGCGCAGGGCCCACAGCGCGGCGGTCTGCGCCTCGCTGGCAGCGAGTACGGCATCGTCGATGACGCCCGCTTCCGCGGCGGCTTGCAGTGCCTGCTCCAGTGTGGCGCCCAGATCGTCGCGCGCACCGGAAAGTTCGACCAGCACCTGCCAGGCCGGCCTGCCGGCGAGCGGGTCGCGCGCATTGGGAATGTGTTTGAGCACCAGGTCCAACGCCGCACGGCCGACGATCTCGAAGGCCGTCACATTGTCGCCCGCGGCATCGCGCAGGCGTCCGAGCAGGCGCACTGCGGCCGCCGGATCGGGCACCGCGACCCAGGCCGTGGCCTGCGTGCGCGGCCGCGGAAACAATTTGAGCGTCGCCGCCGTGATCAGGCCCAGGGTGCCTTCGGCACCGACGAACAAATGCTTGAGGTCGTAGCCGGTGTTGTCCTTGCGCAGGCCGCGCAGGCCGTTCCAGATGCGGCCGTCGGCCAGCACGACTTCAAGTCCCAGGGTCAGCTCGCGGGCATTGCCGTAGCGCAGTACCTGCACCCCGCCGGCATTGGTGGACAGGTTGCCGCCGATCGTCGCGCTGCCCTCCGCCGCCAGCGACAGCGGGAACAGGCGATTGGCGGCGGCGGCGGCTTCCTGCACCGCCTGCAGGGTACAGCCGGCCTCGACGGTAATCGAGTTGTTGTCGGCATCGACGGCGCGGATGCGGTTCAGGCGCCGCAAACAGATCAGCAGTTCGCCGCCGACCGGGGTGGCGCCGCCGCACAGGCCGGTATTGCCGCCCTGCGGGACGATGGCGGTGCCGGCCGCGGCGCAGGCGCGCACCACGGCCGCCACATCCTCCGCAGTGCCTGGCAGCGCAACACCCAGCGCATTGCCCGTGTAACGTCCGCGCCAGTCGGTGCAAAACGGCGCGACGTCGCCCGCCGCGGTGAGCACGTGGCGTTCGCCCAGAAGTTCCTGCAGTTCGCCGATCAGTGGGTTCATGATGAAAGTGCGTGTTCGATCGCGGGCAGCATGCGGATCACGGCTGCGCGCCCTTCCGCAATGGCTTCGCTGCCGCGATGGTAATCCATCAGCGCCAGGTGGCCGAGACGCGGCGTCAGCAGCACGTCGGCCGGTTCGCCGGCGAGGCGGCTCCTGGCGATGCGCATCTGCATGATGTGGATGCTGGTCGACAGCACGCCGGCCATCGAGGGCAGCAGTTCGCCGTTGCTCTGTCGCGGCCGGCTGAAAACCTGGCGCAGGCGGGTCGCCCAGCCGGGTTCATCGCCGCCTGCGGCATCGTCGGCCGGCACGGCCTGATCCGGCTTGTGGCGCAGGCTGCCGCCCACGCGGTCCGAGCCCAGATCCACGGCGATCACGATGTCGGCGCCCATGGCACGGCACAGCGAGACCGGCACCGGGTTCACCAGGCCGCCATCGACCAGCAGGCGCTCGTCGCGCACCACCGGCTGGAACAGGCCCGGCACGGCGCTCGAAGCGCGCACCGCACTGGCCACCGAGCCTTCGCGCAGCCAGATTTCACGCCCGGTGGCAAGGTCGGTGGCAACGCAGGAAAAGGGCACAGGCAGATTGGCGAAATCCTTGTCGACGAAATACCTTTGGAAGAAGTCGAAGAGTTTTTCGCCCTTGATCAGGCCGCCCGAGAAGCTGACGTCGAGCAGGCCGAGAACTTCCTTCCAGGCCAGTCCGCCGACCCACTGTTCCAGCTGGTCGAGGTCGCCGTCGGCATAGGTGGCGCCGACGAAGGCGCCGATCGAGCAGCCGGCAACGACATCGGGCACAAAGCCGGCGTCCGCCAGCGCCCGGATGACGCCGATATGCGCCCAGCCGCGCGCCGAACCGCTACCGAGGGCGAGACCCAGCTTCGGCTTCATGACCGCGGCGCTTCAGTCGGGAGCCGCGAGCGTCGCGCTCAGTTGGGCATACAGGTCGTGCACATCGCAGTCGATGACATTGACCTCGGCAAACTCGCCGATCTCCAGATCGTGACCGTCGGCGATGTAGACCAGGCCATCGACATCCGGCGCGTCGCCCTCGGAGCGGGCGATGGCGCCGTCTTCGTCGATCTCGTCCACCAGCACCGTGATGCGGCGGCCGATCTTGCGCTCCAGACGCTGGGTCGAGATGTCTTCCTGGTGGCGCAGCAGGCGCGCCTTGCGCTCTTCGCGAATTGCTTCGGGCAGCGCGCCGGGCAGTTCGTTGGCGCTGGCGCCGGCAACCGGCGAATAAGAGAAGGCGCCGACGCGATCGAGCTGGGCCGCGTCGAGGAAGTCCAGCAGCTCGTTGAACTCGGCATCGGTTTCGCCGGGAAAGCCGGTGATGAAGGTGCTGCGTATCGTCAGCTCGGGCACTTCGCGGCGCCAGGCGGCGATGCGATCGAGCACCTTTTCGCTCGATGCCGGGCGCTTCATCAGCTTGAGGATGCGCGGGCTGGCATGCTGGAAGGGGACGTCGAGGTAAGGCAGGATCTTGCCCTCGGCCATCAGCGGAATCAGGTCATCGACGCTGGGATAGGGATAGACGTAGTGCAAGCGCACCCAGAGGCCGAGCTGGCCCAGTTCGCTGCACAGTTCCAGCAGCCGCGTCTTGACCGGCCGGCCGCCGTGGAAGCCGGTGCGGTATTTGACGTCGACGCCATAGGCGCTGGTGTCCTGCGAGATCACCAGCAGTTCGCGCACGCCGGCATCGCGCAGCACTTCGGCTTCGCGCAGCACCTCGCCGATCGGCCGCGACACCAGGTCGCCGCGCAGCGAGGGAATGATGCAGAAGCTGCAGCGATGGTTGCAGCCTTCGGATATCTTCAGGTAGGCATAGTGATCGGGCGTCAGACGTATGCCCTGTGGCGGCACCAGATCGACGAAGGGATCGTGCTCATTTGGCAACCTCGGAGGCAGATGCTGATGCACGGCGGCCATGACTTCGGGCATGGCATGCGGCCCGGTGACGGCCAGCACCTTGGGGTGGGCGGTGCGCACCACGTCGTTGCCCGCCGCATCCTTCTTGGCGCCGAGGCAACCGGTGACGATGACCTTGCCGTTTTCTGCTAGCGCCTCGCCGATCGCATCGAGCGATTCCTCGACCGCGGCATCGATGAAGCCGCAGGTATTGACCACCACCAGATCGGCGCCGTCATAGCTGCCGGAAATTTCATAACCCTCGGCACGCAACCGGGTCAGGATCTGCTCCGCGTCGGATGCCGCCTTGGGACAGCCGAGGCTGACGAATCCGACGGTAGGTATCTTCTTTTTCCGATTCATGGACACAGTAAAGTTCAAACGTTGAGCGACACGATGGCCTGGACGTTGTCGTAGGGAGCCCGAATTCCGTTCTCGTCGCGCACGATCAGACCCGCATGGGCCAGCGCCGAAACATCGTCATGCACCCTTTTGTAGTCCCGCCCGAGCGTCTTGGCCAATTCCGACACCGTACTGGCCGGATGCCGATGAACACGCTTCAACAGTTCGAGGCGCTTGGGCGAAAGCGTTGACATCATGGCCTCGAGACTGAAGAAAGTCAGATGAGTTTCCTTGACCGCCTTGCCACGTTCGAGTCGATTCCACGCACCGACGAAACGCTTCCCCATCTCTTCGATGGAGCCCACATGAAGCCGGACAGTTTCACTCATGACTCACCTCTCGCGTGCCGCACGTCGGGTAGAAAATCAGCCATCAGTTGCTCCACGGACGAAAACACATACCGCACTTCACGACCCTTGATATGCCGGTGATCGCCCTTGCCGCGCTCGTTGTCGTAGCTGACCAGACGCTTGCCCGGGAAGCCGTAAAACAGGCTGTACTTGAAGGCGTGAGCGCAACCCGGCACCGGCTCGGGAATCCTCCAGATCGTCATCTCGACAATAGCGCCATCCGGAAACTCGCCTCGGTCGTAGAACGCTCGCGTCGCCTTCATATGGCGTACTTTGCCATAGGAGGAATATGGCGTCAAGTGCCATAACCGAATCGAATACGCTCACTGCGCACACCAATGAAGAAGGCTCCCACAGGAGCCTTCTTCATTGGTGCTGCAAAGGCCCGGAGCGTTACTTCTTCTCGGCCTTTTCTTCCGGCTTGACATAAATGCCGGGGAAAATCTTGCGCGTCTGTTCCTGCATGGTGTCCTGCATCTGCTGGAACATCTTCTGGCTCTGCTCGACGTAGGTGCCCATCATGTGCTGCATAGCCGGTCCCTGGAACTTGAGGAACTGCGCCCATAAGTCCTGGCTGTCGCCGGCATTTTCGCCATACAGCGCCTTGGCCTGTTCCTTGAGCTTGGCCTGGACCTCGGTGAAGGACTTGATGTTGTTCTCGATGTAGTTGCCCATCATGCCCTGCATGGCGTTGCCATAGAAGCGGATCATCTGCGACAGCAGGTCGGAGGAGAACATCGGCGCGCCGCCGGCTTCTTCCTCGAGGATGATCTGCAGCAGGATGGCGCGCGTCAGGTCGTCGCCCGACTTGGCGTCCACCACCTGGAAGGCCTCGTGCGCAAGAACCAATTCCTTGACATCGGCCAGCGTGATGTAAGTGCTGGTGCGGGTGTCATACAGGCGGCGATTCGGGTATTTCTTGATAAGACGGCTCTGTGCGGCCATTACACTCCCCTCCAGAAAGGCATTTTACTACCATGCTGCTGGGTGCCACCTCCCCGCCGGAAACGGCTGGGAGGAAGCTCGTCAAACCAGGCGACAATCAGCAGTAATGCAAGCCGCCGTTAATGTTCAGCGTAGCACCGGTCATGTAACCCGCCAGGTCCGACACCAGGTAGGCACACAGGGCGCCGATTTCTTCCGGCTTGCCCAGGCGCCCGACCGGAATCGTCGCCACGATCGAATCGCGCACTTCCTGCTTGATCGCCATGACCATGTCGGTGCCGATATAGCCGGGGGCGATGGCATTCACCGTCACGCCCTTCTTCGCCACTTCGGCGGCAATCGCGCGGGTGAAGCCGAGGATGCCGGCCTTCGCCGCCGAGTAGTTGGCCTGGCCGAACTGGCCCTTGATGCCATTCACCGACGACATGTTGATGACGCGGCCCCAGCCGCGATCGGCCATGCCCGGCAACACCTGATGCGTCACGTTGAACACGGAATCGAGGTTGGTGGACAGCACGGCGTCCCACTGGCCCTTGTCCATTTTCTTGAACACGGAGTCGCGCGTGATGCCGGCGTTGTTGATCAGCACATCAACCGGACCGACTTCCGCTTCCAGCTTCCTGACCATCGCGGCACATGCCTCGTAGTCGGTAACGTCCGCCTCGGCAACGATGAAATCGTAACCTTCCGACTTCATCTTCGCCAGCCACTCGTCCTTCGGCGGAAAGTTCGGCAGGCAGTTCGCCGCCACGGTGAATCCGCTTTGCGCCAGCGCCTTGCAGATCGCCGTGCCA
>JAPTVL010000533.1 GCA_028065725.1 Betaproteobacteria bacterium
GTACAGCCAGCGCACGTCGAAGTCCGGCAGCCAGTCTGGCAACAGGCCTTCCAGCACAAGCAGGGCGATATACAGCCCGAACGGCAGGGTGCGAACGAATATGGGAGACATAATGAAAAACGGGCGCAACTCCTGGCGCGCCCACCCGATTATTTCAGCCCGGAAAGACCTTTGTTGATTGCGTCGGCGTCGGACCCGGCCGCAGCAGCGGGTTCTGCAGGCGCAGCGGCAGCCGCCACTTTCTTGCCGGCATCGGCAAATTCCCCCGCATACTCGATCTTGGCCGCGACTTTCAGCGCGTCCAGCTCAGCCTTGGCCGCCTTCTGGCGCCCCTGGGTTTGCAGCACGCGCACGATTGCGGGCTTGGCCTGTTCCAGCGTCACCGGCTGTGCCTGCGATCCCGCCACCACGATCACCAGCAGACCATCCGGAGAATTCACCACCATGGCCTGGCCGTCGGACATCTGGGCCAGCCTGGGCAGAATCTCCAGCGGCAACTGCTCGGCCGGTTTCACGCCCTGCGCGGCTTTCGCAGGCAGGTTTTCCGCCTTCAGCCACGCGCCAAAATCGTTCAGCGTTTTTGACGCGCCCATCTGCGCGCGAATGGCGTCGTGTTTGTCTTTCGGCGCCTTGATCGAGATTTCCTGAAGGCGATACACCTTGCGATTGCTGAACAGCTCCGGGTGCTTGTTCAAGTAGTCCGACACTTCGGCATCAGACGGCTCGGCCGGTGTCCCCAGCTTGCGGCTCATGTAGGCCTCGGCCAGAATCTGGCGGCGCGCCGCGTCCAGCGACTGCACCACCGTGGGATCGCGGTCCAGCTTGTCTTCCACCGCCTTCTGCACCAGCAGTTCCTGATCCACCATGTTGCGCACCACCTGCAGCGAAGCCGCCCGGGATTGATCCTTGTCGAGATTGGGAATGCGCTGCAGTGCGTAGTTGATTTGATGCACCGTCAACTCGGTGCCGTTGACCCTGGCCGCCACCTGGCTGGGGCCCTTCTCGCCGGCCGCCGCTCCATCCTTTTTGTTGCCGCAACCGACCATCAGCGCAACGATCAGCAACGGCAGATACAGCTTTTTCAAATCTTGCATTTTTGTCTTCCTCTTGACCCGTATTGGGGAAATTATGTGATGCAATTGTTACAACAAAGATATTCCCGGCTTAATTGCCGAAAGGATTGCCAAGTTGGGGCTGGGGGAAGCGGGCTGCGGCTCAGGCCGCCCCCCCAGTACCGGATCCTGGAGCCTTGCGGCCTGAATCCTGCCTCTCAATACGCACTCTGGTCGCGCCAGACGACAGCAAGCGTTTTGCTTATGATCATGAGGTCGAACACCAGCGACCAGTTGCGCATGTAATCGATGTCGTACTGGACTCGGGCGCGCATCTTGTCGAGGGTTTCGGTTTCGCCGCGCAAGCCGTTGACCTGGGCCCAGCCTGTAATTCCGGGCTTGACCTTATGGCGCAGCATGTAGCCCTTGATGAGCTTGCGATACTGCTCGTTGTGGGCGACGGCATGGGGTCGCGGGCCGACGACGCTCATGCGGCCCTGCAGCACGTTGACGAACTGCGGCAGTTCGTCGAGCGAGGTGCGGCGGATGAAGGCGCCGAAGGGGGTGACGCGGATGTCGCGGCGGCTGGCCTGGTTGATGGTGCCACCGTCCTCGCACACAGTCATGGAGCGAAATTTGTAGACGAGGATTTCCTGGCCGTCGAGGCCGTAGCGACGTTGCTTGAAGATGACGGGGCCGGGCGAGGACAGCTTGACGCCGATGGCCAGGATGAGCAGCAGCGGCCAGATCATCAGCAGGATGAGGCTGGCGATGACGACGTCGCTGATGCGTTTGCCGATGCCGCTGACGCCGAGGGTGGGTGATTCGGTAAGGGCGACCACGGGCATGCCGTGGATGTGATCGACGCGTGCCTGGATGAGGTCGGAAACGAAAATATCCGGCACGAAATAGACCGAGACCGTCGTGTCGCGCAGGGCGTCGAGCAGGGCGAGGGTGCGCGGCTGTGCGGCCATGGGCAGGGTAATGTAGACGAGGTCGATCCCGTTGCGGTTGACGTATTCGGGGATTTCGGCCAGTTTTCCGAACAGCTTTTCCGGGTCGATGAGTTCGGTGCGCGCAATGTCCCGGTCGTCGAAGAAGCCGATGACGTCGACACCAAGCGCGCGGTCGTTGGCGAAGCGCCCGCGCAATTCGGAGCCAAGATGCCCCGCTCCCACGATGATGGCGCGGCGACGCCCGCCCTCCAGCAGCAGCAGGCGCGGCAGTATCTTGCGGGCGACGCGGTGCGCCAGCCACATGGCAACGGGCGTGACAAGCATCCACGCCACAACCAGGTCGGGCGGGAAAAAGTCGAGATAGCCGGTGGAATACACGAACAGCAGGATCAGCCCGGACAGAAAGAACCAGGGGATGACGACCTCGTTCCAGAAGGCACGCAGCGTGACCTCGGGCCATTTGCCAGGGAAAGTCAGGGTAAAAACGATCAGCGCCAGGATGGGATACGGCCCGCGGAAAGGTTCGCCGAAATACAGTGCGCAGCCGATCAGCACCAGCACAGCCACAAAGGGGTCGAGCAGGGTTTTGGTCAGCGA
>JAPTVL010000547.1 GCA_028065725.1 Betaproteobacteria bacterium
CTGAGTGCCAACCAGATCGAGTTCGTGAACCTGATCGTGGACCACCTCACCGAGCACGGCGTGATGGCGGCGGCGATGCTGTACGAATCTCCATTCACGGACCTGACACCGCGCGGACCCGAGGAGCTTTTCACGTCCGCGCAGGTCGATGAACTGCTGGCGACGATCGAACAAGTGCGTCAGTCGGCCATTGCGGCATGAATGGCGGATCAAAGCCAACCGGCCGCCACGAACGTCGGGGCGATTCAGACTGAGCTGACGGGGGAGCTATATGGACGCTCGAAAAGTGCTGTGGGCAGCGGTTGCTGCTCTGGCCATAACAGGCACGGCTGCGGCCACGCCGCCGCCCGGCACTCCCTTCAATAGCCTGGGTACTTTCCCGGCCCACTCAGCCACTAGGCCGGCAGTTGGTCTCAGACTCGGCAGTTTCCATGTACAACTTGAACAGACGACGCTGTTCGATGTGATGGCTGCTGTCGGCCGAGGGGCCATCGCTCACCAAGGCGATGCGGGGGGCAGCGAATATTGGCTCTGCTACACACTTCCTCTACGCACGCTCTACGCGCGGATTTGGCTCTCCTCCGGTGAGATGGGGGGCGATCGCCATGACGTGGAAGAAGTCGACCTGCGTCCTTGGCGAAAAGGGCCGAGCGCGGACTGCCCAATGCTGCCTGACCGTCTGAGGCCCTTCTCCATACATGGCACCCTGGGCATGGGCTCTACGGCAGGCGCTGTCCACGCCACCCTTGACGCACCCTCGCAGACCCTTGGCCACTGGCAGGCGTTTAACTTCGATACAAAGATCAAGCCGGGGTGTCCACCAGACGGCTTCGATGTAGAAAACTGGGTTGGCCTTCGCATTCAAAACGGACGAGTTACAGCCTTAAGTGCAGGGCAGATCTCGAGTTGCTAGGTCGCCGAAAACTGGCCATTACATAGACGTCACGCCGAACGAGGGGACCCGCATGAACACCGCTCCGTCAGAGGATCAGAAGCCGGTGCGCAATTCGCTGTTCAAGAATCGCGACTTCAGCCTGCTGTTCTTCGGCAGCTCGGTTTCGGCCTTAGGGGATCAGTTCACGCTGGTAGCACTGCCGTGGCTGGTGCTGAAACTTACCAACGATTCCGCTGCGCTGGGCCTGGTGCTGGCGATGATCGCGTTCCCGCGCGCAGTGTTCATGCTGGCCGGCGGCGCGGTGGTGGACCGCATGTCGCCGCGACGCGTGTTGCTGGGCGCGCGTGCCGTCAACGCGGCCTGCATCGTGATCCTCGCGACGCTGGTGCTCACCGGGGCCATCCAGATGTGGATGGTGTATCTGCTGGCGCTCGGCATCGGGCTGTCCACAGCGTTTGCCTACCCCGCCAGTTCAGCGATCCTTCCGCAACTGGTGCAGCCGCAGCAGCTGCGCGCCGGCAACGCGGCGTTCATGGGCATGCGCCAACTCAGCATGATCGGCGGCCCGGTGCTCGCCGGTTTTGTGATCGCGCTGGGCGCGCACCGTCCACCGTCTGCGCACGCGGTCTCAGACGCGTACGGACTCGGCCTTGCGTTCGCGATCGATGCGGCCAGCTTCGTGTTCTCGCTCGTGTCGCTGGCACTGATCCGCATCCACGGCGATTTCCATCCGCCGAAACCGAGCGGAGGCGTATTCGCCAGCATCGCCGCAGGCATCCGTTACGTGTGGGAGGACACGCCACTGCGAGCCTTCGTTCTGTACGCGAGTTTCGTGTCGGTGTTTGTGGGCGGCCCGATCCAGGTAGGCCTGCCGGTACTGGCCGATACCCGCATGGATCTCGGCGCGGCCTCGCTTGGCATCCTGATGACCGCGCAAGGCGTCGGCATGTTCGCAGGCAGTTTCCTGTCGGGTCTGGGCCAGCGATTGATGCGCGGCCACCTCGGCGTGATGGTGCTGTGCATTGACAGCCTGGTTGGCCTGACGCTGGCCGCGCTAACGCTGGTACACACCACCTATGCCGGCGCGGCGCTGCTGCTGTGCACCGGCGTGCTCGGCGGCATCGTGCAGATCGCAATCTTCACCTGGATCCAGCAGCGCGTCTCGCCGACGATGATGGGGCGCACCATGAGCATCCTGATGTTCACCTTTATGGGCCTCAGTCCGCTGTCCGCCGCCGCCGCCGGCGCGCTGCTGAAGGTGATTTCGCTGCCGGCACTGTTCGCCATCGCTGGCTTCACGCTCTCCGCGATCGCCCTGCTCTGCCTCGCCATTCCGCAAATGCGCAGCATCCGGGCGGTGCAGGCGGAAGCGGGGAAGGCGTTGGCTTAAAGTTGGCCAAATAGTTGTAGCGTTGAAGGGGACCGCAAGCCGGTGCAGCTAGTGACTGTTTTTGGCCGTTTGCGGCGATCTGCCCGTGCAGGCTTGCTGGCGCCCCCCGGCAAGCTGCGACCGGCAGCGACCGGCATGCTGCCTGCAGCGGTGCGGCGCCAATGGTCGGCTGCCGTGCGCCGTCTACGGTGGCGCCCCCGGCGCGCGTCGGGCAATTCAGCGGACGCACGCTTACAATGTCCGTGCGGGCGGCGCCTGGGCTCGGCTGTACGAGCCATATCTCCGCCCGGGAGGCGAATCAT
>JAPTVL010000437.1 GCA_028065725.1 Betaproteobacteria bacterium
GGATCGTGCGCGACAGTGGAGACTGTTCGATGTGCAGCCGTCGAGCGGCTCGGCCGAAGTGCAGTTCCTCTGCCACGGCGATGAAGCAGCGAAGATGGCGTATGTTCATGCTTGCTCCCTACTGATTTAATCAGTCCATATGATCGTAGGGAGCCGCATAGGTGCGGATGAGTCACGTCTGTATAGGGATGAGAACCATTCTGGGGGCGATGTTCGACTGCTTTTCGCCCACGTCTACGCCCACGGCGACCCGTCACGCACAATCACCTTGACACCGCGCTATACAGGGCATGTGCGACTGCCGCGCCCACGTCGCCGCTTCTTCGCACGAGAACGATAGTGAAGTGGTCCATGAGCCGTCAGACCCGACGTGCTGATAAAGGGGCTGACGAATCATGCCGAGTTCCTGGCATAGCTCACTGACTTTCGTCCCGGACTGGCCCATGGCCGCCATCGCCAAGCGGACTTTCGCCGCCTTCATCTTGAATGGCGCACCGCCTTTGCGACCCCGTGCCCGGGCCGCTACCAGCCCAGCCTTGGCGTGCTCCGAGATCAGTTCCCGTTCGAATTCCGCAAGGGCGGCAAGAATTCCAAACGCCAGCCTGCCGGCAGGCGTCGTGGTGTCGATGGAAGCGCCATGACCCGTGAGCACCTTGAACCCGATGCCGTGTTGCGTCAGGTCATGCGCTGTGTTTATGAGATGGCGTAAATTCCCGCCGAGCCTGTCAAGTTCCCACCCTACCAGGGTGTCGCCTTCGCGCAGCGCCTTGAGCATCGCCGTCAGGCTAGGCCGAGCATCAAGCTTCTTCCCTGATGAGTGGTCCTCGTAGGCATGCGCCAGGTTGACGCCAGCGGCAATAAGCGCGTCCCGTTGCAAGTTAACGCTCAGCGCGCCGTCCGACTTCGATACTCGCATGTAGCCTGCTGCCCGATCCACTGCAGCAGGAACGCCGGCAGGGCGGTGTCTTTACAAACACATCATCATTGGATAATATGATGATATGAAGAAGGCTGGAACTGATATTTTGAATGAGGGAGCTTTACACCCACGAACGGTGAGCCCAAGCGCGCTTCGCCGCAAAGCTGAACAGATGGCGAAGCTCTGCCGCGGTCTGTCGGACCCATCCCGTCTGTCAATCCTTGAGGCTTTGCGTTCAAGGACGCTTACCGTCAGCGAAATCGTCAAAGCGACCGGCATGACGCAGTCCAATGTCTCGAACCACTTGGGCTGTCTATACGACTGCGGTCTGGTTCGCCGCGATCAAGAGGGACGTTTCGTGCGCTATCGCCTGAGCGATCCGCGTGTCGAGATGCTTCTGCGCCTTTCCGAGGAACTTCTGGCTGATACGGCCCGTGGCGTGATTGGCTGTACGGAAATCGGGCCTCACGAGGACGGGGTATGACCAATATGAGTAAGACGTCGGATGTCGAGACCATCGCCGCACCCACTTGCGGGCGTGTGGACAATTGTGTTTCTGGGTCGCCGGGAAACGCCAGGATTGCCGCGCCGGCGGGGCGCGGTACGTGGTTGCTCTTGGGCGTCGCGATCCTTGGCGAGATTTCTGGCGCGATCAGCCTTCGGTTCAGCGAAGGCTTCACCCAACTCTTTCCCACGGCCGTGGCGCTCGCATCGTTTGCACTCGCGCTCTACTTGGTGAGCCGCGTCATGCGCACGTTACCGGTTAGCGTGGCCTATCCGGTCTGGGCCGGTGTAGGGACCGCTGGGGTGACACTAATCGGCGTGCTTGAACTGGGCGAGTCGCTCGGAGCGCTAAAGGGTCTCGGCGTCGTACTGGTTGTTGCTGGCGTCGTTATTCTCAACATCGCATCTGAAAAAAGGAGCGGCTGCTAATGTCAAAATCGTTGCCCAAGGTCTGGGAAGCAACCGTCAATGGAGGTAATCCATGAATTCGGCGTGGCTGCTTTTAGGTGTGGCGATCATCTGTGAAATATCGGCTGCGATCGCCCTGCGTTTTAGCGATGGCTTCACCAAGGTTTTTCCGACCGTTTTGGCCATCGTAGCTTTTGGAATGGCCTTTTATACCGTGAGTGTTGCGATGAAAACGCTCCCAGTAAGCATCGCATATCCGGTTTGGGCGGGCGCCGGTACCGCGGGCGTCGCTCTTCTTGGCGTATTGGCGCTGCGCGAGCCTGCGAGCATCAGCAAAGGAATCGGTGTTGCTTTGGTTGTCGCAGGGGTCGTGCTCTTGAACATCGCTTCGGGTGGAGCAGCATGAAGCACGCTGCTCTCATACGCTTGAACTCTCTGTATCTCTTGGTGGCTGCTGCCAATTGCCATTGCGCGTCTGCCGCTGGACGTTGCCCACTTGAGCGGCTGGTGGCAGTGGCCGAAACCAAGTGGTTACATTCCGTCCGACATGGCCGCATGGCGGTGGATTTCAATGACAGTGGGCTGTCACACCTGTCTTGACGAAATGATTGCTCGCAATGTCATTCTTAAATTCGTTTGAATGTTGAAGTACCTCTGTTTCAATAGAAGGAAAATTGTCATGACCAATTCGTCCAGCCTCGTCCGCTCCCGCTACCGCACCTTGGAAGGAGGGTGCGTGTCCTGTTCGGGCGACCTTGCGTCTGTCCAATCATTGCCCGGAGTGCGATCAGTCGATGCCCTCGCCTCAGGTCTAGTGCTCGTGACGCACGATGGCACTGTGACGGACGATGCCGTACTAGCCGCCGCGCAGGCGGCTGGGCTGCGCCTTGCGCCGGCAGGCGTCGCTCGCTCCGCGCAGCGAAGCCCGAATTAAGCTGCGGCGGTCGCCTGAGCGAGAAAGAAGAGAGGTTGGCATGAGTACCTATTCGACCACATCATCGCAGATACCGTCTTCGCCGCCCATCGCGGCGCAATCCACCCGACGGCGGTGGTGGCATAAGCCCGAAATGGTGACTTTAGCCATCGCAGCGGTATTGCTGGCGGTTGGGCTGGTCATGGAGTGGATCATCCACTCTGAGTTGCTCGCCCAGACCCTGTTCATCGCTTCGACCGCCATTGGCGGGGTCTACCCAATGCGCAATGCGGTTCGCGCGGTGCGCAACAAGCGGCTGACAATAACCGTGCTGCTTGCCGTCGCTGCGATCGGTGCGATCGCCTTGGGGGTGATTGAGGAAGCGGCGATGCTGGTCGTTATCTTCAGCCTCGGGGAGGCGATGGAAGCCTACGCCACCGACAAGGCTCGCAGTTCAATTGGCGCTCTGATGGAATTGGCTCCGCCGACCGCCAATCGGCTCACCGCCAATGGTGAAACCGAGGCCGTGGCCGTGGAACGGCTCCACCCCGGTGACGTCGTCCTTGTCCGGCCGGGTGAGCGCTTGCCCACCGATGGCACAGTTCTTCAAGGATCTTCGTGGGTCGATGCCAGCCCTGTCACCGGAGAATCGGTGCCGGTGGAGGCAATAGACGGCACCGCTGTTTTTGGTGGGAGCTTGAATGGCAACGGCGTGCTGCATGTGAAGGTCACCAAGGAATACTACGACACGGTACTCGCCCGAGTTATCGAGCAGGTCGAGGAGGCCCAAGCCAACCGTAGCGGGGCCGAGCGGTTTGCGGACAAGTTCAGTGCCGTCTACACCCCCGCCATGTTCATTCTGGCCATTGTGGTGGCACTGGGCCTCCCGTTGCTCGGATATGAGTGGCGCGAAGCAATCTACCGGGCGCTCGTCATTCTGGTCGTTTCTTGCTCTTGCTCTCTGGTCATCTCCGTTCCCGTCAGCGTCGTTGCTGCCATCGCCCGCGGTGCCCGCGACGGAATTCTGATCAAGGGGGGCGTCTACCTAGAGCGTCTGGCCGATATTAAGGCCGTCGCCTTCGATAAAACCGGCACTCTCACACGGGGCCGGCCTGCTTTGGCTAAGGTCGTCCCGGTCGGGGACGTGAATGAGCGAGACGCCTTGGCGCTGGCTGCGGCGGTCGAATCCGGAAGCGAGCACCCCATTGCCACCGCGATTGTGGCCGGTGCCCAGGGCAAGAGTATCGGTATCCCTGTGGCACAAGACGCCCGGGCCTTGCCTGGAACCGGCATGGAGGCCACTGTCGCTGGCCGTGTCCTTCACGTCGGCCGACCTACCGCGGTCGACCGTGCGCACGCCGTCCTGGGGCCAGTGCTGACGAAGGCGGAGGCCGAGGGATGCACAGCCGTCGTCCTGCGTGAAAACAACCTTCCGCTGGCGGTTTTAACGGTGGCGGACGAGGTACGACCCGACGCACTGTCTACCATCAAGGAACTGCGTGATCTCGGGATCAAACACGTGCTGATGCTCACCGGAGACAATGACACGGTTGCCGGAAGCACGGCTAAGAACCTGGGATTGGACGGCTACCGCGCCGAGTTGCTGCCCGAGGACAAGGTCACTGCGATTCGTCAATTGCGAGAGACCTATGGGTTGATTGCGATGGTCGGCGACGGTGTCAACGATGCCCCCGCGATGGCGAATGCCGACCTGGCCATAGCGATGGGCGCGGCCGGCACCGATGTGGCGTTGGAGACCGCTGACGTAGCGCTCATGGCTGACGAGCTTGACCGGCTTCCCGCCGCTATAAGACTGTCCCGGCGGGCACGGCGCAACATCAAGCTCAACATCGCCATGAGTCTGGTTGTCGTGGCTGTACTTGTCGTAGCTGGTCTTGCAGGCTGGATGTCTCTCACCACCGGATTGCTCCTTAACGAGGGTAGTGCCGCGCTCATCATCCTCAACGGCCTGCGGATGCTGGTTCCGGGCCGGAATGAGGCTCGACGCGCCACTGTGCCAGCCGGCTGAGAAGCCGCCGACACGAGCAACGGAGCGCACCTGTCTTTTCACCCAAAGACGTTGACGCTAGCTCGTCGATGGCGAGTGCGAAGTGCTTGGAGACCTTGTACTGGTTGATGACACGGCCCACGCGCACCCCGATTGCGTCGGCGAGCTTGCCCGCCGCGACTCGCGCCTGGATCGTCTGCAGGTTCTTTTCGGCGGCCGCAAACAGCGCCTCGCGCTTGAGCGCCCGCATGCGGATTGCGGCACGCCACCAGCCGCTCGCCCGGGTAGTCGGGCTAGGCGCCTGGGCGGACGCGGAAAGGGGCTGGGCCCCTGGGCTTTGGCGGCGAAGTGAAGGACGCGCTACGCCAGCTCGCCGATTTCCCCAGTCGGACAGAGGAGTCGACCGCGGCAGCGACGGCGTGTGCGAGCCGCGGCGAACTCGGACAGCAAGCGCCCACGGAGCGCGGGTTGCTCAGCAAGGCGCGCATGAAAGCGTCGGCAGAGCACCGCGCTTCGCACCAATCGCAGCAATCCTCGGCCTCGATCGGGCGACTTGCGGCTGTCAATCTGGGGCGGGAGCGGACGCGGGCCATCCAGAAGCAACTTGCGAGCAGGACGGCAAGGGCGTCGCAGGGATGCGGAAACATCGGTAGCGAGTATCCGTACGGTCAGGGTGCGATGATTCCGCTCAGGAATACTGTGTGGCCCATTGCTACTTGATCTTGTCGAGCGCGTCGAACACGATGCCCGGGGTCAGCAATTGCGGCAGCAAGGCCGATTTTCCTGAGCGGTCGTACAGCACGTACAGTGGCACACCGTTTCGCCCGAACTCGGCAAGCGCCTGCGTGATGCGCTCGTCGCGACTGGTCCAATCGGCGCGCATCAGAACGACGCCATCGGCAGCGAACCGAGCGCGAACCCGATCGGTGTCCAGCACGGTTCGCTTGTTGATCTGGCAGGTCACGCACCATGCTGCGGTGAAGTCGACGAAAACCGGCTTGCCTTCGCCTTGCAGTTGAACCAGCCTCTCGCGCGAATACTCGATCCAACCCTCGCCGAGAGCGACCCTGCCGGCTCCCGCCGTTCCCGGGCCCACTATGGACGTGAACGTCAATGCGGCGACCACTGCGCCGCTTAAAGCAACCCAGCGGAACCCGCTTGCGCCGCGCTGCGACAGTCCGAGCGCCCAGAGCGCGAAGCCGACGGCCACCAATGCGCCCAGCGCCAGCGCGACCTCGCCGGCATCGACCTGCTGCATCAGCACCCACAGTAGCCAGACGCAGGTCGCGAACATCGGAAAGGCCATGAGCTGCTTGAAGATATCCATCCAGCGCCCCGGTCGCGGCAAGCTGACCAGCCAGCGGGGAAACAGCGTCAACAACAGGTACGGCAGCGCCATGCCCACGCCGAGCGCCGCGAAGACCGACAACGCGACAGCCGGCGGCTGCGCGATCGCATACCCGAGCGCTGCACCCATGAACGGCGCCGTGCACGGCGAAGCGACGATCACTGCCAGCACGCCGGTACCGAAGCTGCCCCGCCAGTCGGACTTGCGCACCAGCGCGTCGGCCGCCCGTGAGTTGGCGACGCCCTGCCCGAACGTGAACTCAAACACGCTGAGCAGGTTCAGACCGATGACGAAGAACAGAACGGTCAACGCTGCGATCACCCACGGCGTTTGCAGCTGAAAGCCCCAGCCGAGCACTTCGCCGGTCTGTTGCAGGGCGAGCAGCAAGGCAGCTAGCAGCACGAACGAAAGCACGACGCCGGCCGTGAACGCAAGTCCATGCGCGGCCAGCGAACCGGATTGCGTGCGGTGTTTCGAAAGCCCGATCAGCTTCAGCGACAGCACCGGGAACACGCAGGGCATCAGATTCAGGATCAGGCCGCCCAGAAGCGCGCCGCCGAACGCAATCAGCAGCGTCATTGAAGCTGAGCTGCCGGCTGGATCCTTGCCCGCGGTCTCGAAGGCGCTCGCTGCGATCACACCAGAAGAAACCGGCGCCTCGACTGTTGCGGTCCACCCGTTCGGAACGGCCGGCCCGCCGTTGGCGACGATCACGCCCCTCAGTGTCTTGAAATCGGGCGCGGCCGCCGTCGCCGCGGTCAGGTACACGACAGTCTGCGTCCCTTCGCGCTTGAGGATCTGCGCTGCAGACGGTTCGATGTGGGCTTCTTCCAGCGGATAGAACTCGACGCGGTCCACCCTGCGGTCGCTTGGCAAGGCCAGCGCCAGCCGGAGCCGCTTGCCGTCGAGCGTGGCCTGCGCCTCGGCGCCGGCCAGCGGCTGCGGAACCAAAGCGCGGGTCGCCGCGAACAGGCTCGCTGCGGCAGAAGGCTTGGCAGACTCGCGGACGGGCAGCGTTAGGCTCAACGTCGCTCCGCTCGGAATACAGACGTCCTTGCATTCGAGCCAATTCGCCTTCGCCCCGGCCCGCACCGTAACGAAGCCGCCCGTCGCCAGATTCTGCGGGACGCTCAACGTGGTCAGCAGCATCGTTTCGGCCTTGTAGCCGAAGTTCACCATCGGCCCAAGCGGCAGCCGTTGCGGATGCGGCCATTCGATCGGCCCCGCACTGAAGCCCGGCGGCAGCTCCCACGCAATCTGGGTCGGCAATCCGGCATCGCCGGGAACCTGCCAATATGTGTACCAGCCGCCGGACGGCACGAGCCTCAGGCCGACCACCAGGGGCTGGCCCGGCACCACCGCATCCGTCGCCGCAAGCAGTTCACTCTTGATGTTCGCCGCGGGCGCACCGAAGCGAAGAAGCGATTCGATCTGCGCAGCCGCAGACGAAACCAGCCCGAAGGCGATTGCGAGCGAACAAAAAACGGATCTCACCCGTGTGGGCAGCATGATGACGGACTCCTGTCGTGTTTTATGGCTCGGTGACGGGTCGCCCTGTGGCGAATTGGCAAGGTAATCTGATCATCGATGCCGGTTTGGTTTCAGCGTACGCGCCCTGCAGCAGGACGCGTCGGCGCGATTTTTCCGTTTTCGCAGACGACCCCTTGTACCTAGGCTGGTTTCACTATATCATTTTCGACAATGTCTAAATTGGATTCCTAACGTGGCCACTTCCGCCAAGGTAATCGTCAGCCCAGTCTGCAACGTGACCTGCTTCGAGCAGGAGAAGGTCGCGCGAATCAAGGCCGAACTAGCCAAAGAGGAACAACTGCTGCCCCAGCTCGCCGAACTCTACAAGCTGCTGGGCAACGTCACCCGGCTCAAGATCCTGCTGGCGCTCGCCCAGGGCGAGTTGTGCGTGTGCGACGTGGCCCATGTGCTCGGGCTCACCGTCGCGGCGACCTCCCATCAATTGAAGCTGCTGCGCGACCAAGGCTGGCTCGCCATGCGCAACGACGGCAAGATGGTCTATTACCGGCTGCACAGCGAGGGACTGCTGAAGGCGCTCAAGGGCGACTTCTGCCTGCTGGAGCAGCGACTCGCGTGAACGCGTCGGCCATCGAAAACCCTGCGCTGGAAGTCGTGCGGCAGGAACTGGGCAGCGCGATGGCGGCCACCAAGTGCCATCGCTGCGGTTGCTACCAGGATACGGTACAGGCGCTTGCCAGCTCGTCTGTCCTGCCGGCGATTCTTGCGTCACAACTCGCCGAGGCGCGTGCCTTGTTCGAACCGAAGCGCTACGACTGCCTGGGCTGCGAGGTCTGCTGGCCGGCCTTGGTCATCAACGCCGCCGCCGAGCTCGACCCGGCACTGGCCGAAGCCAGCCACTGCGCCACCGAGGCACCCGAGGAACGCGCCGGCTGGCCGCCGCTGCCCGGGGACTACCGGGTGCTGCGCTTCCAGGCCCCAGTGGCGGTGTGCACCCTCAACTCCGATGATTTGATCCTGCGGCTTGCCGCCGCGCGCCCGCCCGGCTTGTCCATCGTCGGCAGCCTACACACGGAGAACCTGGGCATCGAGCACCTGATTCGCAACCTGCTGCCCAATCCGCATGTGCGTTTCCTTGTGGTCTGCGGGGAAGACACGCGTAAGGCCATCGGCCACCTGCCGGGGCAGTCCCTGGTCAGCCTGATGCGCGAGGGGCTGGAGGAGAGCGGGCGCATCCGCGGCGCCCAGGGCAAACGTCCCATCCTCAAGAACGTGGGCCGTGAGCAGGTCGAGGCCTTCCGCCGCCGGCTGCAGGTGATAGACCTGATCGGGACGACCGATCTCGATGCGCTCACCAGCAGCATCGCCGAGGCCGCCGCGAACGATCCCGGCCCGGCGGAGGCAATCACAACCGAAGCGCCCGTGGTACCCGTTCTGCATGCCGTGGAGCCGCAGCGCCTCGTCTCCGACCTGGCCGGCTATGTGGTGATCTACCCGGACTGGCGGCGGCACCTCCTAGTGCTGGAGCATTACGCCAACAACGGCGTGCTCACCCGCGTGATCGAGGGCGGTACGCCGACGGCCCTCTACAGCACGGTCATCGCCGAGGGGCTGATTAGCCGGCTCGACCACGCCGCCTACCTGGGGCGGGAACTGGCGCGCGCCCAGCATGCCCTGGTCACCGGGGAGGACTACGTGCAGGACCGTGCCCCGGGCGAAGAAGACGCTGCATCACCGGCCTGTTCCGGCGACAGTTGCACTTGTACGACATCGGCCTCAGGCGTCCGATGAGAACGTCAAAGGAGTCAAGAAAATGAAGCAAGCCATCGTTTCAATCGTCGTGGGCGCCGCGTTGCTGGCCGGCGCTGTGCCCTGGGCCGGCAGCGGCCTCGCCCACGCCGGCCTGCCCGACCTGTTCGGCAAGGCGCAACCCCCATTGCCGAAAGGCGCTTTGCAGGTGCAGGACCTGGAGGCCGATCCGAAAGGCTATACCGGCCGCATTCTGGTGCGCGGCGTCGTCGCGAAAGTCTCGCCCTACGACCCGCAACTGTTCGCCCTGATCGACTCGCGCGAAGCGCGGGTCTGCCAGGACCTGCAGTGCGCCAAGTATTACCTGCCAATCAAGGTCAAGGACGCCAAGCTCAAGCCCTGGGATGAACTCAACGTGCGCGGCACGATGGCTGAAGATTCCGCCAGGAAGCTCATCTATCTTCAAGCCGACTCGGTCGAGAATCTGGGGCCGATCAAGAAATGAACCTCGGCAAACTGGTCTGGCGCAACCTGCTGCGCCGACGCGGGCGTTTCATCTTCACCTTGGCCGGGGTGAGCGTCGGCATGGCGGCCTTCGTCGCTCTGATGACCATCGGACAAGGCCTGACCGGCGAAATCAGGAAACAGGCCCAGGGCTTGGGTGCCAATCTGGTGGTCACGCCCAAGGGCTGGTGTGCCTATGAGCAAATCTCGGTGCTCACCGGGGAGCAACTGCCCGAGGCGATTCCGATGTCCGAGCTGGAAAAGATTCGCACCGTGCCCGGGGTCGGGAGTGCTGTTCCCTATCTCAACGAGAAGACCGCATTCCGCAACCAGCCCGTGCCGGTGATCGGCATTTGGCCCGAGCCAATGCGCACACTGCAGAAATGGACGGTCGAGTCCGGGCGCTATTTCAACGCCCCGGATGAGCGCGGCGTCGTCATCGGTGCAGCCATCGCCAAACAGTTCCAGCTCAAGCCGGGCGACGAATTCACGGTGCGCGGCAAGCCGCTGCCGGTGATCGGGGTGCTGCGCGAAGCCGGCACCAAGGACGACATCGCCACCTTCATTCCGCTGCCCCTTGGCCAGCAGATTTACGAGGTCGAGGACAAGGTGTCGTTCATCGCGGTCCAGGTGACCGACCTCGAACAACTGGAAGCGGTGAGTCTCAACATCCAGGAAGTCGCCAACGTCGCGGTGGTTTCCGACAAGCAATTGTTGGCTTCGATCCTGTCCATCGTCGGCACCGTCAGCGCGGCGATGCAGGCGGTGGCAGCGGTGGGCGTGCTAGCCGCCGCCTTCGGCATTGTCAATACCTTGCTCACCGCCGTTTACGAGCGTCGGCGTGAGATCGGCATCCTGCAGGCCCTCGGCAGTCCCCGGCGCACACTGTTCCTGGCGTTCATGCTCGAATCCGGGCTCTATGGCCTGCTCGGCGGCCTCCTGGGTACGGCCCTGGGTCTCCTTGGCGCCTGGCTGTTCGGCCCTGCACTCACCGACAACGCCTTCACCGCCTCGCTCCGCCAGTCGCCGACGCCGGTACTCGACGAGGCAACACTCCTCTTCACGCTGACGCTCTCGGTGGGCCTCGCGCTGCTCGCCGGTCTCTACCCGGCGTATCGGGCAGCCCAGCTTTCGCCGGTGGAGGCCATGCGCCATGTCTGAGACTGTCATCAAGCTGGAAAGCGTCCGTAAAACCTACGGGAGCGGCGCCGCCACGACGAATGCGGTCTCGGACATCTCGATGACCGTAGAACGCGGCACCTGGGTCGCGATCATGGGACCCTCCGGTCACGGCAAGAGCACACTGCTGCAACTCATCGGCGGCCTGGACCGCCCGAGCGCCGGCCGCATCATGCTGGACAGCGCGGAGATCGGCAGCCTCGACGCCACTAAACTGGCGGCGGTGCGCGGCCGGAAGATCGGCTTCGTGTTCCAGTTCTTCAACCTGATGCCGCATCTCACCGCCCTGGAGAACGTCGAAATCGCCCTCTGGCTCGGCGGCGCGGCCAAACGCAACGGACGCGCCCTGGAGTTGTTGGAGCATTTCGGCCTGGGCGACAAGGCCCACCACCTGCCGGGCATGCTCTCCGGCGGCCAGCAGCAGCGGGTCGCCATCGCCCGGGCGCTCGCCAACGATCCCGACATCCTGCTCATGGATGAACCCACGGGCAACCTGGATTCCGCCGCCGAAGCCGAACTATTGAGTTTGCTGGACGGCTTGCACCAGGCCGGAAAGACGCTCCTCATGGTGACGCATAACCCGGCGGTGGCGGCGCGATCAAAGCGCGTAATTCAGGTCAAGGACGGTCGGATCGTCGCGGATGCGAGCAATGGGACGGTATAGAGGACTTTTGCGCGGGCTGCGTTGGGCGCTGCTGGCGCTTGCGCTGGTCGCGTCTTGGCATGCGCCCGCACAAGCGGCACCCGAGTCCCCGACGTTCATCACCCTGGATGGGAAAAAGATCGGCCCCGGCGAGCTACGCGGCAAGCTTGTTCTGGTCAATTTCTGGGCGACGAGTTGCGGTATTTGCCTGCAAGAAATGCCTGACCTGATCGCCACCTACCGCCGCTATCGAAGCCGTGGCCTGGAGGTGATCGCGGTCGCCGTGGATTACGACGAGCCGGCGCAGATTCGCGCCTATATGGCGAAGCACCAGCTGCCCTTCCCGGTGGTGTTCGACCGGGACGGCGCGCTGGCCAAGGAGTACGAAGGCGTGCGCGCCACGCCGACGACCTTCCTCATCGACCGCACGGGCAAGCGTATTTCCAAGACCGTCGGCATCATCGATTTCGACAAGCTGCGGGCCTTCCTGGAATCGGTCGGCGCGCCTGGTTGAAACGGGGGCAACGAAAGAACTTCACGAGAGAAATTTCACCATGACTCAAACAACGACGAAACTGACGCTGCACGCTTTCCTGCTGGTGCTGCTGCCGCTCGCAGGGACCTCAATTGGCTGGGCGGCGGAGCCTTTGCCACCCGACCAGGCCTTCAAGCTGAAGGTTTCCGTTCGCGGACCGAACACCGTGATCGCCGAGCTGGTACCGGCGCCCGAGCACTACCTGTACAAGAGCAAGGTTAGCTTCGCCCTGAAGAATGCGAGCGGCGTCATGATCCGCCAAGTGCAACTGCCGGTCGGGGAGGCGAAGAACGATCCAAACTTCGGCCCGATGGAGGTGTACCGCAAGCCGATCCAGGCAGAAATCGCCCTGGACCGGACGCCCAAGGCGAAGACTCTAACCCTGCTTGCCCGCTACCAGGGTTGCAACGAGAAGCTGGGCGTGTGCTATCCGCCGATCGATAAATCGGTGGACCTCGTGTTGCCATAGCCCATCGCTGTGGGCTACAGGGAGGAGTCGGCGGGCAGAGTGCCAACTTCGCCCCGAATGCGGCAGCAGCCGTGACGAAGCAGGCCGCTGCATCCCTTGGTGTCAAGCCTGGGCTCGAACTGTGGGTACAGGTGAAGTCTGTGGCGCTGATGGAATAAGCAAGACTGGGGCGAATCTGCTCCCCAAGCAGAGCAGAGCCAGAACCTCTTTCCCATCATCGAAGGAGAAAGCGAGGCGCAATCCGCATGAGGTGGACGCAGGCCAGGAACGGGGCGAACAGGAGGCCGCATTGGAACTCAGACTACTGCGCTATTTCGTTGCGGTCGCGGAAGAACTGCATTTCGCGCGAGCGGCCGAGCGCCTTGGCGTCGAGCAATCGCCTGTGTCGCGCGCAATGCGCAATCTCGAAGCCACGCTCGGCGTGCAGTTGTTCGACC
Organism: Betaproteobacteria bacterium; assembly: GCA_028065725.1. Next base: position 13,105 of record JAPTVL010000437.1, read on the forward strand.
GCAGCGCGCACCAGACGCGACTGACCTGGGCCGGTCAAGTGTTCCTCGGTGAGTGCCGGCGCGTGCTGGCCACCGTGGAGCAAGCGGTGAGTGCCGCAAAGGCGGCGGCGCAGGGCTATCAGGGTTATCTGCGCATCGCCATCTGCGATAGTTTGGCGCAGCCCCACATTGCCACCTTGCTGGCGCGCAGCCGCGAGGAAGAGCCCGAACTGGAGATTCGCGTCTTCGAGCTGCCTTTCGCGCAGCAGCTCAAGGGCCTACACAACGATCTGCTGGACATCGGCTTTGCGCTGTCGGACGCGGTGAGCGAAGGCCTTGTCGCCGAGCCCCTGTGGACCGATCCGCTGTCGGTGATCGTGCCCGTGCGCCACCCCTTGCTGGCGCACGCGGAAGTGCCATTGGATGAAGTCTTGAAGTTCCCGCTGGTGCTGTGCCATCCGGACGCGGGATCGGGCTGCCACCATCAAATCCAGGCGGTGCTTCAAGGTGCGTCCAAGCCGCTCAAGCTGGTAGATCAGGTGACGAGCTTAGGCGTGATGCTGACTCTGGTCGGTGCCGGTTACGGCATCGGTTTCGCCATTGACTCGCAGGTGCAGACCCTGAACCGCCCCGACATAGCCGTCCGTCCCCTGGCCGGCACGCCGCCCATGCTGTCCACCTACCTGCTGCGCCGCGGCGCCGAACCCTCTGAGCCCATGAAGCGGTTTCTGCAGCGCGCCCGCAAGGAGTTCCTGCCAAAGGGAGATGAACCGGCCTCGTGACGTTGAGCGCTCGGGTACATTGGCTATTGCTGGCTGTCCATGGCTCGCACTGGACCTGCTCGGAGCGCACATTGACCAAGCGTGGTTTTTCAGTCCATAATTATGTCCATCTCGGTTCGCCGAGTGCGGAAAACTCGTTATCAATCAACGAGTTAGGAACACGATGATGTTCCCTTCGCCCGCTCCAGTATCCTTTCCCGCCTCATGGCAATGACGATGAACAAGACCCTGAAATACGGATTGATTTCCATCGGTGCCATTCTCGGCGCATGCATTGTCCTGATCGCGCTGGTCTCCGCCACTT
>JAPTVL010000399.1 GCA_028065725.1 Betaproteobacteria bacterium
TGGGGCAGCCCGAGTTTCGCGGCATCCTGCAAAGTCCCGACATGCAGCAGCTGCGCCAGCGCGTGGTGGCCTCCTATCATCTGGGGCCGCTCGATGCGGACGAGACGCGCGGCTACATCGAGCACCGTCTGCGCACCGTCGGCTGGCAGGGGATGCCGGGCTTCGACGACGATGCCTTTGCTGCACTGCACCGCTTTACCGGCGGTATTCCGCGCCGTCTCAACACCACCTGCGACCGTCTGCTGCTGTTCGGTTTTCTGGAGGAGAAGACCCACTTCGGCGAGGCCGAGGTCAACGAGGTGATTGACGACCTGAAGAACGAGGTGGCGCACCAGGACTTTCATGGTGCCACCGGCGTCAACAATCACGCCTCGGCGGGCAGTGTGCTGCACAACGAGGATACCGTGCGGCTTGCGCAGCGCATCGATCAGGTGGAGCGCTCGGTCAACCGCATCCTGCCCATCGTGCGCAAGATTCTCTATACCGTGAGCGAGCGTAATGCGGCAACAGGTGAAGAAAGTGGCTCGCCGGACAGCGGCGCCCCGCATTAAGGCTTCACCATGACCCAGGTTTTATGCGTCGCAGGCGCGCGTCCCAACTTCATGAAAATCGCCCCGGTAATGGCGGCATTCGCCGAAACCGGGATCGCCGCGCAGTTGCTGCATACCGGCCAGCATTACGACGCGGCGATGAGCGACAGCTTCTTCGCCGACCTCGGCATTCCGCCCCCCGATCATCATCTTGAAGTGGGTTCCGGCAGCCATGCGGTGCAGACCGCCGAAGTGATGAAGCGCTTCGAGCCGGTGCTCGAAAGCGTGCAGCCACAGGCCGTGCTGGTGGTGGGCGACGTCAATTCGACCATCGCGTGCGCGCTGGTCGCCGCCAAGCGCGGCGTGCGCGTGATCCACGTCGAGGCCGGGTTGCGCAGCTACGATCGCGGCATGCCGGAAGAAATCAACCGAGTGCTCACCGACCAGATTTCGGATCTGCTGTTCACCACCGAGAAAAGCGCACTTGCCAACCTCCAGCGCGAAGGGATCGACCCCGCGCGCGTCGAATTCGTCGGCAACGTGATGATCGACACGCTCTACCGCAATCTTGAACGTGCCGTTCCGGCCAGCCGGACCCTCGGCACCACGCTGCCGCAGTACGCCGTGCTGACGCTGCACCGGCCGTCCAACGTCGATGACCGTGACACGCTGGCTGCGCTGCTCGACGTCGTCGGTGAAATCAATCGCACCCTGCCGGTGGTGCTGCCGCTGCATCCGCGCACCCGTGGCAACATTGAAAAATTCGGTTTCACCGCCAAGCTTGACGGTCTCCATATTCTGCCGCCGGTGGGCTACCTGGACATGCTCGGCCTGATGCGCGACGCCAAGCTGGTGCTCACCGACTCCGGCGGCATCCAGGAAGAGACCACCGCGCTCGGCGTGCCCTGCCTCACCCTGCGGGACAACACGGAGCGGCCGATCACCATAGCCGAAGGCACCAACACCCTGGTCGGCCCCGATCCCGATGTGATCCGGGCCGCATTCAACGACGTCATGGCAAGCGGCGGCAAGACCGGGCGTATTCCGGAATACTGGGACGGCCGCGCGGCGCTGCGCATTGCGCACACCCTGCAGGGCTGGCTGCCGCTGCAGAAAGGCAGGAGGGCGACATAAATGGCGCCCATCAAAAATGCCATGTCGGTCGATGTCGAGGACTACTTCCAGGTGTCGGCTTTCGCGCCGCATATCCGGCGCGAGGACTGGGACAGCCTGCCGTGCCGGGTCGAGCGCAATATCGACGTCATTCTCGGTTTGCTCGACGAGGCTGATGCCAAGGCTACTTTCTTCACCCTCGGCTGGATCGCCGAGCGCTATCCTCAGGTGGTGCGCCGCATCGTCGACAACGGCCACGAGCTCGCCAGCCATGGCTATGGCCACCAGCGCGCCAGCGACCTGACGCCCGAACAATTCCGCGACGACATCACCCGCGCCAAGCGCATTCTCGAAGACCTTGGCGGGGTCGTCGTGCGCGGCTACCGCGCGCCGAGTTTCTCCATCAACCGGAAAAACTGGTGGGCGGTCGAAGAACTGGAAAATGCGGGCTATGTGTATAGCTCGAGCGTGTATCCGGTCAAGCATGACCATTACGGCATGCCCGACGCACCGCGTTTTCCGCACCGCCACAATGGTGAAGGCGGCATCCTGGAATTGCCCCCCACCACTGTGACACTCCTGGGGCGCAATCTGCCCGCAGCGGGGGGCGGCTGGTTCCGGCTGCTGCCGTACGAGGTGTCGCGCTGGATGCTGCGACGGGTGAACGCACAAGACCAGGCGCCCTGCATGTTCTATTTCCATCCCTGGGAAGTCGACCATGAGCAGCCTCGCCAGCGTGGCATTTCTGCAAAGACGCGTTTCCGCCATTACGTCAATTTGCAACGTATGCCGGGCAGACTGCGCCAATTGCTGAACGACTTCGAGTGGGATCGCGTCGACCGCGTGTTCCTCGCCGAACATTGAATATGCAGTCCGAACCCCTTGCCGTGGCCGATGCCGCGACGGCTGAAGTGATAGTGCGCGCACTGGAAGTGAAAGACCGTCCGTGCTGGGACGCCTATGTGAGCGCGCACCCGGATGCGACCTTTTTCCACCGTGCCGGCTGGCAGCGGGTGATTGAGGATGCCTTCGGCCACCGCACCCATTTTCTGCTCGCCGAGCGCGGCGGCGAGGTGGCGGGCGTGTTGCCGCTGGCCGAAATCAACAGCCGTCTGTTCGGCCACGGCCTCGGCTCGCTGCCGTTCTGCGCCTACGGTGGCATCCTCGCCGATCACGACGCAGCGTATCGTGCGCTCGACGAGGCGGCGCAGGCGCTGGCGCAGCGACTCAAGGTCGGCGCGCTCGAATACCGCAACCAGGTCGCGCAGCACGCCCACTGGCCGACCAAGGATCTCTACGTCACCTTCAAGAAAGCCATCGACCCAGAAATCGAGGCCAACATGAATGCCATCCCGCGCAAGCAGCGGGCAATGGTGCGTAAAGGTATCAAGGCCGGACTGATTGGCGAGATCGACGCTGACACCACACGCTTTTTCCGGGCCTACTCGGCGAGCGTGCACCGCCTCGGCACCCCGGTGTTCTCGCGCAAGTTTTTCCGTCTGCTGAAAGAGGAGTTCGGCGACGACTGCGAAGTGCTCACCATCACCCTCGACGGCAAGGTGATCTCCAGCGTGATGTCGTTCTATTTCCGTGACGAGGTGCTGCCGTATTACGGCGGCGGCGTCGCCGAAGCGCGCGCGGTGGCCGGCAACGACTTCATGTATTGGGACCTGATGCGGCGCGCCTGCGAGCGCGGACTGAAGGTGTTCGACTTCGGACGCAGCAAGCGCGGCACCGGCTCCTTCGATTTCAAGAAGAACTGGGGCTTCGAGCCGACCCCGCTGTACTACGAGTATTTTCTGGTGACGGATCAAACGGTTCCGGAGATCAATCCGCTCAACCCCCAATACCGCCTGTTCATCCAGGCCTGGAAAAAAATGCCGCTGGCGCTCGCCAACGTCATCGGGCCGCATATCGTCAAAAACCTGGGGTAGGCGTGGACGGGCTGCTGTTTCTCGCGCATCGCATCCCGTTCCCGCCCAACAAGGGCGACAAGATCCGTTCGTTTCATCTGCTGCGGCATCTGAGCATGCGCTATGAAATCCACCTCGGCGCCTTCGTCGATGATCCTGAAGACTGGCAATACGAGGCTGCGCTGAAGCCGTATTGCGCGTCGATCAAGCTGCTGCCTTTGCATCCGCGTCGCGCCAAGCTGGCCAGCCTGGCCGGCCTGCTGACCGGCGAGGCGTTGACCTTGCCCTATTACCGCAGCCGCGAACTCAGGCGCTGGGCGCAGGGCCTGGCGGAAAACGGGACCGTGTCGCGCGGCCTGGCATTCTCCTCGGCGATGGCGCAGTTCATGCCGGCGGATCTGGCGCGCCGTGTGCTCGACATGGTCGACGTCGACTCCGACAAATGGACGCAGTATGCGGCGACGCAGCGCTGGCCGCTGTCCTGGATCTATGCGCGCGAAGGCCGCAGGCTGGCTGAATGGGAGGCGCGGGTGGCGCAGGCGTTCGATGCCACCCTGCTGGTCTCCGAACACGAGGCGGCGCTGCTGCAACAGCGCGTGCCGCGGGTGCGCCATCGCATTGGCGCATTCGAGAATGGGGTCGACGCCGCGTACTTCTCGCCGGCGCGCGACTACCCGAATCCCTATCCGGCCGCTGTGCAGGGAGTCGTATTCACCGGCGCGATGGACTACTGGCCGAACATCGATGCCGTCACCTGGTTCGCCGAACGGATTTTTCCCGCCGTGCGCGATGCGGCGCCGGGCGCACAGTTCACCATCGTCGGCAGCCGGCCCGCTGAAGCGGTCCTCGCGCTGGCGCGCCAGCCCGGCGTGGTGGTGAGCGGCAGCGTGCCCGACGTGCGGCCCTGGATCGCCCACGCCGCCTGCGCGGTGGCTCCCCTGCGCATCGCGCGCGGCGTGCAGAACAAAGTGCTCGAGGCGATGGCGATGGCGCGTCCGGTCATCGCCAGCCCCCAGGCGGCCGAAGGAATCCGCGCCGAGGCCGGACGCGACTACATCCTGGCGCGGGGCGAAGCCGACTTCGCACGCGCCGTGGTGGCCCAGTTGAAGACCGCTGCCGCCGCCGCGCAGGCGCGCGAGTGCATCCTGGACAACTACGACTGGGCCCGCAACCTGAGCGCGATCGACCCGCTGTTCGAAGCAACATCGGTCGTCACCCCCTATCTGGAGACTTGCCCCGCATGAGTGCCTTGCCCGATTCGCTTCCCGCCGTTCCGCGTTCCGCCTGGCTGCTGCCGGGCGCCCTGACCGTCGGCGTCCTGCTGATCCTTGCCGGCATGTTCTGGCCGACCCTCTACTCGATGGTCGAAGTATGGGAGCGTTCGGAAACCTTTACCCATGGCTACCTCATTTTCCCCATCAGCATCTGGCTGATCTGGCGCCAGCGCGAACAACTGGCCCTGCTGCAGCCGCACACCGACCTGCGTGGCCTGCTCCTGCTGGCCGCGGCCGGCGCCGGCTGGCTGCTGGCCGATGCGGGCAGCGTCAACGTCGTCGCGCAGTACGCGTTCATCACCATGCTGATTGCCGCGGTGTGGACGCTGCTCGGCTGGAATTTCGTGTGGGCGACCTTCTTTCCGCTGATGTTCCTGTTCTTCGCAGTGCCGGTGGGCGAATTCCTGATCCAGCCGCTGATGGGCGTGACCGCCGATTTCACCGTGGCGATGCTGCAGGCAACCGGCATCCCGGTGTACCGTGAAGGCACGTTCTTCAGCATTCCCAGCGGCGACTGGTCGGTGGTCGAGGGCTGCTCCGGCCTGCGCTATCTGATCGCCTCGGTCACCCTCGGCGTGCTGTACGCCTACCTCACCTACCACTCGTGGAAACGGCGCCTCTTGTTTTCGATCGCCGCCGTCATCGTGCCGGTGTTTGCCAACAGCGGGCGCGCCTACATGATCGTGATGATCGCCCATCTGTCCGACATGAAGCTGGCGCTCGGCGTCGACCACTACATCTACGGCTGGGTATTCTTCGGCATCGTGATGCTGCTGCTGTTCTGGATCGGGAGCTTCTGGCGCGAGGACGACCAGCCAGCGCCCCTGAATGAACAGCCGGTTGCACAGGCTGCAGGCAGGATGAAATCGAATCCAATCGTGCTGGTGGCGTTGGGCGCACTGCTGATCGCGGGCCTGTGGCCGGCGTATGCCAACTGGCTCAAAGCCCGTCCGCTGCCGGCCATGCCCGAATTGCTGGTGGCGGCGCAGGGCGGCTGGCAGCCCGCCGAGCCCTTCACGAGTTGGGTGCCGCATTGGGTCGGCGCCGACCGCCAGCTGCGCCAGCCGTATGCGCAGGCCGGGCGCACGGTGCTGCTGGAACTCAATTACTACGTCACCCAGCGCCAGGACGCCGAACTCATCAACTCGCAGAATTTCATGATCCGGCAGAAGGATCCGGCGTGGTCGAACGTCGGCGAGCGCATCGTCACGGTGGACATCGGCGGCGAATCGCGGCAGGTGCGGCAGGCCAGGATACGTGGCAACGACGGCCAGCGCCTGCTGGTCTGGCAGTGGAACCTGATCAATCAGCGTCCCGTGGTGAACGACCAGGCCGCCAAGCTGATCCTCGCGCTCGACCGGGTACGCTTGCAACGTGACGATGGCCTGTCGGTGCTGATCGCCGCGCCTTACGAGGACATGGAGGTCGATGAGGCGGCAGCAACCCTGTCGCGGTTTGCCGTCGACATGGAACCGGCGATCGGGCAAACGCTAGACCGGGTTGACGGGCAGTGACGCAACACATCGTGCATGTCGTCCACCGCTTCGACACCGGTGGCATGGAAAACGGCATGGTCAACCTGTTCAACACCCTCTCGCCGGAACGCTATCGGCACACCGTGGTGGCGCTCACCGACTACAGCGACTTTCGCCACCGCATCACCGCGCAGCGGGTCGATTTTCATGCGCTGCAGCGCGCGCCGGGCCACGGCCTCGGCTGGACGGTTCGCTTGTGGAAGCTGCTGCGCCAGCTCAAGCCCGATCTGGTGCACACCCGCAACCTCGCCGCGCTGGAAGCGCAGTTTGTGGCCGCCGCCGCCGGCATTCGCGCCACGGTGCACGGCGAGCATGGGCGTGACGTGTTCGACCTGTATGGCCGCAACTGGAAATACAACCTGCTGCGACGCGCCGCCCGTCCATTCGTGTCGAACTACGTCGCCGTGAGCCAGGACCTCGAGACCTGGCTGCGCCTGGCCATCCGGGTGCCGCCGCGCAAGCTGCACCATATCTACAATGGCGTCGACAGCGTGAAATTCCACCCGCGTACGGGCCCGCGGCCGGACTTCGCCCACCCCGAGAGCATCGTGTTCGGCTCGGTCGGACGCATGGTCGCGGTCAAGGATTACCCCACGCTCACCGCCGCCTTCATCCAGCTGATGCGCCAGCAGCCCGATCGATCCGAGCGCGCGCGGCTGGTCATCGTCGGCGACGGCCCGGCGCGTGCGACCTGCCTCGACCTGCTGCAGGGCGCGGGCCTCGCCCACCTGGCCTGGCTGCCGGGCGAGCGCCACGACATCCCGGACATCATGCAGATGCTCGATGTGTTCGTGCTGCCCTCCAAAAACGAGGGCATCTCCAATACCATCCTGGAAGCGCTGGCGAGCGGCCTGCCGGTGGTCGCCACTGCGGTGGGCGGCAATGTCGAACTGGTGGAAGAGGGCGTCAACGGCACGCTGGTGCAGCCGGGCGACGTCGCCGGCATGGCACAAGCCTTGCTCGGGTATCTGGACTCGCCGGCTCGCATCGCCGAGCATGGGGCGAACGCGCGCCTGCACGCCGAGCAGCGCTTCAGCATTCCGGTCATGGCCGAGGCCTACGCCACGGTGTACGACCAGACGCTGGGACGCTGGCGCTGAGAGGCCGTCAGGCAGCCCGAAAAATCGACAGACAAGGGACGGGATAACAAGAATGTGCGGCATCACCGGAATTTTCGATACCAGCGGCGTGAACGAGATTTCGCGCGAGCTGCTGCATCGCATGAACGAAACCCAGTTCCATCGCGGCCCCGACGAAGGCGGTCTGCACCTGGAGCCGGGCGTGGGGCTGGGGCACCGGCGCCTGTCGATCATCGACCTGTCGACCGGCCAGCAGCCGCTGTTCAACGAGGACGGCTCGGTCGTCGTCGTGTTCAACGGCGAAATCTACAACTTCCAGGAACTGGTGCCCGAACTTGAGGCGCTCGGCCACACCTTCCGCACCCATTCTGACACCGAAGTCATCGTCCACGCCTGGGAGGCCTGGGGCGAGGCCTGCGTGGCCCGATTTCGCGGCATGTTCGCCTTCGCGCTGTGGGACCGCAAGCAGGAAACCCTGTTCGTGGTGCGCGACCGTTTCGGCGTCAAGCCGCTGTACTACGCCTTCCTCGACAGCGGCGAATTCATTTTCGGTTCCGAGCTGAAGTCGCTGATGGTGCATCCCAGCCTGGCGCGCGACATCGATCCGCTGGCGGTCGAGGAGTATTTCGCCTATGGCTACGTGCCCGAGCCGCGCACCATTTTCAAGCGCGCCTGCAAGCTGCCGCCGGGATTCACCCTCACCCTCAGGCGCGGCCAGACGCGCGCGCTGCCGAAGCAATACTGGGACATGCCCTTCACCCCGGTGGCGGTGAAGGACGAGGCCGGCGCGATGGACGAACTGGTCGAGCGCATGAAGGAATCGGTCCGCCTGCGCATGATCGCCGACGTGCCGCTCGGCGCGTTCCTGTCAGGCGGCGTCGATTCCAGCGCGGTGGTGGCGATGATGGCGACGCAGTCGGCCACGCCGGTGAACACCTGTTCGATCGGCTTCGACGATCCGGCCTTCAACGAAATCGAATTCGCCCAGCAGGTGGCCGACCGCTATCACACGCGGCATCACGTCGAAACGGTCGCCTCCAACGATTTCAGCCTGGTCGACAAGCTCGCCCAGGTGTACGACGAACCGTATGCCGACTCGTCCGCGCTGCCGACCTACCGCGTGTGCGAGCTGGCAAGAAAGCACGTCAAGGTCGCCCTGTCGGGCGACGGCGGCGACGAGCATTTCGCCGGCTACCGCCGCTACCGCTGGTTCCGCTACGAGGAGCGCATGCGATCGGTGATACCCCTGATACTCCGCCGGCCGCTGTTCGGCGCGCTCGGCAGGCTGTATCCCAAGGCCGACTGGGCGCCCAGGGTGTTCCGTGCCAAGACCACCTTCGAGGCGTTGGCGCGCGATACCGTCGAAGGCTATTTCCACGGCGTCTCGCTGCTGTCCGACGCGCAGCGCAAGCAGCTGTTCTCGCCCTCGTTCAAGCGCGAGCTGCATGGCTACCAGGCAGTGGAGGTGCTGCGCCGCCACGCCGCAGTGGCGCCCACCGACGATCCGCTGTCGCTGGTGCAGTATCTCGACATGAAAACCTATCTGGTCGGCGATATCCTGACCAAGGTCGACCGCGCCAGCATGGCGCACGCGCTCGAAGTGCGCGAGCCTTTGCTCGACCACGAACTGATGGGGTGGGTGTCCGGCCTGCCGGTCGATCTCAAGCTGCGCGGCACCGAAGGCAAGTACCTGCTGAAAAAATCGATGGAACCCTATCTGCCGCACGACGTGCTGTACCGCAAGAAAATGGGTTTTGCTGTGCCGCTGGCCGCGTGGTTCCGCGGCCCGCTCGCCGCAACCATCCGCGGCGTGGTGCTGGGCGAACGGCTGGCCTCCACCGGCCTGTTCAACCAGGATTTCCTGCGCGAGGTGGTCGAGGCGCACCAGTCCGGCCGCCGCGACTACTCGGTGATCCTGTGGACGGTACTGATGTTCGATGCTTTTCTCAGCCAGGTGCTGGGGATGGATGAAACGGAACGGCAAGCCGCATGAAAATCCTGCACGTCTTCGACCACACCCTGCCGCTGCATTCCGGCTACACCTTCCGCAGCGCGGCGATCCTGCGCAACCAGCGGAAAATGGGCTGGGATACCTTCCATCTGTCCGGCCCCAAGCAGATCGATTGCGACGTGATGGAAGAGGACGTCGACGGCCTGCATTTCTATCGCACCCCCAAGCCGACCGGCCTGCTTGCCAGGCTCCCCGGCGGCGATCCCTTCGCAGTGATGGGCGCAATCGAAAAGCGCCTGCTGGGCCTGGCAAAGGAACTGCAGCCAGACGTCATCCACGCGCACTCGCCGGTGCTCGACGCGGTCCCGGCGATCCGCGTCGGCCGCAAGCTGGGGATTCCCGTCGTCTACGAAATCCGCGCCTTCTGGGAAGACGCAGCGGTCGATCATGGCAGCACCAAAGAAGACAGCCTGCGCTACAAGCTTACCCGCGCGCTGGAAACCTGGGCGGTGAAGAATGCCGACGCCGTTACCGTCATCTGCGAGGGCCTGCGCAAGGACCTCGTCGCGCGCGGCATTCCGCCCGGCAAGATCACGGTCATTCCCAACGCGGTCGACATCGAAAAATTCGACATGGGCGGCAAGCCGGATGCCGAACTGAAACTCAAGCTCGGCCTCGGCAACAGCCGCGTGCTCGGCTTCATCGGCTCGTTCTACGCCTACGAAGGGCTCGACCTGCTGATCACCGCGCTGCCGTCCATCCTCAGGCAGATGCCCGACGTGAAGGTGCTGCTGGTCGGCGGCGGGCCGCAGGACGCCGCGCTCAAGCGGCAGGTGATGGCGCTCGACCTGAAGGACCGCGTGGTGTTTACCGGGCGCGTGCCGCACGCCGAAGTGAACCGCTACTACGATCTGGTCGACGTGCTGGTATACGCGCGCCATCCGATGCGCCTGACCGAACTGGTCACCCCGTTGAAGCCGCTGGAGGCGATGGCGCAGGGACGGCTGATGGTGGCGTCAGACGTCGGCGGCCACAAGGAACTGATCCAGGACGGCAAGACCGGCGTGCTTTTCCAGGCCGGCAACGCGGGCGACCTCGCCAGCAAGGTGGTGGCGCTGCTGAAATACGAACAGGGCTGGGACAGCATGAAGCGAAACGGCCGCCAGTTCGTCGAGAGCGAGCGCAACTGGGCCGCCAGCGTGGCGTGTTATCGCGGCGTGTACGGAAACCTCGTCAAACCGGGGATGGAGGCCGCGCTTGGCTGAGAACCGCACTGCCGAATCGAACCGCATCGATCTGGTCGTATTCAGCGCGCTCTTCCCCAGCGCGGCGCGCCCCGGTGCCGGGCTGTTCATCCGCGAACGCATGTTCCGGGTCGCTCAGCATCGGCCGTTAGTCGTCGTCTCGCCGCAACCCTGGTTTCCCGGCCAGTCGCTCATTCGCCTGCTGCGTCCAGGTTACCGTCCACAAGCGCCGGCGCTGGAAATCCAGCAGGGTATCCGCGTGTATCACCCGCGTTTCCTGTCGGTGCCTGGCCTGCTGCGCCAGTTCGACGGCTGGTCGATGGCGCTGGCAAGTTTCGGCCTGATGCGGCGGCTGAAACGGCAGGGCGCGCAGCTGATCGACGCCCACTTCGCCTATCCCGACGGCGAGGCTGCTACCCGGCTGGGGCGCTGGCTGGGCTTAGCGGTGACCGTCACCCTGCGCGGCACCGAAGTGCCGCATAGCAAGAATCCCGCGCTGCGCCCGCGGCTGGCGCGTGTGCTCAAAGACGCCTCGCGGGTGTTTTCCGTGTCCGCTTCCCTGCGTCGGCTGGCGATCGAGCTCGGTGCCGCCGCGGAAAACACCGAAGTCGTCGGCAACGGCGTCGACATCAAGCGTTTTCATCCGGTCGACCGCGCCGCCGCGCGCCAAAAATACGGCCTGCCGCTGGATGCAAAAATTCTTGTCTCGGTCGGTGCGCTGGTCGAACGCAAGGGCATGAACCGCGTCATCGAGGTCATACCAGCGCTGCTCAAGCACCACCCCGATCTGCACTACCTCATCGTCGGCGGCGCCAGCCCCGAGGGCGACAACCGCGCTGAACTTGACGCCCTGGTGGCGCGCCTGGGGCTGGATGGATACGTGCATTTTCTCGGCACACTGCCGCCGGACGAGCTCAAATGGCCGCTGTCGGCATCCGACGTCTTCGTGCTCGCCACCCGCAATGAAGGCTGGGCCAACGTGTTTCTCGAAGCCATGGCCTGCGGCCTGCCGGTGATCTCGACCGATGTCGGCGGCAACGCCGAAGTGGTGTGCCGTGATGAACTCGGCAGCATCGCGCCGTTCGGTGATGCCGCTGCCCTGCAGCAGGCGCTGGATGACGCGCTCGACAAGAAATGGGACCGTCCTGCGATCCTCGACTACGCCCAGGCCAACCAGTGGGACAAGCGCGTCGCGCAGCTGTTGCGGGCGTTTGCCCCTCTGCTTGCTCATGGCCCTTCAACAGATCAGTCTGCCCCGGCAGCAGTCGAACGATGAGTGCAAGCAAACCCGCCCCCGGCCACGACGCTCGCAACCTGCCTGTCCGCATCCGGCATGCCTTGTGGCGGCACGCCAAGGCACTTCGCCAGCGCGTGTTGCCGAGTCCGGTTGAGCGGCACGTGTTCGTCGCCGGCATGCAGCGTTCAGGTACCAATCTTCTGATGGACGTACTGGATGCCAGTGCGAAAACCCAGGTGTTTCATGAGACCGATCCGCGCGCGTTCGAACACTATGAAATGCGCGATCTGGTGGTGATTCGGCAGCTTGCCAAGCAGTGTCCCGCACCGGTTTTCGTCATAAAGGCATTATGCGAACTCGACCGTATCAAGCCCTTGATGGATATCTTTACCCCTGCAAAAACCCTGTGGGTCGTTCGTAACTGGCGCGATAGCGTCAACTCAGCCATCAAATCCTTTGGCAACTTCGTACCACAGTGGAAACGACTTGCAGACGGCGACGCGAAGGACTGGCGCGGGCGCGGCATGTCGCCCGCTACCCGTGAATTGCTTGCTGCGTTGTATCACCCTGACGCCAGCGAAGCAGAAGGCGCGGCCATCATGTGGTTCTATCGTAATTCGCTGTTCTTTGAGCAGCAACTGGCCGCAGACGCACGAGTCCGTGTCGTGTTTTACGAAGATCTGGTGCAGCACCCCATGCGCGAAGTGGCCGCGGTATACGATTTTCTCGGCCTCACCGGCTTCAATGCCGCAATTGCCGGCCGCATCCACTCAAGATCGGTGAAGCATCGCAGCCCACCTGGCATATCCCATTCTGTGGCAAGCCTGTGCGATGAACTGCTGGCGCGCTTTGTCGCACTGAAGCGGAGCCAAACGTGAGCGTCCCCGCCTGGTTCGCCCGCAGCGTTTACCGTGCACAGGAAGCGGCGATGCATCGCCCCACCTTCGCAGTGCTGGCTGAGATCGACCGCACGCAATGGCTGTCGCGCGGAGGCGTCGAAGCGTATCAGGCACAGCGCCTCAACAGGCTGCTGGCCAGTGCGCGGGCGCACAGCCCCTGGCACGCGGATCGGCTGCGCGTTGCCGGGCTGGAGGACGCCGTCGAGGCCGGTGCGGTTGCACTGGCCGACCTGCAGCGTCTGCCGACCATGAACAAGCGGGATGCCCGTGACAACGTCGAACAACTGGTGTGGCGCGGCGTGCCGGGTGGCGTGTTCCAGTACACGACCGGCGGTTCCAGCGGCGAGCCGCTGATCTTTTATTTCGGCCGCTCGCGCCAGGCCTCGGATGCGGCGGGTCGCATGCGTGCACGGCGCTGGTGGGGCGTGCAGCCGGGCGAACGCGAGGCCTATCTGTGGGGCGCGCCGGTGGAGCTCAACAAGACCGACCGCATCAAGACCCTGCGTGACCGGCTGGTCAACCAGCTGGTGCTGAACGCCTTCGCCATGTCGCCCGAGCGCATGGATGAATATCTGGAGGCCCTGCAGGCATGGCAGCCGAAATGCCTGTACGGCTATGCCTCCAGCGTTGCCCTGCTGGCGGCTCATGCCGAGGCGCGCCAGCGCAAACTCAGTCTTCCGCAGCTGCGCGTGGTATGCACGACCGGGGAGCCGCTGTATCCGCACCAGCGCGAACTCATCGCTCGGGTATTCGGCGCGCCGGTGGCGAACGAATTCGGCAGCCGCGACATCGGCTTTACCGCGCACGAGGCGCCAGGCGGGCAGATGCTGCTGATGAGCGAAAGCCATATCGTCGAAGTGCTGGACCCGGCGGGACGACCGGTGGCCCCGGGCGAGGCGGGCGAGGCCGTGATCACCGGCCTGACTTCAGAGGCCCAGCCCTTTATCCGCTATCGAACCGGTGATGTGCTACGGCTTTCCGGCGAACCGGCCGCCGGCGGGCAGGGCCTGCACGTCATCGCCGAGGTGACCGGACGCCAGACCGACTTCGTCGTCGCCGCCGACGGCCGCGTCATGCATGCGCTGGCGGTGATTTATGTATTGCGCGCGGTACCGGGTATCGCGCAGTTCAAGTGCATCCAGCATGCGCTGGATCGCATGGAAGTGCAGATCGTGCCGGCCGCCGACTGGAACGAGGCCGCGCGCAATGCTGTGGTGGCGGGCTTGCGGGCACGCCTGGGCGAAGTACTCAGCGTGGAATTGCGCATGCTGGACGACATCCCCCCCGAAGCCTCCGGCAAGCATCGCTACGTGGTCAGCCACGTCCCGCTTGCCGAGAGCCTGAAGCAGGCTGCGGCATGAACTCGAATTGAACCGAACCTGATCAT
>JAPTVL010000372.1 GCA_028065725.1 Betaproteobacteria bacterium
GCCTGGGCGACTTCAAGGGCAAGGCGGTGGTCCTGTTCTTCGGCTACACCCAGTGCCCCGATGTCTGCCCGACCACGCTATCCACCATGCGCGAGGCCATGACGCTGCTCGGCGACGATGCCAAACGGGTACAGGTGCTGTTCGCCACGGTGGATCCGGCGCGCGACACGCAGGCTCTGCTGGCCCAGTACGTGCCCGCCTTCCATCCCGGCTTCCTCGGCCTCTACGCCGACGAACAGGGCATTGCCGCCGTAGCCAAGGACTTCAAGGTGTTCTACGCCAAGAGCCCGGGAAAAACTCCCGACACCTACAGCATCGATCACTCTACCGGCAGCTTTGCCTTCGATCCGCAGGGCAAGCTCAGACTGCTGCTGCGCCACGGCGAGGCACCGGCCAACGTCGCCGCCGACCTCAAGCTGCTGCTGGGCGGCAAATAAACCACAAGGATTCCCGATGAAACAACTTGCACTGCTGCTGCTCGCCTGCCTCGCGCTGCCGGTGATCGACGTGATGGCCGCTGAACCGGCCAAACCGGCGATCAATCTCGACATCGGCACGCCGCCGGTCATTGTCGTCAAGCATTCCATCGCGCAACGCACTTCGCGCCTGGTGCGCTTTTACGAGGCCGGCGAAATCGGCCTGGGCCAGGACGGCTTCATCTACCTGCGCGACGGCGTCAAGATGAACCTGGCCAAGCGCCAGATCGCGGAAAAACTGATCGACATCGAAAACCAGGAACGCCGGGCGCTGGTGCAGGCGCTGGCCGACAGCAACCACCGCCGCGATGCCGAGCCCGAAATCTGGGAACTCATGCGCGCGCGCTGGAACCAGCAGTGGAAGTCCGGCTGGTGGTTGCGCGACGCCGCCGGCAAATGGAGCCGCAAGCCCTGACCGGCGGCGCCGATCTACTTTTTCGAAGGCGCCGGCGGCCGGTATTTCTTGTACACCGCCTCGGCATCCTGCTCCGCGCGCTTCAGCGTGCAGATCGATGGATCGTCGTCGTGGCCGCTGAAAAAATCATCGGCCTGCGCCCGCATCACCATGTTGATGGCCGCCTTGTCCCTGGCGCCGAACAGTTCGGTGATCAGGGTCGCGACTTCGTCGAGATGCTCTTCGTAGGTCATGACGACTTGTCCTGCTCGTCGTAGCTGGACAGGCTGACGCCCGCGGCGGCGAGGTGTTCGCGCAGGTATTTGATGTCGGTGCGGCCCATCTCGTTGCCATGGTGCGGATGATGCACCGTGAATTCGTGGCGGTTCAGGATGACGCGAAAGCGCGCGCCATGACCCGGCTCGACGCTGGCGCCGAGATGATGCAGCAGGGATTCGACTTCGCGCCACTGCACATTGCTGCTCACCGGGTCATGAAAGATGGCCTGCAGGACGTTGCGGTGCTTGTTGCTCATGGCTGGACCCTCCGCCGATCGCGATCCGGCTACGATACTCCAGCTTGACGCCTCAGTGGCTGGTACCCTCGGAACGGTTGATCTTGTTGTAGAGGTTGTACTTGCCCACCGGCTTGTCCATCGGGATGCGCTTCACTTCCTTGAAGGTGGCGGCGTCGAACACGATCAGCGCCCCGCCGTCGGCCTTGCGTTCCCAGAGGCTGGCCAGCACATACCGGCCGTCGCGCGTGAACTCGACGTGGGCCAGGGTCTTGCCCGGATCGGTCTTCACCTCGGCGACCTTCTCCAGCGTGCGCTTGTCGATCACCTGCAGCGTGTCCTTGCCCTTCGACATCATCGAATCGGTCCAGGCATAGGGCGTGTTCTCGTGGCTGCGCATGAAGAAGCCGGGGCCCAGGGTCGGGATGGTCTTGAGCGTCGCCCAGTCCTTCATGTCGATCACCGTGATCAGGCCTTCCTTGAGGTTGGGCGTAGCCATCACGGTGCGGTTCTGCGCGCCCTGCGGCGGCTTGTAGTTCCAGGTGATGCCCGAGCCCAGATGCGGCATCCCGGGCAGCTTGAGGTCGGCGATCTTCTTCCTCACGTCTAGATTGACCACCTGACCCTTGCCGGCCTCGCGGCTGGAGCCCATCAGCTCCGAATAATTCTGGGTGAAGAAGAAGTCGTCGAGCGGCTCGGTGAGAAAGCTGCGGCGCGGGTTGAGGAAGCCGGGGATGAAGCTGCCTTCCTTGTACTTGAAGTCGTGCACCATGCCGATCGGGATGTCGTCTGCCTTCGGGTTGTAGCTGATCTCCCACACCTCGGGTACGTCCTTCAGCGCGGCGACGAAGCTCTGACGCGGCGCCGCGTCATACACCGCCGAGACGCGCGAGCTTTCCTTGCGCTCCTTGTTCCAGACTTCATGCACCTTGAGCAGGTTCAGGTCGGCATCGAGCAGTACCAGCGTGTGCGGCAGGTAGTTGGCCACCGCCAGATACTTGCCGTCGCCCGAAACGGCGACGTTGCGCGTGTTGATGCCGGCGCGGATCTCGGCCACCACCTTGAGGTTCCAGATGTCGAACTTGGTGATCCAGCCGTCGCGCGAGGCAAAGAACACGTAGCGTCCGTCGGGCGTGAACTTCGGCCCGCCGTGCAGCGCATAGCGGCTGGGGAAGCGGTGGATCGGCTCCAGCTTGTCGCCGTCGAGCACCGTGACGTGGTGGTCGCCGGTTTCGACCACGATGAACAAATTCATCATGTCCACCCCCTTGAACACTTCCGCAGGCTTGGCCGGCAGGCTGCCCGGTGCGAAATTGACGATGCGCGAGGCCTTGATGTCGGCTTCGGCAAGAGTCGGCGCCGGCGACACGGCAGTGTAGATGTAGTCGGCCAGCGCGGCGATCTCTTCCTTGCTCATGCGGTCGGCAAAGCCCAGCATCTGGGTTGCGGCACGGCCCGCCGTAATAATCTTGATCGCTTCGGGCTTGCGCAGCCGCGCCAGGCTTTCCGGCAGCAGCGCCGGTCCGGTCAGGCCCAGCCGGCCGGGGCCGTGGCACACGGCGCAATGCTGCTGGTAGAGCGCCGCCGGTTCGGCGGCAAGCACGGGCAAGGCATTGGCCAGCAGGAGGCCAAGCACGGCAAGTGTCTTCATGCGATTCCTATCTCTTCGTCGGTCAGGTAGCAGCCCGGATCCTCGGCCCATGGATCGCCGGTGAGCTGCTGGGCGCGCACCCGCGTGTTGCCGCCGCAGATATCGAAATGGGCGCAGGCACCGCAGCGTCCGCCGACCTTGCGCGGCTGCGCCTTGAGGCCGGCCATCAGCGAATCCGAGGTATCCATCCAGATCTCGCCGAAGCTGCGCTCGCGCACATTGCCCAGCGTGTGATGCCACCACATGGTGTCGGGATGGACGTTGCCGAGGTTGTCGATGTTGGCCACGTTCATGCCACTGGAATTGCCGCCCCACTGCGCGAGTTTCTTGCGGATGTGTTCGACCTTCTCCGGGAAGCGCCGGTGCAGCCAGTACAGCAGATAGACGCCGTCGGCATCGTTGTTGCCTGTGGTGAATTCCTTCTGCAGCCCCTTCTGCTGATAGTCCCAGCAGGTGTCGAACAGCAGATCCATGGCGTTGCGCGTCATCTGGTGCAGGGCATCGTCCTTGCGGTTCTTGTTGCCGCGTCCGGCGTAGTTCAGGTGCGAAAAATAGAAACGGTCGATGCCTTCGTCCTCGACCAGCTTGAGCAGGCCGGGCAAGTCCTGGAAGTTGTCCTGGGTCATGGTGTAGCGCACGCCGACCTTGAGCCCCGCGTCGCGGCAGAGGCGGATGCCGGCCAGCGACAGATCGAAGGCGCCCTCTTTGCGGCGGAACTTGTCGTGCGTGGCGCCCAGGCCGTCGAGGCTGACGCCGACGTAGTCGTAGCCGATCTCGCGGATGCGCTCGAACATGGTCGCGTCGATCAGCGTGCCGTTGCTGGAGAGTGCGGTGAAGAAACCCATCTGCTTGGCGCGCGCCGAAATCTGAAAAATGTCCGGCCGCAACAGCGGCTCGCCGCCGGAGAGGATCAGCGCCGGAACCCGGAAGGCCTTGAGCTGGTCCATGACGCGGAACACTTCTTCGGTACTCAGCTCGCCGGCAAAGTCCTTGTCGGCGGAGATGGAATAGCAGTGCTTGCAGGTCAGGTTGCAGCGCCGTACCAGGTTCCAGATCACCACCGGCCCGGGTGGCTTGCGCGCCGGCCCGAGCGGCGTCGGCGCGGCGATTTCCTGCATGAACTGGGAAATTCTGAACATGGCAACATTAGGCGCAAAGGAAGCGGCAAGTGCTTTGACTGACGTCAAGCGCAGCGCCGGATTAACTGCCCGCGGTCAAGCAAATCCGCGGCCGCACAGGTTACTATTTCCGGCATCCAAAGGCGAGGCGAACACGATGATGCACAAAATCCTCATCCACATCATGCTGCTCTGTGCATGCGCGCTGCCGCCGGGCATCAGCCTGGCCGCCGATGCCCCCCTGGGCATGAACGAGCAGCCGATCCACGACGCGGCGCGCATGGGCAACCGGCAGCAGGTCGAGAGCATCCTCAAAGCCACGCCCCAGGCGCGCGACGCGCGCAGCCCGCTGGGCATCACGCCACTGCATTACGCGGCCATGAACCAGGACAGCGGCCCGCTCAAGGCGCTGCTGGCGGCCGGCGCCGCAGTGAACGCGCGCGACAGCGAAGGCCGCACGCCGCTGCACATGGCGGCCTTTTCCACACGAACCGCCAACGGCAAATTGCTGCTGCAGGCCGGCGCCGACCCGGCCCTGAAGACCGATGCCGGCCGCGACGTGCTGAGCATGGCACGCAAGGTCCGCGCCGACGAACTGGCCGGCGAGATCTCGCTGTGGATCCTCAAGGGCTGCAAACCGGGCAAGCCGTGCTGAGCCGGACCCTGCTCGCGCTGCTGCTTGCGGCAGCAACCTGCAGCGCCGCCGCCGGCGACGAAGCCCTGCCCCCCGTCGTCGTCTACGCCCCCAGCCCCTGCCTGGCCTGCATCGACTGGGCCGATCATCTGCGCCAGAACGGCTTCACGGTCAGCATCGAAGAAACCCTGCTGGCCAACATGCCGAAGCTCAAGCGCTGGCTCAACGTGCCGGCGGAACTCGAATCGGTGCACACGGCGAAGGTCGGCCGCTATTTCGTCGAAGGCCACGTGCCGGCCGAGGACATCAAGCTGCTGCTCAAGGAAAAGCCGCGCGCCCGCGGCCTCGCCGTGCCGGGCCTGCCGCGCGGCGCGCCGGGGCGCGAAGTCTCCAACCCCTTCTGCGAAACGGCCTGCACCATCCTCGACAACGCCGGCCAGGACCGCGAAATCCGCCGCGAAGCCTACAACACGCTGCTGGTCGGGCCGGATGGCAAGACCAGCGTGTTCGCCCGGCACTAGAGGGGGAAGCAATGGCTGACGGCCAGAAGAGCCGTTCGGCCTTCGAGTTCTTGACAGTCAACTATCCGAGGCGCGCCGGCGCCGGCTCCTCGCGACCGATGAATACACATCGACGTTGCAACGGCTGATCGATTTGGTCAGCGCTGCAACGGACAGCGGCCCCACTGGGCAATTCGCGGGCAACGCCAACGGTGCAGTCATCCGGCACTGTTTGTTGGAGCGAACAGCCCCGCCCGCGCATGTTCGCTGACCGCCCGCGCTGCGGGATGAGTCAGTCGCCGTTCTGCGGAAATCAGGAAAAACCGCTCGCGCAGGTCTTCCGTTTTACCGAGGCTGATGACCTTGTAGTGGGCCATGACGTCCGGCACGCTGGCCGCCGGCGCGGGAAACACCCCGGCACCGGCTTCGCCGAAGGCTTTCATCAGGGCGCTGTCATCGAACTCGCCGACGATGCGCATGTGCCGCTCCTGCCGTTCCAGCCAGCGCGGCAGGGCGCCATGGAGCGCGCTGTCGCGGCCGGGCAGCAGCAGCGGCGCGCCGTCGAGGCAGGCGGGGAAATCGCCGCTCAGCCGCGCGGCGAGCGCCGGTGCGGCCATGAAGGCAAGCGCCGATTCGCCCAGCGGGTGGCTGTAGCCCTTGATGTCCGTTCCCGGCGGCATGGGCCGGTCGGCCAGCACCATGTCCAGGCGGTGGATGGCGAGATCGGCCAGCAGGCGATCGAGGCGATCTTCCTGGCATACCAGGCGCACGGCTTCGGGTAGCTCCAGCACCGGCGCCAGCAGGCGGTGGGCGATGAACTTCGGCACCACGTCGGCGATGCCGACGCGAAAAGTGATGAAGCGCTCCTCGCCGCCGTTCCTCAGCAGGTCCTCCAGTTCGGCGCCGGTCTGGAAAATTTCCTCCGCGTAGGATTGCGCCAGCCGCCCCGCCTCGGTCAGTTCGAGGCGGCGCCCGGCGCGGCGGAACAACGGCACCCCGAGTCGTTCCTCGAACTGGGAGACTTGCCCGGAAAGAGTTTGCGGCGTCAGGTGCAGACGCTCCGCGGCGCGGATGATGCCCCCCGCGCGGGCGACGGCGAGAAAGTAATGCAGGTGCTTGTAATTGAGCATGGCGTCTTTGTCGTTGTTCGTATTTTTCGAATTATTTGCCAACTATTATCTGTTTGTTACGAACAGTCAAGATACCCATAATTCCCTTGTTGGCTCATCTACCAGAGGGACGCTCCATGAACATCCAGATCCATGCCCAAGACTTCACCCTGACCGAGGGGCTGCGCGACCACGTAGCCCGCCGCCTTACCTACGCTCTGAACCACGGCATCGACAGCGTGTCGCGGGTGGTGGTGCGCCTGTCCGATGTCAATGGTCCGCGCGGCGGCATCGATAAGCGCTGCGGCATCGAAATCCGCCTCAAAGGCTCGGCGACCATCGCCATCGAGGACACCGAAGTCGATCTCTACGTCGCCATCGATCGCGCCACGGAGCGTGCGGGACGCACCCTGGATCGGCGACTGGCGCGCCGTCGCGAGTTCCCCGTGGTTCCGGTTTCCCTGCAGCAGCCGCCCATGGCGGAAGCGGAATGAACAGATCGGGATTCATCGCCCTTGCGGCGCAGTTCACCCCCGCCATCTTTCGGGTACGCAGCGGCACCTGGCTGGCACTTGCCATCGGCATGGCGGGAGTTCTCGCGCTGCTGATCTGGGGAGCCTTGTCGATCGCCGCCTGGCTGTGGGGGCAGACGCAGGCGCTGACCGCAGCCGCGCCGGAAGGGGCACGAACCGTAATCGCCCAGGTGGAGAACACCGTGCCCGGCGCACGCGACAAGCTCGGCGAAATTCTGCCCGCGCTGAAGCCCGAGCCGCCGCCGCGCGACGTGTCGGGCACCGACATCAGCCCCGTGGCACGCTATCCCGGCCTGGCCCGCTCGCACTGGCAACGCGAAGGCCGCGAAATCACCGTGCGCTACGAAGGCCGGGCGGAATATGCGGCGGTCCTCGATCACTACGTCAGGGGCTTTGCCGCGCTGGGCTACGCCCAGAACGTGCTCTTCGCGGCCCCCGACCAAGAGCAGCACGAGTATCTGAAGGGCGGCGACCGCGTTGCCTTCACGCTGGCACAAAGCCAAAAGGGCAAGGTCAAGCTAAGCCTGGTCGCCGTCCTGCCAGCGCCGACTTCCGCAAAGACACAACCATGACCCAGATGACCCACGACGAACAGAAGGCCATCCTGGCCATTACCCTCTTTGCCGCCTTTGCCGATGGCATCAAGGAAGAGCGCGAACGGGACGAGGTGCGCCGCATCGCCGAAGCCCTTGCCGAGCAGGCCGGCGCCCCCGATCTCGCCCGGCTGTACCAGGATGTGCTGCTCAATCGCGTATCGCTGGAAAGCGCCGCGACGGCATTGACCGATCGCGAACAACGTCAACTCGCCTATGAGATGGCCTTGTGCGTTTGCGAGGCCGACGGTCGCCTGGGCGATGCGGAGCGACGCTTTCTCGACGCCCTCACGGCCCTGCTCGGGCTCGATGCGATGCAGGCGGAACTGATCGAGGGGGAGATCGACACCCTGGTCGGCGCGACCGAGACCGCCGTGCTGCCCATCCGCAGCACGGCGGCGACGCAGCCCCCGTCGACGCCGCGAACGTCCGCAGCGGATCTGGACAAGTCCATCCTCAACTACGCACTGCTCAACGGCGCCCTCGAACTGCTGCCGCAGTCCTGGGCGTCAATGGCCATCATTCCGCTGCAGATACGCATGGTGTATGGCATCGGCCAGGCGCACGGCGTCGCACTCGACCAGGGCCACATCAAGGAATTCATCGCCGCCGCCGGCGTCGGGCTGACATCCCAATACCTGGAGCAGATGGGTCGAAAGCTGCTCGGCGGCCTGCTCGGCAAAGCGGCCGGCAAGACCTTCGGCAAACTCGGCAGCGCCGCCACGGGCATGGCCTTTTCGTTTGCCACCACTTATGCGCTGGGCCAGGTGGCCAAACGCTACTACGCCGGCGGCCGGGTCATGAACGCCGGGATGCTGCGCGACACGTTCCAGAGCCTGCTCGGCCCCGCCAAGGAGCTGCAGACCCGCTACCTGCCGCAGATCCAGCAGCAGGCCGCGACACTGGATGCCGGCCAGGTCATGGCCATGATTCGTGACCCGCAGCGGAGCATGGCATGACCGACAGCAGCGTCACCTTCGCCACCGGCCCGATGTGGGCCGGCTTCATCGTCTTCGTCATCGCCATGCTGGCGCTCGACCTGTTCGTC
This sequence comes from Betaproteobacteria bacterium, assembly GCA_028065725.1. The sequence goes on from JAPTVL010000372.1 coordinate 8,571, forward strand.
TTCGGCGGGCGCAAGGCGCACAAGGTTTCCGTCAAGGAAGCAGCCGCCTGGGTGGCCGTCTGGGTCTCTCTGGCCCTGGCTTTCGCCGGCCTGCTCTGGTGGTACCTCAACGACACCCAGGGCGCCGAGGTGGCGCGCACCAAGACGCTGGAGTTCCTCGCCGGCTACCTGATCGAACAGTCGCTGTCGGTGGACAACATGTTCGTCTTCGTCATGATCTTCAGCTACTTCGCCGTGCCGCCGGAACTGCAGCGCCGCGTCCTGCTCTACGGCGTGCTCGGCGCCATCATCATGCGCGCTGGCATGATCTTCGCTGGCGTCTGGCTGGTGCAGCAGTTCGCCTGGATCCTCTACGTCTTCGGCGCCTTCCTGGTCGTCACCGGCATCAAGATGATCATCTTCGCCGAGGCCGAGCCCGACCTCGAAAAGAACCCGCTGCTGCGCTGGCTGCGAGGGCACCTGCGCATCACGCCCGGGTTCCATGGCGAGCGCTTCTTCGTCCGCCAGAACGGCATCCTCTGGGCAACGCCGATGTTCCTCGTGCTCATCCTGATCGAGGCCAGCGACCTGGTGTTCGCAGTGGACAGCATCCCGGCCATCTTCGCCGTGACCACCGATCCCTTCATCGTGTTTACCTCGAACATCTTCGCCATCATGGGCCTGCGCGCGCTGTACTTCCTGCTCGCCGACATGGCCGACCGCTTCCATCTGCTGAAGTACGGCCTGGCTCTCGTGCTGGTCTTCATCGGCGGCAAGATGCTGGCCATGCCCTGGTTCCACATGCCGATCCAGTGGTCGCTGACCATCGTCGCCAGCATCATCGCCGTGTCGGTGGTGGCCAGCCTGGCGCTGTCGAAGCCGAAGATGAACACCAATACCGTCGCCGCCGGAGAAAAGGCATGAGCTCCGCACGCGTTACCCCGGTGCTCGCCAGCAGCGAAACCGACAGCGAAGGCCGCCTGGTCGGCCTGGTCTACGAGAGTGCACCGCCGCTGCCGGCGCCCGACAGCAATCCCTGGCTGATCGCGGTGGATAGCTCGGACAACGCCCTGCGCGCCGTCGCCCATGCCGCCGGCCAGGTCGCTGCTATGAATGCCGTGGCCCTGCATCTGGTCCATGTCCAGCCCTGGCTGTCAAAGGAGGCCGCCGAGGCGGAACTGGCGCACCGCGCCCTGAGCGCCACCGCGCGGGCGCGCGACCTGCTAGATGCCAAGGGCCTGCCGTGGCGCCTGCACGTGGCGCTGGGCGAGCCGGCGGAACGCATCATCCATCGCGCTGTCAGGATCTCCGCCAGCGGCATCGTCATCGGCAGCCGCGGCCTCAACGTGGTCGAAAGCCTGCTGTTCGGCTCCGTGGCCTACAAGGTGATGCATCTTTCCCCCTTGCCCGTAATGGTGGTGCCGTGAGGCTCGCCGTCCAGTCAACGCCATCCTCTGGATACCGCTGCGCATAACTTTTTGCAACCCCAAAGGAGACTCAAATGAACCTTGGCCAAGCCCGCGAACAAGCGATCGCCCTGCCCCGTGGCGGCGAACAGTCCGTGCTCGCCACCAACAGGGTGATCCGCAACACCTACCTGCTGCTGTCGATGACGCTGGCCTTTTCCGCCGTCGTTGCCGCCGCGTCGGTGGCGCTCAAGCTGCCGCATCCGGGCATCATCCTCACCCTGATCGGCTTCTTCGGCCTGCTGTTCGCCGTGCACAAGCTCAAGGACAGCGGTTGGGGAATTCTCGCCGTGTTCGCCATGACCGGCTTCATGGGCTACACGCTGGGTCCCGTCATCAGCCGCTACCTGGGCCTGCCCAACGGCGGCGAGATCGTAATGCAGGCAATGGGCGGCACCGCCGCAATCTTCATTGGCCTCTCGGCCTACGCGGTGACGACGAAGAAGGACTTCAGCTTCATGGGCGGCTTCCTCATGGTCGGCATCCTGCTCGCCTTCCTCGCCGGACTGGCAGCGATCTTCTTCGAGATCCCCGCGCTGTCGCTGACCGTGTCCGCCGCTTTCGTCCTGCTGATGTCGGGCCTGATCCTGTATGAAACGAGCAACATCATCCACGGCGGCGAGACCAACTACGTGCTGGCCACCGTGACGCTGTTCGTCTCGATCTTCAACCTGTTCACCAGCCTGCTGCAACTGCTGGGCTTCATGAGCGGGGACGATTGAACGCGATGGCCGCATTCATCCGGCGCCTGCGGGCGCTGGCGCCCAGCCGCGAGCAACTCGAGGCCAATCCCTGGCTGCGTCGGCTGGCGCCCTATCTCGCCGACCCGAAACTGTGGTGCTGGTCGCGCCGCGGTGTCGCCATGGGCATGGCGATCGGCCTCTTCATCGGCTTCCTGATCCCCGTCGCCCAGATCCTGCTTGCGGCCACGGCGGCGGTGGTCCTGCGCGCCAACGTGCCGATCGCCGCCGCCGGCACCTTGGTGACCAACCCGCTGACCGTGCCGCCCATCTACTACGCCGCCTATCAGCTGGGAGCCTGGGCGACCGGCACGTCCGCCACAGCGGCTGTCTCGTGGACCGATCCCGTCAGCATCCTGGAAAGCCTCGGCGCGATCGGCCTGCCGCTGTTCACCGGCCTCGCGATGACGGCATGTTTCGCCGCCGCCGCCAGTTACCTGCTGATCTCCCGCGTCTGGATCTGGCACGTTGTCGCGAAGCGGCGCGGGGTGCGGCCGTGAGACTGTTTTCCCCGCTCTACCGGCGGGCCATGGTCTGGGCCCGGCATCGGCATGCGCCCTGGTACCTGGGCGGGATCAGCTTCGTCGAATCGTCGTTCTTCCCGGTACCGCCGGACGTGATGCTGGCACCGATGTGCCTGGCGCAGCCGCACCGGGCATGGCGTCTGGCGCTGCTGACGACGCTCACCTCGGTGGCCGGCGGGCTGTGTGGTTATGCCATCGGCTACTTTGCGATCGATGCCTTGTTGCCCTGGTTGCAGGAGAGTCGCTACGGGCCGGCCTACCAGACGGCGGTCGCGTGGTTCGGTCAGTGGGGCTTCTGGGCGGTATTCATCGCCGGGTTCTCGCCGATTCCGTACAAGGTATTCACCATTGCGGCCGGTGCGCTTTCCATGGCGCTCCTGCCGTTCACCCTGGCCTCGCTGATCGGACGCGGCGCGCGCTTCTTCCTGGTCGCCGCCCTGATGGCCTGGGGAGGTGCGCGCATGGAAGCGGCGCTGCATCGCTACGTCGATCGCCTGGGCTGGGCGACCGTCGCGACCCTCGCCGTCGGCGTGCTGGCTTTCCGTTGATCGAACCGCTATCTGGAGGAGACCCCCGGTGAAACTACGACAAAAACGCATTGCCCTGATAGCCGGCGGCCTGGTCACGATAGGCGTGGCGACCGCCCTCGTCATGAACGCGCTGAACAGCAACATCGCCTTCTTCGTCACGCCGACCGAAGTGCTGGAAGGCAAGGCGCCGCAGGACAAGGCCTTCCGCATCGGCGGCCTGGTCAAGGAAGGCTCGATCCGCCGCGACAACCTGACCGTGCATTTCCTGATCACCGATACCGCGAGGGAAGTCCCGGTCACCTACACCGGCATCCTGCCCGACCTGTTCAAGGAAGGAAAAGGCGCGGTGGCCCAGGGGCGGATCAGGCCCGATGGCAGCTTCGCGGCAACCGAGGTGCTGGCCAAGCATGACGAAAACTACATGCCGGCAGAAGCGCAGCACGCCATCGATGAGGCGCAAAAGACCGCGCCGAAGTACCAAGCCAACCAGACCCGCCTGTAACCCTCAGCAGTTTTCAATCAAAGGAGATCCACAATGAAACGCATCGCAATCGCCCTGTTTGCCGTCGTCATGGGCACCGGCCTGATGGTCCAGGATGCCGAGGCTGCCAAGCGCCTGGGCGGCGGCAAAAGCACCGGCATCAGCCGTGATTCGACGGTGATGAAGCGCGACGCCATCCCGGCCAAGCCGGCTGCTGCCCCCACCGCCGCCGCACCGGCCGCCGCCGCGCCGGCAGCCGCCGCCCAATCCGGCATGAGCCGCTGGATGGGCCCGCTGGCAGGCCTGGCCGCCGGCATCGGCCTCGCCGCATTGTTCTCACATCTGGGTCTCGGTGAAGGTATGGTCAACATCGTCATGATGTTGCTGCTCGGTGCGGCGATCTTCTTCGCCGTGCGCTGGTTCCTGAGCAAGCGCCAGTCCGCCGCCGCGCAGCCAGCCCTGCAGTACGCCGGCGCCGGCGCGGGCAATGCGGCACGGGCAAACTTCACGCCGGCGCGATTCGAATCCACGGAAGTCGGCGGTGGTACCACGGCGGCCGCCGCTGCCGCATCCGCGGCGAACATCCCCGCCGGCTTCGATACCGAAGGCTTCCTGCGCCAGGCCAAGCTCAACTTCATCCGCCTGCAGGCCGCCAACGACCGCGGCGACATGGAAGACATCCGCCAGTTCTGCAGTCCCGAGATGGCCGCCGAAATCCAGGTACAGTTCCAGGAGCGTAATCAACTCGCCCAGGAGACGGACGTCGTGCAACTCGATGCCGAACTGCTCGATGTCAGCACCGAAGCCAACCATGCGCTGGCGAGCGTGCGCTTTTCAGGGCAGATTCGCGAGGAAGCGAATGCGGCGCCCGAAGCCTTCAGCGAAGTCTGGCATCTGAGCAAGCCCGTCGACGGCAGTCGCGGATGGACAATCGCCGGTATCCAGCAAGACTGAGGGTCGGCGGCGGCGATATTTGAATATTGGCAGTCTGGGGCGCTGCTGCCGTCCATTTTGAAAAATCTGGCGAGCCGTAATCGCCGGCACCTGGCCGCATTCCGACGCTCGGTTGCCAAACCCGGACGCCGAGACCGCCGCCTTGCCGCCTGTGAACCTGTGCCAGGAGCCTGTCGCGAGCAGTCGGCGGGACCGTTCACTCCGGTCCCTGCATTTCCTGGTACAGCCCCGCCGCCCATAACCGGTCTTCGCCGCGCGGCTGCGGGTCTTCGTGCTGGCGCACGGTCTGTGCGATCAGGCCGTCGCCGCGCCGGCGATAGGCAGCCTCGATGCGCATCGCCTCGGGCGGATCGGCATCGGTGTGAACCAGGCACACGCTCTCGGGCAAAGTCGGCGCCGGCGCCACGCCGCGCGCACGGGCGATGATGCCGTCGGCGGCGATTTGGCCGAGGCGAACTGCCATGTGCGCACTCTTGGGATAAGCGCCGAACAGCGGCGAGACGCGGCCGAGCAGATCGCCAACGAGGAACACGCGTTCGTCGCCGATCGCGTGCAAGTGCATGGGATCGAAGGCCGCCCAGCCGCCCGGCTGGCCCGCGGCGTCGGTCTCGCTCAGTCCCGCCTGCCAGACCAGGTCGGCCGCCTGCTGTGGCGGAATGATGATCGCATCGTCGAACCTGATCTCGTCGAATTCGGTGCGCAGGGTCCTGGCAAAGGGATCGAGCGCTTTCACCGTGGCATGCGTGAGGTGCAGCACCTGCGCCTTGTAGCGCTCGGCGAAGACGCGGTTGAAGCGCTGCATGCCGCCACCGGCATCGACCAGCGTGAGCCGCCCGGGAATGCGCCGCGTCTTCAGCCACCAGGCAATCATCACGGCGCGCTCGTAGGGCGCCGGCGGACAGCGCGCCGGTCCCGGCGGCACGGTCATCAGCAGGTCGCCGCCCTTGAAGGCTTCGAGCTTGCGCTTGAGCGCGTCAAGTTCGCCGGCGACGTAGCCCGCCGGGAAATCGCGGCGCACGGTGGCGATCGCGCGCGCATCGTCGCCCAGCCAGGGTGTGTAGTCGTAGCGGATGCCGGCGGCGAGGACCAGCCAATCGTAGTCGAGCGCGCCCTGCGCGGTGTGCAGGCGGCGCCGCTCGCGGTCGATGGCCGTAGCCTCGGCCTGCAGGTAACGGTAGCCCAGGGTCTGGGCGATGGCCGCATGGTTGCGCGGCGCCAGGGCCTCGGCGCCGCGTCCGACCAGCCACGCATTCGACAGCGGCAGCGAACGAAAGGCGGTGTCGCGCTCGATCAGGGTGAGGTCGAGTTCCGGCGCGGTGCGGCGCAACCTTGCCGCCGCAGCGAGTCCACCCCAGCCGCCGCCGACGATGAGCACGCGCCGTCCGCCCCGCGCCGCCGGCCGACCGAGGGCACCGCCGGCGGCGAGCGCCAGGCTGCCGGCGAGGAAATCGCGACGGGTCGGCATCGCCGGCCGGCGTCAGCGGCCCTCGACCGCCATTGCCTGGCGGATGCGCTGCGCGATTTCGGCGGCCGGCATGGCGTAGGCGTAGCGGGCGAGAAAACGACCGTTGGTATCAAGCAGCACCATCCCGGCCGTGTGGTTCATGGTGTAGTTCTCCGGTTTGGCGCCCGGTTCGCGCACCTTCTCGTACTCGATGCGGAAGCTATCCGCTGCGCGCCGCACCAGATCGGGCGAGCCGGTCAGGCCGAGGATGCGCGCATCGAAGGCGGCCGTGTATTCGCGCAGGATGTCGCGGGTGTCGCGCTCCGGATCGATGGTGATGAAAATCGGCTGCAGCCGTTTCGCCTCGTCGCCGAGCAGCGCCAGCACCTGCTTGAATTCCAGCAGCGTGGTCGGGCAGACGTCGGGGCAGGACACGAAGCCGAAGGTGACGAGCTGAAAACGGCCGCGAAAATCGTCGATGGTCACGGCCCTGCCCTGCGGATCGCGCAGCAGGTAGCGCGGCAACAGGGCGGCCGGCTCCGGCGCCGCCGGCAGATGCCGGGCGCCGGGCGCGACCTCGGCGCCAAACGCGGTCGTCGGTCCGGCGAGCAGCGCAGCCAGCAGGGCAGCGCGCGGCAGCAGACGTCGCATGCTACTTCGCTGCGGGCGCTGCTACCGGCAGCGTGTCGGCGAGTTGCAGCGCCAGCTGGTTGAGCCGGTCGGTCAGGCGGGTGGGGTCCGGACAGGCATTGCCGGAGCGGGTCTGGCCGAGGAAGGCTTCCTGGGTGGCTTCTTCGTAGGCGCTGCCGAAGCGCTGCGTTTTCGGTGCGTGAGCCAGCATCAACTGTTTGGCACGTGCCGCGAGACTGGTCTCCGAACAGGCCAGCGCCTGCCCATTCACATTGCCCAGCGCCTTGATCGCCTGCAAGCCGGCCTCGGCATCGGCGGCGAAAGTCGGCGCTGGCAGCACGGCGACCAGTAGCAGGAGCATGTTGCGAAGGTTTTTCATGAGGCTTTCCTTGGTTGTCCAATCGGGATTGTAGGCTCAGCGCATGCGTGGTGCCGGGTCCTGCAGCACCCGATGCGGGGAAGAAAACGGTGCCAGGCGCTCGAGGAAATCCAGCATTTCGAGCACCGGGGAATTGCGGAAGAAGGTCGCCATCGGCGTTTCCATCCAGATCCGGTCGGCGAACAGGTACACCTCGTGCGGCATGTCGCCGATGCCGTCGCCGTTGCGGTCGAAGCCCTGGTAGTCGTCCCAGGTGTTGCTGCGCCAGACGTTGGCGGCGCCGGCGCCCGGCGCGCTGATCGCGACCGTGTTGAGGTTGTTCTCGAAGCGGTTGTCGCTGAAGCGATGGCCGCCTTCCTCGCCGTAGAAGAACAGGCCGATCAGGTTGTGGGCGAAGCGGTTGTTGCGCACCGTCAGGCTGCCCACCGAGGCCGGCGGCGCATCGACCCGCAGCCCGACCGAGCAGTGCAGCACTTCGTTGTGCTCGACCAGGGCGTCGTTGCTTTCCTTGAACACGATACCGCCACCGCCCGCGGTCAGCGCATGCGCGACATGGTTGCCGCGCAGCACCAGGTCGGGCGAATACAGCACGACGATGCCGGTGCCGGTATCCGTCAGGCGATTGCGCTCGACTCGCAGCCGCGGCGAAAACACGATGTGCATGCCATAGCGGCCATCGCTGAAATGGTTGCCGACGATGCGGTTGTCGGCCGAGTTGATGAAGGTCAGGTCGCGCGCACGGACGAAGCGGTTGCCCTCGACCAGGTTGTGCTGGCTGTACCAGAGCCGGATCGCATCGCCGCGCATGGCCTGCTCCAGCTTCTTGCCGGTCACCCGGTTGCCGCTCACGCGCGAGCGATTGACGCGCTTCAGATGGATGCCGAACAGCACGTCGTCGAGCTGGTTGTCCTCGACCCGGTGATCGTCGCCTTCGAGCAGGATGCCGGCATCGACCCGGTCGTGCGAATCGCCGCTGCCGGTCAGGCGCAAGCCGCGCAGCGTGACGCCATTGGCCGCGACCGAGAGCACCGTGCTCTTGCCGTCGCCGACGATGACGGCCTGCCGCCCGCCGTCGAGCGCGATTGCCCGGCTGATCGTCGCCGGGCCGGCATAGGTACCCGGCGCAAGGCGCAGCGTACCGCCAGCAGGAGTGGCGTCGATCAGCGCCTGCAGCGGCGCCGGAGTCGCCGCCAGCGCCGGCACGACCAGCAGCGCCAACAGGCAGACCAACAGTTTCATCGGCCGGCGGGCTCGGCCCGGGTGCCCGTCGCGGTACCCTCGATGCTGCGCATCAGGATCACGAAGCCGATGGCGCCAAAATTCATCAGCAAGGCATAGACCACGCTGGGTACCGTCATCGCCGGCGATTGCATGATGCCGGCGGCGATGAAAATGCCCAGACCAGCGTTTTGCAGGCCGCATTCCGTCGCCACCGCTATCCGGTCGCGCCGTCGCAGACCGGCCGCCGCGGCCATGGCAAGGCCCGCGCCTATCGCCAGCAGGTTGAGTAGCAGGGCTGCCGGGCCAATGCTGCCGAGGTTGTCCTGCAGCACCTGGCGCTGGCTGGCAAAGGTGGCCACCACGATGAGGATGAACAGGAAAGTCGCCAGACGCCCCGTCGGGCGCTCCAGGCGCAGGGCGAGCGCCGGACGCCAGGCCTTGAGGCACATGCCCAGCAGCACCGGCACGGTGGTCAGCAGAAACACGCCGCGCACCATTTGCAGCAGCGGAAAATCGACGCCGACCCCGGTCTGCATGAACTGCCGCATGGCCAGATCGACGACGAAGGGCACCGTGACGACGGCGGCAACGCTGGTCACCGCCGTCAGCGAAATCGACAGCGCGGTGTCGCCGCGCGCCAAGTGAGTCAGCAGGCCGGAACTGACGCCGCCCGGACAGGCCGCGAGGATCATCAGCCCCACCGCCATTTCGGGCGCCAGGCCCCAGGCGCGGGCGACGACGAAGGCGAACAGCGGCACCAGCAGCATCTGCCCGGCCAAACCGATCAGCATGGCCTTGGGCCGCGTGAACACCCGCCTGAAATCATCGACCACCAGCGTCAGGCCGAGCGCGAACATGATGAAGGCCAGGGCCAGCGGCAGCAGTTTGTCGATCACCATGGGCGCCCGGCTCCTAAAAGTGCGTCTCGACGTTGATGGTCGGCGTCCTGGTGTGAGTACCGATGCCTGCCGGGGTACCGTACTTGTTTTTCCACCATTCATAGCCGACGCCGGCCATGAGCGTCTGTTTCCCCAGCCCGAGTGCCTGACCCAGATCGATCATTACATTGGCACGCAGCAGGGTTTCGCCGGCGCTGGGGATGTCGTTGAAATCCTTGCCCTTCTCACCCAGCCGGTTGAACAGTCCGTTGAATACGGCCGAAGCGGAACCAAGCCGAAAGGGAATGCTCCACGCGGCATTGAGCATCCAGGTGCCCTCGAAGCTGTGGTCCGGATGCGGTGTGCCCGGAATGCCCTTGTGGTTACGCTCCTTGTAGTACAGCAACGCCAGATCGAAAAAACCGGGCACGTCGAATTTGAGCACCGGACCAAACACCCAGGCGCGTTTGCGCGGGGCGAACAGGGTGTCCTTGGTGGTCAGGTCGATACCGGCCATCAGCGCCATGTCGCGCACCGGACCGAAGGCCAGCGGCTGGTCCGCTACCCGCGCCGCAGCCAGCTGGTAACGGTAGTTGAACAGGTATTCCGTGGCGCCGTCGGTCGAGCCCTTCTTCGAATCGTTGTGATCGGAATAGCGGCCTTCCAGACTCAGCGCGTGGAGGCCGCTCTGGCCGCTGTTGACGTGGCTCAGCGTCAGGATATCTTTGGCTATGCCGTGCTGCCTGGCCGGCTCGGTGAAGTTGCTGCCGTAACGATAGGCCAGTGCGGTATCGCTGAAGTCGACCGCACGCACTCCAGGCGACCACAGGGTCGACGCCAGGCACGCGGTGAAGATGACGGCAGGACTATATGATATTTTCATTATACAGAAAGGCAGGATCAGAACAGCAGGAGGCCCAGCGCCAGCAGCGTAGCCGTGGCAAAACCGGCGCGTGCGGTGGCCGCCAGCAGCAGGTTGAGTTCGGGTCCGGGCACGGTGATGGCCAATCGCCGGCACAGCAGTACACAAAACGGCAAGGCCAGGAGGCCGAGTGCGGCGCCGGGCCGCCCGTACAGAGCCAGGCCGAGCATGACCGGAAATGGCATCATCATCAGCGCGAAATAGACCCGGCGCGCTCGGGTGCGGCCGAGCAGCACGGCCAGCGTACGGCGGCCGGCACGACTATCCTGTTCCAGGTCGCGGTAGTTATTCACCAGCAACACCGCCGCCGCCGGCATGCCGACCACGATCCCGGCCAGCCAGGCACGCGGCGACCAGGCGCCGGTTTGCAGCCAGTGGCTGCCGGCGACCGCGACCAGGCCGAAAAACACCAGGACGAACAGTTCGCCCAGGGGCGTATGGGAAACCGGATGCCGCCCGCCCGAATACGACCAGCCCGCCAGGAGCGAGGCGACTCCCGCGGCAAGGATAGGCCAGCCACCGATGGCGACCAGATACACGCCGAGCAGCAAGGCCAGGGCAAAGCTGATCGCCGCCGCGCGGCGCACCGCGGCCGGGCTCGCCCATCCCGCCGCGGTCACGCGCAACGGGCCGATGCGGTCAGGCTGGTCGGTGCCGCGCTCGAAATCGGCGGCATCGTTATGCAGGTTGGTGCCAGCCTGAATCAGCAGGGCGCAGCACAGCGCGGCCAGCATCGCCAGCCAGTTCGCGGCGGCGCCTTCGGCCAGTGCCAGCGCGGTACCGACGATGACCGGCGTCGCGGCGATGCTCAGGGTGCGCGGCCGGATGGCCGTCCACCAGACGCGCCATCCGGCCGGGGGCGCGGTAAAGACGGCGGGAGGCAGTTCAGGTCTCATGCGGGCGGGTTCCGAAATGAAGGCAGGCAATTCCGAAAGATACATTTTCCCAATGCACAGTCCCAAAGTCAGACTGCTCCATGAGACGGGCAAACTCCGCCTGATCTGGAAAACGCCGGATCGATTCGACCAGGTACTGATAGGCCAGCGGCTCTCGTGCCACCAGCGCACCCAGGCGCGGGATCACCAGAAACGAATAGAGGTCGTAGAACGGCGCCAGCCAGGCCGACGGCCGTGAAAATTCCAGGCAGACGAAACAGGCGCCGGGTTTCAGCACCCGCCTGATCTCGGCCAAAGCCTGCGCCAGATGCGTGGTATTGCGCAGACCGAAGGCGACCGTCAGCAGGTCCACGCTGGCATCGGCAAACGGCAGCCTCTCGGCCTCGCCTGCGAGCCACGTCAGTCGGTCGCTACCCCGTACCTTTCCCGCCCGCATCATCGGCAGGCTCGGATCGCAGACCACCACCTGGCGCCGCCCATCGACCAGCAAGCGCGCCACGTCGCCGGTGCCGCCGGCGAGATCGATGGCGATGCCGCTGACATCGGCCACCCGTCTTGCCAGCTTGCGCTTCCACAAGCGGTGGATGCCGAAGCTCATCAGGTCGTTCATCAGGTCGTAACGCGGCGCAATGGCATCGAAGACGACGCCGATGCGCTGTCGCCTTTCCGCGGCCGTCACCGACAGCTTACCGAAACTGCCGTCGAGGAAATTGCTTTCGGCCATCAGTGCCCGATACCGCAATCCGGCAGATTCATGACGGGAAATGCCGCGCAAAGCCGAGAACGACAGCCAGCAGCAGGCCGTGCATGCTGGCCGCGAGTATGGTCAGCTTGAGCGCCGGCGTGAGTTCCGCCGGCCTTGCCGCATTGGGCCAGAGCTGTTTCGCCGCGGCGATGCTGGCCAGTGCCGGCAGTGTTGCAACCACGGCCAGCAGTGGCAGGCGGCCGAGCAGTACCATCAGCAGTGGCCAGCCGTAGGCCAGTGCCGCGATGATGACGTAGCCCCAACGTGCGCGTGCGACGCCGAGGCGTACGACGACCGTGTTCTTGCCGGCGCTGGCATCGGCCTTCACGTCGGGAAACTGATTGATGTAGAGCACATTGGCCACCAGCAGCGCAAAGCCGAGGCCGGCCGCGACCGGGACAAAAGCGAAGCCGTGGCGCTGCACGAAATCGCTGCCGACCACCACCAGCAGCCAGCCCGTGGTGATGGCGAATTCGCCCAGGCCGCGGCTTTGCAGCTTCAGCGGCGGCGCCGAATAGGCCCAGCCGACGACGAGGCCGGCGAGCCCGATCAGGATCAGGCTCGAGGCGCTGACCGCCGTCAGCCACAGGCCGGCAGGAACCACCGCTGCCAGCAGCGCATAGCCGAAGATGCCGGTGGCGCGCAAGCTGAGCACACCGTTCTGGATGAAGCGGCTGCCGCCGGTGAAGGGAAACTGGCGTTCGGTGTTGGCCGCGTCGCAGCCGGAGATCGCATCGTAGTAGTCGTTGATGACGTTGGCACCGGCATGGGCGACCAGGGCGAAGAACAGCGTCGCCGTGGCCAGCGCGGGACCGACGGCGATGCCCGAGTGTGCCGCCGTGGCGAGCCCCAGCAGACAGCCGACGAAGGTGACGGAAAGAAAAGCCGGCCGCGTCGCCGCGAAGTAGCGCAGGAAGGGGTTGGGCAGCGCGTCCAGCGTCGGTTCCAGCGGTTTCGGCATCGTGTTCTTCTATTTCAGCGCCGCCTCGGCGGCGGCATCGAGTTCGGCGCGGGTCATCGCGCCCAGCTTGCTGGCGACGATCTCGCCGCGGCGACCGATGGCCACGGTGAAGGGCAGTCCGGCGCGCGTATTGCCAAGCGCTTGCATCAGCGGAATGCCCTTGTCCCTGGCCAGCAGTACCGTGTAATCCATATCGTAGGCCTTCATGAAGTCGCGTACGGATTCTGCCTTGTCTTCGAGGCCGATGCCGAGTACCAGCAGCCCGCGCTTGCGATATTTTTCCTGCGTCTTCGCCAGCTCCGGAATTTCGACCCGGCAGGGCGCGCACCAGCGTGCCCAGAAATTCACGATCAGCGGTTTGCCGCGCCAGGCTTCGAGCGCCGCCGGCTTGTCGTCGCTGCCGCTCAGCGTGGCGGCGAACAGCGGCTCGCCGCTGGCGGCATGCGCGACGCCCGCCGCGAGCAGTGCGAGAGCAGTAAATCGGCGTAGTACCAACGCCGACTTTCGAACCAGCATCAAGGCAAATCGCCCCGGCGGAAAAGCTGATAGCCCAACGTTGCCGCCGCCACGCCAACCACGGTCGGGTAGACCAGGGCGAAGACCTTATAGCCGGTCACGCCGAACAAATCGAGAATGACGTAGGCCGACGGGCCGAGCACGATCAGTTGCGGGTCGAACAGGGCCAGGGCGGCCGTGCGGAACACCTGCAGCGGATTGGCCAGCGCCACCGTCACGGCGACTTCCGGCGACACCTTGCCCTGGATCATCACGCCGAGCAGGATCAGGTCGAGGAACAGCAGCAGCGTCAGCCAGACCAGGAAGGCGGCGCCCTGCGCCATGTCGGTGCTGCGCGCCAGGGCCGAGATCAGCATGCCCAGCCCGAGGAAGCAGGCCGCCATCACCGCCAGCAGGGCCGTGTAGTAGATGAACATGACCCACGGCACCTCGATGCCACGCACCAGCGCGATCAGTACCGCCAGCACCATGGCGCCGAACACCGGCAGGAAGATCACGATGTAGCGGCCGAGGATCTTGCCCCAGAACCACGCCGCGAGCGACACCGGCAGCGACAGCAGGTACTCGTAGACGCCGGCCTCGCGGTCGCCGGCCACGGAACGCACCGTGGTGATAAGGACGAAAATCGGCAGGATGGCCATGGTCAGCTGGATGTAGGTGACCAGCAGGCGCGACAGACCGATGAAGCCCAGCACGCGCGACTCGGTCAGGCCGAACAGGAACAGCAGGGCAACGATGCCGCCGAAGACCAGAGTATAGATCTGGAACCAGCGCGCGCGCAGGGATTCGACGATATCGAGTTTGGCGGTCAGCCAGAGTTGTTTCATTTGCTATTTACCCTTGGCCAGCACGTGCTGGCGCATTTCTTCAAAGCCTTGCGAACCCGCTTCGGCATAGGCCCGCGCACTGTAGTTGTAACCCATCGGCGACATGCCGCCACCGGAGTAGTGGGCCTTCTTCGCTTCGAGCCACTTTTCGCCCTTGCTACCGGCGTCGGCCACCCAGAAGCGCGTTGCCGGCTCCGCCATCCAGGGGTGCTCCCCGGCCTTGTCGCGCAGCCAGAATACGGCGCAGCCGATGTCGTCGAACTTGAACGCAGTGTTCTTCTCGCCGCCGCGCAACTGGGCGGCAAAACGGCGATCGGAAATCACCATGCTGCAACGGGTGCAGGTGTCGCGGTCCCACTTGATCTCGGCCATCCCCTCCGGCCAGGCGCCGCCCTTGCCGCAGGCCGACAGCGCAGCCGCCAGCGGCGTCAGCACCAGACTTTGGGTCGCGGCGGCGGCGATGAAACGGCGGCGATCCATCAGCTCACCGTCGCGCCGACGCCATCGGCAAGGGATGGCGATCCCGGCGCCGCCGAAGGCATGACGTCGGCTTCGGCGAGAGAAAAATCGCTGATCAGCGCCACATAGCGCGAAGTCATGCCCATGAAACGCAACCGGTCGGGGCCGGGCACGACGCCGACCCATTCCAGCCCGTTACCCAGATCGGTAAAGTTCCAGGTCCGCATCGCCTTGACGAACGCGGCCTCGTTGCGCTTGATCGAAATGCGGCAGGCGAACTGGCCCGACAGCGAGACGTCATCGGCGACGCGGTCGTCGAGCACCACCTTGCCCATGTCCATTTCGACGACGCGATTGACCAGCGCCGACACTTCGTTCAGGCGATGGCTGGAAATCAGCATGGTGACGTCATCCTGCCGCTCGGCGAGGAGTTCGAAGAAGATCTTGCGCGCCTCGGGATCGAGATTGGCCGCCGGTTCGTCCATCACCAGCACTTTCGCATCGCGTCCCAGCGCGATCGCGATCAGCAGCTTCTGCTTCATGCCGCCCGAGAGCTTGACAAAGGGCCGCGTCAGGATCGGATCGAGGTCCAGACCCAGGCGTTTTGCGAGTTCGTGGATGCGCTTGGAGTCGGTGCCGCACAGTGCCGCGGAAAAGTCGATCAGTTGTGCCACCGGCATTTTCAATGGCGGCGGCAGCTGCGGCACGAAGCCGATCGCGCCGAGCACCGCGGTACGTTCCTGGCGCGGGTCACGGCCATCGATGGCGACATGGCCGTCGAAGGTGTATTCGCCGAGCAGGCAGCGGATCAGCGTGGTCTTGCCGGCACCGTTGGAACCGATCAGCGCGACGCGCTCGGCCAGCCCGATTTCCAGGTTGATGGCATCGAGCACGCGCGTCTTGCGAAAACTTTTGGTTACGTTCGAAAAACGGATCATGATTTGGGAAGACCGGCAGTCCTGTTCAAAGCAGTTTGGAAAGGCCCTTGACGTCGAAGCTCAGGGAACCAGTCGGACAGGTATCGACGCACAGGCCGCAGCGCGTGCAGTCGGGGCCGATCGGAATTTCGGTATCCACCGCGCGGCCCTTGATTACGGTATCGAGCACATGCGGCACCAGGCAGACCTTGCGGCAGTCGCCCTCGTGAAAGCAGCTCTCCAGCTTGTACTTGATGCGTACCGGCGAGAAGATGCCGACCACGCCGTAGGTCAGCCCGATCGGACAGGCATAGCGGCACCAGGCGCGGCGCGAAAAGAAGACTTCGAACACCAGTAGCGCGAGGACCCAGAGCAGGGCCAGCGCCGGGCCGTAGATCAGCGCCCGCGACAGAATGCCGGTCGGCGAAATCGCCTCGAACACGGTGTAGCCCGTGGCGGCGGCCAGCACGGCGAAAACAATCCAGGACAGGGTGCGCAGACGGCGGTCGATGTTCTGGTCGGTCACCAGTTTTTTCTTCACCAGCCAGAGGTGAATGTATTCGGCCCACTCCGCCAGAAGATGATATGGACATACCCAGGAGCAGAAGCTGCGCCCGCCCAGCAACAGCCAGAGCACGAACACGGTACCCGTGCCGATCACCAGATTGACGATGATGTGCTTGTGCGCCAGCATCACCTGCAGCGCCGCGTTGAGATCGATCAGGTGAAAGCCGACGAAGCGCGAGGCGGTCAGCGCACCTTCGAGGATCTGGATGTCGAGCCAGAACGAGAGGGTGAACAACAGATTCGCGGCGATCAGCACGGCCCAGCGCCGGTTGCGCCACTTGTGCACCTTCTTCGCATTTTCGTGGGCGACGATTGCTGCCTGCAGCCGCTCCTTGTTGGTCGTGCGCTTCAGTTCATGGATCCGCTGCGCGGGCTCGGAAATCGCATCGGGCTTCCTTACCTCGCGGCCGAACATCGCCGCAATCTGTTCGAAGAAGCGGCGCTTGAGGAATGGGTTCATGTGTTCCATACCTCGCGCGCGTCGACCACGATGCAGGTCGGTTCGACCGGGCAGATCATCTCGCAGACGCCGCAGCCTACGCAGGGTTCGTGCACCACCGGCGAACGTCGCTTGGTGCCGTCCGGCGCAAACACGGTTTCGATCGAAATCGCATTCTTGACCGGACATTCGCGCACGCACAGGTCGCACTCGTCGAGGTCGTAGGGATGCTCGCTGACGCCGATCGGCTTCCAGCGGTTGACCTCCATGTAGCGCAGCCGCCCCTTGAACGACGCGCCGCGGACCTGCCCCTTGAAGCCCTTGCCCTGAATCGCCAGACAGGCCTCCGGTCGGGTCAGGCGCGCAACGCCGATGCGCTCCTTGAGGTTCAGGGTCGGCTCGGCATCCTTCTCCTTGGCCTTGAGCACAGGCGCAGCGGCGAGAGACGCGCCCTTGCGCACGCCGAGGAAGGCCGGTTTCTTGTACACCAGCGCACCGGTCGGGCACGCCAGGATGCACTGCACGGCATCGCAGGAAAAATCGCAAGCCTGCTCGCGCGCATCGATGTACGGCACGCCGACGCCGATGCCATCGACCAGATCCGCGAGCTTGATGGCCTGCACCGGGCAAACCTGGACACACTGACCGCACTTGATGCATGAAGCCAGGAAATCCTTTTCGTCGAGCGCTCCCGGCGGCCGCAAGCGCTTGGTGCGGGCATATACCAGGGGCAGAAAACCCGAAAGCGCGGCACCCATCACCCCGCCGGTCAGCAGGATGGTGCGCAGCACGCGCCGCCGCGCCTGCTGCGCACGTTCGCGCGAAACCGGCGGCTTCGGACTATTGGGCGGCTTCGATTCGCTCATCCTGTCACCTTGCGCCGTTCGGGCCTGCGAAAGCGCGGCTGCTCATCCTTGAGCGTCAGCTCAGGCGAGGAAAACGGTGCCAGCCGCTCGAGAAAATCCAGCAGTTCCATTACCGGCGCCGTCTTGAAGAAGCGCGCCGGTGGCATTTCGATCCATATCTGATCGGCATAGGCGTAGAGTTCGTAAGGCGTATCGCCGGTGCCGTTGCCGTCGCGATCGAAGCCCTGATAATCGTCCCAGTAATTGCCACGCCACTCGTTGAGCCCGGATTTGCCGCGACCGGCCTGCACCACGTTGGTCAGATTGCCTTCGAAGATGTTGTCGGTGACGACATTGCCGCCCAGTTCGCTATTCAACTTTACCGCAATGCCGTTGTAGGCGAAGCGGTTGTTGCGTACCCATATCCTGCTGTCGGGCTGGAAAGGTGAGAGGTCGGAGCCGATGCCGACCGCGCAGTAGATGATCTCGTTGCCTTCGATCACCGTATTGCTGGCTTCCTTGAAGCCGATCGCCATGCCGGCGGCTCCCGTGGCATGGGAAATCAGGTTGTTCTTCAACACGCCGCCCTCGGTGTACATGAAGTAAACCCCGACCGAGTTGTCATAGAAACGGTTGTTCTCGACCACGTTGTTGTTGGCGAACATGAAGTGGATCGAATAGCGGCTGCGCATGCCGACATTGCCGCGATAGATGTTGTCGTGGGAATACCAGGCCACCATGTCGCGCGAGTCGATGATTTCGTTGCCCTCGATCAGGTTGCGGTCGCTGTACCAGAGCCGCAGTCCATCGCCGCGCACGCCCAGATCGCGCGGCTTGGAACGCACCTTGTTGTTTCTGACGACGCTGTCGCTCGACTGCTTGAGGTCAATGCCGAACAAGCAGTTGTCGATCACCAGGCCTTCGATGACGTTGCGGTGGCCGCGCACATCCAGGCAGGAATCGTCGGTGTCGTGCGAATCGCCGGAGCCCGTCAGATGCAGGCCGCGCAAAACGGCACCGTCGGTTTGCAGCGAAAACACCGTGCCCTTGTCGCCGGCATCGATACTGACCTGGCCGCCACCTTCGATGACCAGCGGCTTCTTCACCACCACGGGACCGGCATAGGTGCCCGGCGGCGGGTGCAGGGTAGAGCCCGCCGGTGCCGCGTCAACCAGTTCCTGGAATGGCTTGAGGCCATGCACGCGCTTGTCGCGCTCATGCAGCATGTAAGTGGGCTTGGGCCGGTCGACGCCGACGCGGGGCGCCTGCGACAAGTCAGCCGTCGACCCCAGGGCGGACGGCTTGTCCTCGTCGCGATCAGCCGGACGCGCCACCAGCAGCGAGGAGACACCAAGCAGCAGGGCCGGCAGAAGACCGAGCCAGCGCTTGCGCTTCACGGTCCGGGGCCCCTCAGGTTTCGCGCAACTGCCGGCGGCGCAGAAGCACGGCCATCATCAGGCAGCCAAACGCGATCAGGAGCAGGCCGTAGCCCCAATAGGGATAGGAGTAGGTCGAGAACTGCGCGACCTTGCCTTCGCCGAACACCGTAGGCATGAAGGGCTTCACCGTAAAGGCGCCCCAGGGATGCATGTTGTGGCCGAAGAACCACAGCCAGCCGGCATACTCGAGCACGAAGAAGATCGGCATCAGAGCCGGCACCAGCGCCAGCAGCAGCGAGAAGCCGCGGAACCTGGCGACACCGGCTACAACGATGGCCATCGCCACGATCAGGCCGACGATGACCCCGGTGGTGATGAGGCGCACGTTGTCGCCCCAGACCTTGATCTTGTCCGGCTCCTTGAAGAAGGTCCCCGCTTCGCTGACGTAGGCAGCAATGTGGGTTTCCATGTGCCCGAGGGCAAACTGATGCACCACCATCCATACCGCCACGGCAACGAAACCCGCCGCCAGCACCACCAGGCGCTTGCGACCCTCTGGTGCGATAAAGCCGAGCAGCATCACGGCAAAGAAGCCGAAGAAGAACTTGGCCATCGGCTTTTCCACAGGCGCGCCGGTCGAGATCGGGAACATGCCGACGTAGTGGTTGATGGTGTTCATTTCATGCACGCAGTCCAGGCCCTCGGCGCCCTTGTTGACGTTTTGCTGCTTGTCGAGGATGGGGTTGTAGCGTTCCACCGAATGGTCGAGATCCTTCTGCAGGATTTCGCCGCTCATGCGCGTGCCGACTCCGGCCGCGCTGCAACCGTTATAGACGCCGTCGAAATGGAAGTGAATGCGGATGCCGTCGGGAAACGCATCCTTGGGATAGTTGGGCGCCGTCAGCGACACCCACCAGATCGGCGAAAAATAGGACGCGATCAAGGCCGCCAAGGCCACCAGGGTCAGGGTCGTGATCAGTGCATTCTGTTTTTTTCGGTCTTGCATGATGTGCTCGATGTGGGGAAATGCTGCCGCCCGCCTGCGTTCCGCGCTCCCGGGGAGCGCGGAAACTTCGGATCGCTGTTATTTTTTCTTGCCGCCCTTGACTGCCGGCCCGGCCTTGCACATCGAACCGGGCATGGTCAGGCTGGCCTGGTAGGCCGAAATCGCGATCAACTGATTGTTGTCGTATTTCTTGATGATCTTGACCATGTCGGGATTGGCGTTGCGGCGATGTCCGTCGCGAATCTCGGTCATCTGGCGCAGCAGGTACTTGTAGTGTTGACCGGCCAGGACAGGGTAGAACTTGTCCTTGACGCCCTCACCGTTGGCCTTGTGGCATTCGATGCACTCCTTTTCGTACATGACCTTACCATCGGCGATCTGCTTGGCGGCATCCGGACCCTCGTACTTGCCGTGGTCTACCGGGATGCACAGACTCTCGATGTAAGCCGACACGTTGGCCAGTTCCTGCGCATCGGTCAGTTCCTTGGCGAAGGGATACATGGTCGGGTTATCGCGCAGGCCGGCACGAATGTCGGCCATCTGCTTGATCAGCACCGTGGTGTGCTGGCCGGCGAGTTGCGGAAATGTTCCATCGGGACGGCCTGCGCCGGTGGGCAGATGGCAGGCACCGCATACCTCGTAACCTTCCTTGCCGGCCTTGGGATCGCCCTTGAGCTTGAGCGCTTCAATCTTCTCGCCCTCCTGCGCGTTCCATTTGTAGTCCTTGGACTCGATGCCGGCCTTCTTCTCGGGCGGCGGTCCCGCCAGAGCGAAAGCGGGAATCAGCGCGATGGAAAGCGCCATTGTCAGTGCCTTGTACATGTCTGTTTCCTCATCTGTGTTGGCAATGTTTAAATGATGGCACGTCGTCCATCAGAGTTCGTTGATACTTGTCAATTGGGCCGCGCTAACTACTTGCGGGCGGCGTAAATTCGCCTACTTGATCTCGGAAAGATACTTCGCCAGTTCCTTGATCTCCTCATCGGACACCAGATGCATGACACCCTTCATTGCCGCGGAGTTGCCGTTGGCGCGCGCGCCGCTCTTGATATCCAGCATCTGTCGCTCGGCGTACTTGGCGTTCTGCCCCGCCAGCCTGGGATACTCAGGGGTCAGAGGTTTCTTTGCGTCCTTGCCGTGACAGGCGATGCAGGTCTTTTCCAGGTACAGCGCCTTGCCGTCGGCCAGAGCCGGTGCAGCGAAGGATGCCGTTGCCAGCGCAGCGATAATCAATTGGTATTTCATGGTTTTCACCTTTCAAAAAGAATAAGCCGGAAGGCAGAGTAGCTCCGCCTCCCGGCACCTGCCTTGATCTAGCTCATTCCACCAGTAGATACGGCCCCGGTGCAAGCACCGAGGCCATATCGTTTGGATACCGCCTCGGATGCGAGCACCCGAGACCCCGACGACTTACTTGACCTTCTTGGCTCCGTTCTGCTCAAGGTAGGTCTTGGCGCGCAAACCGAGGTCGGCAGTCTTGACCTGGTATTGCCAGATCTGCTCGGCCCAGAGGTTGGCATTTTCCCAATCCTTCTTGGCGGCAAAGCCCTCATGCTTCTCCTTCAGGCCCTTGGTCTTGCCCAGCTGGTCGAAGGCGTCTTCCACCATGGCCACGACATCCGGGAAGTCCTTGTAGTTGACGCTGGTGATGTAGGCCACGACGGAGTCGATGATGGCCTGGGTGTCAGCCACCTTCTTCACGGTCGCCTTGTAGTCGGCCTCGGTATAGTTGCCCTTGGCCAGCGTCGTCTTGGTCGGCTTCCAGCCCTTCGGCTTGACCAGCAGGTAGCCCTGCATCTCAAGGTGCAGCGCGGAACAGAACTCCGTGCAGTAGTAGGGATAGACACCTTCCTTGTCGGCCTTGAACTTCACCGAAACGGTCTTGCCCGGCTCGACAGACGCATGGGTATTGTAGGTTGAGACCGTAAAGCCGTGCGTCTCGTCCTGCGCCCGCTCGAGGTTGGTCAGGTTGATCGTCACCTCGTCGCCGACCTCGACTTCAATGGTTTCCGGCGTAATGTGCGAACGGATCAGAGTGGCAAACACCTCAACCTTGTTACCCTTCTTGACCGTCTTTTCTTCGCCGGCACGAACGGCACCCGGATGCGGCTTGTCGGTCCGGCTGTCGGTGCCGACCTTGTAGCGCACGGCAGGCTTCAGCTTCTTGGCATCGATGGCGACGACGTAGTGCGGCTCGCCCAGCGGCAACGGCATGTCATACAGCAGCTGCATTTTGTCGCCGCTGATGTCGATCAGCTGGTGGTTCTGCGGATGCAGCGGGCCGGTCGGCACGAAGCGATCGATGGCCAGCTTGTTCAGCGCAACAAGATACTTGCCGGCCGGCTTGGTCGAATCGCCTTCCATGGTCATCAGGTGACCGATGTTGTAGTGCACGCTGATCTTGTCCAGCACCTTGCCTTCGCAGAAGTTCCACTTGGCCACCTGCGAATCCACGTAAAGCGAGGTGTAGGCGACGCAGGGCTTGCTGTCGTACTGGGTATGCAGCGGGCCGAGGCCCAGCGACACCTGGGTATGCAGCGCATCCTTCATGCCGATCACCGGAATGCCATAGGGATCCTTGGATTCGAACTTGCCGGCCTTGACGGCAGCCATGATCTTTTCGAAGGAATACACCGATACGTGCGTATCGAGCTTGCCGGCGACGACGATGAACTTGCCATCCGGCGTGACATCGACGCCGTGCGGTGACTTCGGTTCCGGAACCAGGAACAGGATGCCTTCCTTGATCGCGGTTTCCATCATGATCACGTCGTGGCCATTGATCTTCTTGGCTTTGCCGGCAGCAACCAGTTCCGCGGCCTTCTTCCAGTTGATCATGTGCATGTAGTCGGTGTCCTTCGCAGAACAACCGGCTTCATACGGCGGGCGCCCCTTCTCGATGCCACCCACGTAACGCTCGGAGCAGAAGGAATTGGTGAAGGACCAGCCTTCCGACGGCCCCTTGCCCAGATCCGACAGATCCTGCGAATAGGGAGGCAGCTCCAGCGAGAACGACTTCTTGGTGTCGATGCGGCCTTCCTTGCGATCGAACTTCCAGTAGGTCACGCCGCCGCGATACTTCTCGTTGAACTCTTCGAGCGGGAAGAACTTCTTGTTCTCCAGCGGAGCGGCATACTGCGCGGCTTCCATCACGTACTCGGTGTTGCCGGTGACGAATGCGCCGCCGTGTTCGGACTTGAAAATCGGGTTGACGACGATCTGCTTGGTTTCGAAGTCACGCAGGTCGATCACGGCGAGGCGCGGATTGGCCTTGTCGTTGATGAACAGGAACTGGCCATCGTACTCGCCGTTGGTTTCGGAGATGGCTGGATGGTGGGTGTCGCCCCAAGTGATGTCCTTGCCGTCGATGCGACCCTGCTTGAGGACGTTCTTCGAGCTTTCGTCGAAGCCATAACCCTGCCAGGGCTCGGGAGTAAATACGCCGATGTACTTGAGAATGCGCATCGAGGGAATGGCATAGACAATCACCTGGCCCGACTGGCCGCCCGAACTGAAGGCGACGAATTCATCGCGCTTGCCGGTCGGTACATAGGTCTTGGCCGCCGCCAGCAGATCCTGCTGGCTCAGGCCGCGCGCCTTCAGCACGTCCTGCAGCGTGTCTGCCGACCAGGCCGCGCCCGCCGACAGCCCCATCCCGGCTGCCAGCAGCAGCGAGGTGGCTTGCTTTTTAAACATTTTCATATTTTTGCTCCCATTCCGGTTGATACTGCTCCAATGCTGCCGATGCCTGCCTACTTCCGCCCTGCCAATGCGACAATTCGCCACTGCGGCAATATGTCGCACATTTGACTCCAGGGATGGCCGGGTAGGCCTTGACCTGGATCAATAGTCATAGTGAATCAGGGGTTATTGGCGATCAGTGCAGCATAGGGGCAGCCAAGTATTTGTTTCAGGATCGATCTTGATGTTCAACCAGTCCAAACTTGTCAATCTGGCGATGATCGCCGCCCTGATTGTGATTGCCGTCGTCGGGCACCGCTTTTCGCCGCTGCTGTTGCCCAAGACGAATGCAACAGGCCAGGTCGATGCAGGATGCAACTTGCAGCAGCGGGCCTGTCCGGCGACATTGCCGGGTGGCGGACGCGTCCAGCTTTCCATTACGCCGCGGCCGATACCCTATCTGCAGGCCCTGACTGTCGAAGTCAGGACCAGCGGCATCGAGGTGCACAAAGTGGAAGTCGATTTCGCCGGCGCCAGCATGAACATGGGCTATAACCGGGCGCAACTTGCCGCTGCAGAGAGCGGCCGCCATACCGGCGAGGCCTCGCTGCCGGTCTGCGTTTCCGGCGGCATGACCTGGGTCGCCACGGTGCTGATCGAAACCGACCGGCAACGCATTGCCGTGCCCTACCGGTTCGACGTCGGGCGCTGAGAGCGCCGCCCCGACCGATCAGTGTTTGGTGGGCGGTTTCAGCAACTTGCGCTGCAAGGTGCGCCGATGCATGTCGAGGGCGCGCGCGGTGGCCGAAATATTGCCATTGTGCTCGCGCAGGATGCGCTGGATGTGCTCCCACTCCATGCGCTCGACCGACATCGGAGAATGCCCGATCGAGGCCGGCGACGCCTCGCCGGCCTCGATCGTGTGGCCGAATGCCCGCAACAAGGTATCGACATCCACCGGCTTGGCCAGGTACTGCACCGCACCGAGCTTGATCGCGTCCACCGCGGTGCTGATGCTGGCGTAGCCGGTCAGCACGACAATGCGGCAGGCCGGGCTGAGTTCGCGCAGGCGCGGAATCAGGCTCAATCCGGAAGCGCCGTCCAGGTTCAGATCCAGCACCACCCAGTCGGGCACCTCGGTTTGCGCCAGTTCGAGTGCCGCCATCGCGTTGCGTGCCGCCAGGGCCGCATAGCCGCGTCGCTTCAGGGCACGCAGCAGCATGGCGCTGAGGGTGCCGTCATCTTCGATGATCAGTATGCGTTCGTTCATTTCCCGACATGCCTCATTCGTGGTCGCCGGCCTGGCCCGCCAGCGGCAGTTCGATGCTGGCGCGGCCGCCACCTTCAGGCGGATTATCAAGCACCAGCCGCCCGCCGAGGCGCTCGATGGCCGAAAAGGCCAGCAACAGGCCGATGCCGGCACCATCGCCATGCCCGGGCAATGGCCCGCGTCCGGCCCGACGCAGCACTTCCTCGGGAAATCCGGGACCGCCGTCACGTATCACGATGCGCAGCTTTCCCTGGTCCCAGGCCAGCCTGATGTCGATCTCGGTCCGACTGGCGTCGGCAGCATTGTTGAGCAGATTGGTCAGTGCCTGTTCCAGCGTGGCGTCGGTTGCGATCAGGGGCACTCCGGCCTTGCCCTCCAGTGTCAGGCGGCTGCCGGCCTGGGGCCGCATGCTGTGCCAGCGTGCACGCACGCCCTGCAGCCAGACCCTGGCATCCAGTGCCTGCAGATGCTCCGAACGCGCGGTCCCGGTACGCTCCGCCATGCTGCTGATGATGTCCTTGCACAGGCCTATCTGATTGCGCACCAGCGCGAGGTCTTCGCGCGCGCCGGCATCGAGTGCGGGGTCGCGCTCCAGTTCGCCGACGATTACCGCAATCGTCGCCAGCGGCGTCCCCAGCTCATGCGCGGCACCGGCGGCCATGGCGCCCAGCGCCACCACGCGCTCGTCGCGCAATGCCTGCTCGCGGGCCGCGGCGAGGCGGCTGTCGCGTTCGCGGATGGAAGCGGTCATGCGCGCGACGAACCAGGCGATCATGGTCGCCGAGACCAGAAAAGTCAGCCACATCCCGGCCAGATGCAGGCGCGCGCCGCGCTCGGCATCGGTCACGGCCAGGGGCAGGTACTGCCACATCAGCACGGAGTAGATCGCCACGGCGAGCAGCGTCACGGCCGCAGTGAGCTCTCCGGGCAAGGACATCGCGGCGACGGCGACCGACACCAGAAGAAAGGAAATCAGCGGATTGGCGGCACCACCCGACAGGTACAGGAGCACCGCCAGCCCGGCCAGGTCGACGCACAACTGGCCGAACAGTTCGCCCGCGCCCACGGCTTCCCCGCTGCGCGCGCGCCATTGCAGCCAGGCATTGAATCCCGCCAGCAGTGCCAGCACCGCAAACATCGGCAGCTGCGGCAAGGCAATGTCGAGCAGAGTCGGCGCTGACCACACGGCGAGCGTCGCCGCCGCCAGCAGCCACCAGCGCAGGATCAGGGTACGCCGCTGATCCAGCCACAGATTGACGTCGTCCAGGGAAGCCAGAATATCCACCATCGTCGAATTATCCGATACAGATCAAGGAAACGCGCAGTCGAATGCGAGGACAATATCCTGTATCGCCGTTTGCCGGATCACATCGATGAAATTGCGCACGCTCCTGTTCCTGCTGAGCCTTTGTCATGCCAGCCTTGGTCAGGCCCAGAATCTCGAAAAAGGCAAGGAGATCAACGCCACCTGTGCCGGTTGCCACGGCGAGTTCGGCCAGGGCGGATCGCGCGGCGAATACCCGCGCCTCGGCGGCCAGGGCGCCAAGTATCTCGAGTCGCAACTCAAGGCCTTCCGCGCCCGCACCCGGGTCAACATTCCGATGTATCCCTACACCCAGGAACGCGAACTGCCGGACGAGGACATCCGGGATGTCGCCGCCTACCTGGCCGCGATCGAACTGCCGACCAAATGGCCGGTATTCAAGGACAGCGACGATGCGCTGACGCGCCTGACCCTGACCGAGCGCGTCATGATCATTCCGCGCGTGCCGGGCAATCTCGCCAATGGCGAAGCGATCTATCAGAAGCAGTGCCACACCTGCCACGGCAAGACCGGCATGGGGCGCGGCATGTTCCCGATGCTGGTCGGCCAATACACGAGCTACCTGAAGCGGCAGATGGAGAAATACGTGAAGGGCGAGCGGCCGCACGACGAGGAAACGATCGGCGGCCTGCTCAACAAGCTCAAGGAAGAGGACATGCAGGACATCCTGGCCTATATCACCACCTTGCAGGAACAGCAGTAGACAGCGCGCCTCAGCCGGAAATCCGCAGCCCCGTCTTCTTCAGAATCGCCGTACTGTAGAGGATGTCGTGGGCGCGGCAGGCGTCACCCAGCAGGGCGGCGATTTCGGCGACGCGAGCGGCGACTTCCTCGCGATTCTGGCTATGCACCATGGCGAACAGGTTGTAGGGCCAGTCCGGCAGGCGGCGTGGGCGCCGGTAGCAGTGGGTGACGAAGGCCAGCGCCCCGACCCTGGCGCCCATCTCGTCGATCCGCGCGTCATCGACATCCCACACCGACATGCCGTTGGCGGTGTAGCCGATGGCGTAGTGGTTGGGCACGGCGCCGATGCGGCGAATCACGCCGGTATCGAGCATGCGTTGCAGGCGGGCGATCACCTCGTCGCCGCCGATGCCGAGTTCGCCGCCGATCGCATCGTAGGGCCGCGGC
Source organism: Betaproteobacteria bacterium (assembly GCA_028065725.1). Next base: position 35,682 of record JAPTVL010000372.1, read on the forward strand.
ACGCGCGGCAGGCCGCCCTGGGTGGCGACGATCAGGCGCCGGTCGACGCCATCCAGCTCCGGCTTGGGCGAGGCTTCAGGCACGCAGCTTCATCTCCACAAAATATTCGCGTTCCTTGGGGAAAGGGAAGACCGGCAAGCCGGTTGCCGCCTCGATCGTCGTGACGGCCTCGCCAATACCCTGCGGTGTGGCGGTGGCCAGCACGAACCACATGTTGAGCGCATGCTCGCGACGGTAGTTGTGCGCCACCTCGGGAAAAGCATTCACCTGCGCCGCGACACGATCGAAGTCCGGCTCCGGCACCTTCATCGCCGCCAGCACGAAGGCGCCGCCGGCGCGCTCGATCTGGAACATCGGGCCGAAGCGCGTCAGCACGCGGCGCTCCAGCAGGGCATCGAGACGGCGCAGCAGTTCGGCTTCGGTGAGACCCAAGGCGTCGGCCACCTCGCGATAGGGTTCGGGCACCAGCGGAAAATCGCCCTGCAGCGCATTGATCAGCCGGCGGTCGACCGCGTCGAGCGGCGCCGGCACCGGGTGCTCAGGCATCGGCGGCGGCTTTCGCGGCGCCAGCGGGTGCCGCGCTCTCGGCGAAATAGCGCGCGCCGCACTGCTTGAAGCGGCGCGTCGAGAACAGCGCATGGCCGGGTCGCCCGGCGATGCGGCCGAGGCGTTCGATCACCGGCTGCGCATCCTCGCGCGAACGGCCATGCACCATGCAGTAGAGGTTGTAGGGCCAGTCCGGCAGGCTGCGCGTGCGGCGATAGCAGAGCGTGACCCCGGGCTCGGCGGCCAGTTGCCGGCCGATGCGGTCGACCTCGGCACCGGGCAGGTCGAACACCACCATGGCATTGGCGCGATAGCCCAGCTCATGGTGGCGCACCACGACGCCAAAGCGCTTGATCAGGCCTTCGTCCAGCCAGCCGGCGATGCGCGCCAGCACCTCGGCCTCGTCCATGCCGACACGTTTGCCGAGGCGGGCAAAGGGCCGCGGCACCAGTTGCAGTCCCGGCTGCAGCGCAGCGATCAGGCGCTTCTCCTGCACGTCGGGCTCGCGTGCCGGGGTGCCGGCAGCCGCCACCGGTGCCTTGTGCGCCGAATGCAGGTCGAAGCCGAGGTCGATGTGGTACTCGTTTTCGAGCGGCAGGGAAATCACCCGACAGCCGGTCTCGTTCTCGATCGCGTGCAGGGTCTGCGCCAGCGCCGCACGGTCGGCGGCGGTGGCGACGAACCAGAGGTTGTAGCGGTGCTCGCGCTGGTAGTTGTGATTGATTTCCGGCCGCGCGCTGACCAGCGCCGCGATGCGTTCGATATCCCCGACCGGTGCGGCCAGCGCCGCCAGCGTCGAGGCGCCGAAGCGGCGCGGCGCGAGCACGGCACCGACGCGGCTGATGGCGCCGCGATGCTGCAAACGCTGCAAGGTGGCGAGCACCGCCGTCTCGTCAGCGCCGACTCTCTCACCAAGTTGGGCGAAGGGCCGCGCGACAATCGGGAAATCGCGCTGCCAGTCGTTGAGCAGGGAAAACTCGAGCGGGCTGTAAGGAGAATCCATGAGCGTTCCGTTCAAAATCCGATGCGTGCGGCGCGGCTGGTGAAGAAGATGCCCGAGGGGGCATCCGCGGCAATCTCGCCGAGCCTGGTGAAGTTCCGCGTGTCGTAGATCACCACGCGGTTGTCGTCGCGCGCCGAGAGCCAGACGGCTTCGCCGCGCGGCGTGAATTCCATGTGCAGCACCGCCTTGCCCGGCTGCAGGGTCTGCACCACCTGGCCCGACAATGTGTCGATCACCTGCACCCAGCCGTTGTCGGGAAAGGCGAAGTTGACCCATATCTGGCGGCCGTCGGGGCTGGCCATGACGAACACCGGCTGGCCCTTGACCGCGACGCGACCGGTTTCCTGCCAGGTCGTCGCATCGGCCACCAGCACTTCGTGGCGGCCGATCGCCGGCAGCCAGGCGCGGCCCGCCGCGAGCGACCAGCCGCGCAGGTGGGGCATCTTGAACACGGGCAGTTTTTCTTCGCCACGGCCATACTTTTCGAGGATCTTGTGCGCGCCCTGTTCGGGCTGCCAGAGGTCAAGCAACGCGATGCCGTCCTCGCCGAACAAGCCGGCCAGGTAGTGACGGCCATTGGGCGTGACCAGCCCGTCGTAGGGCTGCTGGCCGGCCGGATAGCGCCGGGTGACCGGCTTCCTCGGGTCCGAGAAATCGCTGACCCAGATCTCGCCGCCGTCGAACAGCGCGTAGGCAAACTTGTTGCCCGGCACGTCGGCGAGGCCGACGACCTTGGAGAACCGGCCCGGAGCATATTCGGCCGGGACTTCCGCCAGCAGTTCCAGCGTATCGGCATCGAAGGCCTTGATCCCGCCCGGGATGTAATTCTGTGCGACGACGATGCGGCCGTCCTGCGAGATCGAACCGCCGATGGCATTGCCGGACTGGATGATGCGCTTGACGATGCGCGCTTCGAGTAAATCGATTTTGGTCAGGCCGCCATCGCGGCCGAAGATGAAGGCGTAGCGCCCGTCGCGCGAATACACCGCCGAGGCGTGCGAAAGATCGCCGAGGCCACCGATGCGGGCATAGGCTTCGCGACTGGAGGTGTTCACCAGCGAGACATGGCCGCTGGCGCGTTCGATGACCAGGCCAAGATCGCCGGTGCCGCGCAGCGGCACGCCGGCGCAGGCGGCGAGCAGCAGCGCCAGCAGGCCGAGCAGCAGGGTTTGCACGGCGCGCCTCATTGCGGAAATCCCGTCATCAGTTTGGCGACGATCCACTGCGCCTCGTCCTCTGCCAAAAAGCGGTGCCAGGGCGGCATTGGCGTGCCGGGACGGCCGCCGATGATGGTCGCCACCAGGCCCTCGACCGGCTTGTCGGCCAGCGTCGCCGGCAGCAGCGCCGGGCCGAGCCCACCCTGCAGGGTCATGCCGTGGCAGGACCCGCAATCCTGGCGCACCAGATGGATCAGCTCCTTCTGCCGCGCCGGCGAGGGTTCCGCTGCCGCCGGCAGCGCCAGCCCGGCGATCAGTGTCATGGCAAGAAATGCGGCGCTATTCGACAAGGACCAGCCCCTTCATTTCCTCGTGCGGACCGCAGCGGTAGCTGTAGCTGCCGGGCTGCGCGAAGGTGCGCTGCCAATGCTCCTGCGGAAACATGCGTTCCGATTCGAGACCGTTCTCGGCGGGGAACAGCACCGAGTGACTGGTGCGCTTTTCCCGGTTGATCCACTTCACGGTGTCGCCGGCCTTGATGCGGACTTCGGCGGGGACGAACTTGTAGTCCTGGATCGTCACTTCGACCGTCTGCTGCGCCAGCGCACAAACGGAAACGAGCGCCAGGAGACCTGGCACTCGTTTCAGCAAAAGGCCGGCGACGGACATCTCCGGACTCGATCGGGAATTACTGCTTGGTCGCCTTCACGTCGCCGTCGGCACCGATGCCCAGCTTGTAGCCGAGGGAAACGTGATGGAAACGTCCGTGCGAATGGTCGGCGTGGATGGCGACGCCGAACGGCACCACCTTGCCTTCGCCCGGGTTCTTGCGCGTGAAGGTCACGGTGTAGGTATCGCCGCTCTTGCTGGCTTCGGCCTTGGCGCCGGTAGTGCCGCCGCTCATCTTGCGCTCGGTGGTGACGCTGCCGTCGGAAACCTTGTTGCCTTTGCTCGCCCACTGGATCAGTTCATAGGCACCGCCCGTGGTGTACTTGGTCTTCTTGTCGTCGGCGCCGGGCATGGTACGCGCGTCGGCGTGGCAGCTCTGCCAGCAGCCGTACTGGTCGCCCTGCGGCACCTTGGCATCGGCGAACAGCACCGTGGCCTTGACCTCGTTGTCCTTGTCGCCCTTGTCGGCGCCGCCGGAAGGTGCCTTGAACGTCAGGCGGATGTAGAGGTTGGCCGCATCGTAGGCCGCCTGCACGCTGACCGGGAACATCATGGTCTTGGGCGCGCCCTTGGGCTCCAGTTCCTTGTCGGCCAGGCGCTTGAAATTGAAATTCAGCGTGCCCTTTTCCTCATGGCATCCGGCACAGCTTTCGCCCTTGCGCATGCCGGCCGAACCGCTGTGGTCGGACTTCTTGGTCATCCATTCGATCGGCGCGACGCCGGCATGGAAGACGTTGATGTCGCGCTTGGCGACCTTGCCCCAATCGGGTGCGGCAAGGGCGGCGGGGGCAGCGAGGACCAGCAGTGCGCCGGCTACGGCGGTGGAAACGATGGACTTGCTCATGTGATGCTCCTTTCGAACAATACGAATGGGGAATAACGCAGAAACCGGTGCGAACGATGACTCACTCGTCCTCATCTTCCTTCATGCCCTTGGGCTTGGTATGGGCGATACCCTTGTGGCAATCGATGCAGGTCTTCTTCTCGTCGATGCCGATCTTGTGCATCTTGGCGCCGCGCAGCTTCTGCTTTTCGACATCCATGGCGTCGAAGCTGTGGCAGTTGCGGCATTCGCGAGAATCGTTGGCCTTCATCCTCGCCCACTCGCTCTCGGCCATCTTCAGCCGGTGTTCGGCGAACTTCTCGGGCGTGTTGATGACACCAGTGATCTTGCCCCAGACTTCCTTGCTCGCCTGGATCTTGCGAATCATCTTGTGCGTCCAGTCCTTCGGCACATGACAATCGGAACAGACGGCCCGCACTCCGGTACGGTTGGAATAGTGGATGGTCTTCTTGTATTCCTGATAGACATTATCGCGCATCTCGTGACAGCCGATGCAGAACTCCAGCGTATTGGTGGCTTCCATGCCGGTGTTGAAGCCGCCCCAGAAGAAGATGCCGGAGAAGAAACCGGCCACCAGCAGCGCCAGCATCGAGTACTTCGCGCTGGGCCGCCGCAGCATTGCCAGAAACCCTGATTTGTCGCTATTTGCCATGAAACCATCCCCTATGCCGTAACAATTTTCAATCACCTACATGATAAGGGGGCTTGCGCCCCCTTATCCTTGCTACGGATCAAGTTCGGATCAATAAATGTCGTGCTGTGTATTGTAGACGTTGAACTTGCCGGTCGGCGTGATCATCTTTGGATCGGTGATCACCTTCTTCACCGCCAACGTCTTGTCGTCATACACCACGATGGCCGACTGGTCGGTCTTGCCGCCCCACAGGGAGATCCACACCTCTGAACCGTCCGCGCTGTATTCCGGATGCACGGCGCGGCGGGTTGCCTTGGTCACCGGCAGGCCGGAGTCCTTGGCCACGTTGATCACCTTCTTCGGTTTCGACAGGTCGGCCATGTCCCACACCGCCACGGACTCGGCAAGCTCTTTGTCCGGATTCTGCGGCGCGTCGGCCCAGAAGTGCCTGGACTTGGGATGGGTCTTGACGAACAGGTTGCCCGGAACGTGCTTCATTTCCTGGACCACCTTCCAGTTGAACTCCTTGTACTTGGCGTACTTCTTGTTGTCCGACGGCGTGCTGATCAGCGTCACCACATCGGCGCCGAGGTGGCCCGTGGCCCAGACCGGACCGTACTTCGGGTGCACGAAGTTGGCGCCACGACCGGGGTGAGGAATCTTCGCGGTGTCGATCAGTGCGGCCAGCTTGCCGAGCTTGGTATCCACCGCGGCGATCTTGTTCGAGGCGTTGGCCGCCACCAGGAAGTAGCGCTTGGAAGCATCCCAGCCGCCGTCGTGCAGGAACTTGGCGGATTCGATGGTGGTGGTCTTCAGGTTCTTGATGTCGCTGTAGTCCACCAGCAGGATCTGGCCGGTTTCCTTGATGTTCACCACCCACTCGGGCTTGATCTCGGAGGAGACGATCGAGGCCACGCGCGGCTCGGGGTGATACTCGCCATCCACGGTCATGCCGCGGGTGCTGACGACCTTGAGCGGCTTCAGCGTGTCGCCGTCCATGATCACGTACTGGGGCGGCCAGTAGGAACCGGCGATCGCGTACTTGTCATCATAGCCCTTGAACTTGGAAGTATCCACCGAGCGCGCGTCGAAGCCGACCTTGAGTTCGGCGACCACGGAGGGCTTCTCCATCCAGAGGTCGATCAGCGACAGCTTGCCGTCGCGACCGATGACGTACACATAGCGGCCCGACTTCGACAGACGCGAGATATGCACGGCGTAGCCGGTCTTGACGATGCTGCGGATGTCCTTGGTGTCGCCGTCGATCAGCGCCACTTCGCCGGTGTCGCGCAGAGTCACCGAGAACATGTTCTTAAGGTTGAACTTGTTCATCTGCTTGGTCGGGCGATCCTTGACCGGAACGATGACCTTCCACGAATCCATGGTGTCCTTGAAGCTGTACTCAGGCGGCACATCCGGGGTGTTCTGGATGTACTTGGCCATCAGGCTGATTTCGTCCTTGGTCAGGATGTCGTCGAAGTTCACCATGCCGCCGTCGGTGCCGTAGCCGATGATCTTCTCGAGACGCGACTGGCCGAGCTTGAGCGTGCCGCCCTCGGTTTTCGCGCCGTCCTTGCCCGTCTTGGTCCAGTGCGGTTCGAGGTTCTTGCCGGTAGCACCCTTGCGCAACACGCCATGACAACCCGCGCAGCGCTCGAAGTAGATCTTCTTGGCCGTTTCCTTTTCGGCAGCGGTCAAGGCCGGCGCAGCGTCCTGCGCAAACGCGCCGCCCATGGCACCAGCCATGGCTGAAACGGCGAAAAATCCGAGTAGCTTCCCTTTCATACTTCTCTCCTTTTGAGTGAATCCCGCATAAGTCCAAACATCGCCCGCAGCCATAACCCTGATGCCACGATGGTCGCCAGAATGCGCGTCCGACGTCCGGTACTCCTTGACACGCGTCAACTTTGGCCACGATACCTACCGCACGCGAAGTTCTTGTTTTGATGCGCCAATCGAGGCACCGAATCTCCGGCGCTGACACTCGCCCTTCCCCGCCGGGTGTGGTTTGCTATACTTTATCCCTGTTCGTGGTGCCCGCGCATGGATTTCGTGCCGGGTGAAACGGGAAGCCGGTGAGAGCCTTCTGGGTCCAATTCCGGCGCTGCCCCCGCAACGGTAAGGAAGTGCGAGTTCATCAGGAAGCCACTGGGTCGAAGCCGGACCTGGGAAGGCGGTGAGCTAAAACTTCCAAGCCCGGAGACCGGCCAAGGACAAACCAGCGAATGCGTTGCGGGGTTGCGACGTGCCGGGGGTTTGTACCGAATCCCGCCCATGCCCTTCCCTCCCGCGCGTTCATTCACTACCTACCGGCTGCGGGGACGCTCGCCGGGTTTCGGGAGTTTTTCCATGTACAAGTGCTTCACCCTCGCCGCTTGCGCGGCAAGCTGTCTTTCCCCCGGCGTTTCCCTCGCTGCCGACCAACTCGCCGTGGTCGTGGTGACCGCGACGCGCCAGGCGACACGGACCAACGAGCTCATTGCCGACCTCACCGTGATCGAGCGGGAAGCCATCGAACAGGCCGGACCGACGACACTGCCGGAACTGCTGTCGCGCCAGCCCGGACTGCATGTCGTCGATAACGGCGGAGTCGGCAAGGCGACCAGCGTCTTCATGCGCGGCACCAGTTCCACTCACACGCTGCTGCTGGTCGACGGCATGCCCCTCGGTTCGGTCACCACAGGCAGCCCGTCGCTGCACAACCTGCCGCTGTCGCAGATCGAGCGCATCGAAATCCTGCGCGGTCCGGCGTCCAGCCTCTACGGCTCCGACGCCATCGGCGGCGTGATCCAGATCTTCACGCGCCGCGGCGAAGGTCCGATGCGGATGAATGCCTACGCCGGCATCGGCGGCTACGGCACCCGCGAAGTGCAGGCCGGAGTCTCGGGCAGCCAGGGGCCCTGGTCCTACAGCTTCGCCGCGTCGCGCTTCAGCACCGACGGCTTCAATGTCGCCGCGGATCCGGTGCGTTTCCGGACCTCGACGTTTTCGGTACCCAACAGCGACAGCGACGGCTATCGCAACACATCCCATGCCGGACGCGTCGCCTACAAACTCGCCGACGGCCACGAAATCGGCGCCAGCGTGCTCGAAGCGCTCAGCCGCAGTTCCTACGACCGGGGCGGTGCCACTGTGGACGCCTACAACCGCGACAAGACCCGGGTGTATGGCCTGTACCTGCGCAACCGTATCAACCACCGATGGACGTCGACGCTGCGCTGGGGCCACTCCGAGGACAACAGCACGAGTTTCGATCCGGCGCGCAGCCAGTTCGCCACCAGGCAAACCCAATGGACCTGGCAAAACGACGTCCGCCTGCCGGTCGGCAACCTGCTGCTGGCCGTCGAAAACCTCGATCAGGCAGTCGACAGCACGACCGGCTACACGGTCCGCAATCGCACGGTGCGTTCCTTCGTCGCCGGCTACCAGGGCAACCTCGGCGCCCACAGCTGGCAGGCCGCATTGCGACGGGACGAGAACTCCCAGTTCGGTGGCCGCACCACTGGTTCGCTCGGTTACGGCTATCGCTTCGCCGACGGATGGCAGGCGCGTGTCGCCAGCGGCACGGCCTTCAAGGCACCGAGCTTCAATCAGCTCTATTTCCCCGGCTTCGGCAACGTCAATCTAAAGCCGGAGGAAGCCCGCAACCTGGAAGCCGGCCTCAACTGGGAACGCGGCGGCCAGCATGCCTCGCTGACTTGGTTCGACAACCGCATCACCAACCTGATCGCTGGCTTTCCGGTGGTCAACATCGGCAAAGCGCGCATCACCGGCACCAGCCTGTCCTATGGCCTGACGCAGGGTTTCTGGCGCGCCGATGCCGGCCTCGACCTGATGCGCCCGGTCGACGACACCACCGGCAACCGGCTGCAACGGCGGCCGGCCGAAATGGCCAGGCTGGCCCTGACCTATGCGCCGGCAGCATGGAAGGCCGGCGGCGAAATCACCGCCATCGGCCGTCGTTATGACACGACGACCCAAGGTCGTGCGATGGGTGGTTATGCCGTCGCCAACTTGTTCGCGGCATGGGAAGTCGACAAGAACTGGACACTGGAGGGGCGCATCAACAACGTCTTCGACCGCGTCTACGAAAACGCGTGGGCTTACGCCGTGCCGGACCGACAGATGTTTATCGGCGTTCGCTACGCGCCGAAATAAGCACTCACAATAGCGACCCATGCCCACCCGCCGCAGCGCCCTGCTGGTTGTCGTCGCCCTGCTGATGCTGGCCCTGGCCAGCCTCGCCGGGGCGCTGCTGGCCGGGTCCTACGCAGTGGCGCCGGGTCAGGTCTGGGTCGCACTCAGCGGAGCCGGAGAAGACACCGCCGGCACGGTGGTGACCGGGCTGCGGTTGCCGCGCGCGCTGGCGGCTTTTGCCTGCGGCGGTCTGCTGGCCCTGGCCGGCGCGCTGATGCAGGTGCTGCTGCGCAATCCCCTGGCCGATCCCTACGTGCTCGGCATCTCGGGCGGCGCCGCGGTCGGCGCGCTGCTCGCCATGCTGGCCGGTCTGGCGCTGGCCCTGATCAACCTGTTTGCCTTCGCCGGCGCCTTCGCCGCGATGCTGCTGGTATTCGGCCTGGCGCGCGGCGATGGCAGCTGGACCCAGACCCGCCTGCTGCTGACCGGGGTCATCGTCGCTGCCGGCTGCAGCGCGGCGGTGGCGCTGATCCTGTCGGTGGCGCCGGAACAGCAGCTGCGCAGCATGCTGTTCTGGCTGATGGGCGACCTGTCGCATGCCGGCACGCCGTGGCCGGCGCTGCTGGTGCTGGCGCTCGGGCTGGCGGTGGCCCTGCCGCTGTCGCGCGACCTCAACCTGCTGGCGCGCGGCGACCTGATCGCGCACACCCTGGGGGTTCGGGTACGCGGCCTGCGCGGCGCCGTGTATGTGCTGGCCTCGTTGCTGACCGCGGTCGCCGTCACCACCGCCGGCAGCATCGGTTTCGTCGGCCTGGTGGTGCCCCATCTGGTGCGTCTGGCGATCGGCAACGACCAGCGCGTGCTGCTGCCGGCCGCCGCGCTGGCCGGCGGTTCGCTGCTGGTCCTGGCCGACACCCTGGCACGCACCGCAGTCGCGCCGCAGCAGCTGCCGGTCGGCGTACTGACCGCCCTGCTGGGGGTGCCGGTATTCCTTTACCTGCTGTCGCGGCAACCGAAAGGCGGCGCGACATGAACGGCATTTTTGCCGCACACGGCCTCGCCGTCGCCGTCGGCGGGCGCACCGTGGTGCGCGAACTCGACCTCGAGATCGGCGCCGGCGAGCGCCTGGCCATCCTCGGCCGCAACGGCGCCGGCAAGACCACGCTGCTGCATACCCTGGCCGGCCTGCGCGCGCCGCTGGCCGGCGACCTCCGCCTCTGCGGCGAGGCAATGTCGGCGCTGGGGCCACGGCGCGTCGCACAACTGCGCGGCGTACTGCTGCAGCAGCAGGTCGACGCCTTCCCTTCCAGCGTGCTGGAAACGGCCCTTATCGGCCGCCATCCGTGGCTCGAACGCTGGGCCTGGGAGAGCGCCGCCGATGCCGACATCGCCCGCGCCGCACTGGCCGCCGTCGACCTTGCCGGCTTCGCCGCGCGCGACGTGCATACGCTGTCGGGCGGCGAGCGGCAGCGCTTGGCGATCGCCACCCTGCTGACCCAGCAGCCGCGCCTGGCCCTGCTCGACGAACCGCTGTCGCATCTCGACCTCAACCACCAGATCGCCGCGCTGCAGCTGCTCTCGCGCACTGCGCAGGAAGCCGGCACCGCGCTGGTCATGGTGATGCACGACCCGGGGCTTGCCGCGCGCTATTGCGACCGCGCCCTGCTGGTGCATGGCGACGGCCGCGTCGAGTCCGGCAGCGCCGCCGACATGCTCACCGCCGAACGCCTGTCGGCCCTCTACCAGCATCCCCTGCGCATGATCGAAAGCGATGGTCAGCGCTGCTTCCTGCCGCTTTGAGAACCCGCCCATGAAACTACGTTCCCTGTTCCTGATCCTCGCCTGGCTCGCCGCCGCACCGGCGCTGGCCGCCTGCCCGCGCATCGTCAGCCAGTCGCCCTACCTCACCGCCGCGCTGGAATGGCTCGGCCAGGGCAAGTGCATCGTCGGCGTTTCCCGCTACGACAAGCACGATCTGCCGAAGACCGGCGGCGTCATGGACCCCGATGCCGATGTTCTCGCGATCCTGCAGCCCGAGCTGCTGGTGACGGTCGACTGGGCCAAACCGGAGACGCTGGCGCAAGTGGTACCGCAAGGCACGCGCACCCTGCGCCTGGGCGGCTTCGGCTCGATCGCCGAGAGCGAACAGGTGCTGCACACACTGGCCGTGGCCAGCGGCCGCAACGACGCCGAGGCCCAGGTGCGGCGCTTCCGCCGCGCATGGCAGGCCGCGGCGCGCAAGGTCGGCGGCAAGGGTCAGAAAGTACTGGTGCTATCCGCCTGCTCCGGTGCGCCCTATGCTTTCGGCCGTCAGCACTACGTCGGCGACGCCTTCGTGCGTGCCGGCTTCGACGTGGTGGACCGCGAGGCCCGCGTCCGCCACCTGCGCGAAGGCGAAGAGATCGCCGACATCGCCGCCGTGGTCGCGCGCTTCAAGCCGGACATCGTGTTCTCGCTCAGCCACGAATCCAGCGTCGCCTGCAACGCCGCGCTGGGCAAGGTCAAGGTGCGCATCGTCAGCCTCAGGGGGGAGAACTTCTTCCACCCCGGGCCGCCGCTGCTGCAGGGCTATCGGGAGCTCGCCGCGGGCCTCAAATCGTGAGCGGCGACACCCAACGCGATGCGCGCCATGTCGCGCGCATGCGACGCAAGAAGGACGTCGTCGACCAGAAGGTCGCCGCCGCCAGCGACGAGCGCGGCGTGCTGCTGGTGAATACCGGCAACGGCAAGGGCAAGTCCTCGGCCGCCTTCGGCGTCGCGGCGCGCGCCCTGGGCCACGGCCTGCAGGTCGCGGTGGTGCAGTTCGTCAAGAGCCGCAGCGACACCGGCGAGGAGGCCGTGCTCGGCAAGCTGCCGGGGATGCGCTGGCACGTCATGGGCGAAGGCTTCACCTGGGAAACCCAGGACCCCGAGCGCGATGCCGCCGCCGCGCGCGCCGCCTGGACGGTCGCCGCCGGCTACCTGACGGACCCGGCCATCGGCCTCGTCGTGCTCGACGAGATGACCTACGCCTTCAAGTACCAGTGGCTGGCACTCGACCCGGTGCTGGCGGCCTTCGCCGCCCGCCCGCCGCGGCAGCACGTGATCGTTACCGGCCGCGCCGCACCGGACGCGCTGATCGCCGCCGCCGACACCGTCACCGAAATGAGTCTGATCAAGCACGCCTTCAAGGCCGGTGTCAAAGCCATGCCCGGCATGGAGTTCTAGGGTGCCGAACTGCCCGATGCTGTTCGTCGGCGCGCCGGCGTCCGGCCAAGGCAAGACCAGCATCGTCGCCGGACTGGCGCGCCTGCATGCTCGGCAGGGACGCCGCGTCAGGATATTCAAGTGCGGACCGGACTTTCTCGACCCGATGATTCACGCCGCCGCCAGCGGCCGCCCCTGCGAAAACCTCGACCTATGGATGTGCGGCGAAGATGATGCCGCCATGCGCCTGGCGCGTGCCGCAGGCGAGGCCGACCTGATCCTGGTCGAAGGCGTCATGGGCTTGTTTGACGGCACGCCCTCGGGCGCTGACATTGCGCGGCACTTCGGCCTGCCGGTGCTGGCGGTGATCGATGCCGGCGCCATCGCCCATGGCCTCGCACACTACCAACCGGACCTGCCCTTTCATGGCGTACTGGCCAACCGCGTCGGCAGCGACACCCATGCCACGATGCTGGAGGCCGGCCTGCGCCCCGACCTGAGCTGGTGCGGCGCGGTGCCGCGCGATGCGCAAGCCACACTGCCCGAACGTCACCTCGGTCTGCATCATGCCGAGGAAATTGCCGACCTCGACGCGCGGCTCGAATGCATGACGGATCACTTGGCACAAACGCCGCTCACCGTATTGCCAGCGCCGACTTTCATCGCCGCGCCGCAGGCGCAACCGCGGCTGCCCAAATTGCTGGCCGGGCGCCGCATTGCCATCGCGCGCGATGCGGCTTTCGCCTTCATCTATCCGGCCAACCTGGAATGCCTCGCGGCACTGGGCGCCAAACTGCGTTTTTTCTCGCCGCTGGCGGGCGATGCGCTACCGGACTGCGATGCGCTATGGCTGCCCGGCGGCTATCCGGAACTGCATGCGGCAGCACTCTCCCGGCGCACCGATCTGCACGCCCAACTGCACGTCCACGTCGATGCCGGCAAACCCCTGCTAGCCGAATGCGGCGGCATGATGGCGCTGTTCGAATCCCTGGTCGACCAGCAGGGCCGCAGCCACGCCATGAGTGGCCTGCTGCCCGGCAGCGTCGCCATGCAACAGCATCTGGCGGCGCTCGGCCTGCAGCAGGCCGACCTGCCGGAAGGCCCGCTGCGAGGTCATACCTTCCATTACTCGCAGGCCGACACGCCGCTGCCGCCGCTACTGCACGCCCGGCGTCACCGCAGCAAGGAACTGCAGGACGGCGGCGAAGCCATCCATCGCCGGAACCGCCTCACCGCCTCCTACCTGCATTTCTATTTTCCCTCGAACCCCGAAGCCGCAGCAGCCTTGTTTCTGTCCTGAGTCGACCGCAGACACGAATCATTAGCCACTTGATAAAGGACGTCATCAGTAGCGGCCTGCATGGTGGTCTGTTCGAGAATCAAACACTGGACGAGCGGATCCTGCTTGTCGGTGCTCTCCCACTGATCAAAATAGACCAGGTCCTCGATAGGCAGTCGAGGCAGCCAGCCGGCGGCCTCGAGTTCAGGTTTGGCGTAGAAGTGGCTCACATAGCCGACGCAAAGATAGGCAATCGGGGTGATGCCTTTTGGAATGCCGAGCGCCGCCTGCAAGGCAGACTGGTTGAAGATGCTCACCCAGCCGACGCCCAGACCCTCCGCACGCGCCGCCAGCCATAAATTCTGTACGGCACAAACGCTACTGTAAAGATCCATGGTCTTGATGTGAGTGCGTCCCACCACCACCGGCCCGCTACGATTACGGTCGCAGGTAATGCAGATCCCCACCGGCGACTCGAGGATACCTTCGAGTTTCAGCGTCTTGTACGTGGCGCGCTTTTCACCTTCGAACATCTCGGCCGCCTCGGCGTGGGCTTCGGCAAATGCGGAATGAAGCTTTTGCTTGACGGCCTGCGACCGAACCACGAGAAAATTCCACGGCTGCATGAATCCCACGGAAGGCGCATGGTGGGCGGCAGTCAGAACGCGACTCAAGACCTCGTCCGGCACGGCCTTGGGCAGAAACTGGCCGCGTACGTCGCGACGGGAAAAGATGGTGCGATAGATGGCGGCGCGCTCTTCGTCGGTGAAGGCGTGTCTGTCCTGGCTGGCTTGTTCCGGTTTCATGGCTATTCCCCTTGTGTAAAAAGTTGACGTGCTGCCTGGCCGTGCGGCACGCGACTTTTTCAGGCCGGTATTCTGACTCGGATTCGACTGCCTGCGGCGCCTTCCCGGTTTTCACCAGTGGCATTTGCCGAGACATCATTCATACAGCGTTGGGCACGTGGCGAAATTTCACCGCCTTCCCGATTCTCCCTGAGCTTTTCTACACAGGGCACCTGAAGGGATGCGATGATCCGTGAGACGGAGGAGATTGTCAAAAACACTGGAAGCCGTCACTACCTGGAGGTTGTGAGCGAGGCCATTGTGCAAAGCATGCCGTCAAATGGGAATATTTGCCGATAACGCCGAAAGCCTTTTGGCTATTGACTTTGCACGGCGTGGAGGCGCGCTGTTGAGATTCCCCTGACGGCCGCCTTTTCTTTCGATAGAGTAGCGAGTATCGGCCACCCACGGCCGGATCGAGAATCGGGAAAATGCCATGCTCACCACCACCAAACCACTGACCGAGAAAGCCCTGCTGGCCATGCCGGCCAGCGCCTACATGAACGCGGAACAGCTGGCCTTCTTTCGCAACCTGCTGCGCAAGCAGCGCCAGGATCTGATCGACAACGCCTCGATGACCATCGATCACCTGCGCGATGGCGAGGCCGAAGCCGACCCCAACGACCGCGCCACCCTGGAAGAGGAACATTCCATCGAATTGCGCATCCGCGATCGCGAACGCAAGATGCTGCCGCGCGTCGATGCCGCCCTGCAGCGCATCGAGACCGGCCAGTTCGGCTTTTGCGAGGAAACCGGCGAACCGATCGGCCTGCGTCGGCTGCTGGCGCGTCCGACCACCGTGTATTCGATCGAGGCGCAGGAGCGCCACGAGTCGCGGCAGAGAATCCAGGGCAAGTAAGCGGGCACGCACCGCCCCGGAGACGCGATGGTCGCCGCGACCGCACCCAAACGCAAGGCGCCCGCGAAAAAGCGCGTGCCGGCAAAGTCGGCCGCGAAGGCAGCGCCTCCCGACCAGGCCGAATCCGGCCTGGTGACCCAGATGCGCACGATGGCCGGCAAGGTGCTCGACATGGGGCGGCCACGGTCGGCGCCGCAACCACGCTGCAGACCGCCAGCGAAGTGGCGCGGGTACTGCGCCAGGGCAAACCGATGGAGGCCGCCGCCGACATGCTCAAGGCGGTGCTGCCGGGGCTGTCCGCACCCGGCGTCTGGGCCCGTACCGGTGCGGCCTTGCGCCGCCTGCGCCAGGCCGCCGGACTGACCATCGTCGAAGTCGGCACCGCGATCAACCTCAAGGATCCGTCGCTGATCGAGGCCTGGGAGAAAGGCCGCATCGCGGTGCCCTTCGAAATCGTGCTACGCCTGGCCGCAGTGCTCGGGCGCAACGACCCGATCGGCTTCGTCATGAAGTTCACCCGCAGCGCCAACCCGGACCTGTGGTGCAGCCTGGAAAGCCTCGGCGTCGGCAAGCTGCTGATCCAGTCGGCGCGCGAACGCGAGTTCGCCAACATCTACCGCGCCGACGACGGGGCGCGTCAGCTCAGCGACCAGGAGTTCGCCGAAGTGCTGGCCTTCACCCGTGCCGCCTTCGAAATGGCCATGGCATTTCGCGGACGCAGCAAGAAGCACGGCACCTGAAACTTTCTCCGGCGCCGACGAAGCTACACGCCGTATCGCCAGCACTGATTTTCACGGACTGATGGCGGCTACTTGCCGCGCTTGGCGCGCGCGGTCTCCAGATGCAGGCAGAGTTGTTCCGCGCCGTCGAGGATGCGCGGCGTGTGGCGCTGGATCAGTTCCGGCGGCACGAAATACAGGTTGCCCCTGGCGACCGCCGCCATGGCGCTCCAGCGCCGCCAGTCGTCCAGCCACTCCGGCCGCGCATCGTTCATGCCGCTGGCAACGATGACCTCCGGATTGGCGGCGATCACGGCTTCCACGGTGACGGTCGGCGCCAGGATCGGCAGCGCGGCGAAGACGTTGCGCCCGCCGCACAGGCGGATCGCATCGCTGATGATCTGCCTGCCATTGACCGTCATCAGCGGCTGCTTCCATATCTGGTAGAACACGTCAATTGGCGGCCGCTGGCTGTAGCGGATACCCAGCCGGGCGTAGCGTTCGCGGAACGCCACCGCCGCCGCATTGGCCACCGCCTCGGTACCGGCCAGCTTGCCGATGCGTTCCAGCTCGCCGGCGATGTCTTCGATGCGGTTCGACTGCGACAGATGCACCGTCAGCCCCAGGGCGCGCAGGCGCGCCACCGACGCCGGCGCGTTGCCGCTTTCCCAGGCGAGCACCAGATCGGGTTTGAGCGCGACGATGGCTTCGAGATCGAGCCGGGAATAGCCGCCCACCTTGGGCAGGGCTTTCGCCGCCGGCGGATGGTCGCCGTACTCGACGTTGCCCACCATGCGGTCGCCGGCGCCGGCGGCATAGACCAGCTCGGTAATGTGCGGCGCCAGGCTGATGATGCGCCGCGCCGGCGCGGCGAGCCGGATGCTCTTGCCGCCGACATCGGTGACGACGATTTCCGCCGCGGCGGGCAGGCTGGCCAGCGCGCACAGCAGGGACAGGCAGATTTGCTTGATCGGTTGCTTCATCGTTTGCTCCATTGCTCCAGGGCGGCAGCCAGGCGCTGCCAGTCGGCTTCGCTGGCCGGCAGGCCGCAACGCACTGCCGCGGGTTGTGCGAAATGGCGCAGCAGGATGCCCTGCCGCGCGAAAAACTCATGCAGTTGCCGCGCATCGTCGCGCGCCAGGTAACGGAACAGCGCGGTGCCGCTCGACTCGCCGAGGCCCGCGGCGGCGAGTAAGCCATGCAGGCGCGCGCCGTCGCGCAGCAGGCGTGCGCGTTGCGCGGCCTGCCACGCGCCGTCCGCCAGCGCCGCGCGCGCCGCGTGGCGCGAGGGATGCGCAACCGCCCACGGCCCGATCGCCTCGGCCAGCGGCGCGAGGATGGCATCGGCGGCAATGGCAAACCCGACGCGGGCGCCGGCCAGGCCGAAGAACTTGCCCAGCGAGCGCAGCACCACGACATTGCCCGCCGCGGCAGTGCCGGCGACAGCGGCAAGCGACTCGGATGTTTCCTCGGCATCGGCGAAGGCTTCGTCGACGATCAGCCAGCCGCCGCGCGCGTCGAGTTGCCGCGCCAGGTCGAGTAGGTCCTGGCGCGAAAACCGCTGCCCGTCGGGATTGTTCGGGTTGCCGATGACTACGGCATCGGCCGTGGCCGCCGCCTGCGGCAGATCGCCGGCGGCGCAGCAGCGCACGCCATGCCCAGCGTTACGCCAGGCCGCGGCGTATTCCGCATAGCTCGGCTCCAGCATCACGGCGCTGCCCGATGCTCTGAGGCGCGGCAAGAGCTGGATCGCCGCCTGCGATCCGGGCAGCGCCAGCGCCCGTCGCGCGCCGTAGCAGCGGCAGGCGATGGCAGCCAGCCCATCCTCGTCTTCGGGCAGGCGCTGCCAGGCCACGGCCGGAATCGGCGGCACCGGATAGGCATCAGGCGCGATGCCGGTGGACAGATCGAGCCAGTGCTCCGGCGCGATGCCGTACTGCGCCGCGGCGGCGAGCAGGCGGCCGCCGTGTTCAAGCATGGCTAAGTGCCGCCAGCAGGCCGGCGCCGGCCAGCCACAACCACAGGCCGCGCTGCACCAGCGCCAGTGCGGCGCGAATATGCCCGACGCTCGCCGTGTCGCCAGCGCCGACTTTCGGCCGCTCTTCCATCGCGCCGTGATACATCGCCGCGCCGCCCAGGCGCACCGCCAGCGCACCGGCGCCGGCCGCCAGCACCGGGCCGGCATTCGGGCTGCTCCAGCTTGCGGCCTGGCGGCGCCAGCAGGACCATGCATTTCGGGTATCGCCGAGCAGGGCATACGTCAGCGCGGTCAGGCGCGCCGGAATCAGGTTCAGCAGATCGTCGAGGCGCGCCGCGGCCCAGCCGAAATACAGGCGCCGCGGGTCGCGGTAGCCCCACATCGCGTCCAGCGTATTGGCCAGCCGGTACAGCACCGCGCCGGCGCCGCCGGCGACGAGGAACCAGAACAGGGTGCCGAACACGGCGTCATTGCCGTTTTCGAGTATCGATTCGACGGCGGCGCGGGCCACGCCCTCCTCGTCCAGCGCCGAGGTATCGCGCGACACCAGCCAACCGACATGGGTGCGCGCCGCCGCCAGATCGCCGGCCGCCAGATCCTGCGCCACCTGCGCGCCGTGCTGCTGCAGGCTGCGCGCGCCGAGCGCCAGGTAGAGCAGCGCGACGTCGGCCAGCCAGCCCCAGGCCTGGCGCCCGAGCCAGGCCGCCGCCAGCACGGCAGGAAGCACCAGCAGCAGCCAGCCGAGCAGGCCGCGCAGGCGATTGAACAGCGCATGGCCCGGCGCACCGCGGCGCAAGGCGCGCTCGACACCGTCGGCGCAACGGCCGAAACCCACCAGCGGATGCCAGCGGCGCGGCTCGCCCAGCAGGCGATCGAGCAAAGTCCCCGCCAGCGCGGCGGCAACCAGCGACAGCAGCGACGGGGCCGTGAACATGGCCGACAACGGGGGCATGGGATAATTAAGTAATGAGAGACCCTGCATTTTAGCGATGAGCGGCGCCAAATCCCGACCGACCCGCGCCCTCATGGTGCAGGGCTGCACCTCCGACGCCGGCAAGACCACGCTGGTCGCCGCGCTGTGCCGCATCCTCAGGCGCCGCGGGGTCAACGTGGCGCCCTTCAAGCCGCAGAACATGGCGCTGAATTCGGCCGTCACCGTCGACGGCGGCGAGATCGGCCGCGCCCAGGCGCTGCAGGCGCTGGCGGCCGGACTCGCGCCGCGCATCGACTTCAATCCGGTGCTGCTCAAGCCCAGCAGCGACCAGCGCGCCCAGGTGATCATCCACGGCAAGGCGATCGATACGCTGAACGCCCGCGACTACCACGACTACAAGCGCGTCGCGATGGGGGCGGTGATGGAAAGCTGGCAGCGGCTCATCGCGGAATTCGATTGCGTGCTGGTGGAAGGCGCCGGCAGCCCGGCCGAAATCAACCTGCGCGACCGCGACATCGCCAACATGGGCTTTGCCGAGGCGGCCGACATCCCGGTGATCCTGGTCGCCGACATCGACCGCGGCGGCGTCTTCGCGCATCTGACCGGCACCCTCGACCTGCTCTCGGCGAGCGAGCAGGCACGCGTCAAGGGCTTCGTCATCAACCGCTTTCGCGGCGACATCGGCCTGCTGCAAAACGGCCTCGACTGGCTCGAGCAGCGCACCGGCAAGCCGGTGCTGGGCGTGCTGCCCTACCTGCACGGCCTGATGCTCGACGCCGAGGACGCCGTCGCCACCGAAGTCATCGCCAAGACCGCGATCCGGCTCAAGGCGGTGGCCGTGGTCTATCCGCGCTGCTCCAACCACAACGACCTCGATCCGCTGCGCCTGCATTCCGAGGTCGATTTCGAGTGGGTCGGTCCGGGGCAGGCCATACCGCCCTGCGACCTGCTCGTGCTGCCCGGTTCCAAGGCCGTGCAGGCCGACCTGCACTGGCTGCGCGAGCAGGGCCATGAGGCGGCGATCCGGCGCCACCTGCGCTATGGCGGCAAGCTCATCGGCATCTGCGGCGGCTACCAGATGCTCGGCCGCCTGCTGCACGACCCGCTCGGGCTCGAAGGTCCGCCCGGCAGCCAGCCCGGCCTCGGCCTGCTCGATTGCGAAACCACGCTGGAACCGGAAAAGCAGTTGCGCAACGTTGCCGGCAGTCTGCGGCTGCCCGGCGCGCCGGCCATGGCCGGTTATGAAATCCATATGGGCATCACGCGCGGCGCGGCACTGGCGAACGCCGCGCTGCGCTTCGCCGACGGCCGCAGCGACGGCGCGCAGTCGAATGACGGACAGATCATCGGCAGCTACTGCCACGGACTGTTCGATCACCCGGAAGCCCTGCGCGGCCTGCCGGCCCAGCTCGGCATGGTCGCGCCGGTGCATGCGGATTTCGCGCTGCGCCGCGAAGCCGACATCGAGCGCCTGGCCGATGCCGCGGAAGCGGCGCTGGACTGGAGCGTGCTCGACGAAATGCTCGGCCAGGCGGGGTGAGACAAACGCCGCGTGCGGCTGCCGGCCGGCGCCAGCATCGGCCCCGATTCCCATTGTGATTACAATAGGTGAAAATCAGGAGGAGCGACATGGAAAAGATCTGGGTCAAGCATTATCCGACTGGCGTACCGGCTGAAATCAATGTCGATGAATTCCGCTCGATCGGCGACCTGTTCGCCAGAAGCGTCAAGCAGTATGGATCGCGCAAGGCCTACATCAACATGGGCAAGGCGATCACCTACGACGAGCTGGACAAGGCCTCGGCCGCCTTCGGTTCCTATTGCCAGTCGGTGCTGAAGCTGCCCAAGGGCGCCCGCATCGCGCTGATGATGCCCAACCTGCTGCAGTATCCGGTCTGCCTCTACGGCGCGCTGCGTGCCGGCTACACGGTGGTGAACTGCAACCCGCTGTACACCGAGCGCGAACTGGAGCACCAGCTCAAGGATTCCGGCGCCGAGGCGATCGTCATCGTCGAGAACTTCGCCGGCGTGCTGGAGAAGGTCGTGGCACGCACCCCGGTCAAGCATGTGCTGGTGACACAGCTGGGCGACCTGCTGGATTTCCCCAAGCGCATGATCGTCAATATCGTGGTCAAGCGCGTCAAGAAGATGGTGCCGCCATGGCACATCGCCAATGCCATCGAACTGCGCGACGCGCTGATCGAAGGCGGCCGCTATCCGCTGCAGCCGGTCGAGGTCGGCCACGAGGACCTGGCCTTCCTGCAATACACCGGCGGCACCACCGGCGTCTCGAAGGGCGCGATGCTGACCCATCGCAACATCATCGCCAACCTGCAGCAGGCGCACGCCTGGATCGGGCCCTTCCTGCGCGACCATGAAATCATCATTACCGCGCTGCCGCTGTATCACATCTTCGCCCTGACGGCGAACTGCCTGACCTTCTTCAAGATCGGCGCGACCAACGTGCTGATCACCAACCCGCGCGACATTCCCGGCTTCATCAAGGAGATCGGCAAGTACCCGTTCACCACCATCACTGGTGTCAATACGCTGTTCAACGCCATGGTGAACAACCCCGACTTCGCCAGGATCGACCTCAGCCAGCTGCGCCTGACGCTGGGCGGCGGCATGGCGGTGCAGCGCGCGGTGGCCGAGCGCTGGAAGCAGATCACCGGCGTCACCCTGCTGGAAGCCTATGGCCTGACCGAAACCTCGCCGGCGGTGACCATCAATCCGGTCGACCTCGAGGAATACAACGGCAGCATCGGCCTGCCGATTTCCTCGACCGAAGTCGTGATTCGCGACGACGACGGCAAGGATGTACCGCTGGGCCAGCCGGGCGAGCTGTGCATCCGCGGCCCGCAGGTGATGAAGGGCTACTGGAACCGCCCCGAGGAAACCGCCAAGGTGATCATGGCCGACGGCTTCCTGCGCACCGGCGACGTCGCCGTGATGGACCCCAGCGGCTACGTCAAGATCGTCGATCGCAAGAAGGACATGATCCTGGTCTCCGGCTTCAACGTCTATCCCAACGAAATCGAAGACGTGCTCGCCATGCATCCCGGCGTGCTCGAATCGGCCGCGGTCGGCGTGCCCGATCCGAAGACCGGCGAAGCGGTCAAGATCTACGTCGTCAAGAAGGACCCCGAGCTGACCGAAGCTTCGCTGCTGGAACACTGCCGGGCCAACCTGACGGGCTACAAGGTGCCGCGCCAGATTGCCTTCCGCAACGAACTGCCGAAGACCAACGTCGGCAAGATCCTGCGGCGCAAACTGCGCGACGAAAAGGCCTGAACGAAAAGGCCAAGCCATGAGCGAAATCCGGGTCAGCCGTGCGCACCACACCACGCTGAAGAAGGCGCGCAAGGGCGCCGAGCATATCGCCGAGGAACTCGGCGAAGAATTCGGCCTCGACCACGAGTGGGACGGCGGTTATTCTGAATGGCTCTTGCCGGACGGCAGCGGCCTGCCAGCGACACAGGACACTACGTAGGATATAGTTGCCGCTCCGAAAATTCGCGAGCCGGAACCATGCTGATTGCGCTTGTAGCCATCGCCCTGCTGATTGCCTCTGTCGCTGCCATCTATTTCATTTTGAAGAGCATGGGGGAGGATGGCGTGGAAATCGCTGCCCCCGGCAGTTGCAAGAGCGGAAGCTGCGGCGTGCGCAAGATCGCAGGCGGCGAAGGGGGATGCCATCAGGCAGAAGCCCTGCCTGGTGAAATCGGCGAAATCCACGAGGTGGCCGATCTGGAACCAGAAGATGCGGTTGCGGAACAGCCAGGCAAGCGCACGGCCTGAATCCTGTTTTTGCGCCCGGTAAAGATTCCGTGCCGGCCGCCGCGGGCGCGAAGCAGTGCTTCGCGAGGTCTCCTGCGCCGTACCGCCAGCGCCGACTTTGCTCCTGCCTGGATTCGACGCCGGGATCGTGCGTCCTTTCCGCAGCAACGCGGAAAGGATGCGAATGGAATCGGGTCAGTCCTTGAGGGACGCAATCAGATCAACGTAGCGCTGCATGGCGTCGTCGGTGCCGGTGCCCTTGATGGCGACCCAGGCGTCATACTTGGCGCGCCCGATCATGTCGGTGAAACCCGGACGCTTGCCTTCGACATCGCCGTCGGTGGCCTGCTTGTAGAGTGCATAGAGTTGCAGCAACACGTCGTTCGAGGGCCGTTCCGCAAGCTTCTTGGAACAGTGCAGATGGACACGCTGTCGGAATCACTGGACACCGCGATGGTGCTGGCCCTGCGCAAGGCCGGCAAGAGCAAGCGCATCGACTGGCCGGCCTATGTCGCGGCCTATCGCACCTGTGGACGACGCAAGGACCGCGAACTGCAGATCGTCCTGATCGACCATATCGGCAAGACCCTCGATCGCCTGACGCGCATGCCGCTGATCCGCGTCTCGCTCAAGCTGATGAGCGGCCCCGCCCACCTCGCCGGCCTCGGCGCGCTGCACGACTTCCTGCAACGGGGCTTCGACGCCTTCAGCCACATGAAGGGCGCCGACGAATTCCTGGCGATCGTCATCGAGCGCGAGACCGCGCTGATGCGGGAGTTGTTTGCGAATCCGGACGCGAGCTATCCGGAATAATCGCCGCGCTGCGGAGTTACAAGGAGGCTACCCGGGAGTCAGCGCTGGCGGGCGATCATCGGACATGTTGATCGTCGGACCGCAACAGTCACGCAGCCGGAGCCACTTCAACAAAAGCGCTTCTAGAGGCCGGCAGGGGAATCTGAAGTCCGCCGGCTTTCATGTCCTCAAGATGAAACTGGATTGCCTCCTCAATCAGCGCGAGTACTTCTTCTTCCGTTTCACCAGCCGCAATGCAGCCAGGCAAATCCGGGACGAAAGCACCGTAACTGGAAGGACCTTGTTCTATAACGACCATGTAGCGCATGGGATCACTCCTTTAAGCCTGCCTGTTTGAGCGCGCTGTTCAATGTACCCGGAGGAACATCCACGCTCGGCTTGCCCGCAACAGTAACCGTACCCGGCTTTGTAGCGTGATGCAGCTGGCGATGGCTACCGCGTTGGCGCACGACGATCCAACCATCCTTTTCCAGCAGTCGCAGTAACACGGATACTTTCATCCACAAATATTACGCATGGAACGGGAAAAGACCCAAGTTTGCAGTTTGGGGAGACTTATGACAAGTGCTAACCACCTTTGAGTTCCAGTGGCAAACCCGCCGCGACAAACGTCACGCGCTGCGCGATGCGGGCGATGGACTGGTTCAGCCGTCCGGCGTCGTCGACATACAGTCGTGTCGCGGCACCCAGCGGCACGATGCCCAGGCCGACTTCGTTGCTGACCAGGATCACGCGGCCGGGCAGGTTCGGTAGGCAGTCGAGCAGCGCCGCGGTTTCGAAGGCGAGCAGCGGGCAGTTCACTTCCTCGCCAGCTTCGGCCTGGCGCGCGGCGGCACCGGCGTAGAGCAGGTTGGTCAGCCACAGCGTCAGGCAGTCCACCAGCAGGCAGCGGTTGGGCGCGGCGCGCTCGGTCAGCGCCGCGGCGAGGTGCAGCGGCTCTTCCACCAGCGCCCAGTGCGGCGGCCGGCGCGACTGGTGGTGGGCGATGCGCCGCGCCATTTCCGCGTCGCCGGCCTGGGCCGTGGCGACGTAGCTCACGGCCAGGCCGGATTCCGCCGCGCGCCGTTCCGCCAGCGCGCTCTTGCCCGAACGGGCGCCGCCAAGTATCAATTCGATCATGGGCGGATTATTGCAGAAGCAATGATCTGGGCCCATAATTCGCGGCGATTCGGTGGAGGCGCGGTGTGGTACCGAGCCTCCAGGGAACACGGTGACAGGCTGATGCCTCATTCCGTGGCGGGCCCGCCGCTGTAATCGGGGACGAAGGCTGCACGATGCCACTGAGGTAATGCTCGGGAAGGCGCAGTCCAAGGATGATCCGGGAGCCAGAAGACCGACCGATGATTTTCGTCAAGCCCGTGGCACGGGCTTTGCGCCGCGTTTGGACGCGCGATGCAAGGCCGCGCCGCTTGTGAAAAGGATGAATCGGATGCATTCCGTTGCCGCAGTTCCCCTTAGCTTCCCCCGCTTCGAGATTGTCCCGCTGGATCGCGCCCCGAGCGCCGATCTGCAGCACAAGATCGACCAGAAGACCAAACCCCTCGGCGCGCTCGGCCGCCTGGAAACCCTGGCCCTGCAACTCGGCCTGATCCAGCGCAGCCTGTCGCCGAAGCTGGTCAATCCCTACGTGCTGGTCTGCGCCGGCGATCACGGCGCTGCCAAGGCCGGCGTCTCGGCCTTCCCGCAGGAAGTCACTTGGCAGATGGTGGAGAACTTCCTCGCCGGCGGCGCCGCGATCAACGTCTTCGCGCGCCAGTCGGGCATGACGCTGGTGGTGGCCGATGCCGGCGTGGCGCACGACTTCGGTCCGCGCGACGGCCTGGTCGACGCCAAAGTCGGCGCCGGCGGCACGGCGAATTATCTCGAAGGTGCGGCCATGAGCGAGGTCGAATGCGCCACGGCGATGCAGCACGGCGCGCGGCTGGTGCGCGAATTCACCGCCGCCGGCTGCAATGTGCTGGCCTTCGGCGAAATGGGCATCGGCAACACCGCCGCCGCCTCGCTGATCACGCATTGCATCACCGGCCTGGCGCTGGCCGATTGCGTCGGTCGCGGCACCGGGCTCGACGACACCGGGCTGGAGCGCAAGCGCACCCTGCTGGCGCAGGCGCTGGCCATCTGGCCGGAACGGCCCGCCGCCGGCAAAGCTTCTGCCGACGATGCGCTGCGTGTCCTGACTCGCTTCGGTGGCTATGAAATCGCC
>JAPTVL010000040.1 GCA_028065725.1 Betaproteobacteria bacterium
GCCCGTTCGGCGGGCCGGTCCAGATTGGCGACGCCGGTGCGGCGGGCTTGACGCCCAATCCCGGGTTCGTCATCGAATACGACGGCCTGGCCTCCAAGGATTGCCAGAGTCTGGCCACGGGCATGACCGCGCAGTCGATCTACATCGGGTCCAGCCCCTCGGTTGGATCTTTCCTTGGCGGCGGCTCGCTGGTGGCCTCCAGCGGGGCGTCGGTCACGCCCGCTCAGGCCGCGACGTCCTGCCCCGCCACGAACGGATCCGTGGCATTCGTGTTCGACAAGTCGAGTTGATCACCCAGACCCCGGTGCTGGCCGGGGTGTTCGCATAAGGGGACCGCCATGCCCATCATGATGATTTTTGTGCTGCTGGTGATCGCGCTGATCGTGATCAGCGGGTTGTCCAGCGGGCGGCAGTTGCAGTCTGCCGGCGATGTCTCGAGCGCCCAGCAGCAGGTTGGCACGATCGTCTCGAACATCCAGTCTCTTTACGCTAACAACGTGGATTACAGCAACCTGAGCAACATCGTGGCGTGTTCGGCCCAGGTGTTCCCGCAGGGCTGTACCGGTGGGCAGAACGTGGCGAATCCGTTCGGTGGCGCCATCACCGTCTGGCCGGATGCCGGCCCGCCTCCAGACTTCAATGTCGCGCTGGCGGTGCCGAGCAATGCCGCGTGTGTGCAGATTGCCACCAGCTTTCCAGCCTGGCAGGTGTATGTGTGGGGCTCGCCGCCGAGTCCCGTGTTGCTCAATCCAGCTGGCGGCGCCGTGAGTCCGGCGTCCGCGCAGCAGAACTGCACGTTCGGGTCGAACAACATCGTCGATTTCAAATTTCTGAAGACATCGCAGTGAGCCTCTGCAGCCTTCGCTTTGCCGACATCGCCGTCGACCTGGACGCCACGGGATCCCGCTACAAGCGGGTGGGCGACAGCCTTGAGCTCTGCCCGGTCCCCGGGGAGCTATGGCACGAGATCGACGCTTTGCGCGCGTCCATGCTGAGCCATCCGGTCAGCCGGTTTCGCATGGCCTGGGGCACGCCGCCCATGATCCTGCGCGTGCAGCGCAGGGATACACCCGCCGGCCCGGTGTTCGTCGCCCGGCGCATCGATAGCGAATTGCGCGCCTTCGAGGCGCTGGGTCTGTCAGCGCCGCTGATGCGCAAGCTGCGCCAGCCCGGGCTGCGCGGTGGCATGGTGCTGTTCGCGGGCAGCCCGGGGTCAGGCAAGACCACGGCGGCCTCGTCCATGATGATCGATCGCCTGGAGCAGATTGGCGGCTTTGCCTGGACGGCCGAGAACCCGGTCGAATACCACCTGCAGGGCCCGCACGGCAAGGGGCAGTGCTATCAGGAAGAGATCGAGGACGACCGGGATGTGAAGCGCGTCCTCATGGATACGCTGCGCTCATCGGCCGACATCCTGTACATCGGCGAGGTCCGCGAGGAAGAGGCCGCTCACGCCGCCTGTCTCGCCGCGAACTCCGGGCTGCTGGTGATTGCCACGATCCACGCCGACAACATCATCCAGGCCATCAGCAAGATTGGCCTGCTCGCAGGGAACGGCCAGATCGCCAGCAGCCTGCGCGCCGTGGTGGCCTTGCGCCTGGAGCACAAGCTGTCGGCGGCAGCGGGCCCGGAACGGGTTCTCAAGGCGGAATCGCTTTTTCTGGATGACGAGCCAACACGGATGAAGGTGCGCGACGGCAATGTCGCCGCGCTGAACATGGACATCGAGCGACAGAGGAACCTGATGCTCGTGGGGGCCGGGACATGACGCTCTTGCAGAAGATGGATGCCGCTCTGTGCGCGCTGTGCGCCGCAGCCGCCATGTGGTTCTGGCGCGTGGCGGATCCTGGCATGGCGGCAATGTGGGGAGCTTCGGCCGCGTTCTGCGCAGCGTCGTGTCTGTTCGGCTGGGCGGACAAGCTGGTGCTCGAGCTGCGTCCGCTGATCGTGTGTCTCGCACTGATGCGTGGCTTGGGAGGGCGCAGATGATCTACGGTCTCGTCTTCGTCATGGCAATGCTGGTCACTGTTGCCACAGTGCACACCGGCACGGTGGTCAGCTATCGGTCAATGGGGCACGTCCAGCGGGATGTGACGGCGCAGTGGATGCAGGCTTACAGCAATGCCGCGATGGCCTTCACGCAGGCCAACCCGGGCTACTCCGGACAGGTGACCGACGCCCAGATCGCGCCTTATCTCGGCGCGTGGCAGACCGCCGCGGCCAGCATGACTGCTGCCGGTCTGCAGCACGGTGCGGAGATTGCAGGCGGGCAACTGGTGATCTGGTGCGCAGGGTCGAGCGCATCGGCCGCTGCCCAGCCGGGGCCTGATCTCACCAGCCCGGCCAGCGGCTACAGCCAGGGCGGCAATCTCGTCAACCCGATCCTCGGCAACCAGGGTCCGCTGCCGGCCAACATCCCGGCCGGCGCCACCGTCATGCGCGTCCAAGCCTGACCTTCAGTCCAAGGAATTGCCATGCCCATCGCCATCCTCTTCGGCCTCGTCGTCATGGCCATCCTGCTGCCGACGCTGATGACCGCAACCCAGCAGAACAGCACCATCATCCTGGG
>JAPTVL010000463.1 GCA_028065725.1 Betaproteobacteria bacterium
TTCCTCAGCTGCGCATCCTGGCACTTACGGTCATTACCAGCCTGGCCGATGCTGACCTTCCCGAAATTGGACTTGCCCCATCGGTTGAAGCGCAGGTCAAGCGGCTTGCCGCTCTCGCCAGTGCTGCTGGTTGTCACGGCGTTGTCGCATCCGCAAACGAGGCCGCGTACTTGCGTCATGTGCTACCGGAGCATGCGCTGATCGTCTGCCCTGGCATCCAACTGCCCATGTCAGGCAAGACCGATCAGGTTCGAGTTGCAACGCCGGCCATCGCCGTCAAGGCGGGCGCCACGCACATCGTCGTTGGCCGTGCAATCACGTCGGCGGCCGAGCCTGAGGCCGCCTTCCGCACCGCCTTGGCTGCGTTCCACAATGGCGCCTGACCCCTCCATCGTATCGAGCGGACGTCTTCGAGCTGGCTTCGTCAGCCCGAAACCGCCGCTCATGTTGAACGTCTGGACCACTCACTGAACCACAAGGAGGTTCCATGAAGAAGCTTGTTGCATTCTCGTTGCTCGCCGTCGCCAGTGCCGCTGTAGCGGCTCCGTCTGCCACCCCCTCGCCAGACGCCTGGGTTGGTGCTCGCCCCGCAGTGAAAGTATCGGTCGCGTCCGCCGACGCAGGAAAGTTTCGCGTCAATGCCACCGTGCGTGATCTGCGCAATGGCAACGTGCTGTCAGAGCCTGTGCTCATAGCCACGGCTGGCGCTCCGGCCAAAGTTGAAATCGGTGCCACGGGCTCGCCGGGCAGTACCGTTGTCGCGTTTACCGTCACTGTCGCGCCGAACGGAAGGTCCGCTTCGTATTCCTCCGAGATCCGTTCCAATGGCGAGGTCGTCGCGGCGGAAGAGGCAACACTCGCGGTCGGCCGGTAAGTGGCCTGATAATGGTTATGCGGCAGTGTGAAACGCGTGCACTTGACAGTACATATATGATCTAGCCACAATGTGGCATGTGGAAGATCCTGGAGCATCGCCAAGCAGACAAGGAGCTCTCTTCGGGGCGCGTCCCGGTCGAAATCCTGAAGCGCTACGAAAAGTGGAAAGACATCGCCGCGCTCTCTGGGCCGCAAGGTCTTCGTGCCATCAAAGGCTTCCGCGACGAGGCGCTCTCGGGTGACTGGAAGGGCTTAAGGTCGTCTCGGTTGAACGAGCAGTGGCGCGTCATCTACTCCGTGGAGGCCGACGTCATGACCGTTCAAGTGGTTCGCGTTACTCCACATGACTATCGGAAGCACTGAAATGCCCAAGTTCATTCCTGCCAAAAAGCGCATCGATGTCAGCCCCGGCGAATCGGTGAGGATCATCCGTGAGTTGCAAGGACTCAGCCAAACGCAACTCTCATCCATCTGCGGCATTCCGCAAACCACCATTTCCAGCATCGAGAACGGTCGGGTCAACCTCGGTGTCGAGCGTGCAAAGGTTCTGGCAACAGCGCTGCGCTGCCATCCTGCGGTGCTCGTGTTCCCGGGCTGGCAGCTCGAATCTGCCGCGTGACAGAAAACCCGGGTCAGATTCTGAGGTTCCCCCACGTTTCATATGGTCCCGCCAAGCTGATGCAGCCGCGTTGGTGCGGGATGTCGGAGCTGTTCCATGAGTCGATCCCGGGGAACGCGCCGCCATCGTCGCACCAGCGCTTCGCGCCCCAGACGCATGACCGAGTACAGCCGTCGCTTTGATCGAAAGGGCGCGAGCCACTGATCGATACCGCTGGCTTCGCACGCCATGCCGGCCAGCCAGGTGGCGACCGCCGCCAGGGCGCTGAGCGGGAGCAGCACTTCGATGCGCGAACTGGGTCAGAGCCGCTCAGATGCCGCGCCAACCCAGACCCGATCTTGCCGAGGCCGACGGTCCTGATCCGCCTCAGCCGCCCACACTGCGCCGCGCGCTGGCGCTGACGCTGGCCCAGTCGCCCGCCTGCAGCCATTCCCTGCGCACCATCCATGAGCCACCGACGCAGGGCACGTTGGGCAGCGCCAGATAGTCCTTGGCGTCGTGTTCGCCGATGCCGCCGGTGGGACAGAAGTACAGGTCGGCGAAGGGGCCGTGCAGCGCCTTCAGCGCGTTGACGCCGCCGCTGGGCGCGGCGGGGAAGAACTTCAGCGTGCGGAAGCCGCGCGCGCGCAGCGCCATGATCTCGCCGGCGGTGGCAGCGCCGGGGATCACCGGCAGCGGCGCGCGCTGCAGCGCGTCGGCCAGCGCGGGCGGCGTGCCGGGAGTGACGATGAACTCGGCGCCGTGGGCGATGGCGGCTTCGAGCTGCGCGGCATCCAGCACGGTGCCGGCGCCGACGCTGAGGCCGAGGCCGGCGTTGCGGATGGCGCGGATGGCCTGCAGCGCCACCGGCGTGCGCAGCGTCACCTCGATGGCGGTGAGGCCGCCGGCGGCCAGCGCCCTGGCGCAGTCCAGGCCCTGCGCCACCGACTCCAGACTCAGCACCGGCATGATGCGCGCGCGGCGCAGCAACGCCAGCGACTGCTGCTGCAGCGTGGCGAGATCGGGCGTGTTCATGCGTGGGCTCCCGCTGCGGATGCGGCCGGCGCGCGCAGCGCGTCGGCGTCGTGGCTG
>JAPTVL010000251.1 GCA_028065725.1 Betaproteobacteria bacterium
TCGAAGATGACCCAGCCTTCTCGGGCGCGGGTGCTGCGCACCTTGCGCACGAAGTCGTCGCGGTTGAACGCGAACCAGGCATGCGCGCGTCCCTGATGGGGAAACTCGACGATGTAGATCATGCGTTCAATCGCGCGCCGTCATGGCCTTGTTCTGCGCGCGGCGCATACGTTCGGCCAGCCCCTGCGGGCTGGACTCGAACGCCGCGCGTGCTTCCTTGAGCGCGGCGTTCGCGGCCAGCGCCTGCTGCCAGGTCAGGGCAACCCGCCCTGCCATGTGGGTGGCGTCGGGGGCCGTCTTGAGTATGGCGTCCCGGTTGGGATGGTAGATGACCGGATCGATGTCGTCCGCTTCCTTCACGCCATCCAGGTAGAGGGCACTGCCGATGACTTCCAGCTTGCGTCCGTCCGCGGTGGTCTTGATCAGAACTGCCATGCGCTCGACTCCCTTGTGAAGATAGTGAAATCTGCCGCCCTGCTTACACCGGGCGGTTCTCGCCGGGATCGCGCACCGGCCCCATGACGCTCAGCCCTTCCTCGTAGCTCAGGGTGGGAAAAGTGCCGGAGAAGGTCAGCGCGGTGTCCGCCACCTTGTCCACCTTGCCGGCGGTATCCAGCTTCTTGAGATCGCCCCGCTCCAGATAGAGCAGGTCCAGCAGCTCGTTGTATACCGTGGCTTCGTCGATGGGCAGCACGTAGAAGGTCGTACCGTTGTAAGGGACCTGATAGCGCTTGCTGAGGTCGATGTTGTTGCAGTAGAGGAAATACTTTCCATCCGGCTTCAGGGCCGGGCCGATCGCATCGGCCAGCGGCTTGAGGTATTCGAAGGACAGCAGGTAGGCCGCCATGAAGTCGAGGCCGGGGCTGCCTTCGTGCGCCACGGCGATCACCTGATCGGCCGTGATCTCCGGCGGGCGTGCCTCGTCGGCGTACTGCTGCGCGAACTTGATGGCGATTTCGCCGCGGAACCCGAAGCGCCCGGCCGTGCCGGTGGCGGCCTTGAACACCGGATTCTGCAGGCGCTTTTCGGCATCGAGTTGTTTGAAGGCGGTCTGGTCTAGCGTGGTCATGGTGTGCTCTCT
Source organism: Betaproteobacteria bacterium (assembly GCA_028065725.1). The sequence continues at coordinate 1,082 of JAPTVL010000251.1, forward strand.
GCAAACGTTGAAAAAATTCGATCGACGATACCAATGCAAGAGCGGTGCCAGTTGCTTAATTCAGCGTAAGCCCATGATGCGGCACGGGAAAGCAGCTCATTGCGTGCCGCGCCCTCACGTCGCGAATACGACAAGCAGGGCGTCTGCCCGGTTCAGGCAGGCAACGTCCCCTGCGCTTGGAAGCATGTCCCCGCGGCGCAGCGTCGGCCCAGGTGATTCCATCGCCTTCAAGGTTGCAGCGCTTTGTCGCAAAACAGACAAATCCTACACACCCCGCCGCTCCCTTCGCGGCAGGTTTCCCTCCGTGTTTTCAGCGCTTTAGGAGCACTTGTGCGTCATGGCACACGAGTTGCTTTACAGGGAGCGTAAGCGGTGGTGCGACAGTCGCACCGCTCAACGCAAGCCAAGGAAAGCGAGTCGTTCATGCCCAAGGTGCCCATTTATCTCGACTACTCCGCGACCACGCCGGTCGACCCCCGCGTGGCGGAGCGGATGATTCCCTACCTGACGGAAAAATTCGGCAACCCCGCGTCACGCTCGCATGCCTTCGGCTGGGAAACCGAGAAGGCGGTGGAGCAGGCACGCGAGGAAGTCGCGGGGCTGGTCAATTGCGACCCCAGGGAAATCGTCTGGACCTCGGGCGCGTCCGAATCGGACAACCTCGCCATCAAGGGCGCGGCGCAGTTCTACAAGGGCAAGGGCAAGCACCTGATCACCGTGCGCACCGAGCACAAGGCCGTGCTCGATCCGATGCGCGAACTGGAGCGCCAGGGCTTCGAAGTCACCTACCTCGATCCCGAGACAAACGGCCTGCTCGATCTGGAAAAATTCGCGGCTGCCATTCGCCCCGACACCATTCTCGCCTCGGTCATGCACGTGAACAACGAGATCGGCGTGATCCAGGACATCGACACCCTCGGCGAACTCTGCCGCGCCAGGGGCGTGCTGTTCCATGTGGATGCAGCGCAGTCCACCGGCAAGGCGCCGATCGATCTTTCCCGTCTCAAGGTCGACCTGATGTCCTTCTCTGCCCACAAGACCTACGGCCCGAAGGGCATCGGTGCACTGTACGTGCGACGCAAGCCGCGCATCCGGATCGAGGCGCAGATGCACGGCGGCGGCCACGAGCGCGGCATGCGCTCCGGCACGCTCGCCACCCACCAGATCGTCGGCATGGGCGCAGCCTTCCGCATCGCGGCCGAGGAAATGGCCACCGAGAACGAACGCATCCGCTACCTGCGCGACAAGCTGTGGGCGGGCATCAGCACGCTGGACGAAGTGCATCTGAACGGCGACATGCTGCGCCGCGTGCCGCACAACCTGAACGCGAGTTTCAATTTCGTCGAAGGCGAATCGCTGATGATGGCGATCAAGGACCTCGCGGTCTCCAGCGGCTCCGCCTGCACCTCGGCCAGCCTGGAGCCCTCCTACGTGCTGAAGGCGCTGGGGCGCAGCGACGAACTGGCGCACAGCTCGATC
>JAPTVL010000527.1 GCA_028065725.1 Betaproteobacteria bacterium
CACCTCGACCCTGCTCACCCTGGTGGTGGTGCCGGCGGTTTATTCGCTGGTCGAGAACGCGCTGGAGCGCTGGAATCTGCGGCATCCGAAGGAAGCATAAGGAGATGGAGGGAAGAATGGGTAAGAAGCTAAGCGGCTTGCTGCTTGCCGCATCGATGCTGGCAGGCTGCTCGTATGAGGCAGCGCCTCTTTATCAGGGCTATGCCGAAGGCGAATTCGTGCGTATCGCGGCGCCTTATGCCGGATCGCTGACCACCCTGGCGGTGAGGCGTGGCACCCGGATCGAGGCGGGCGTGCCCCTCTTTGCGCTGGAGCAGGGCAATGAAAAAGCGGCGCGCGATGAAGCGCTGCAGAGCCTGAAACGCGCACAGGCGCAGCTGGATAACCTTAAGAAAGGCAAGCGTCCCGCCGAACTGGACGCCATCATGGCTCAGCGGGAGCAGGTGCGGGCCGCCCTGAGGCTTTCCGAAGTCGATTTCGCGCGCGACGACCAACTGGCGAAGGCGGGGTTCGTCTCCAGCCAGAAGCTGGATGCCGGCCGCAGCGCGCTGAAACGCGACCGGGAACACTTGAAGGAAATGGAAGCCCAGCTTGCCAGCGCAAAGCTGGCGGCACGATCCGATGAAATCCGCGCCGCGGCGGCGGCGGTGGAAGCATCGCGCGCCACCCTCGCCCGCGCCGACTGGTCGCTCGCGCAGAAAAGCGTAAAGGCGCCGGTTGCCGGGCTGGTGCAGGATACGCTTTACGTGCAGGGCGAATGGGTACCCGCCGGCAGCCCGGTGGTGACGCTGCTGCCGCCGCAAAACGTCAAGGTGCGCTTCTTCGTGCCCGAAGCCCGGATCGGCGCCCTGAAAACCGGGCAGACCGTCACGCTAAGCTGCGATGGCTGCGCCGCGCCGATTCCCGCGACGATCAGCTATATCGCCCCGCAATCCGAATACACCCCGCCGGTGATCTACAGCAAGGAGAACCGCGGCAAGCTGGTGTTTCTGGTCGAGGCGCATCCCGCTCCGTCCGATGCCGAAAAATTGCGTCCCGGCCAGCCGGTGGACGTCAGGGTGAATTGATGGTGCAAAAGATTGCACATCCATTGGACGTGGGAGAGTCCCCTCTCCCGCAGGCGGGAGAAGGTTGGGGTAAGGGCCGCGATTACATTCCCCCCCCTGCTCAAAAACTTCCTGCCGACCTGCTCGTCTTTGCCCGTGAACTTCGCGCGCGTCAAACAGATGCTGAAAATCTGCTATGGGGATTGTTGAGAAATAGACGTCTGTTTGGCTTGAAGTTCCGCCGGAAATACCCGCTTAGACCCTACATCCTCGATTTTTATTGTCATGAGGTGAAGCTGGCTATTGAACTGGATTGCGGGCAACACGCCGAACGGCTGCATTATGACCAACAACGAACCGCTCAACTGGCGAATCAGGGCATCAAAATGCCGCGCTTTTGGAACCCCGGGATGTTGCAAGAAACGGAGAGTGTTCTTGAAAAAATTTACCTGACTCTTGGACAGCAAATACCCTCATCCCCGGCCCTTCTCCCGCCTACGGGAGAAGGGAGCAGCGCATGAATAGCGCCGGCCTGGCCATCGATGTCGAGGGGCTGACCAAGCGCTTCAATGGTCTGCTGGCGGTAAACAATCTCGCCCTGCAAGTGCGGCGCGGCGAAATCTACGGCTTCCTCGGACCCAACGGCAGCGGCAAGACCACCACCATCCGCATGCTGTGCGGCCTGCTCACGCCCGATGGCGGGCGCGGCACCTGCCTGGGCTACGACGTCATCCGCGAAACCCGCCAGATCAAGCGCCAAGTCGGTTACATGACGCAGCGTTTCAGCCTGTACGAAGACCTTTCCATACGCGAAAACCTGGACTTTACCGCCCGCATCTACGGCATGGGAAACCGGCGTCAGGCGGTAGACTCGGCATTGGAGCGCCTCGGGCTGGCCGACCGCCACAACCAGCTGGCGGGCACCCTTTCCGGCGGCTGGAAGCAGCGGCTGGCACTGGCCGCCTGCATGCTGCACGAACCCAGACTGCTGCTGCTGGACGAGCCGACTGCGGGTGTCGATCCCAAGGCACGGCGCGATTTCTGGGACGAGATTCACCGCCTTGCCGGAGAAGGCATTACGGTGCTGGTGAGCACGCACTACATGGACGAGGCCGAACGCTGCAACCGCTTGGCCTACATCGCTTTTGGCACGCTGCTCGCCCAGGGCACGGTGGCCGAAGTGGTGAAAGATTCCGGCATCGTCACCTGGGTGGCGGAATGCGCCGATCTTTATGCACTTGGCTCGCAACTGCGCGGCCTGCCCGGCGTCAGCCAGGTTGTGCCGTTCGGCAATGTCCTTCATGTCAGCGGCACCGATGCGGCCTTGCTGGAGCGGGCCATCGCTCCGTTCCGGGCGCAGGCCGGATGCCGCTGGACACCCATACAGCCGGGGCTGGAAGATGTCTTCATCCAGATGATGGAAAAGGCCAGGGACAATGTCTGACCGCTTCGTCTGGTACCGTTTCTGGGCCGTGGTCACGAAGGAATTCGTCCAGATGCGGCG
>JAPTVL010000506.1 GCA_028065725.1 Betaproteobacteria bacterium
ATCGAAAACTGCAATGGATCATCGTCGGCGGCGAGAGTGCGCAGGGCAGACGTCCTACGCGGGCGGCTTATATAGCTTGGGCGCGCGACGCGATCGCGCAATGCAGGGCTGCTGGTGTGCCGGTGTTCGTCAAGCAACTAGGCGCAATACCGCGCGAAGAAGGTTGCGAGCCTAGGCATGTATGGTTTGGACGCAATCCGCAATCACTGCACCGGCTGATGGACCGTGCCGGCGCCGATCCAGCGGAATGGCCGGAGGATCTGCGCGTCAGGGGATTCCCTGAATGAGCACGCGCGATGTCATGGCGCTCGCGAATGCGTTGATCGCGGTCGCTGTGGTGCTGGCGTTGGTGCAGTTGGCGATATGGTGGATGACTTAAATGCTGTGCTTGTTAGAAGAAAGGGAAAATATGCAACCCGACGACTCACCCGATATTCCAGAATTGATCGGCTCCGCCCTATCGAGCGGGGACCTGGCGCCGCGCAAAGGAGCGTGCGGTCTCGACAAGGTTATGGCGCTTGGCCTGGTGGGGATGAGGGCAAAGATGGCCGACGCCGTGTTCAGGCTGAAATACGCCAACAACGGCAGCGCGTACAGCGAGGCGCTGCAGACCGTCACCAAGCTGGCGCAGCGCCTCGATCGCGCCGAGAACTGGCGAATGCAGGCCCAGCACCAGGACATGGCGAAGGCAGTGCTCGACTACTGGCTGGACGACAAGTGTGAAGTGTGCGGCGCGCGCAGCGAAAACCCCGATCGCATGGGCGGCACGGCGCGCAAGATCACCGGCGACCAGGTGCTCGAGGGTGAGGCATGCAAGGCATGTAACGGCTCCGGCAAGCGACCATTCCCTTGGCTGAACCCAAACCCTAGGGACCGCGCTGCGCGCTATCAAACGGCCCTGCTGGTCGCGGTGGAGGAGACCGAACGCAAGCTGGCCGGAAGTCTCATAGCGAAACTTTTTGCTTCGATCAAGGGGAAAACATGAGAGGGATAAACAGGCTGGCTATACTGGCGGCGATAGGCGCGGCAACCACAAATTTGCAGGCGAGATTCTCGGCCAGGTTACGCGCTGCCGCCGAGGATCATCTTTATGTGATCCTGAGCCGCCTCGATCGCGTCAACGAGCTGGCGTCGTACCAAGCTGAAATGCTAATCGGCGCGATCTGAGGCTTGACAGCGCCTGTGGCTGGGCGTTGAATGACGGTTCGGAGAAAGTAATCTCTGCAAGGAGGGTGCCTATGCGATAGCAAAAACCCCCAATATCCACTCCTTATCGATCGAAGCAACGCAAAGGGCCCTCGCGGGCCCTTTGTTTTGGGCATTGACACCCCGCAGGAATTGTGCCTAAAATCCGCTCTGATTAGACCAGAAGAATAATAATCGGAACACCAGCGAGTCCTACGCTCGCCCTGAATTTACGAACGCCTGGCGAGGCGCGGCTGAAAGATGCCGCATGCCGCCCGGGCGCCGGCCAGAAGCGGTGCCCGGCCCGTCTTTATTTCAGTAGCCGGAGTTCAGATGCCAACCGAAAAGCAATTAGAGACCATGCGCGCCAACGGTCGCAAGTCGATGGCGAAGCGCGCCATGTTAGGAAATTTCTCACCAGAGAATCAGTCTAGGCGGCGCCTAAACCAAATCGCATCAGAGGAGGCAATGGCGCAGAAGTTGCGCGCCGAAGGGTTTGACGTATTTTCCCCGACCGTTGTGTGTGACCGAGTGGCCATTAAGGACGGAAAGGTATTTTTCGTCGAGTTCAAAAAACAAGGCCAACCATTACGCCAAGGCCAACAGGCCGTATGTGACCTAGTTCCTGAAATGTACCTGATTAGGTACGAATAAAGAGAGATTTGCGGGATAGAGCAGTTGGCAGCTCGCCAGCCCCATAAGCTGGAGGTCGGACGTTCAAATCGTTCTCCCGCTACCACCACCGCCCCAGCGCCATCTTTGCCAGAGCTGCCCATGAGGGCGCGCGGCGCTGGGGCAACCTATTACTGGCGGGCGCCAGTGCAGAGGACCTCTAATCCGCAGCCGATGGAAGCCCGGCAAGAATTCGGACAGCCCTCACGACTACCCATAGACAGCAGGGTGCTGGTCCAATCGCCGGCCGTCGTAAGCGGCCAACTACACACCCAGAGCAGGCCAGTGGGGCGAAAACGCCTGCATCCACCGATGGGCAGACGCCGGCCTTCACCACGGCCTCCTCTGTGGCTTACCGGCGACAGGCGGGGGAGAGGTCTACTTGCGGGCTGTGAAGGGGATCGCCTCGATGCCGACCAGGTGCCGGTACAGGCGATAAAGATTCGACGGCATGGGCCGTAGACCAGCTTCCCAGTCCTGCCATGATCTGATCGATACGCCGATCGTTTCGCACGCCGCGACCTGGGTCTGGCGTACGAGGCAGCGCGATTCGAATACGTCCTCTTTCGTGGGGATGTCCAAAGTAACCTCCGGAGATTGGGCGGGGCTTACGCCACCGCCTGATTTGCGACCGCGGTGAACTGCGCGCGCACGATCGCGGCCGCGACGAGGGGCGGTACGCCTTATGGTGAACCTGCAAGAATTGTAGGCGCAGAAATTGCGTGTTGTCAAGATAATCATAGAGGGAGCGAGGCATGGAACTGGAGCACATCCTGGTCTTTTTCGAATCGCAGGACGGCGTGCGTGATTGGAAGCCGGTCGACCGCGAACAGATCCCGGACTGGGTGCGCACGCCCGAAATAATCGATCGCCTGATCGCCGGCGAGAAAGTACGCAACACGGCGGAGCGCGTGCACCGCTATTTCAGGGCGGTCGAGATCGATCGTCCGCGCCCAGCCGGCCAACTGGCGGCGCGCAAGGCCGCCATGGCTGAAGCGCTCGCCTTGTCTGCCGGCGGCATTCAACTGCTGCATTAAGGAGCACAGCCTATGAACCGAGTTAAATTCTCAGGGGCATCAGTAGCCCTTAACGCAACAGGCCTGGCCAGTGCCGTTGCGTACTCCGGCGGTGGGTACGCCCTCTCGGCGACCACCCCGGGCGACAGCCTGGGCCACATCATCACGATCGCGGGCAAGGCTGCTACCAACCATTCCGCGAAGACGTTCACCGTCACCGGAACGGATGCCGACGGCGCACCGCAAAGCGAGGGGATCGCCGGCCCGAACGGGGTGGCAACCGTTTCGACCACGAAGTATTTCAAGACCGTGACCAGCGTCACCGTCAGCTCGACCACCAACGCCGACACTTTCGACATCGGCTGGACCGCGGCGAGCGTGACGCCCTGGGAATTCCTGAAAGAGCAGTTGGGTCCGAATGGCTTCGGCTTTGCCTGCATCGTCGATGCCGGCACGCCGACGTTCGGCGTCGAGCAACAGTACGGATCTGGCGATGGGATTGCCCACGCGACCGTTGCCGCCAAGAGCGCCAACATCGCCAGCAGCATCACGTCACCGGTCGCCGCGGTGCGCCTAGCCTTCACCGCAGCCGGCACCGTAAGCCTCTGGGGCCTGTACTAGGATGCCCGTGACGTACTCCAGCGACCTTGCCATCGCTGACGTGCCCGGCGCGACCTATGACGCCCTGCGGGGCCGTTTCAGCGACCTGGCGACGGTCGTCGACGCGGTGAGCGCCGAGCGCAAAGCGTTATGGGATGAAATACGCCGGCGCGAGGTTGAGGTAGCGGTCAAGCTGCGCCTGGGGGCTCTCACGGATGCCCAGAAGCTGGAATACAAGTCAATCATCAACTCGCCGACATTCACCCAGCCCTGATCATGACGAAGCCACAGACATCGAAAACACCGCCGGAGCCGATCAAGGCCAAGCGCGCCGTCCTTAGCAAACAGCCGAAGGCCGCAGAGAAGGAGCGGCGATTCATCGAGGCCTATATCTCCAACCAGCAAAACGGGGCTCAGGCTGCAATAACTGCAGGATACGCCGCCAAGACCGCGCGCCAGGCTGCCTCGCGCTTGTTAAAAAAGAGTGACGTCAGAGCGGAGATAGAAAGGCGCCTCGAGGAGGTTCGCGTGGCCGCCGAGGAGCGGACTGGCGTCAGTGTGAGTGGCACGCTCGTCGAGCTGCGCGCGCTGTTGCATTCCGACCTGCGACGCGCGTTTGACCCGAAGTCCGGAGCAATCCTTCCGCCCGAGCTGTGGCCGGATGACCTGGCGCGCGCGATGTGCTCCGTCAAAGTGGTCGAGAAGATGGTGGTCGAAGGCAAGGGCAAGAAGCGGACCGTGAAAATGGTCCCCATGTACGTACGGGAGATCAAGCTATGGGACAAGGGTGCGGCGATGGAACGGGCCATGAAGCACCTGGGGATGTTCAAACAGGACAATGCGCAACGCGGCGATGCCGCAATCCGAGCCCTACTGGAGGCGGTGAATGAGCGCTCCAGCGGTTTTGAGGTTAAGCGATGAGAGCCTGGTCGGTCAGTGGGCAGATCGCCGCTGGCGGCTGCATAACCTGTACTGGATCACCGATATCCGGGGCCGGCGCATCAAGTTTGTCCCGAACGAGGCGCAGATCGATCTACTGGATAAGCTATGGTTTTTGAACATTATTCTCAAAAGCCGTCAGAGAGGATTTTCTACCTTTATCGACATCCTCGGTTTGGACCTGGCTGTGTTCCAAGCCAATCAGTCTGTCGGCGTGATTGCCCACGGCCTGCGCGAGGCCTCGGGCATATTCAAGACCAAGGTCATATTCCCCTACAACAATCTGCCGGCCGGGATCAGGGAAGTCGTATACCCCACCGCCGACAGTACCCAGGAGCTGTCGCTGTCCAACGGCTCCAGCGTGTACGTCAGCACGTCCATGCGATCGGCTACTGTGCAATTCCTGCATGTGTCGGAGTTCGGCCGGATCAGCCGGCGCTACCCCGAGAAGGCGAAAGAGATTGTGTCGGGCTCGTTCAACGCCGTGCACCCCGGGCAGATGATATTCGTCGAATCGACGGCCGAGGGGCGCGGAGGGGAATTCTTCGATATGTGCCAGACCGCCATGCGCCGGCGGTCGGACGCGCCGCTCACGGAGCTCGATTTCCGGTTCCACTTCTACCCCTGGTTCACCGACCCAAAGAACGTGCTGGATCCGGAGTTCGTGGTGATCGGGGATACGTCGGCCGCCTACTTCGCCGAGCTCGAGCGGCTGGGCGTCAAGCTGCGGCCGGAGCAAAAAGCCTGGTACGTGAAGAAAGCCGAGCAACAAGGGGACCACATGAAGGCTGAATACCCATCGACTGCGCGCGAGGCTTTCGAGGCGGCCGTCGACGGCTTCGTCTTCGGCAAGGAAATGCAGCGCGCGCGCGCCGACGGCCGGATCTGCCGCGTGCCGCTCGCCCGCGGTTACCCAGTGAATACGTTCTGGGACCTGGGTTTGAGCAGGACCAGCGGCACGACGGCGCTGTGGTGCCACCAGTACGTGGCGCTCCAGCACCGGTTCCTGAAGTGCTACGAATCGCACGGCCAGGCGCTCGATCATTACGTTAAGTGGCTGCAGGACACCGGTTATGCGTTCGGCGTGCACTACCTGCCGCATGACGCCGGCCAGCGCCGCCTGGGCAAGAAGGACACCAAGCCCTGGGTGGAGTCGCTGCGCGAGCTGATGCCCGGCCACACCTTCGAGGTCCTGCCGGTGATCGACGAGATCCGGAACGGGATAGACCAGACCAAAGCCAAGTTCGACGAATGCGTCTTCGACGAAGTCGGCTGTGAAGATGGCATCAAGGCGATCGACAATTACCAGTACGAGTGGGACGAGGCGCTGGGCAAGTTCAAGGATTCCCCGCGGCACGACTGGGCGAGCAACTACGCCGACGCGCTGCGCCAGTGGGGGCAGGGCTGGCACATCGCCAGCGATTTCACGCCGCCGCCGATACCTGGCTATGTCGTGCTCGACCAAACAGTGGGGATGTGACCATGCAGACCTATGACACCCCGGGCGCGATGAGCCCCAACAAGTCCTACCCGGCGAAAGGGTTGATCAGCTCGCCGCCACCGAAGAAGGTCCCGAAACGCAAGCACAAGAAAAGGAAAGCCAAATGAACGCTGTCGCGATTATGGTGGACGACCAAGGCAAGGTCTCGGTCGGTCAGATGCCGCAGGAAATGATGACCGAGCTGATGGGCGGCGGCGAGGGCGCGAACGAGGCGCCGGACCAAGGCCAAGGGCAGGACCAGGGCGAGCCCGGCGCATCGAGCGTCATGCAGCCGGCCCAGGACGTCGACTCGGCGCTCGCCATGGCCAAGCAAATCCTGGCTGCACCGGCGGGGCAGCAGGGCCCGGCAGCTGCACCTGGTGGTGGCCAAATGGTGGGCAAAATGTCGCCGGCCGACATGGCCTGGAACAAGGTCAAGGCTGACCGGCAGGCGATGGGGTAATGGCTGCCGCAGCACAAGGCGCCGTGCGCGCCGTGGTCCTTACACCGGCCGACCAGGCCGCGCTGGAGGCGCGTCAGCTCGAAGTCCTCGAGAAGATGGGCACGACGCTTGCCGCGACCCGCACGAAGCACATCGAGGCGCGCGTCGGCCAGGGCATCGACCAGCGCTGGTATGAGGACGTGGAGGCCTACGAGGGCCGCGACGCAGTCACGCGCCACTACGCCGCCCTGCGCGAGACCGTGCAGGGGTATGTTTCCACCGGATCCGTGCAGAAGTCGCAGAGCCGATCGACGCTGGTCATCAACGTCACCCGCTCCAAGGTCAACGCCAACTCCGCCAGGCTGCAGGACGTCGCGCTGCCGACCGATGATCGTAACTGGGACCTGCGTCCGTCGACCGTGCCGCAGCTGGTTGAGAACCTGGCCAAGAAGGACATGGGCCTGTTCAAAGACGGCAAGCCAATCATGGTCACCGACAACGGCACCCAGCGCCAGGCGACGCTGGCGGACCTGGCCAAGCTCGATATGGAGAAGGCGAAGAAGTGCGCCGAAGCCATGCGGGACGAAATCGACGACCAACTGGATATTTCGGCCGGTGGCTGCGGTTATGAGGGCGTGGTGCGCGCGGTCATGGAGGACGAATCGTTGCTGGGCGTGGGCGTCGGAAAGGGTCCGACCATCACCAGCCGCGTCAAAAAGGTCTGGCTGCCGATCACCGACGGCGAGCGCACCGTGCACGTGCTCCAGCGACTCCAGGAGAAGAAGCCTGTTTCGGCGCGCGTGAACCCATGGGATATCTACCCGCACCCGGAATGCGGCGAGAACCCGACCAAATTCCCGATCTGGGAGCGCCTGCCTGGAATCACCGCCTCAGACCTGCGCGGCTACGCCGATATCCCTGGTGGCGGGTATATCCGCAGCCAGATCGCCAAGGTGCTGCGCGAGGGACCACGCAAGCCAGAGCACCCCGTCGACAAGCCGGGCACCGATCAACCGGTCACGCACGACACATCTTTCGAAGCCTGGGAGTATCACGGCGAATTGACCCGCGAGCAGCTCGAGGCGGCGGGATGCGACTGCGGGCCGGACGGCGAGGATTGGACCACGTACAGCGCCTGCGTGATCATGGTCAACAACACCGTCATCAAGGCCGACATCGAAATCCTCGACACGAATGAAATGCCGTACGACTTCTTCGTGACGAATAAGTGCTCGGGTTCCTGGGCTGGCTACGGCACCGCCTATCTCGCGCGGCATGCGCAGAAAGCGATCACGGCAGCCTGGCGCGCGATGATGGATAACGCCGGCCAGTACATCGGCGCCCAGACCGTGCTGCACCATAAGGTTATTCAGCCCGCCGACGGCAAGTGGGAAATGCGCGGCCCGAAACTGTGGTGGTATGTCGGGACCGAAGCGAACGCCGACATGGGCAAGCTGTTCGGCGTGCACGAGATCCCGGCCAGGCAGGAGCAGTACGCCGCCATCATCAAGATGGGGATGGAATTTCTCGACAGCGAGACCGCAATCCCGATGCTGGCGCAGGGCGAGCAGGGCACGGCCACCGACGTCCTGGGTGGCATGAACCTGCTGCTCAATGCCAGCAACGTCATGATTCGCCGCAAGCTGAAGGCTTTCGACGACCAATTCACGATCCGACACATCGGTCGCTATGTGGACTGGAATATGCAGTACAACCCGAAGCCGGAGATCAAGGGCGACTTCGAAGTGCAGGCGCGCGCGAGCGGCGCCCTCATGGACACCGAAATCCAGAACAAAACGTCGGGCTTGCTGCTCAACCTGGTCAAGGACCCGGAGATCGGTTATGGCATGAAGAAGTGGGAAGTGGTCCGTCGCGTGGTGCGCGCCGGCCGGTTCGACCCGAAGGATTTTGTGTTCAACGATGCCGAGATAAAGGTCAAGGAAGCCGAGCGCGCCAAGACGATGCAGCCGGATCCACGCATCCAGGTGGAACAGATTCGCGCCGAAGCCGCTGCCAGGATCGAGGCCGCGCGCCAGCACTTCGAGTCGCAGCAGGCAGAGCTCGATCGCCAGAACAAGATCGCCATCGCCATGATCGACGAGAAACTGCAGAACCTCGACCTGCAGAGCATGGAAGCCCAGGTTCTGGCCAAGATCAAGGCCGAGCTGTCGAAGACTTTGATCCAGGTCAATGCCCAGAAGGAACTGAGCCGCGAGGACATGCTGCTGCAGGCTCATGTCCACCACACACCCAAGGCCGAACTGCTGCCGGAGCCTGAAGTCGAGCCGGCCGGTCGAGCGCAATCCGGGCAGTCCTTCGCTCAATGAACGCGCCGCGCACACTTGATGAAGCCCTGGTGCTGCTCGGACGCTACGAGGCGGCGCTGGTGGCGATTGTGTCGCTCCGCGACGGCCCGGCACTCGCCGGCGCCGCGGCCGAGCCCAGATCAGCCGGCATCGCGCGCGATGCGCTGAAGCTGCCAGCCTTCGTCATGCCAACCAAGGAAGCCACCGGAGAAACGATATGAGTATGGACGAAGCGCTCCGGCCGCTACGCGGCAGAGTTGACTGGCTGCAGCGGGGCGATGACAAGCCGATCGAGCCGCCAAAGGCGCCGACCGCGCTCGAGGATGCGCAGGACCTGGTGGTGGTGGCTTCGCGGGCCGGCACGATCGATCGGGAGTCGCCGACGTGGAATGGCGTCGCCAGGTGGGCGGCGAACCAGTTGATCGAAGCGCGCGCTGCGCTGGAATTCGCAGAGGGCGATCTGGCCGCCGAACTGCGCTCGCGCTGCAAGACATTGCGGGACCTGCTGACGGTGACCGATCGCCCCAGCGCTCCAGAAAAGATTCCAGATGAAGGCCCGGAGAATCCGTTATAGCCGGACCACAAAGATCGCCAGCCGTAGGCTGGCATAACCACGACGCACAGCCGAGGTGAGAAATGACGACAGAAGTAGAAGCGGGGAAAGAGAAGACAGCAGTCAACCAGTCTCCGGACGAGCTTTGGAACAAGGTGCAGGCCGACCGTACGGCGCAAGCCGAAACGGGTGACCCAGCGCATGGTGCCGCAGCTGGTGGGGAAGGCGAGCAGCGTCCCGAAGGTGAAGGGCAAGCGGACCCATTGGCCTCGCTACCCGAGCCGGCGCGCGCGCTGTTCAAGACCCTTGAGGGGCGGGTAGCTGCACAGGAAGAAGAAAACAAGCGCGTACGCCAGCAACTTGCGAGCGCGAACGGGACGATCGGCAATCTGAAACAGCGACTTGACGCCAGCCAGGTCACGCTGAAAAAGATAGAGCCGGCCGCCGAAGCGCTCGAGAAGGCGAACAAGGAAAAGGCGAAGCAGGAAGCCGAGGACAAGGAAGCGCGATTGAAGGATATCCGCAAGAGGATGTCCGACATGACCGGGGTCTCCGAGGAGGAATTGGCGGAAGTGATGGGAGCGGACGCAAAGCCCGCAGCCGAAGAAAAGTCAACAGCCGCAACGGACCCGGCGCCGAAAGCCGAAGCAAAACCTGGCGAGGAAACCCAGAGCGACGAGGACAAGGTCCGCGTGCTCACCTTGCAACGCGAGTTGTCGGATCGCGTGCCCGGATGGATGAAGACGCGCGAAACGCCGGAATTCAAGGCGTGGCGCGACGGCCCGGGCAAAGAGATCTTCAAGGCGAAATCGAACAGCTGGGACCCCGACGAGGTAGCCGAGGTTTTCAAGGCGTTCGACAAGCACAGAAGTGATGCGGCGGAAGTGGCCCGAATCGAGAAAGAGCGACAGGACCGGCTGCATCGTGGCGAACTACCCCAGGCAAGAGGCAGCACGTCGGCGAATGTCGACCTATCGGCCGATGCCGCCTGGGACAAAGTCAAACGAGATCGGGAGCGAGCGCGCACAGCAGCGCAGTGACCGGTAGCGTGGGAGATTAACCATGAACTATTACGACACCGCAAATGCCGCCACACTGAATCAGTATTTTGTGATTCAGGAACTGATCGAGCATGCCGAGCCGATCCTGGCGGTATCGAAATTCGGCAAGACCAAGCCGCTGCCGCAGAACAAGACCGACACGATCTTGTTCAGCCGCGTGCTGCCGCTGGGTTACGACTCGACGACCGGCGGGATCAACGTCACCCCGACCAGCTATCAGCTGTCGGAAGGCTCGAACCCTACCCCGGTCACGATCCAGTATCAGGATCTGACCGTCAGTCTGGCCAAGTACGGCGTCTACTACAAGACGTCGGAAAAAACCGAGCTGATGAACGAGCGCAACATCCCCGAGGACATGCGGGCGACCGCGGCCGAGGGCGTGGGCTCGATCAAGGAAATGATCGTCTGGAACCAGATCAAGGGCGGGACCAGCGTCACCTACACCAACGGCTCGACCCGTGCCGGCATCAACACGCCGATCAGCCTGAACGCCCTGGAAAAGGCGAAGGCCTCGATCAACGATGCGCACGGCTCCAACGTGGTCAGCGCCATGAAGTCTGGCCCGGACTACGGCAACGTCGCCGTCGGCCGCTCGCTGCTGGTGTACGGCCACACCCAGGCCGAGCACGATTACCGCGCGCTGGCCGGTTTCAAGGACGTGGTCGACTACGGCTCGGCGAAGCCGTACCACGACATGGAAATCGGCTCGGTCCCGGGTTACCGGATCATCCTGACGCCGATGCTGAAGCCCTGGACGGGCGCCGGCTCGACGACCATCAACGGCATGCAGTACACCGGGTCGAACGTGGACGTCTATCCGTCTATCGTCGTCGCGGCAAACGCCTACGGCCACGTGCCCCTCAAGGGTCGCGATGCCATGACGCCGTTCGTCATTCCGGCCAGCCAGCGGAATCATGCCAACTTCGCAGCGCAGTTCGGCTACGTCGGCGTGGACTTCTACACCGCCTGCATCCGGCTGAACGAGTTCTGGCTGAACCGAATCGAACATGCGGTCACCTCGCTCTAATCCGCTCAATCACCGCATTCATTTAAGGAGCAAATACCATGAGCGATCTCCTCGACGTACGCAGCGGCACCCAGACAATCGGCAACGCTGCCTTGACCGGGCTCTCGGGCACGGCCAAAACCATTTCGTATACCGGCAATCCGGCCTTCATGATCGACGGCAAGCTGCACACCGGCGCATCGTGCTCTGGCGGGGCGCTGGAAACGACCGACGACACGACCGGCGCGGCCTTCAAGGCGCTGAATAACGGCTATGCCTGCCTGTTCGTCTTCACATGGAATGCCGACGGCACCTGGCACGTTTCGCAGGGGCCGATCGTCAAGACGGCTGATCTGACGAACAACGCGGCGGTGCTGGACTTCCCCAGCATTCCGGCCGATGCCTGTCCGTTCGCTTACGTGCCGATGAAGCACGCAAATGCCACTGCGTTCACGTTCGCAACAGGGAACTGGGACCAGACTGGCCTTACGGTCGGCACCGTGGTGAATTGTTCGCGGCTGCCGGCGCAACCGGTGACTGCGTTCGCTTAGGCGATCGCACAGCCTTCCTCCCCGGGCAATCCGGCCCGGGGAGTTTTTACGGAGGAATCATGCCTAGAATGCAGAAAGCAGCAAGCCATGACATCGATCTCAAGCCGACGCCGGCCTTCGATGTCGACGCCGCAAGAAGCGGCGGTCCCGATATCGTTGTCCCGCCAATGGGCGCCGATCTGAAGGGTATCGTCGAGGACACGAAGTTCATGAACGAGCCGGTCGAGATCCGCTGCCTCGAAACCAGCGACCCGAATGCGCCAAAGGCCGTGGAGCTTACCGTGCAGACGGGCGGCATCACCGGGCCGATGACCAAGGACGAGAACGGAAACTGGAAACCCGGCGTTGCGGGTCCGGGCGGAAAGCGCCACCGCTACGTCTTCCAACGCGGGAAGAAGTACACCGTCCCCCGCTTTGTCTTCGAGGCGCTGGCGCACGCGAAGATGACCACGCTGAAGCAGATCCCGCATCCGAGCGACCCGATGCAGATGCTGCAGACGAACACCCACAACTTTTTCTACCAGTTCGAAATGCTGCGCGACTCGAATTCGAGCCCGAAGGCGCAGGCCTGGCGCGAGAAAGTGCTGCAGGATCCGGCCTAAACCATGTCCACGAATCTCCAGCTCTGCGCCGATCTTCGGCAAGAAGCAACCGACACCGGGACCGGTCCGACGACGGTCGTCGGACAGACCGGAGAGCTGGGGCGCTACGTCAAGTGGATCAAGGACGCTTGGGTCGACATCCAGAATCACCGGCCGGACTGGCTCTGGATGCGCAAGTCGTTCACGGTCCCGACCGTAGCGAGCACGGGCGAATACGCTTACAACGCGACCGGGCTGGTCGACACAGTCAGCGGCACGGCGATATCGCGCTGGTCACGCTGGTACAGGTACGAGTTCAAGATTTACCTGGCGTCGACTGGGGTCTCCGGGGAAACGCCGCTGATCTGGCTACCGTGGAATGTCTTCCGCCGGATCTACCGCTACGGCACGCAGAACGACGGGCCGCCAGTGCACGTCAGCGTGGATCCAACAGGGAAATTCTGCCTGGGCCCGAAACCGGACGCGGTCTACACCGTCGGCGGCGACTACCAGCTGGGGCCACAAGAAATGACGGCGGACGCCGATGTGCCCGAAATGCCGTCGAGGTTCCACCGCCTGATCGTCTACGAAGCCTTATCGCGCTACGGCGGCCACCGGGTAGTCCCCGAGGCGATCATGCGCGCCAACGCGGAGGGCGGCCGCTTGTGGGCCGACCTGGAGCTCGATCAGCTACCGGATATGGAAGACGGGCCGCCGCTCGCTTAATTGGAGGGAACATGCTGGACACAGTGAACAAAGGCGCATCCGTGACGATGACTGCAGTCGAGGCGAACAAGTTCGCCGGCGATGGCACGGTGCGGCTGGTTACCTGCCCGGATGGGCGCGTGATCGGCGGGGTTGGCCAGGTAGGCATGGTCGAGCACGCCGGTGACACGGACGTGGTGGCATTTGTCGAGGAAGTCAAGGCGAAGCGCAAGGAATTGGCAGACCGCGCCACCGGCCCGCAACCGAGTAACCCACGTGAAAACCTTTTCACCTTTATCAAGATTTGACGCCGACAGGCGCCAGATGATGCTCGGGTCTTCGGACTCGATCGTACGCAGTGGCGGTTGGGCTTTTGCCCCTTTCTTTAAGGAGATCCAAAAATGAGTGCATCCGAAGTACGTCGTTTCATTAACAGCCTGCCGGACAAGCGCGCGTCGCTGCAACTGCTCCAGGCGCTCGACCAGCTGATCCCCAACAACAAGGACACGGCGCTTACCGCGCACGCTGGCGGCGGACAAGCGAACGCCCTGGTGCTGCGCAGTGACTGCGCATTTCACGACGTCACGACCGTAGCGACGGCCGCAGACTCCGTGGTGCTGCCCTATCCGCACGCCGGGGACATCCATTTCGTAAAGAACTCCGCGGCGGCCAACGCAATGCAGGTCTACGCGGTCACCCCGGGCACGATCGACTCTACGGCGACCGGGACCGGGGTGCAGCAGCTCGCTGGCGACGGCGTGCTCTACTTCTGCGTGGTAGACGGCAATTACATCCGGCTGGGCGGCGTCTCTGCGACCGAG
>JAPTVL010000457.1 GCA_028065725.1 Betaproteobacteria bacterium
GAGCCGTAGATAGGCATCCTCGCTGATGCGAACCAGCTTGGCTGTTGGCGCCGATGCCGATTTGAGCCATGCGCCGGGTTTGCGGTGAGCCGGTTAGAACGCGACGAAATTCAAGCCTGACGCCGCGCGCAGTTCGTCTGCTATGGCTCACTCGCCGTTCGGCATGTGGCTCAAATCGGCATCGGCGTCAACATACATAGAGTCCTGGGCTGACTGGCAAGCACGTCGTTGCGCAGCAAGGGCATAACCTCGCTTGCCCAAACCTCGCTCACCGGATCCTCGCGGGTACGCAAGCCTCGTGCACCGTGTTGCGACGGCAAACCGTCCTGCGGCACGGTACCCATGATTAGGGTTTGATGTAAGCGAACTCTGCTTTTTCGAGTTGCATGATGCGCGCAACGCCGGCCGGTACCACCACCGCCTGCGGCACCAGTTCTGGCATATGGCCAAGCTTCTTGGACATACCTTCCACCCAAGTTCGACGTCTCCGGGCTGCGATGTTGGTCTGAAGTCGTGTCATGACAAGGCGTTAGGTTCGTTTTCCTGCTGACGTCTGTAGTGACACGTTATTTCCTGGAACATTCGCCGGAGGCTTGTTCCATGCTTTATAGTGGTGACATGTTCGTCAAGCTCACCCGTTCCGGATCGCGCAGCTATGTCAAGCTCGTGGAGGCGTATCGCGATGATCAGGGGGTGTCCCGTCAGCGCGTCGTCGCCACCCTTGGCCGCCTGGAGCAGGTGCGCACCGGCGGAGCCGATGCCCTGATTCGCGGCCTGCACCGCGTCATCGACGGCGAGGAGCCGCAGACGCCATCGGTGCGCTTTGCCCCGGCGCTGGCGGTGGGCGACACCTGGATGCTGCACGCGCTGTGGCACAAGCTGGGCTGGGACGAGGCGTTCCGTCGTGTGCTGCGCAACGCCCACGGCGCTTTCGACGCCGAGCGGTTGCTGCGGGTGATGGTGTTCAACCGCCTGTGCGACGCGACGTCCAAGCTCGGCGTGCTGCGCTGGCTCGAAGGCACGCGCGTGCCGGAAGTGGATAACGCCTCGGTCGCCCATCAGCGCCTGCTGCGCACCATGGACACGCTGGCCGAGCGCGCGGACGCGATGCAGCGCACTCTGGCGGCGGTGCTGCGGCCGCTGGTTGACCAGGATCTGTCGATCGTGTTCTACGACATGACCACCATCGGCATCGAGGGCCACAGCGAGATGCCCGGCGAGATCCGCCAGTTTGGCATGTCCAAGGACGGCGGCATCCGTCGGCAGGTGATGCTCGGCGTCGTGCAGACCGCCGAAGGGCTGCCCATCGCGCACCGCGTCTGGGAGGGCAATACGGCCGAGGCGCCGACGCTGCATGCGGTGGTCGACGAGATTCTGGCCCTGTACCCCGTCAAGCGCGTCGTGCTGGTGGCCGACCGCGGCCTGCTCAGCCTGGACAACCTGGAATGGCTGCAAACTGTGCGCATCGGCAAGACAGCCCAGCCCCTGGAGTTCATCCTGGCTGTGCCCAGTCGCCGCTACGGCGAATTCACCGAGATCCTCTCTCCCTTGCATGCCCAGCATTGCGCGTCGGCCACGGACGAGGTCATCGGCGAGACGGCCTGGAAGGGGCTGCGCCTGATCTGGGCGCACGACCCGCAGGCCGCGGCCCAGCAAAGCCAAGCACGGCGCGAGACGATCGAGACCCTCACGCGGCAGGCCGAGCAGCGCGCCGGAAAGCTCGACGCCCAGGACGGCGGATCCACCTTCAAGGGCCGGCGCCTGAGCGACTCGGGCGCCAAGGCATGGCTGTTCCGCGCCGTCAGCGATGCGCACCTGGGCTCGATCATCAAGGTCGATCTGCAATCCGACCTGTTCGCCTACGCCGTCGACGAGGTGGCGCTCACGCGCGCTGAACTCAACGACGGCAAGCTGCTGCTGGTGACGAACACCGCCGATCTCGATCCCGCCGAGGTGATCGTGCGCTACAAGTCGCTGGCCGACATCGAGCGGGGATTCCGGGTGCTCAAGTCCGAGATCGAGATCGCCCCGGTGTTCCATCGCCTGCCCGATCGCATCCGGGCTCACGCGCTGATCTGCTTCATGGCGCTGGCGCTGTACCGCGTGCTGCGCATGCAGCTCAAGGCCGCCGACAGCCCCTATTCGCCGGAGCGCGCCCTCGAGATCGTCCGCCACATCCAACTTCACCAGGTTCGCATCGCCGGCCAGGGCGCCACCAGCGGCCTGACCGACCTGAGCTTCGAGCAACTCGCCTTGTTCGACCAACTTCAACTCGACGTCCCCACCAAAGAGCCCTTCGACATCGCCCCGTAGTGCCAATTTCGATCGCCTGAACATAGGCGAATCAATGGCTTACGCAAAAATATGTCGAACTCGGGCTTCCATGGTCGTATGGCAGGCGTCGAACTCCACTCCCTCGATGTCCAGCGATGCGATGCGCTGCGCCACCGTGCTGTTCTTGAGCAACATGGGCAGGCCAGGGCCATAGGCCACGATGACGATCCGCACTTTTTCCTGGCCAAAGTAGTCGAGCAGATTCT
>JAPTVL010000328.1 GCA_028065725.1 Betaproteobacteria bacterium
TGGGTGGCGGCGTCTCCTCGATCAAGGGCTCGCCCTACGGCACGCTGCTGGGCCGCCCGGTGTTCGTGTCGCAACACGCCAACACCTTCTCGTCCCAGGGCGACGTGATCCTGGTCGATCTCTCCTACTACCAGACCATCACCAAGGAGGGCGGCATGGAAACCGCGACGTCCATGCATCTGTATTTCGATGCCGACGCCGCAGCCTTCCGCACCATCTTCCGCATGGACGGACAGCCCAAGATCGCGGCGCCCATCGCGCCGGCCAAGGGCACGAACAAGCTCTCGCCCTTCGTGCAACTGGCCGCGCGGTAATCCGGGCTTGCTCATAGGGGCCTGATGGCCCCGTTCCCTCACATACCAAGGAAACCACAACATGATCACCAATCAGAAACTCTCCGAAACGCTTGCAGTGCTCGCCACCATCAACCCATCCAGCCAGGCCGCCGGCACGGCCTACAGCGGCTGGATCTCCATGGCCGAATTCGACCGTATCCTGGCGCTGGTCCAAGTCGGGGTATTCGGCGCATCGGCCACGGTCGATGCCAACATCCAGCAGGCGCAGGACGCCGCCGGCACGGGTGCCAAGGCCATCGGCACCGGCAAGGCCATCGCTCAGATGCTAGCCGCAGGCGGCAACAACGTGCAGGCGCTGATCGACGTGCGTTCGACCGAACTCGATGTCGCCAACGGCTTCGGCTTCGTGCAACTGGAAATCCTCGTCGGCACCGCTGCTACGGAAACTGCGGGCGTCATTCTCGGTGGAGATGCGCGCTTCGCACCGGCCAGCAGTTTCAACCAGGCCGGCGTGGTTCAGATCGTCTAACCTGGATTGGGCGGCTTCTGCCGCCCATCAACGTCCATGCCGTTACAGATCATTCAGGAGCCAGCGGTGGAGCCCTTGTCGCTGGCAGAGGCCAAACTGCATCTGCGGGTCGACATCACGGATGACGATGCGCTGATCTCGGCGCTTATCAGTTCGGTTCGGCAATACGCCGAGACGATCACGCGCCGGGCCTTCATCCAGCAGACATGGCAGTACGTGATCGACTCCTTCCCTGGACCGACCTTGACTGGCGTGCCCTGGGGAAAGACGTTCACGCTGCCTCAGCATGCCATCGAGATCGAGAAATCCCGCGTGCAGCAGGTCACGGCGATCAACTATCTCGACATGAGCGGCAACCCACAAGTCATGCCGGCAGCCCAGTATGTCGTCGATTATAGTTCCGAACCCTGCCGAATCACGCCGGTGTTCGGCCAGATCTGGCCCATTCCCCTGCCGCAGATCGGGGCATGCAACGTGCAGTTCGTCGCAGGGTATGCCGCGCCGGTGACGTTCAGTGGCAACACCATGGCCGTGCAAGGCACCTGGAAGACGTATGCGGTGAATGACGCGGTGCAACTCTCGAATATCGGAGGGCTGCTGCCGGCGGCGTTGGCGCCCAACATCAACTATTTCATCCAGTCGGTGGTGAGCCCGGGCGTCTATACCTTGTCCGCAACCCGGGGAGGTCCTGCCATCACGCTGAGTGACGCGGGAAGCGGATTGAGTCTCGTCGGCGTGGTGCCGGAAGGCATCAAGTCCTGGATAAAGATCCGCATCAACACCCTGTATGAACAGCGCTCCGATGTCGCCATCCTCGATCGCGGCAAGGTGGAGCCGCTGCCCTATGTGGACCGGCTGCTCGACCCGTACACGGTGATGTTCTGATGGCGATCGTCGCATCCGGGCGCCTCGATCAGCGCATCACCCTCCAGAAAAAGACCATCGTGCGCGGTTCGCTCGGTGGCCATGAAGAGACCTGGAGCACCTTGGCCGTGGTCTATGCCGAGACGCTGGATATGTCTGGTCGGGAACTCTTCAACGCAAAGGCGATGGGAAGCGAAGCCACCATCAAAATCACGATCCGCTGGAGAAACGACGTGCATCCCGACATGCGCGTGGTGTTCTCGGATGGAACCATGGCCCGGATCGAATGGATCCGCCGCGTCACACGCAAACAGTTCATCGAGTTGTACTGTCTGTATCTCGATGACGGGAGTTACGAATGAGCGACGACATCAAGGTCGAGGGGCTGGCGGAACTGCAGGCGCTGCTGGATGAATTGCCGGCCAAGATCGAAGCCAACGTGGTGCGCGGCGGACTGCGGCAGGCCGCCAAGGTGGTCGAGGCAGAGGCGAAGCGGCTTTGTCCGGTCGGCAAGACGGGCGCTCTGCAGGATTCGATCCGCGTTTCCATGCGCGCCAAACACGGCCACATCAGCGCCACGGTGAAGGCGGGGGGCGGCAAGGTGTTCTATGCCGCCATGGTGGAATACGGCACCGCGCGCCACTGGATCAAGCCCAAAAACCGCAAGAGCCTGTTCGTCGCGGGACTCCTGCGGGAAGCCGTCGACCATCCCGGGGCGAAGAAGCAACCCTTTATGCGCCCCGCCATCGACGGCAAGGCGAGTGAGGCGGTCGACACCATGGCGGCCTACCTGCGTGACCGTATTCCCAAAGAGATTGATAAGGCTGGCAAGAAATGAGGGCCGC
>JAPTVL010000396.1 GCA_028065725.1 Betaproteobacteria bacterium
CGACGACGCCATCGAGGCCGACCGCGTGTTCACCATGCTCATGGGCGACGAAGTGGAACCCCGACGCGACTTCATCGAAACCAACGCCCTGCGCGCGGCGAACCTCGACGTGTAGGCGTGTTGAAGCCGGAAGAAATTGTTGTCACTTCCGAACGGAATTGATGTCACCTTTGGGCGAAATCGGCCCATGTCCAGCGCAGTACGCTAGAGCTTGAGACAGCTGCAGCTAAAGGGCTACCGCTTCAGTACGATGAGCACTACCCAAGCACGGAGCGACCAGCTCGGTGGTTGGGATCAGGTGCTTTCGCATACTCCAGCGTCACGACCGCTGCTCGCTGCGAAAAATCCGCACTCGAGACCCGGCGATTCAGAAATCTGCTTGCGCGCAAACGCCTGCTGATCGGTCACGCGGTCACCGGACCTGTCCTGGATGGGGTCCTCTGCCGACCAAGTACGGACGTCGAAGAATGTATGCGGGGTATGTCTTTGCCTGCCACGCTATTTGGTCTGCCAAAGCGCAGCGTTGACCTTGCGCAACGTCGCGTTCGAGCAGAACGTGCAGTCCGGCTGCTGGCAACGTAGTTGGCGCCGACGTGCAAGAGGTGGGTGCCAGGCGCTGATGCGCCAGTAGTTGAAGTCCCTCGCGCCGCCTGGGCGGCCGAGCCGGCGCACGAGTTCAAGCGCCAACATGACCCCCGCCAAGCACGAAACGAAGGCGAATGGTGCTGTCTGCTCGCGCTGCGCGGCGGCCTTGAGCGCGCCTTCCCCGCACAGCGACCGGAACAGACTGTCATACGCCAGGCCGACTAGGCTATTAACCGCTAAGCGTGGAAAGCGATCGTGGATGCGCCGCGCGGCATCGACGTTCACACGTTCGCTGCGCACCTCTTCTACCAAAACGCCAAGATGCTCGGCGATGTGTGCCTCGCGTGAGAATTCTCCGGGATCAGGTTTGTAGATACAACTCAGGCACGCCAAGTCGGTCGGCTGTCGGTGGTAGTGGATGACAACTTCGCGGATGTCAGTCGTTGAAGCGTCGAACACCTCGCCGGGGAATTCATTCTGCAGCGCCCGTCGAGCGCGCCGACTATCCACGGCAACAATAAGTCGCCGCAACCATGGCCCTGAGCGCTCTTGCAATGACTGCAGGCGGGAGGTACGTGGCACTAGTCTCAAGTGCGGGAAGAATGGCTGGGCACGCTGCGCAAGCCGTTCGGCCTTGCTGGCTTCGATATCGCGTTCGTCAAACCAAATCTGGCGGTTAAGATTGCCCGAGTCAACGTGGTCATCATCGGCGATGTCCAAACACCCCCTCAGATCGAGATGGCGCCCGGCCCATAGCAGCCCGTTGCCAATGGCGCCGGCACCGGCGAGATACGCGTTGCCAACGTCCACTGGGTGGGCGAGAGCATTGAGGTCCAAACCTAGTTCGGCGAAGGGTAACCTAAACGGGCTTGGCAGGTTAAATGGCAGCTCGGCATCGATGGCGCGATCGAGCAGCGCGGCGCACGCGTAGCAGGCGATCCACGCGCACAGCAGGCGATGCGTCGGTGCGCAGGGCGCGGAAGTTACAGGCTCGTCCTGAGAAAACCTGGCGCCGTATGCATCGATCTCGGCGAAAATGTGCTTTGCATCCGAACGCGCCGACGCAGCGCCGATGACAAGTTCGGCTGCGACGGAGCCGGCTGGCACCTCGCTCGTAACCTCACGCACTGTGCGGCCCAGTAACTCTGTCACGTCGGAGGCCAAAGCTGTGGCCGTGGGATCGGCCAGGTCGGCCGAGACCAGTTTGGTCAGATCCAGCAATTTGGCGGCGTGTGTTTCGGCTAGGCCCAGTGCCGCAGCGAGCGTAGCCGCGTTCTGGCGCCGGGCGCCAGCGGGCAATGGATTTGCAGGCATGTGGAGCCGACCTCCGCGGCAGGGACCTCGCGCCACTGCGAGGAAGACGAATAGCGAAATACCTTGGTGTGATCAAGGAACGTGTCGACACGCGTGTGCGCGGCAAACTCAGGCACTACAAGTGATAGGGCGCCGACGTGTCGCACAATCGCCCAGCGGTTGTCGGCAAGAGAGTGAAAGGCCTCATGAGGATGCGAATGCACTTGCGCGGCGACCATGACGCGATGCTGGCGTAGGGTGGCACGCAGTGCGGCCATGCTGTCAGGCGGAATGTGGAACATGTCCGACGCAGCGTGCTGCTGGGGACGATAGGCATCTACAACCGTGATGCCCTGTGCTGACGGACGTCCAAGCCAAAGAACCACGCACTCCTGATTACGTGACCCGGCCGCTCGCAGGTGAGCAAGGGTGGTCGCAATGTGGGCAGAAGCACAACGCACTAAGCAGGCGGGATCAGCCATTGCCTCTCCCCCAAGCGTGCCATAACTGGGTGAGGATGCCGCCGAGATCGTGACTTGCTCGGTCCTTGTACCCGGCCCAGTGGTCGGTGATGTGACTGGGGTGGGTGTGGTACTCGCGTGATCCAGCCATGCACACGAAGGGGCGTACGGTGGTGGGGTG
>JAPTVL010000511.1 GCA_028065725.1 Betaproteobacteria bacterium
TCGTCGGTCACCACCCATGAGGCCACCCGTTTTGCTGCGGCTCGTTTTTTCGCTGCCATCACCTCGCTCCATCGCCGCGTAACGGGCGGCTCGGACCGACATTATACTATTTACGGATAACTTCTTATTATGCGCCCGGCCGAGTTCGTACAAGAGCATTGCAGTGGCTCGTCCATTCGGCCTGCACGGGCCGCCCCGGGCGTTTCCGCCTGGCATGAAAATCACCTGTGGCAGTGCGCGAATCGCGGTATTCCGCATTTCTCGATCAGCGCACCATCAACCGGCTGACCATGCCGGCGCCGCTGAGCGATACCGGAGATGGGCATCCCTCGCCCTGTTCAAGCCCGGTCCGCTGGCGCCCGAGGAATGGGTGATCATGAAGACCCATGCCACGCCGGGCGCCGACGCCATCGAGCAGGTGAAGCGCGACGTCGAAATTTCCGTGGTCTTCCTGATTCTGGCCGAGGAAATAGTCCGTTGGCATCGCGAGAAATGGACTCGCGTTCGCACGGCGAGCCCATGCGCGCCGGCTCAGGCCGATGTCGCGAGGATTTCGGCGGCCAGGCGGTCCAGCGCGGCGGGGTCGAGCCGGTCCGCGGCATAGCGGGTCGAGGCGTCGAACGAGTCGTAGTTGCGCTCCTGCGAGCGCTGGTAGAGCGGGTCGTAGTGCTTCGCCAGCAGTTCCGTCACCAGCGCCGGAAAATCGCCGGCGGCGATCAGCGCCCGCCAGTGATCGAGGGTTTCGTTGCTCTGCAGGCCCTTGAGATGGTCCAGCCGTTCCAGCAGCCAGGCCGGGTCGGCCACGGCGTAGTCGTAGTCGCGCAGGAGGAATTCGACGCGAGCGTCGAGCGCGGCGTCGATGCGCAGTCCGGGGGCCTGGCGAATGGCCTCGAGCAGGGCGTCGGGCACCTGCAGGCGGCCGATCTTGCGGCTCTCGGCCTCGACATATACCGGCCGGCTCGGGTCCAGCGCCTCGATGGCGGCCAGCAGCATCGACTCGAAACCTTTCTGCGCCGGCTGCGGCTGGCCCGGCAGGTTGCCCAGCACCGAACCCTTGTGCGCGGCCAGTTGTTCCAGATGCAGTATCTGGCCGCCGCGCGCCGCCAGAGCTTCCAGCAGCCGGCTCTTGCCGCTGCCGGTGGCGCCACTGACGACGCGAAAGCTGATTCTGGGCGGCAGTTGCGCGAGTTGTTCGATGACGTGCTGGCGCCAGCGCTTGTAGCCGCCCTGCAGGCGATGCGCATCCCAGCCGATTTCGCGCAGGATGTGGGTGAAGGCGCCGCTGCGCTGGCCGCCGCGCCAGCAGTAGACCAGCGGCCGCCAGCTCTTCGGTTTGTCCAGCAGCTGCTGTTCGATGTGACGCGCGATATTTTTGGATACCAGCGCCGCGCCAAGTTTTTTCGCTTCGAACACCGAGACCTGCTTGTACAGCGTACCGACCCGGGCGCGTTCGCCGTCGTCCAGCACCGGCATGCTGACGGCGCGGGGCAGGCGGTCCTCGGCGAACTCGGCCGGCGCGCGCGCGTCGATCACGGCGTCGAATTCGGCGACTTGTGCTACCGTCGCCACTCCCTTGGGCAGTTTTTCAGACATGGATTTCAGGCACAGTGCATCAGCCGAGCAGCGCTTGCAGGGCGCTCCAGACGTGATCGAGCAGCTTCGGTTGCGCCGCGGCGGTCGGGTGCAGGCCGTCGGCCTGGTAGGCGTTGCGATCGAGCGCGATGGGTTCCAGCAGGAAAGGCAGCAGGGCGATTTTTTCGCGTTTGGCGATGTCGCGGTAAGCGGCATCGAATTCGTCGCGGTACTTCGCCCCGTAGTTCGGCGGCAGTTGCATGCCGACCAGCAGCACCTTGATTTTCTGTTGCTTCGCCAGTTTCACCATGAAGGCCAGGTTGTCCTTCATGGCAGCGACCGGCAGGCCGCGCAAGCCGTCGTTGGCGCCCAGCGCCAGGATCACGACGCTCGGCTTGAAGTTGGCCAGCGCCGCGGCGAAGCGCGCCCGGCCGCCGGCCGTGGTTTCGCCGCTGATGCTGGCGTTGCTCAGGCTGTAGCGGGAACCCTTGGCCTGCAGCCGCTGTCCGAGCAGGGCCGGCCAGCTCTGGCTGACGCCGATGCCGAATCCGGCGGAGAGGCTGTCGCCATAGACCAGAATGCGCTGTTCCGCCGCAGCGGCGGACAGACTGAAACACCATAGCAGCAACAGGCAGGAGGCAAGTTTCTTGAACATGGTTGAAAGCGATTTGATGACGGACGCGGTGATCGATGTGGCGGCGCTGGGCAAGAGCGTGCCCAGCGGTGATGGCACGCTGACGATTCTGCACGAGATTTCCTTCGCCGTAACGGCAGGCGAGGCGGTGGCCATCGTCGGCGCCTCGGGTTCGGGCAAGTCGACGCTGCTGGGCTTGATGGCCGGCCTCGATCTGCCTTCGTCGGGTACCGTGCATCTGGGCGGGCAGGATCTCGCCGCGCTCGATGAAGATGCCCGCGCCGAACTGCGCGGCCGCCTGCTCGGTTTCGTGTTCCAGTCCTTCCAGTTGCTGCCGGCGCTGACCGCGCTGGAGAACACCATGCTGCCGCTGGAGCTGGCCGGCCGCAGCGACGCGCGCGCCACGGCCGGGGCCATGCTGGAACGGGTCGGCCTCGGCGCACGGCTGGGACACTACCCGAAACATCTTTCCGGCGGCGAACAGCAGCGCGTGGCCCTGGCGCGGGCCTTCGCCATGCGCCCGCAACTGCTGCTGGCCGACGAGCCGACCGGCAATCTGGATGCCGCGACCGGCGCGCAGGTGATCGAGCTGATGTTCGCCATGAATGCCGAAGCCGGCACCACACTGATCCTGGTGACCCACGACGAGGCCCTGGCGCATCGCTGCGGGCGCACGCTGCGCCTAGCGGGCGGACGCCTCGACAACTGAGGGCGGGATCAGGTGGCGAGGATCGCCCGCGCCGCGGCGACGCCGCTGCGCACGGCACCTTCGAGGGTCGCCGGATAGTCGCCATCGACGTAGTCGCCGGCCAGCCACAGGCCAGGCATTCCGCTGCGCGTTCCCGGCCGCTTGAGATTCGGCACACAGGCAAAGGTGGCGCGCTTTTCGGTGATGGTCTGGACACTTAGCGGCGGCGGCAGATCGGGTACCAGGCCGGCGATTTCGCGGTGGATGCGGCGTTCCAGTTCTGCGGTGGACAAGTCCAGGTGGCGGCCGCGGGCGCTGATCACGGCGGCGATCAGGCCATCCTGTCCGCACAGGGTGCCGCGGTCGAACAGCCATTGCGCGAGGCCGGCATCGACGCCGAGCATGGGCTGTCGCAGGCGCACCCATTCCGGGTAGCCGAAGTAGCTGGTGACGATGGGTTCCCATTCGAAATGCGCCACCTGCGCTTCCAGTTCCGGCACGAGGCTGCCGAGATGATAGGGCGCCACGGCGAGTATGACTTGCGCGCAGGGGCCTGCATCGTCGATCAGCCAGGCGTCGCCCTCGCGCCGCAGCGAGGCGATGCGCCGGCCGGTATGGACCGCACCGCCGCGCCCGGCGAGAAACTGCGCCGCCGGTTCCGGAAACAGGGCGGTCAGATCGACCTGCGGCAGCAGCAGGTCGCTCGCGGAGCGAGGGCCGCCCAGGCTGTCGCGCAGCACGTTGGCCAGCACCTGGGCCGAGGCGCGCTCGACCGGGGTATTCAGCGCGGCGATGCACAGCGGCTCCCACAACAGTCGGCGCTGGCGGGACGGCGTTCGGTTGCGGTCCAGCCATGCACTGACCGTGAGATCCGGCCCGATGCGAAAGCGCCGGGTCTGCAAGGCACTCATGAGGCGGATCGCCGCCCATTTTTCGCGCCAGTCGAGTCCGCGGGCGAAGAACAGGGCGAACAGCGTATGCAGCGGCGCCGGCAGGCGCGGTGCGGCCATCAGGAATTCGCCGGGAAATTCCATGCGTAGCGGCATGCGCTTGAGCAGGGCGTCGGGATCGGCGCCGACCGCGCGCATCAGGCGCAGGGTTTCGCTGTAGCCGCCGATCAGGATGTGCTGGCCGTTGTCGACGCTGAAACCCTCGATCTTTGCCGCCCGGGCGCGGCCGCCCAGGGTGCGCGAGGCTTCGAAGACCTCGACCTGATGGCCGGCCGCGGCCAGTTCGACGGCGGCCGCCATGCCGGCATAGCCGGCGCCGATGACGGCAACACTCACGCGCTGATCCAGGTTTTTCCGGCCAGCCACAGCTTGCGCAGCGGCGGCAGCGAGATGCGCTGATCCAGCACGCGATAGCTGTCGCGCACGATTTCATCCAGCGTGGCGCGGTAGATCGCCGCCATGACCAGACCGGCGCGCTGCGCCTTGCGGTCGGCGGCCGGCAGTTGGGCAAAGGCCTGCTGGTAGGTAGCCTGGGCGCGCTCGACCTGGAAGGCCATCAACTGGCGGAAGTTGTCCGAATAATTGACGTTGAGCAGATCGGCCTCGCTGACGCCGAAGCGCGCGAGTTCGTCCTGCGGCAGGTAGATGCGGCCGCGACGGGCGTCCTCGCCGACATCGCGGATGATGTTGGTGAGCTGGAAGGCCAGGCCCAGGTCGTGGGCATATTTCAGCGTCTGGCGCTCGTGGTAGCCGAATATCTCGGCGGCGAGCAGGCCAACCACGCTGGCGACGCGGTAGCAGTACAGATGCAAGGCCTTGAAATCGGCATAGCGGACCTGTTCGAGGTCCATTTCCATGCCCTCGATGATTTCCAGCAACTGCTCCTGCGGCAGGTAGAAGCTTTTCAGGGTGGTCGTCAGCGCCTGCGTTACCGGATGGCTGGGGTGGCCTTCGAACAAGGTCTTCACTTCGCCGCGCCACCAGGCGAGCTTGGTGCGCGCCAGTTCGGCATCGGGGCATTCGTCGACCACGTCATCGACTTCGCGGCAGAAGGCATACAGCGCCGTGATGGCCTGACGCCGGCGCGGTTCGAGGAACAGGAAGCTGTAGTAGAAGCTGGAGCCGCTGCCGGCTGCGCGTTCCTGGCAATATTGGTCGGGAGTCATAGGGGACGGACCAGCGAGCGCCACAGGATCAGCGGCCAGTCGAAGGCTTCGAGCTTTGGTCGCCGGTTGAATACGTCGTAATCGATGGCCTCGATTTTATCCAGGATACGCAGGCCGCCGGCAACGATGGCGCGAATCTCGAGGCCGATGCGTCCCGGCAGGTCCCAGCCCAGCGGGGCGCCCGACAGCATCAGGGCGCGCGCGCGTTCGACCTGGAAGCTCAGCAGCTCCTTAAAGTCGGCGCTGGCGGCACGGTGAAGAATCGTCTCCTCGCTGACGCCGAAGCGCGCGAGTTCGTCCTGCGGCAGGTAGATGCGGCCGGTTTCGCCCTTGGCGGCGTCGATGCCGACATCCTGCCAGTGGTTGATCAGCTGCAGCGCCGAGCAGATGGCGTCGGAGCGCGACAGGTTCTGCGCCGTGGCCTGGCCGAACAGGTGCAGCAGCAGGCGGCCGACCGGATCGGCCGAGCGGCGGCAGTAGTCCAGCAGTTCGGCAAAGTCGGCGTAGCGTTGCTTGACCACGTCCTGCTGGAAGGCATCGAGCAGGTCGCGAAACAGCTGTAGCGGCAGGCCGTAATGCGCGATCACCGGCCGCAGGCGGAGGAAGACCGGATGCTGTGTCGGCGCGCCGCGTTCGATCGCGTCGAGTTCCGCCTGGTAGCCGGCCAGCAGCGCAGTGCGTTGCTCGGGGGACAGGTCGCCTTCGTCGGCGAAGTCGTCGGCGCTGCGGGCGAAGCCATAGATCGCCGCCACCGGCTCGCGCAGGGGCGCCGGCAGCAAAAGCGAGGCAACCGGGAAGTTTTCGTAGTGTTCGACGGCCATGATGCGGCAGGAGTATAGCTACAGAGCTTTCCGCGCATGCGGCTTTTCCATGGGAGCGGAGCGCCCGGCTTGCTGGTCTCGGGCTCGGCGCACGCCGGAAACAAATGGCGAAAGCAGGTAAAATTCGCAATCCACGTCGTGTTGCGCGGCCATGTATCGCCGGCCGCTTGCGACATGCGCCCAGGTGGCGGAATTGGTAGACGCACCAGATTTAGGTTCTGGCGCCGCGAGGCGTGGGGGTTCGAGTCCCTTCCTGGGCACCAGCGTTTGCGCAGAACCGGATTCGGGAGCGGCGCGGGTTTTTTAA
Source organism: Betaproteobacteria bacterium (assembly GCA_028065725.1). The sequence goes on from JAPTVL010000511.1 coordinate 6,139, forward strand.
CGAATTTTTCAATGACGGATACAAAGATGACGGACATGGCAACGACGGAAGCTGCAACCGGGACGGGCAGTGCACTGGAACGGCGCATCGACATGACGGTGGTTCTGGCGGACATAGAAAAGGATGTTGCGCAGCGTCTGCAGCAGATGTCGCGGACCGTAAAGATGGCGGGCTTCCGGCCGGGCAAGGTGCCGATGAAAATGGTCGCCCAGCAATACGGTTCCCAGGCGCGCTCGGAGGCCATCGGCGCCGCAGTGGAAAAGGCCTATGGCGAGAAAGTGCGCGAACAGAACCTGCGTGTCGCCGGCTACCCGCGCATCGAGCCCAAGGCCGACGCCGGGCAGGGACAACTGGGCTTCACCGCCATATTCGAGGTGTATCCGGACGTCACCCTGGCCGACATTTCGGGTCAGACGATCGAGAAACCGACCCTGGCCGTGACCGACGCCGAAGTCGACAAGACGCTTGAGGTGCTGCGCAAGCAGCGCGTCACCTACGAAGCAACCGACCGTGCCTCGGAAAAGGAAGACCGCCTGGTGATCGACTTCGTCGGGCGCAAGAACGGCGAGGAGTTCCCCGGCGGCAAGGCCACCGATTACAGCGTGATGGTCGGCGGCGGCATGATGCTGCCGGATTTCGAAGTCCAGATGATCGGGGTCAAGGCCGGCGAGACCAAGACCTTCGACGTCAGTTTTCCGGCCGACTACCAGGCCGCGGAACTTGCCGGCGCCACCGTCCAGTTCGAGATGACGGTGAAGAAGGTCGAGGCTCACCGCGTGCCCGAGATCGATGCCGAATTCGCCAGGCAGCTCGGCGTCGCCGATGGCGACATCGCCAAGATGCGGGTCGATGTGCGCGCCAACCTGGAACGCGAAGTGAAGAAGCGCCTGCTGGGCAAGGTCAAGGAGCAGGTCATGGATGCGCTGCTCAAGGTGAATCCGATCGAGGTGCCCAAGGCGCTGGTCGCGATGGAGTCGGAACAGATGGCCGAAGCGGCGAAGCGCGACATGGAACAGCGCGGCATGGGCATGAAGAACATTCCGGTCGAGGCGTCGTGGTTCACCGAACAGGCCACGCGCCGGGTCAAGCTCGGCCTGCTGCTGGCCGAACTGGTCAAGGCCAAGGATCTGCATGTCAAGCCGGAGCAGGTGCGTGCAATAGTCGATGAATTTTCCGAGACCTTTGAAGACCCCAAGGAAGTGGTGCGCTGGTACTATTCCCAACCACAGCGACTGGCGGAGGCCGAGGCCCTGGCGCTGGAAAACAACGTCGTGGATTGGGTGCTCGCCAACGCCAAAGTCACTGAAACCCCCATCGCCTTCGATGCGCTGATGGGCAATGCAGCATGATCCTGCCGGAGATGTCCATGTACGGTTCGCGACAAAACGGTGGCGCCTACGACACGCCGACCCCCGACACCCAGGCTTTGGGCCTGGTGCCCATGGTCATCGAGACCAGCGGGCGCGGCGAACGGGCCTACGACATCTATTCGCGCCTGCTGCGCGAACGGGTGATTTTTCTGGTCGGCCCGGTCAATGACGCCACCGCCAATTTGATCGTGGCGCAGTTGCTGTTCCTTGAATCGGAAAATCCGGACAAGGACATTTTCTTCTACATCAACTCGCCGGGCGGTTCCGTGACGGCGGGCATGGCCATCTACGACACCATGCAGTTCATCAAGCCCAGCGTTTCGACGCTGTGCATCGGACAGGCGTGCAGCATGGGTTCCTTCCTGCTGGCGGCCGGCGAGAAGGGCAAGCGCTATTGCCTGCCCAACTCGCGCGTGATGATCCATCAGCCGATGGGCGGTTTCCAGGGCCAGGCCTCGGACATCGAGATCCATGCCAAGGAAATCCTGTTCCTCAAGCAGAAGCTCAACAGCATGCTGGCGCAGCATACCGGGCAGTCGATCGAGCGCATCGAGCGCGATACCGATCGCGACAACTTCCTTTCGGCCGAGGCCGCGGTAGAGTATGGTCTGGTAGACAAGGTGCTGACCAGCCGCGACGAAGCTGTCGCGGCCTGATCCTCGCGGGTACGGAGACGAAGATGGCGGACAAGAAACCTGGCGGCGGCGAAAAGCTGTTGTATTGCTCCTTCTGCGGCAAGAGCCAGCATGAAGTCAAGAAGCTGATCGCCGGTCCTTCCGTATTCATCTGCGACGAGTGCATCGAGCTGTGCAACGACATCATTCGCGACGAGGTCGCCGCCGAGCCGGCGGGATCGGCCAGGCGCGAATTGCCGGCGCCGAAGGAAATCCGCGAGATGCTGGATCAGTACGTGATCGGGCAGGATGCGGCGAAAAAGATACTGGCCGTCGCGGTATACAACCACTACAAACGCATCCGGCATCAGGAAAAGGGCAGCGACGGCATCGAACTGTCGAAAAGCAACATCCTGCTGATCGGCCCCACCGGCTCGGGCAAGACCCTGCTGGCGCAGACCCTGGCGCGTACGCTCAATGTTCCCTTCGTCATGGCCGACGCGACGACCCTGACCGAGGCCGGCTATGTCGGCGAGGACGTCGAAAACATCATCCAGAAGCTGCTGCAGAAATGCGACCACGAGGTCGACAAGGCGCAGCAGGGCATCGTCTATATCGACGAAATCGACAAGATTTCACGCAAGTCCGACAATCCCTCGATCACCCGCGATGTGTCGGGTGAAGGCGTGCAGCAGGCGTTGCTGAAGCTGATCGAGGGCACGGTGGCCAGCATTCCGCCGCAGGGCGGACGCAAGCACCCGAACCAGGACTTCATCCAGATCGACACGACCAACATCCTGTTCATCTGCGGCGGGGCATTCGACGGCCTCGACAAGGTGATTCGCAATCGCTCGGAAAAGGGCGGCATCGGCTTCGGTGCCGAGGTCAAGAGCCGCGATGCGGGCAATATCGACGAGATGCTGAAGCAGGTCGAGCCGGAGGACCTGATCAAGTTCGGCCTGATTCCGGAGCTGATCGGCCGCCTGCCGGTCATCGCCACGCTCAAGGAACTCGACGAAGCGGCCCTGGTCGAAATTCTGATTGAACCCAAGAATGCCCTGATCAAGCAGTATCACAAGCTGTTCGCGATGGAAGGCGTGGAACTTGAAGTGCGTCCCTCGGCACTTCAGGCGATTGCCAAGAAAGCCCTGAAACGCAAGACCGGCGCGCGCGGCCTGCGTTCGATTCTGGAAAACGTGCTGCTCGACACCATGTACGAACTGCCGACCATGGAGAGTGTAAGCAAGGTCGTGATCGACGAGACCACCATCGAAAGCGGCGCCCAGCCGCTGATGATCTACGCCGACCAGCCGAAAGTCTCCGGCTCGAATTGATCCGGCGGCGCAACTCGCCTTGAATACAGGTCAGCCGCCCCAATGTGGATGGCGTGACTCATAACCGAAGGACACGATGATGTCTGGCCTACCCGCTACCCCGATGGAAACCCAATCCCTGCCGCTGTTGCCCTTGCGCGACGTGGTGGTATTCCCGCACATGGTGATTCCGCTGTTCGTCGGCCGCCCGAAGTCGATCAAGGCGCTGGAAACCGCCATGGAAGCCGGCAAGAGCATCCTGTTGGTGGCGCAGAAATCCGCCGCCAAGGACGAGCCGGTGCCCGAGGACATGTACGAGATCGGCTGTCTCGCAAATATCCTGCAGATGCTCAAGCTGCCGGACGGTACCGTCAAGGTGCTGGTGGAAGGCGTGCAGCGCGCCCGCGTGCTGCGCATCGAAGACCAGCGTGCCCTGTTTGTCGCCGATGTCAGCCTGATTCCGATCGAGGAACGCGCCGACAACGAGGTCGAGGCCATGCGCCGTACGGTGCTGGCGCAGTTCGACCAGTACGTCAAGCTCAACAAGAAGATTCCGCCCGAGGTGCTGACCTCGCTGGCAGGCATCGAGGAGGCCGGGCGCCTGGCCGACACGATCGCCGCCCACCTGCCGCTGAAACTCGAGCAGAAACAGGAGATCCTGGAAGTATTCGGCGTTTCCGAGCGCCTGGAAAAACTGCTGGGCCAGCTCGAGGCCGAACTTGACATCCTGCAGGTCGAAAAGCGCATCCGCGGCCGCGTCAAGCGGCAGATGGAAAAGAGCCAGCGCGAGTATTACCTCAACGAACAGGTCAAGGCCATCCAGAAGGAACTCGGTGAAGGCGAAGAGGGCGCCGACATCGACGAGATGGAAAAGAAGATCAAGGCTGCCGGCATGAGCAAGGAGGCCCTGGCCAAGGTCAATGCCGAGGTCAAGAAACTCAAACTAATGTCGCCCATGTCGGCCGAAGCCACCGTGGTGCGCAACTACATCGAGACCGTGCTGGGTTTGCCGTGGAAGAAGAAATCGCGCATCAGCAAGGACCTCTCGGCGGCCGAGAAGATCCTCGACAAGGATCACTACGGGCTGGAAAAGGTCAAGGAACGCATCGTCGAATACCTGGCCGTGCAACAGCGCGTGGACAAGGTCAAGGCGCCGATCCTGTGCCTGGTAGGCCCTCCCGGCGTGGGCAAGACCTCGCTCGGGCAGTCGATCGCCAAGTCCACCAATCGCAAGTTCATTCGCATGGCGCTGGGCGGCGTGCGTGACGAGGCCGAGATCCGCGGCCACCGCCGCACCTACATCGGTTCGATGCCGGGCAAGATCCTGCAGAACATGGCCAAGGTCGGCGTCAAGAATCCGTTGTTCCTGCTCGACGAAGTCGACAAGATGGGCCAGGATTTCCGCGGCGATCCGTCATCGGCGCTGCTCGAAGTGCTCGACCCGGAGCAGAACCATACCTTCCAGGACCACTACATCGAGGTCGATTTCGACCTGTCCGATGTCATGTTCGTCGCCACGGCCAACACCCTGAACATCCCGGCGGCCCTGCTCGATCGTCTCGAAGTGATCCGCCTTGCCGGCTATACCGAGGATGAAAAGGTCAATATCGCCCTGCGCTACCTGGTACCGAAGCAGCAAAAGGCCAATGGCATCAAGCGTGACGAACTCTCGATCACCGAGGACGCGCTGCGCGACATCGTGCGCTACTACTCGCGCGAAGCTGGCGTGCGTGCCCTGGAACGCGAGATTTCAAAAATCTGCCGCAAGGTGGTCAAGTCGCTGGTGATGAAGGCACGCAAGAACAAGATCGTGGTCAATGCGAAAAACCTGGACAAGTTCCTCGGCGTGCGCCGTTACAGCTTCGGCATGGCCGAAAAGGAAAACCAGATCGGCCAGGTCACCGGCCTGGCCTGGACCGAGGTCGGCGGCGAGTTGCTGACCATCGAAACCGTGGCCTTGCCCGGCAAGGGCAAGACCATGACCACCGGCAAGCTGGGCGAGGTCATGCAGGAGTCGATCCAGGCCGCGCTGTCCGTGGTCAGGAAGCGCAGCCAGTCGCTCGGCATCGCCGACGACTTCTACCAGAAGAACGACATCCACATCCACCTGCCGGAAGGTGCGACGCCGAAGGACGGTCCCAGCGCCGGCATCGCCATCTGCACCGCGCTGGTATCGGTGCTGACCGGCATCCCGGTGCGTGCCGATGTGGCGATGACGGGTGAAATCACCTTGCGCGGCGAAGTGTTGCCGATCGGCGGCCTCAAGGAAAAGCTCCTCGCTGCAGTACGTGGCGGCATACGTCTGGCGCTGATTCCGGAAGAGAACGTCAAGGATCTGACCGAGATCCCGGACACCATCAAGAACCGGATCGAGATCCAGCCGGTGCGCTGGATCGACAAGGTGCTTGAGCTCGCTCTCGAACGCATGCCGCAGCCACTGCCCGAACCGGCGGCGACGCCGGCCGTCGCCGTGGTTGCCGATGATGCGACGACGACGGGTCTGGTGACCCACTGAGCGGCCATGAACTGATAGAATTGCGGCCGGCCGCCCGATAGGGGCAGCCACCGTTCAGCGGGTGCTTAGCTCAGTTGGTAGAGCGTCGCCCTTACAAGGCGAATGTCGGCGGTTCGACCCCGTCAGCACCCACCAGTTTCTAGTTTTATGTAGTCCAAAGAAGTCTAAAAAGCCCGTATAGATCAAGTCTCTACGGGCTTTTTTACGTCAATGCGGTCCGATCTGGTTCATTGACATCCGGCAGTAAGTGACAGTAACCTTGACAGTAACAGCCTACCCATCGGGAGAGTTACTGTCATGGCACTTACTGACACGGCAATAAAAAACAACAAGCCCAAGGACAAGCCCGTGCGCTTATCCGATGAGCGCGGCCTGTATCTCCTTCTCAATCCTGATGGTTCGCGCTGGTGGCGGCTGGATTACCGCTTCAACGGCAAGCGCAAGACGCTTTCGATGGGGGTCTATCCGGATGTGCCCCTCAAACTCGCACGCGAAAGGCGGGAAGAGGCTCGAACACTCATTGCTGCCGGTGCCGATCCTGGCGCGCAAAGAAAATCAGAAAAACAGGCCAAGGCCGAAGCCGGTTCCAATACCTTCGAGGCGCTGGCTCGGGAGTGGATGGCGACACGTGGCAAATCTTGGACGGAAAGCTATGCCAGCAAAACCAAGTCTGCATTGGAGCGGAATGCCTTTCCGGCCATCGGTGGTAGAGCGATTACAGAAATCACTGCTCTTGAATTGCTAATGATGCTGCGAGCAATCGAGAGCCGGGGCATCGTGGATATGGCCCATCGCATTCAACAACATTGCGGCGCAATTTTTCGCTACGCAATCGCAACAGGAAGGGCGATATACGATCCAGTGCCTAGTTTGAAAGGTTCTCTATCAACAGTGAAGCAGGCGCACTATGCCGCGCTCACTGATCCGGCCGAGTATGCCGCGCTATTGCGCGACATCGATGCCTATCGCGGCGAGGTGACAACAAAGGTAGCCATGCAACTATTGGCGCTGACTTTCCAGCGAACAAAAGAGGTCCGATTTGCTGAATGGTCGCAGTTTGACCTGGATGGAGGGCTATGGCGCATCCCTGGCGAGATCATGAAAATGCGCGAGGCCCATATCGTTCCTTTGTCACAGCAAGCGAAGGAGGTTCTTAAACGCTTGCAGCCATTGACCGGAGGAGGGCGGTTAGTTTTCCCATCGTCGATAAGTCGCGAGCGTCCCATTAGCGAAAATACGGTCGTCTATGCGCTGGCGCGAATGGGCTACAAGGGGCGCATGACGGGACATGGCTTCCGATCTGTTGCCTCAACGTTGCTGAATGAGCAAGGCTATCGTCATGATGTGATAGAGCGCCAGTTAGCTCATGCAGAAAAGAATGCTGTACGGGCTGCATACAACCGCGCTGAATATTTGCCTGAGCGTAAGAAGATGATGCAGGAATGGGCCGACTATCTGGACAAGCTTAAAGCCGGTGCTGAGGTGATATCGCTGCATGGACGCGTGGCGTGACGAATCCCCACTCTCATGTGACTACGATTTGGCTACGTAGTTAGGTCGGGTGAAAGGTGGTAATCCACTGAGTGTGTGCATCGACGCGAAGCCAATGCTCGTGTCACTTTATGACCAAAATTACTTGTTAGTAATCTTAATCACTCGCCGACCCGAAAGGCCCGGTGCTCTGAGCTTAAAGCAAGTAGCGTTTCCACTACCTGAGGAGTGTGATTCATCCACCTTTCGCCTTAGA
>JAPTVL010000212.1 GCA_028065725.1 Betaproteobacteria bacterium
CTTGACCATCGCCGCCCCGCTTCGCCCGTTGAGGCCGACCCCCGCCGACCAGTAAGCCGGGTGGTCGTGAAAACTGAAGGCGCGGGCGAAGGACACGCCCACGGCGCTGGCCGAGCCGACCCCAGCGACGCCGGCGGTCAGGCTGTAGCCCAAGGGGCCAAAGCGCGGCGGTGTGCTGACGGCGGCAGCCATGGCCGCCACGCCGTCGGCGTGCGCATTGGCTTGGGACAGGATGCCGCTTGTCGCTTGGCTCACCATCCCGGCAACCTGGCCGACGGTGGCGGCATCGCTGGGCGCGGTGCCCGGCGCGACGTTGGTGATCTGGCGTTGCAGGCCAGTGGATGCATCGCCCACAGACACAGAGTTCGGGCGATTGGCAACAGATTGCGCACCGAGCGCGACGGAGTTACTTCCGTTCGCGGTGGCGGCATAGCCGAGCGCAACCGAGTTCGCGCCGCCCGCGTTGGCCTGATAGCCGATGGCGGTGGCCGGGTCCGCATTGGCGCGTGCGCCAAAGCCGATCGCCACGGCGCCGGCGGTCATGCCATCGTTGCTCGTGGGCGCGGTGATAGTTGCGCCTTGGCCGATCGCGAGGGAACCGGCATATCCTGCCGATGCGCCGTCACCTTGGGCAACCGCGCCGGCGGCGGCGGTGGTGTTCGCACCGCAGACGATGCCGCCTGCTGGGTTGTATTTGCACAGGCCAGACGCCGTGGCGTTGTTGATGATGCTTTGCAGCGCCTGGATTTGCTGGGTGGTGTAGGCGTTGGCCGTGGTCACCGCGTCCGCTGCGGCGGCCTGAATCTGGCCGACGTTGGCGGCATCCGTTGCGGCCTGGCCAGCAGCGACGTTTTGCACCAAGGTGCCCACCCCGCCATTGCTGTTCAGACCGAGAGCCGCGCCGCCGGTGGAGTACTGGGCGCTGTTGTTCGCCAGAGTAAGGGCTTGGCCAGCGGTGGCCTGGGCACTGGTCGCGGTCTGCTGCACGCCATAGAGCTGGCCACCATTCACGGCATCGAGTGACCCGCTGGACACGGCACCATTGCCCACGTTCGTGAGCGTCACCGGGCCGCCGTTGGTCTGCCCGCTGGTCGCCCCGACCAGGGTCGCAGTATTGCTGGGTGTGCTCTGTGTCGCGCCGGTGCTGCTGGTGTACTGCGCGGCACCGGCGCTGCTGCTCACTCCGGCGATGGCGGCATTGAGCTGGTTGACATTGACCGCGCTGGTCCCGGTCGTGCCAGCAGACACGTTGATGATTTCTCGTGTCTGCGCGCTGCTGCCGACACTCACCACGTTCGCCGCGCCGCCGTCCGTGCTCGCGTAGCCCAGCGCAACGGAGTTGATGCCTGTTGCGGTCGCGCCGCTGCCGACTGCAGTTCCCTGGTAACCCACTGATCCTGCATTCGCTTGCGCGCCTTGGCCGACGGCGACACTGTTGGTCCCCGATGCGGACGCACCTTGCCCGAGCGCCGTGGTGTTGTTCCCACCCGCTGTCGAGCCCGCGCCCAAAGCAGTGCCAGATGGCGCCGCCACATTTGCGCCCGCGCCGACCGCTGTGCTGTAGCTTCCGGTGGTGGTCGCCTGGTAGCCAAGGGCGGTCGTATTGGCTCCACTGGTCGCACTGGCTTTGCCGCCCAGTGCTGTCGCGCCGGTGCCAACTGCGAACGCCCCGGCGCCGACGGCCGTTTGATATTGGCTGACGGCATTTGTGGTCGCGCCATTTCCGCTGGCCAGGTTGTTATTTGTGGTGTCCTGCTGCGTGACGCCACCGGTCGCACCTGTTGTGGTGCCACCGGTGACAGCCCATGCGGGTGAAGCGCTGGCGAGCATGGCTGCAGCGAGGATGCAGAGTCTGAATCTGGTGTTCATGGATCGTCCTTTGAGGGCATGCCGGGACACCCCCGGCTTGTGTATTCACGCGGGAGCGAAATTCAGAGCGGGACGACGAGCTGCAAGCCGACGAAACCAGAACCGCTTTGGGTGTTCGGGACGGCCAGCAGATTGATCCCGAACCCGTGGGCCGTGCGCAGGCGCAGCACTGCGCCGGCGGCGAGCGGTGCGGTCGGCACCTCGGTGCGGCGATAGCCCGAGGCCAGTCCGGCCGCAAGGCCCGCGCTGGCCGTCAGGCCGGCGGGCAGATCGATGTGCAGGGGCGTCCAGACGCCCAGCAGATAGGCGGTTTCCCGGCGATAGCTGTTGCGATAGAACCCGCCTACGGCACTCCAGTCATGGTTGAACTGGCGCTCGATGCCCAACCCAGGGTTGTCCTGGTTGAGCTTTTTGCGCGCCCACGCCTCGGTGTGGTAACTCGCGGTGTTGATGTCGAGTGACCAGGGCGACGGCGGGGTGTCGGCGGCGTGGGCGGTGGCGAGAGACAGGGCCAGCAGAAGGCCGGCGGCGAGGGGCTTGATGGGGAGCATGCAAGAACTCCAGAGAGTTGGTCTTGCATGCATTCACGCGGGTGCGAAATCGGCGCGGCCGTACCCACACCACCCATGACATGGTGGATCACGGCATGAACTCAGTCCGCGCACTGGTTATGGCTTACATTCCAGCCAAACAACAGCGTTGGGTGCATTCAATGCGGAACGATGGCACGCATCACGGCTATTTCATCGGGCCTTATGCCGCGTGCCGCATGCGCTTAGCTTGCCCCGATTGTTCTCGCGTCTTGCGCGCGTAGAGCTTCGCCACCTCCGAGGCGGCCAACCTCAGAACTTTGGAAACTGAGCCGTTGCCTGGCCCGAATACTTGGCGCACGCTCCACCGGTTGGCCTGGGTTCGCACGATTTCCAGTGTGGCCTTCTCATGCCCGCGCTCAAGCCGGAAAATCCGGCTTTTGCTGCTCTTGCAATGGCTCACATAGCCTGCGGCGCAGTGCCGCATCTCACGGCCCTCCCAGTGCAAGGACAGCCCGGAGGTCAGCGGGATGACCCGCACCTGTTCACCGTTGATGGTCAACGCCGTGGCACCGACGGCACAGCTCCAGGCACAGCTCCAAGTGGTGCGCCGCTCGCGGCGGCGAGATAGGATAGTTTGGCGCCGCCGTTTCCGTTGCATCAGATCTATCTCGCGGTGCCATTCGCGCTGTCGCCGGGCAATGGCCGCCCAGCCTGTCCCCTTCGGAACGAAGTCCACAAGACCAGGGGTATCGGCCCTGCGTCTCAAGTGCTCGGGCCAGGCCGCGCGGAACCAGTCCCACGCCAAGCGGTAGTCATCGCTGACAAACAGGGTCAGGCGGCCCTGGCGCCGCGACTCTGCCGCACGCGCGGCGCTCAGCGCGAGGAATCGGTCCAGCGAGCGATCTTCTAATGTCGCCAGCGCCGCGGGCTTGGGAAACCTCATTCTCACCTGAGTAAATTCATCCATGGTCGCGATCCACCATGTCATAGGTGGCAAAGGCACTGCAAGACGCGCGAGCGGGTTGAGCAGCGCCGCAAACCGCTTGGGGTCATCTCCGGCACCCCCGCGCCCAATTAGCCGTTCGGCCGTTCTTGCAGAGATAGAGCACATCAGGCGCCAGCCGGCAGGTGTCAGACCGAAGTATCGCTTCCAGGCAGTGCGTACCTTGGCGATCAGCTCTGGCGTCAGCGTCAACATCGGGAAACGCTGCAGCGTCCAGCCGACTACTGGAGCCAGATTTGGAGTTTCGGAGAGCCGCGCCCGCAGAAATTCCTCGTGGCGAACTACGAAGTTGTAGTCCGCTGGGTTGGCTCGCCGACCAAAGTAGGCATGAGCGCGCAGCACGTCGCGATCTCCGATATCGTTCCACAGAGCCCGGATCGTCGCCTGCGCAACCTTTTCTTCCTTTTTCTGGCTGCCCGCGCGCCGGCGGCTCGCGTTGTAAATGACGACGTCATGGTCCTTCGCCGGCGAGAACTCATCATCATTGAGATTGAGGCGTGGCTTGTATCCGCGAGAGTCAAGGAATTGTTGGAAACGCTGCTGCCATGCCCATTGGATGAGGAATCTGATCCTGCGCCGCGGCAGCCAAAAGTGGTCGAGCCACGGTCCGTCCTTCCAGAACAGAGGTTGCCCTGGCTCACGCATGGCTGTTTCTTGCCGCAGCAGCCCAGAGTCCAGATCGCGGACGATGCGCACCTGGCCGGCCAGGACAAGGGCGGCCTCCCGCTCAGTCTTCTCCAGCTTCACGGTGTAGCCTTCGGCGGTGCCAAGGTCGGCGAGCCATTCCTGATAGAGCGCTTCGAGCGCGTCGTCGCCGCTGTGCAGCGGCGCGCCCCGGCGCTTGATGGTGGTCGACGTGGCTTCCTGCATGGTGGTCACAATGAAATCCTTCCTGTCGGTCGCACCGGGACGCCCCGGCACAGGTATTCCCTCACGTGCGAAATCCCAGCGTGAGCGGTGGGCAAGGCTGGCGGCGAAGTCGGGACGAGCGACCCTTTCGCGCGCACGTCGCCTGGTCCTGCTCTTGTCCACAGTCCGCATCTGTCCGCGCGACGGAAGCCAGAACGGTCTATGTGAGCCTCGCGGCCTTGGTCTCAAGTTAAACATAACTCGTAGTAAACTCTTCTACTTCTAAACTTTTGTTTCTGGAAACATATGGCAACGACAAAAAAACCAGGCCGCAAGGCGACAAGCGCAGGCTTCACCCACCACGAGGCAGTGGTGAGTCTTGGTCGAACCCTTTTGAATGCAGAAGCAATGTTGCCGAAGGAGCCAGCGAGCATTACGGTCAAGGCGTCTGCAAAGAACCCCGACACCAACAGTACGACTCAGCTTGGTGAGCTCAGTATTAGCCGCGGCGGCCTCAGATGGACGCGACGGGGGCGGAGCGTTCGCCGCCTTACCTGGGCCCAGTTTGCGGATCTGATGGCGAGGGCAGAACTGTGAGCTCTGCTGGAGTTCACACGATCAGAAAGGCCACCAACGATTTCGGGTTTGGTTTTTTTGACAAATACCTACCTCGCCTAGATGAAGTGGGGCGGGTGAACGGTGGACTCGTGGGAAGCGTTGAAATGCCTGACAACGATTTCTGCTCCGGCGCAATTCCGTTTCCCGACTCTGCGCCCTCTGATTACCGGGTAGACATTGGCCCTACACGTGATCGCTTTGAGCCTTACTTGGCGAGCTTGCCACGTCACCATCTGTTGCAAACTCGAAAGAAGATGCACCTCAGCTGGCACAAGACGGTTCCTGCTTGGGACGGCGGTCCACACGAAGAACTTGGGACCTACGTTCTACTAACGACGCCGAGGGGTACACCAGCAGGTCATATGTTCTTGTTGCTTTCGGCATCGCTGTCTGATCAGACGCCTGCAAGGCGAACAACCGGAAGAAAAAAAAATCACGCACATGTCGTGGATTTTGAGGTGACAGTCGCCGATTATTTCGTAAAGCCTCGTCACCGCAAGGCTGGCTTGATGGAGCTGCTGGGTCATATTGGCGCGGTACTGGCCGCAGATGCCTTCGAGCACCTCCGTAGTACATTGCCCGCGCGATCGAAACTCAATAGCTATGTTGCTGGCGACGACCGTTCTGACCTCGCTCATATTCCACCCGGAGAGTATCTGCTTAGCCAGTTTTCACACTATGTATTTGGTTGCATCGGACCGAATGACCATAGAAGTTGGCGTGGCGTCAAGGTCAAAGAGGTCCAAAGCTGTCTGGAGTAACGGGTGTATTCGCCGATCGACGTTTCCTTCTTTTCCTATTGGCTCCGATCATGCCGAGACGGCTAAGACATGGGTGTTTCGTCAATAGCGAAATCGACGGCCGGTCAGTAACGCGGCGAAGTCGAGGCGAGGGGCCCTTTGAAAATAGTCAGCGCCGGCGGGTCAGGATGGAAACCAGCCAAATCAAGCCGATGCCAGCAGCGGCCACGATGGCCGCGCCGGCAAGGCCCATGTGATGGAACGCTTTGAAGATGAAGGCATAGACCAACCCATGGATCAGGCTGGACACGATTATTTGGGCGACGTCGAGGTGGTGCATGTCATTCCTTGGAAGTGAGTTCGGCGCGGGCGCGAGCAATCAGGCGGGGAAGCCAGAAACGCAAGTCCCTTTGTGCCCGCCGCTCGATTTCAGCCCGTTCCCGCTCGCACTGCTCGGCATAGAGTTCCTGCAAGGCCGTGCGAGGCTTCCCGGGCTGTGGCCGCGGGCCGATGGTCGCCCAGGCCGGCGGCATTGAAAGAGGTTTGGGTTTCATCGGCTTGCTCCTGAATGGATGCGGAGTCGCCCCCGCATCCTGTATTCACGCAGGTGCGAAATTCAGCTGCCCATCTCCATGCCGCCGTGCTTGCGGCTGGGCGTGGTTGGCTTGGGCTGCGGAAGGTTGACCTCGATCTCCAGCCGTTCAGGGGCTCCCATCTGGACAAGGAGCTCGCGGCGGTACTGATCGCGCACGCCAGGGATTTCGAGCAGCTCACGGGCCTCGTTCCCAGCTTGCTTGGTCAGTTCATCGTGGCCGCTTATGCCGCGCTCACGCAAGGCTGTAGCCTCATTCAGCAGGGCCTGAATGTGCCGGGCGTGGCCGTCGGCCACGCTGCCATGCAAGCCGGGTTCGCGCTCGGCGAGTTTCTGGCCTGCGCGCATGGCGGCATAAATTTCTGTTGTGCTGAGGTCGCGCGGCGGTTGCGGGCTTGGCTTGTTCTGTTGCAACTCCGTGACGGCCTGGCGGGGCGAGCGGGTCGCTTGTGGTTCGGCCCTCTCGCCCCTGGCCTGCGCGCGCAGTTCCGCAAGGACTTTCTGTTGCCGCATCACACCTATGCCCCAGCCTGCCGCTTGCCGCAGCCGTGTCACCGCGGTACGCACCACACCTGCCTTGCGCCATTCCAGATGTTGTTTCCCATCCAGCATGCCCTTGAGCTTGCCGCTGATCGTGGGCCTGCCTTGCAGCACGACGGTTGCGCCGAGCTTACCGGCGAAGCCCTGGCGGGGCACCACGGCGACGTGCTCACCCGTCAGGGTGGTGAAGTGATTGCGAACCTTGGCTGATTTGTTCAGGTCATAGGCCAGTGTCCAGCTTCCCATCTTGAGGTAGATGCGACCCTTGCTGTCCCTGTCGAACGAGGCGCGGCCTTGGCGCAGCGCCTCGTCGATCTTGTCGCGGGTGGGCAGACGTGCGCCCATGCGGTGGCTGGCGAGCGCCTGACGGGCGAGCTCGGCATCGTGTTGGGCTGAGAGTGATACTGGCCGAAGGCGAGTGGGCGACGGCTCTGAGGTCGCTGCTTGCGCCACACTCTGCACAGCGAGCTTCGCGGCAACGGCGGCCTTGGCCAAGAGACCGGGCTTCGGCGGTTCGTTCTTCAGGGAATAATCCGCTGAAGTGTCCTTCAGGCGCTGGCGGGCCATGAGTTTGTCCAGATCTTCGATCTGCTCGCGGGTGCCGTGCATCTTGAAGGTTTCCCGATGCCGGCTCGCCTGGACATAGGCCATGGCCTGGTCGAGCATCTTTTCATCGACGATGGCGCGGGCGCGGTCCACGGTGACGCCCTGGGCTTTGTGGGTGGTGTAGGCGTAACCATGTTCGATGTGGGCGTATTCAGACAGGTTGATCTCCACCACCCGCCCATCGGCCATGCCCTTGTTATCGAGGGCGACGGTCATCTTGCCATCCTCGATCTTCTGGATCGTGCCCGTCATCCCGTTGTCGATGTGCAGGCGTTTGTCGTTCTGTGTGAACATGACCCGCTCACCCTGTGCCATGTGGCGCCAGTCGCCTGCCGCGTTTTTGAAGGCCACATCGGGGCCGGTGATCTGGCCCGCAGCGCGGGCCATGTCTCGGGCTGTCTGGTTGACCTGAAAAGCCTCACGGCGGGTGCCGGTCATGACGATGGCTGATTTGCCGATGGACAGGTCGGCGATGGTTTGCGCCGCCACTTCGCGCCTCGCAGCTTGCGCATCCTCGTGGGCGTGGATCATGTTCGCCTCGCGCATGGCATCAAGGGCTTGCGCGGTGCGGCCCTCAGAGAGGTCGGTCACGATCTTGCGGTCCAACTCGGACTGCTGCCGCTGGACGGTGTTGATCTGCGCGGCTCCGCCGGCCTGGTTGATCATGGTGCGGAACGCGCCCCCGGCATCGATCGGCTGGAGCTGCCGGGGGTCACCGATGAGCTTGAGTTGCGCCCCAGATTGCTCCACGGCCAGCATCAGGCGGGCCATTTTTCGCGAGCCGACCATGCCGGCCTCATCAACAACGATGACGGTGTTCTTGTCCAACTGCTCGGCCTCGTTTTCCAGCTTCAGCAGCAGTGCATCCAAAGTCGTGGACTCCTTGATGCCTGCGCCATCGGCAAGTCCACGCGCGGCCTTGGCCGCGATGGCCGCAGCGATGACGCGCTTGCCTTCGGCTTCCCACAGTTCACGAGCTGCGCCGACCATGCGGGACTTGCCCGCGCCCGCGACGCCCTGCACTGCGGCGTAACTGCTGGCAATGAGGTGCTTGAAAGCGCCGGCTTGCTCGGCACTCAGTTTGTGGCGGCTGCTGAGTTCGGCAAGGCGCTCGTCATCTTGCTCCAGGCGCACCGCAGCAAGTTTCCTCGCGCTATCGCCCAACCCGCGCTCGATTTCCAGCATTTCGCGGGAGGTCCAGCGAGGATCGCCGGTTTTGGTATCCACGAGCTCCACCAGCTCGCCCGCTTCGATCATGCGCTTGATATGCGCTTCGGGGGTAGCGTCCTTGTCCTGGCTGTAAACGTACCCTGCGGCGCGGAGCTGCGTGGCGGTCAGGGTCGATGCCTGGCCGAAGGCCTCGGCGGTGAACTCTTGGTCATTCCAGAGTTTCACTTCCGGGTGGCCGCTGCGAATCGCGGCAGGATCGAAGTCGTGGCGCTCCGCGGCTGCCCGCGCCCGGTTGAAAATCTCCGCGCGGTTGACTTCCCCCTTGGCCTGACGGGTATCCATTTTGAAGGCCGCACCGGCCTTGCTGTTGGCGTCTAGCCCGAGCCTTTCCAGGTACTCCGCGATTTCCTGTGAGCGGGTGGATTGCTCGCGGGTCAGCGCATCCGGCACGCCGGCAACGGCGAAGGAAGAACGGTCACGCTCGATGCTGAATCCCATCTCGCGAAGCGCGGCGGCGAGCTGTGCACGGTAGTACGCCCCGAGTTCCATTTTGTGGCGCGAATCAAAATCCACGGTCTTGCCGTTCGCGGCAAGATTGGGGGTAATCGCATGGGTGTGGAGCTGGGCATCGCCATTGCGCGAACTGCTGTGTTCAAAAGTTGCCGCCAGCAGCTCGCCATGGGGGATTTTCTCGATACCGCCGTGCCCTGTGCGCTGGACAAATGCGCCGATTTTTTCCGCATGCGCGATGGCGGCTTCGACGGCCTTTTGCTGCGCGGCGCTGATGGCATGGCGGGTGGCCTGGTCGGCGGTTGCCCAAATTACGGACACCGACTTCGGCGCGGAAAAAGTCAAGTCGTAGCCGGGCTTGTGCGCGGGCCCTGCATTGCGCGCCAGAGGTTTTCCGGTGGCCGGATCAAAGCCCGAAAACGCCTCGATCAGTTGCCCTTTCTGCACTTGCTGGCCGTCCAGATTCAGCGCCTGCGCGAACTTGCCAACCCACTTGCCAGGCGGCTCACCGCCGGTGGTGTAGTAGTCCTCGCGAGCGAGGTCTTCGTAGTACTGCGCGGCTCCTGCAGCGTCGGCTCCGGCGCCGATCGAGTGAAAGCTAAGCATGGCTTACTCCTGCGAAGGGATGGCGAGACCGGCGGTCTGTGCCGTCGTTTTCTGCGGCGATTCCAGCAGGGCACGCAGGCGCTCGGGTGTGAGGTTTTGAGAGCGAATCAGGGTCAACAAGGCGCGGTCCTGAGCGTCCTTTTCGGCGCGTTGCAAAGCGGCGATGCGAGCGTCGATCTTGCGGATTTGCTCGGCGAGCGCCGCTCGCTTGGCTTGAAGTTTTTGCGTTGCGCTGGTTTCAGTCATGGCGAGTTCTCTTCTGGATAATCGCGGGGACGGCCCCCGCATGGGTATTCACACAGATGCGAAATCTCAAACGGGATTGGTCGGCCAAGATTCGGGCGACATGCCCTTGGGCAGGCGTCCGAACAGGCGCACGGGCGTGGCCTGCGGCCACTGGCCGTAGGTCTTCCAATACGCACGAGCAACGTGCAAAAGTTGCTCGGCCTCGGAGCTGCCCGGGATGGCTTCTTCGGGCGGAAGTTCAGCGAGGTAGCGGGCACGGAATTCCGAAAAACTTGGCTGGCGAAACTGCTCGCGCAGGTGCTCGATCAGCGTCACGAATGCCGCTTCTTGTTCAGCCAATGCCACCTCAACCAGGCCCATTCGCTCGGCAATCTCGGCGTGTTCGGCGGTAGGTTGCGCGGAGCCTTGAGCGCTGGTCATGTCCTCCGATTTCTCAGGTTTGGTGGCGACCAACAGCATCCTGGCGTAGGCCGTCTTGGTCATGCCAAGCCCGCGTGCCTGCTGGTCCAGAATGGACAGTTCTACGGGCGAAAGGCGAATCTGAAAGGGGGTTGTTTTGCTCATGGACCTTCTCCGAATGGCTGCACTACAGCGAAAAGCCTTGTGCTGTATGGATTTGCGGGGATTTCGCGGTGTCGTTGCACTACATCGGCACTACACGGTGTAGTGCGCTGCAAGCCAATGACGGCGCGGGTTTCGTGGGGTTTCGGTGTTGGCGCCTGCATCGCTAGGTGCGTCAGGTCTGTGATTAATTGCCTTTGCAGTTGGGGTGCTCATGCGAGGCTCAAAATCATGCTGATCGTCATGGCTCCGGCTGAAGCCAGAATCGTGAAATCGAGGGCGCTGGTCTGCGCCTTCGGCAGCACAATTCCGCTACGCACGACGACGAGGCCAAGGGTTGCGGCCATGGCTGCCGCAGCCCCTGCGAGGTGTCCTGCGGGGATCGCTTGAAGCATGCCGTAGGCAACCACGGTGAGCGCGACAAGAACCGCAAGCAGGCGGGCACCTTCGCGGCCTTGGCCGTGCCCAGCCGCAAAGAGCGCGGCGAGCGAAGCGAAGCCCGCGCCTGCCGCAATCGCCGCCTCGCGATGCGCAGGCGCTGCCTGCAAGACCCCCCATGCAGCCGCAGGCCACAGCAGAGCAGGCGCAGCCGATTTCAGAAACTGGCCCAGCAGGCGCAGGCTGGCACCGGCCCCGCCGGTGCTGCCGCGACGTGCGCCGAGAAACAACGGCGACAGCAGTTCCAGAACTGCGAGGGTGATGGCGACCGCCGCGGCAACGGCGGGCGGCAGCACCAGGCCAAAGTATTTGTAGGCTGCTACACCGATCAGCAGCGCGAACGCAAGCCTGAAAAATGTATGGAGAAAGGCGATCACGGGAACACTCCTTCATGGTCTTCGTCGACGGCGGCGTCATCCTCATCCACCTGCACTGATTCACGCGGATGCGAAATTTCCGGCGTGGACTCGGGTAGCGAGAATTGCGGACCGTCGCGCCATGCCGCAGATTCGACGAACGCCTCAGCGATGCTTGGAGTGTTCGGCCCGAATTGCTGAACGGTTTTCCCAATCGTGTCCTCGATGTGGATCAGCATTTCCACGCCGTTACGAGTCTCCTGCAGGCCGAGCAGATCAGACGGATTGAGGACTTGTTGCCGATCTGGCATGGCTGACTTTCCGGGAAGAGCGCCACCGTCTGCGGTGCTCTGGTAGCGGCGGATTTCGCGCTCGCCGATACGCTTGGACACGGCCTCTGCCGTGGCGTCCGCCGTGCGGCAATACACCTTTGTCGATTGCATCGAGATGATCGGCGCGGCCTTATCGCGCCCGACCAACGCAGTGAGTTGCGATTCATCCTGCAACGCCTTGATGACCCGGACACCCCGGCTGCGCCCAAGTTCTTCGATCCTTTGGATGGGCTCAAGCGAGGCGTTCCCGATTTGGGGAAACTCGTCCAGGATCATCCAGAAACCGGGTTCGTCCGCCGTGATTTCTGGCATGTCTGCGGACGCAATTACCGATGCGGCGACTGACAACATCGTGCCGAAAAGCGGCTCCACGACTATCTTGAAATCCGAGTTGTTGTTCAGGATCAGAAGTCGGGGGCCATGCCCTTGCAACCAAGCTCGAATGGAAATCCGAGGGCGACTCGGGGTGTCTACGGCTGCCATCTGGGCAATCCAGCCGGTTCGCTGGACGAGCGTCGACAAGACATTTTTTTCCGCATCACTGACCTCTCCACCCACGGAAAATGACGGCATGGCAAGGGGAACCTGCGGGTCCTTGGACGCCGCCAGGCGTACCAAGTTAACGGGGTCGCCGATCAGTGACCCATACAAATCGCGCCATGTCCAGCCATGAGGCAAGTTCAGCACCAAACCGGCGAAAAGACGTCGCGCGGTCTCGTAGAAAAATGCGTTTTCGCCCTTCGCGCCGCCTTCGCCCACCACCAACCTCGCAAACTCCTGGGCGCGCGCCGGGCTGTCCATATCCGCCGATACGTCCCAGATCGCAGCGCGTTCATCCCATGGCCCGAGTAGCGCGGCACCGTTTTCAGTCCAGAGCTTCGCCGTGTAGTCGCCTTTTGTGTCGAGAAACAAAAGACGGTCACCTCGCTCGCGAGCCTGAGAGATGATGGCAGACAAGGTGACCGTCTTCCCAGCCCCGGGCAGGCCCACCAGATAGATGTGGCCGACCTCGCGCTTACGGGCCAGGTCAACGCCACCGATGCACAGGCCACGCACTTCGCCCTTGCGCTGCGCAGCACTCATCAATTGGCGCTCGCGGTCCTGCAGGGCGCGGCGGGCGCGAGCCGGTGCCGACAGAAATTCGACACCGCGCACATGATCGATGCTGCGCTGCGTGGCGGCGAGCCACGCGCCGCCGAGCGCCCCTACCCCCGCACTGGCCAGCCCAAACCCCATGCGCAAGGCGTCGGCGATTCCCGCCTGATGGAGGCTCAGCGCAAGGCCAGACAGCGCCGGGCTGGCGGCGGCGGTGCCTGCGATAGCCCCCGCCATCGCGCCAATCAGGATTTCTTCGACGCGAACTTTAAGCAGAGGTGCCATGGCGGACTCCTGTGACCGTTGATGTTTCAGCAGGGAGAACCTGCACCGTATCGCCCTGGACGGCGATGCGGACTTGCGAGTGACCAGCACGACGCGCATCGAAGAGACGATCCACCACACGCTTCTCCACCATGCGCAGCAGCTCGCGAATTCCGTACTGCTGCATGCGCTCGTGCATGGTCACCGCGTCGATCAGTACCGCAGCGTCGACCTTCACCAACTCGATGCCAGCTTCGCTGGCAAGGTGCTGAAGTGACTTCGCCACAATGCGCACCATCGCAAGGCGGTCGAGAGGAGGAAACGCATAGATTTCATCGATGCGTGCAAGCTGCTCGGGGCGGAATACGCTGGCCAGCGTATCCTTCACACCGATCCGACGAACCGCAGGGTCTTGCTCGTTCTTAACCAGGTCCGCGATCTTCTGGTGTTCAGCGTTGCTCGTGAGGACGATGAGGTGACCGCTGGCGTCCATCGTCTGCCCTGTTGATTGCTCGGTTATGCGGCCTTCATCGAAGAGGCCCATCAGAACCTTATAGACATCTGGATGCGCCTTCTCAATCTCGTCGAAGAGGATGACGCCTGTCCGGTTCCGTTGAATGCCGCGGGTGAGTTGCCCGCCCTGCTCGCTCCCCAAGTAGCCTGGAGGTGAACCGATCAGGCGCTGCGTGGAAGACGATTCCACCATTTCGTTGCAGTCGAACCGCAGCAGTTTGTCGGCCCCGAAAATAAGGTCAGACAACGC
>JAPTVL010000289.1 GCA_028065725.1 Betaproteobacteria bacterium
CTTCCAAAGAGTTGTGTAGCAGACTGTGTAGCAACCAGAGTTGTCCAGCTATGGCTGAGGTACATGATCTCATTGAAAAACATGTACTTGGGTAGCGCTTTAGGGGGTATTGGGGTGGCTGATGGGAGCCCACCGGACACCCCACACCTCCAGTATTCATGCGGGTCTCGAGGCGATTGCTACACGGCACTGTGTAGCAGTTAGTGTAACAAGTATTCAGGTTGTCTTGCGATAGACGGAACTCCGGCCGGCACCCTTTGGTCCTCGCCGGCTATCCGCTTCACGTATCGTTCTGCGGGTGATTGTCCTGCAACCTGACGCTGCGCGAGCAGTTCAACATTGGAGTGGCAACAGCAACAAATAGGATAGTCAAAAACTTAGGGCATGGTCGCCGTTACCGGGGCCTCAGTGCTTGGCCTGGCCTCCTCGCTCACGAAGATGCTGCGATACAGATCCTCGCCGTAACTGGTTTCCTGGGGTTGGCCTTCAACCAGCCTGAAGGTGCGCGTACCGTCGGCCAGCCGTTCGGCACGCAGGAAGAGGCCATCCAGACTTGCGGCCTCAAACCAGCCGTGGGCGAAGTCGTAGAGGTGGGTGACGAAGAATACCTTGATGCGTTTTTCTACCAGCGCGCGCACCACCTGGCGCGCGATCTCGGAACCCTCACGCTCGTTCGTCGCGGCGAACGACTCGTTGAACAGCACCAGCGCATCTGGCTGGAGATGATCGGCGATGCCACTCAGGCGGGCAAGCTCTTCGTCGAACTTGCCATGGGACATGGTCGCGTCCTCTTCGCGCTTGTAGTGGGTGAAGAGCCCGCTGCACAGCTCCGCCGAGTAGGCCTCAGCGGCCACGAACATGCCGGCCTGCATCATCAGCTGGGCAAGCCCGACGGCCCGAAGGAAACTTGACTTGCCACCCTGGTTGGCGCCGGTGATGATGACCAGGCTTTTGCCGTCCGCGTCGCCGTCGTTGCCGACCACGCGGTGCCCCATCTGCAGCGCCAGGCACGCGTCGTAGAGGCCTTCGTAATGGTGGCGGCGCGAGCCGGCGGGTGCCGGCTGTGGCAGGCACACGGGCCCGCCTGTCGCCGCCAGGCGCTCATGCAGGTTCAGGCAGCCGATGTAGAAAGCCAGCTCCGCCCGCAGCATCTCGAAAAAACTCTGCACGTGGTCGGCGGATTGGCCGAGGACATTGGCCACCGCGTTGATGCTGCGTTCCCGTAATTCGCCGAGTATGCGCGCGCCGGCCTCGTCGCGCTCGTGGATGCGGAAAGTGTAGGCGGGCGGTCCTTTGCCCAGCACGCGATCGAGCCAGCGCGGCTTCTCGTCGCGGGGCAGGCGCAGCACGAAACCGGCACTTGCATTGCCCTCGGCTAGTTCGGCGCTCACCAGCATCCCATCGCGGAATTTCAGCACCGTCAAATGTTTATCCACCTCTGCGAGATAGTCTTCGGCGAGTTCCTTTCCGAGCATGGCAAACAAGTTGCGAAAGCCCGCGGACTCGAAGCGGCCGGTTTCCCGCTCGGCGATGCCCCGCAGTTTGCGGAGCAGCCCGGCGTACATGTGCAGCAGATCGATGGCGCCGTGCAGGATGCCGGCGGGATAGCTGCTCAACACGCCCAGCCAATTCTTGCGCCGATTTTCGCGCGCCTCGACCGCGAGGCCATAGAGCTCCCGGATGACGGCCGGATGCGCGAGGCAGTCCGCCAGGATGGCCTGCCGGTAGAGAACAGTGTCAACGTCATTGGAAAGGCCGGTGAGCAAGGCCGTGCGCGCCACGTCGTGCAAGAATTCGTCGTCGCCAGACATCGCCTGCAGCAGTGTCGCCAGCTCCAAGTCCTGGGGCAGATCGGCGCTATGAGGTGGCGGATCCTGCCGCAGCTCGAAGTCGCGCTGCCTATGCATCAGCAAGGCTTTCATGACTTGAGCCGCTCGATGAGCTGCGGGTAGGTCACGCCATGCTTGCGGGCGATAGCCAGCGCGTAGGAGAGGCCGTTGGCCGGTTCGCGCAGCAGCTTGTAGGTGCGGACCGCCGGGTCGTCGGGAGAGACCTGGGCAACGACACTGACGGTCTTGTGGTCGAATGACGCAAGTTCGGCGAGGAAGGTGACGCAGACCGCCAGCGCGTCGAGCCGAGAAATCCACCCCATGATGCGCCGGCCCAGGTCAATTGCGTCTTTGAGCGTCGTGGAGGCGAAGATTTCGTTGATGACGATGAGGCTATTCGGGCGAGCGGCCTCAAGTATGCGATGCATCCTGTACAGGTCGTCGTGCAGCTTGCCGCGCAGGGTGGTGATGTCCTCTTCGCGCTCAAAGTGGGTGAAGATGCGGTCGCACAAGAAAAGCCGTGCCTGCGAGCCGGGGACGGGACAGCCTAGGCTTGCCAGATAATGCAGCTGACCCAACATGCGCGCGAAAGTGGTCTTCCCGCCCTGGTTTGGACCGGACACCACGAGCACGCGCTCGGGCCCCGTCAGGAAGATATCATTGGTGACTACAGACTTCCGCGCGCCTAACAGTTTGGCGGCGAGCGCGAGGTCGAAGGCGTCCCGGACAACGATTTCCTTGGATGTTGCAGAAAGCTGCGGATAGCAGAAAGGCAGGCCGGCTCGGCGCAGCGGTTCGAGGTGCGCGAGCCAGGCGACGTAGAATTGAATTTCCCGGTCGAAGCGCACGATGCTTGCGTCGTCATATTCGGCATGCTCCGCGCAGAAGGCCGCGACGGCATCGAACAGGCTCGGGTACAGTCGGGCCACGCGTTCGGCGATCTGCGCGGTGATGTGATTCATGCCCACGTGCTCGGGAAGCTCGGCCAAATAGTTCTTCACCGCACCACGGCGGAATTTCTCAAAAGTCGTCGCGACGGTGGCGCCGTAGTCGTCCTCGCCGTCGTAATAGCGCACCGTGACGCTGCTGCCGTTGAGGAGCAGGCAGAAGCGGATGGCGGCGAGTTCGTCCTTGAGTTTGCGCGCTGCATCGATCGGCTGCCGGAACGCAGGCGAGACGACGTAGCCGGCGAGGTGGTCGCGCAAGGCGCGCAGGCCCCGGGATTGCAGCTTGGCGGAGGCCAGATCGCCGCGCAGGCGTTCGACCGCGTCGCCGTAGCAGGCCACGGCGTCGAGGAACCAGCGCTGGCGCTCGGGCTCGTGATAGCCCGCTTTTGCCTGATCGTGACAGCTGCGCATCCAACGCATCTGATCGGAAAATGCTTGGATGGCCTTCATCAAGGCCTTATCCTCCAGATCGCGCATGACCTCCTGGCGCCAGGCGATCCCATCGAGGTCTTTGAGCGGCGCGTGGAAGAAGGGCGCCAGGTCGTAGTCCTCGCGGCCGGCGGTGACGCTTGCGACGATGCGGTCGAGCTGAAGGTCTCGGAAGCAGGCGGGTACTTGGCGCATTTCCGGCGCGGATGCAGGAAACAGGATGCTCTCAAAGCGGCCGGGGATGCTGCCCGCTTGCCGTGCCGGCTGCGGTGCTGAGATATCGAAAGGCGCGTCGTCTTCTAGCATGGCGGAGACACCTCGTTCTCGTCGGCCAAGCTGCTGCTCAGCTCCGCCAGCATCCGCATGCGCCAGGCCTCCACTTGCTCGAAATAAGGCGCCATCAAGCGGGCCACTTGTTCGCCCAGCCCGGCACGCGCGAGAGTCTTGCGCCAGCAGCGTGCAACCCAGCGTTGGCCGAGGTAGGCAAAGCCCGGCCGGCGCAACAAGGGCGCGGCGGGATGGAGCCCGGCGGCGAGCGCCGGCATGCCGTGGGGCTTAGGCAGATCCAAGTGTGCAAGGACGCCGGCTGCCGTCAAGGCGGCTGAGCAGGCGGCGCGCAGTTTCAGGAGTTCTCGCGATGCCTCTTGCGCCACGCCGCCGCAGCGAGCCGCCAGCGAGCTTACAACCAAGGTCGTAATGTCCATCGTCGTCTCATCTCCCATCTTGCACCATAGCAAAGCGGCGTTGCCGCTCACCTCGGCGACCAGCGCAGCGGCCTGCCTTGCGGCCTCGTTCTCAGCTACGAAGCGACGGGCCCGGGCAGCCTCAACCAGCGCCAGCGCCTGGGCGCGCGCCAGTTTGGTCCCGCTGGGGGCGGACGATGGCGGGCTTACTGCAGCTGCGGCGCGGCGCGACGCCAAGGCATCGTCGACGGCCTGCTCCAACGCCCGGAGTTTTGCACGTAGCGATGCCTGTCTGAGTTTGTCGCGATCGCGCAGGCAGGCATTAAGCCCTCTCTCGATCCAGTCGTTGCGCAAGGCGGCATCCGTGCCCGTCGTGGCGGCGAGATAGACGGGGAACTTCACGTCCGTTCGCGCCTGAAGCTCGCGACTGACGAAACCGAGTGCCTGCCAGCGGTCGCCGACCGTCAGCCGGTCGGCCTTGGTGAGGAGGACGATCACCGCAGTGCCTGCGCGGCGCAGGGTTTCGATGAGAACCGCTTCGTCGAGCGACAGGCTGCCGCTGGCGTCAATGGCGACCAGGCCCACATCGCAGCGTGGGAAATCAGCGGGCTGATCGGGCGCCATGCCGGGCATGTCGACCAGCTTGACGGCGCCTTCGAGCCGCCGCGCTGGGAGTTCGAGATGCAGTCGGGTCACATGGCGCCCGTTGGCCGGGTTGTAATGCTCTGCGGCAAATTCCGCGAGCCGGCCCAGGTCGAAAATCTCTGGCGCCGCATCGGCAAACTGCACCCGCCCGCGCGGGGCGGGGCCATACTCGATGTGGATCGGAACGGCGGTTGTGGGCAGTGCGCCCACCGGCAGGAACTCGCCTTCCAGCAAGGTATTCAGCAGGGACGACTTGCCGGCGTTCACACGGCCGAACGCGGCGATTTCGAAGTCGTCCGCTTCCAGACGTTCCAGCAGGGCGTTCAGCGGCGCACGCAAGGGTGTCAAGTGGTGGGCATCGACGGCCTGGGCCAGTTCCCGCGCCAAACGAACGCCGGCGGTAGCTCCATCGGCTTCGGCGAGGTGCGCGGCAGGATCGCCGGCATATCCCGCCGCGAGATGGCCTTCCATGGCTGTGAGCCCGTCGAGCAGTTGCGACACGATGCGATTGAGTTCGGCTTCGCTATCGGCCGGGAGATCGCCTTCCTGCCGCAGATAACGCGGGCCCAGCGCCTCGACCGTGATCACGGCGCGGTCGATGGCGGTACGGCAAGCAAGCGCCGCGCTTGTGTCCGGGGTAGGCATGGCGACGTGATGGCGCGCAAGGATGGCGTGCATCGCGGCGCGCAGGCGGTCGACGTCCTCGGTGATCAACTGACGCTGGAGTGGCGCCACGTCGTCGGCGCGCGGGGCAAAGGGTGAGCGATGCGCCACAGTATCCAGGCAGCGCATTGCCTCTTCCAAGCATGCGTCCACTTCGGCGAGCGCCGATATCAGGCGCGATGTTTGTCGTTCGTCCAGTGCCATCGCCGCTTTCCTCCTCGCACGCGGGTTGGTCATTCCATCGGACATACGAATCTCCTTCCCGGGCGGCGGGCATGAAAATGGCCCCGCCATTCGGTAGGGGCCATCAGCCGTAGGTCGGCGTTTGTAGCGGGCACCATCGCTATTTGAATTCTAGACTGCGCAGGCCGGGATTGATTCACGCAGCAATCGCGGGGCTACGGGTGGGCGGGTCGGCATCGATTTCCCGACTCCACGAACTGGTAACCGGCTGACCTTATGTTCTATTTCACCAATTTGAAATTGAAAAGATCCTGGACTCAGCGCACGAAGGCCTTGCGTCCCGCGTACGCAGCCGATGTCCCCAGGTAGTCCTCGATGCGCATCAACTGGTTGTATTTCTCCACGCGTTCCCCACGGCACGGCGCTCCGGTCTTGAGGTGGCCGGTGGAAAGGGCCACGGTGAAATCGGCGATGAAGCTGTCCACCGTTTCGCCGCTGCGGTGGGACACCATCGCGCCCCAGCCGGCGGAATAGGCCAGATTAACGGCAGCAATGGTTTCCGTGAGCGTGCCGATCTGGTTCAGCTTGATCAGCACCGCGTTGGCGATGTCCTCGTCGATGCCGCGCCGGATGCGCTCGATGTTGGTGACGAAAATGTCGTCGCCCACCAGTTCGACCTTATCGCCCAGTTCCCGGTTGAGCAGTTTCCAGCCTTCCCAGTCGTCTTCGGCAAGGCCGTCTTCCAGCACCACGATGGGATACTTGGCGACCCAGTCGGCGTAGAGCCCCACCATGTCGGCGGCGGCCACCTTGCGTCCCTCGGTGCGCAGGTGATAGAGGCCGTCTTCGAAAATGCCGCTGGAGGCGGGGTCGAGCGCGATGGAGAGGTCGTCACCCGGGCGGTAGCCCGCGGCTTCAATGGCTTGCAGGATCAGTTCCACCGCTTCGGCGTTGCGCGAGAGCCGGGGCGCGAAGCCACCCTCGTCGCCCACACCCACCGAATGGCCGCTGTCCTTGAGCACCTTCTTCAATGCGTGATAAACCTCGCTGCCCCAGCGCAATGCTTCGGCAAAGTTGGACGCGCCCACGGGGACGATCATGAACTCTTGGAAATCTGTGCCCTGCCAGTTGGCGTGTATTCCGCCGTTGAGAATGTTGAACATGGGCACCGGCATGCGGCACGCGGCCGCGCCGCCCAGATAGCGGAACAGCGGCAGGCCGCAGGCATCCGCCGCCGCACGCGCAACCGCCAGGCTCGCGCCGAGGACGGCGTTGGCGCCGAGCTTTTCCTTGTGGGCTGTGCCGTCGAACTCCAGCATGGCGCGGTCCACGGCGCCCTGATCGAGGGCGTCCATGCCAACGATGACGCGCGCGATTTCATTGTTAACGTGGCTCACGGCTTTTCTGACGCCCTTGCCGTCATAGCGGCCCGGATCGCCATCGCGTAGCTCCAGCGCTTCGTGTACGCCGGTGGAGGCGCCCGAAGGCACCGCCGCCCGGCCAAAGGCGCCATTCGCCAGCGTTACCTCAGCTTCGACCGTCGGATTTCCGCGCGAGTCGAGGATTTCGCGGGCATGAAGCGTTTGAATGCGGGTGTTCATATTGCGTGTTCCTCCATTGATGAATCCAAGGGGTGCCTCCACAAATTTGATCGCGCCGCTGCGTAGGGAAGGGAAGCCGTTTATGTTGTGCATGCCCGTGGGGTGCAATCGCCTGCTGCTTCGATCGCTTGAGGGTATGTGCAGTGTATTTTGGCATCTCTTCCTGATTCGGGTTGTAGCAGACGCACCTTCTCACTGAATGGCCGCAGCGGCCTTACCGGTAGATCTTCACCGCGACGCGCCGGACGATGGTGAGCACCACATGCCATGAGATGGGCTGAAAGGATGCTGAACAATGGCGCAGGGGAATATGAAGCGGGGCGCCACTGTAGCGATGGGAGCGCATTCTTTTTCCTTGCAGGCACAGGGAGGTGGTCTAGTATGGGGACATGATGGCGATGGAGCTCGCCGTTAAGTGCGCAAGCTGATGGCTCCTACGACGGTTAAGCAACCGCTGAAGAGATACGATAATGCGAGCTTCCAATCAAGGCCGTAGGGGGATTTTGCGTACCGCCCGGCGCCACGGAGCGACGGGGGAGCGATGATCGCCCATATCGCCATCAACCTGCTTCAGGTGCTGTTCATCCTCCTGTTAGCTCCCCTGGCCAAGGGCGTCTCCAACCGCCTCAAGGAACGGCTCCAGTCCCGTCGCGGGCCGCCCGTCCTGCAGACGACCGGTTCGAGAAAACGCCCGGCCCGCACCGCCCAGTTCCGATCGTGGAAACTTAGCGTCGCGCCCCAGGTATAGCCGCGCACATCAGCGGCATAATCCCAGGCACCGTAGGTCAGGAAAGACCAATTGAGGAAGGTATTGCGGGGGTCCCCGCTGTAGTTTCCGGTATCGAAGATGTCCGTGATGGCATAGTTGCCCACGGTCAGGACCAGCCGCCTGCTATCAACCGTTGTGGGGAGTTGGGTGAGGCTGGCCACCTGTTTGACCGGACGGCCTCCAAGATTCCAGGTTTGGCGTAGGAAGGCTCGCGCGACGTAGAGTTCCGGGCGCACACCGCCCCCCTTCTGATTCTCGCCGTTCGTCAGGCCGCCCAGCCCCGTGAGGTTGGAGATGGGGATGGAGGAGACCAGTTCCGGCTCGAAATAGATTTCCCCGCCGGCCCACGGCCGGGCGGCGAGCATGCCGGTCGCGCTGAAGCTGTAGCCGTGGGTTGGGCCAGGCAGGAGACTGTTTGGCCCCGAATAAGGGACAGTAAACCCAGGCTGATACTGGTAGATGTAAGTGCTTTGCAGGCTCAGCATGAGAGATGGCTCACGCATAGCCAGGGCGGGCGCGCATAGCAGCACCGCGCAGGCGCCAAGGACGTGCCCGACGCGGCTGCTGGTCCGACGGAGCGCCGCCAAGGCGGCTTGAATTGCTGTTGTTCTTCTCATGGCGCACCTCAATGCCCCGATTCTGGCCCGGGGGCCGTGACAATTTGACGATGGGGATTACACGCCGCCCTCCTACCAGGCAGAGGGAGGCGACCTGTCTGAGATCAGCCGCCCGTGCCGTGCACAAAGGCCCAGACCACGACCGCGGCCATGACCAGCACGTAAGCGCGCAGCCCCCAGAACAGCATCCGCTGCCCGGCGGTAAGCTGGACCAGCCGGACCTCGGGCAAGGGCTCATGCCAGCCCTCCTCCTCGATCAGGCGGCGGATCACCTCAGGATCGAACTCGCGCAGGGGTTTCATGGCTATCCTCCCAAGGTGTGAGGAAAGAGGGTGGCGATACCATAGAGGCCGTTGCAGAGGATCAACCCGGCCATGATGGCGATCGATACGGCATTGCGGCGAGGTGAGTTGACGTGCTCACCCATCAGTTCTCGATCGTTGAGAAGCATAAGCAAAAACAGCATGGCCGCGGGCATGAAGACCGTCGCAATGACCTGCACGCTCAGGTTGAGGAAACCCAGGGGCAGGCCCGGGATCATGACCACGATCGCCGCCAAAGCGGTTCCGAGCATGGCCGGGAGATAAAAGCCGAGTGCCCGGCGTGGCGGGGCATTGATGGACCGGTCGATGTCGAAGGCTTCGCCGATCGCCCAGGCGCTGCTCGCGGTAATGACGATGGAAGCGATGAAACCGGCCTCCATCAGGCCCAGGGCGAACAAGGCCATCATGCCGTCGCCCAGCTTGGCGCGCAGGGCTGCCAGCACGGCGCCGGCATTGAGGTCTTGCGCATCGGGCATGCCCTTGAGGGTCTTGGCAGCGAGGACGATCAGGGCCATGGCCACCAACACCATGCCGATGACGCCGATCAGAAGGTCGCGCCGGCCAGCCCGGATGTCGCCCGGCAGCAGCCCCTTGTCGACGACGCAGGATTGCTGGAAAAAGAGCTGCCAGGGCGCGATGGTGGTGCCGATGTTGGCCGAGATCAGAATGAGGAAGGTGAGCGACAAGAAGCCACCCGGCACGATCCAGCCCTGGCCGACAAATGCCCGCGTCACGGCATGCCAGTCCGGATGGGAATACAGGGCCAGGGGCACAAAAATCAGATTGAATACGGCAATAAACAAGGAGATGCGCTCCCAGGTCCAGTAGCGCAGGAACACCAACACGTAGGTGATGAAGGCAAGGGACGCCGGCACCGTCAGCCAGGGCGAGAGCCCCAAGGCTTGCCCGCCCAGGCGGATGCCGATGAACTCGGTCATCAAGGTGAGCACATTGGCGACCACCAGGTCGATGAGCGAGAACCAGCCCCAGAACGCGCCATAGCGCTTCCAGATCAGTTCAGCGTGTCCCCGGCGGGTGACGGCACCCAGGCGTACGGTCATCTCCTGCACCACATAGGCGACGATGCCAAGCAGGATCATCATGGGCAGGAAAATTCCCAACCCATAAGTCGCGCCGGTCTGGGCATAGGTGATGACACCACCGGCGTCGTTGTCGCCCAGCATGACCAGGACGCCGGGGCCGATCAGGGCAAGCCCCAGGGTCAGGCGGCTGCGCCAGTCGCGGGCGCCGCGGCGCAGCGCATCCAGATGCAAGCGGTCGCGCAGGCGGTGCTCGATGCCCTCCGGCAGCGGAGGACATTCCGGGCACAGGCGGGTATCCAGGGCGCGGACTTCGGCGTTCATGGCCGGCCTCCTGGCTGGAATCCATCACGGGAACCTTGTCCGCAGCTTGAATCTGGCGGCAGGCCCAGGGACGCCAGGCGCACATCGGCAAAGCGGACCTCGGGCATGCGGCTGACCGATGGCGCTGCGCGCAAGGGTGCCGCTTGCGCGGCGCTGTTGCGAAAGGGCCAGAAGCCCCTTAGTGTGTTGAAGACAAACATACTGCCCTCCTCTCGTACGAGAAGCCAAAATCCGGAGCCCATGCACGGCTTTGCCGCGCTTGGCGCCAACGATTAACGAAGAGGGGGAGGAACAGGACTAGGATCTAGTCCTTGAACCGCCGCCAGCCTGAAGGCTGGCGACAGCGCAGATGGGAACTGCTGTCAGTGGCCTTCAGGGATTACTTCAGGGGGTGACAACAGTAACTACCCATGTGCGGATAGGGCGAGGCCCAAGTTGATATGCGGCGCATTATATCTGCTGATCCAGGCCAGTCAACGCGGCCGACGGTAAAAAGACAAACAATTTATCAGCCATGGTCTGGTACGCCCTGGCTTCGTAGACATCTGATACCGTGTTCTCCGCTACCGTCATTCGTAGGCAGACTGCCAGGATCATATGCCGATAGATTCCGCTGTCCGGCCATGGTGGCTTGAGCCACTTGACCTTGCTGCCGGCGCCACAGGCTTGTCGAGCGCCGAGGCCAAAGCCCGGCTTGCCAGGTACGGCCCCAACCTGTTCCGTGGCCGGCATGAAAAATCACTGCTGCTCCAGTATGTCACCCGCTTCAAGAATCCCCTTGTCATTATTCTCCTCGTCGCCAGTGCGATCTCAGCGTTGACGGGGGAGCTCACCAACTTTGTCATCATCAGCTGCATCGTCATCCTGAGTGTCACCCTGGATTTCGTCCAGGAGTATCGCGCCAATGCAGCCGCAGAAAAGTTGCGCCAATCCGTCTCCATACGGGCCATGGTCATACGCGACGGAGGGCCTCAGGAGATTGCCGTGGCCGACGTGGTAGCCGGCGACCTCGTCCTCGTTTCGGCCGGCGATCTGATTCCGGCGGATGCAAGGGTCATTGAAGCGCATGATTTTTTCGTCAAACAGGCGCTGCTGACGGGGGAGCCCTATCCTGTGGAAAAGCGCCCGACCGCGCTGCCTGATACCGCGACCGATCTTCAGGACGCGACCAATGCAGTGTTTATGGGCACGTCGGTCATCAGCGGCAATGCCAGAGTGCTGGTGGTAAAGACCGGGGCCGATACCGCCATTGGAGGGATTGCTGACAGCCTTTCCCGACAGTCGTTGCCGACTTCTTTTGAAATCGGTGCCCGCCGCTTTGGCATGTTGATCATGCGGCTGACCGTCTTGATGGTGATGTTCGTGCTGCTCGTGAACGCCTTGTTTCACAAGCCATGGCTTGAGTCCTTCCTGTTCGCCGTGGCACTGGCCGTTGGCCTGACGCCAGAGCTGTTGCCGATGGTGGTGTCAGTCACTCTGGCGCGGGGGGCGCTGCGCATGGCCAAGCAACGGACGATCGTTAAGCGACTGGCGGCCATTCAGGACCTGGGCTCAATGGATGTCTTGTGTACGGACAAGACCGGTACCTTGACCGAAGCGAAGATCCGTATGGAACGCCATGTGGATGCGGAAGGCTTTCCCAGCGAGCGGGTACTGGAACTCGCCTATCTCAACAGTTTCTTCGAGAGCGGCTTAAAAAATCCGCTCGACGAGGCAATCCTCAACCACCAGCACATCGACGTGGATTCCTGGAAAAAGATCGACGAGGTGCCCTTCGACTTCGAGCGTCGGCGGGTCTCCGTCCTGATCGATAACGGCGAGACCCGCTGGCTGGTAGTGAAGGGCGCGCCCGATGAAATTGTCGGGCTGTGCACCCAGTATGAAGCGGATGGTTCAGCGTCCGAACGTCCGATGGACGAGGTGGCCCTGGCAGCGATACACGCCCAGTACCACGCACTGGAAGAGGAAGGTTTCCGTGTGCTCGGCATCGCCTGGCGCCAAGTTCCGCCGGATCATCCCCATGCCGTGGTGGATGACGAGACAGCCCTGGTACTCGCGGGATTTGCGGCCTTTCTCGACCCTCCGAAGCAGAGTGCCGCCCCTGCCCTTGAGGCGCTCAAAAGGGCGGGCGTTGCGATCAAGGTCGTGACCGGTGACAGTGATCTGGTCACCCGGCATGTCTGTGCTCAACTGAAGATTCCTGTCACGGGGCTCCTGACCGGCAAAGAGATCGCGCAGATGGATGACAATGCACTGCGCGCCCGGGTAGAAACGGCAAATTTGTTTTGCCGGGTCAATCCGGCGCAGAAGGATCGGGTCATCCTCGCCCTCAAGGCCCGTGGACACGCGGTTGGCTACCTGGGCGACGGTATCAACGACGCACCGCCTTTGCATTCGGCAGACGTCGGCCTGTCGGTAGACTCGGCCGTGGACGTGGCCAAGGAGGCGGCCGACATAATTCTCCTGAAACAGGACCTGCATGTGCTTCACGCTGGCGTTCTGGAAGGGCGGCGCACCTTTGGCAACATCATGAAGTACGTCATGATGGGAACCAGCTCAAACTTCGGCAATATGTTCAGCATGGCCGGCGCCTCGCTGTTCCTGCCTTTCCTGCCGATGTTGCCGACACAGATACTGCTCAACAACATTCTCTACGATATCTCGGAAGTCCCGATCCCGCTGGACAAGGTGGATGCCGAAGAACTTCGCGGCCCACGCGTGCTGGATCTGAATTTCATTCGCAATTTCATGCTGGTGATCGGGCCCATCAGTTCCTTATTCGATTTCCTGACCTTCTACGTCATGCTGGTCGTCTTGCAAGCGAATGAGATGCTGTTCCACACCGGCTGGTTCGTTGAATCGCTGTGCACCCAGGTCATGGTGATCTTTATTATCCGCACGCGCGGAAATCCCCTCAAAAGCCGCGCACATCCGCTGCTGACGGCAACGTCACTGGCGGTTGTGGCCGTCGCGGTCCTGTTGCCGTTTACGCCGGTAGGAACCTATTTTGGATTCGTGCCACCGCCTGCCCGTTTCTATGTCATCCTTGGGGCCATGGTGGTTGCCTATCTGTGCGTTGTCGAATTGGCCAAGCAGGGCTTCTACCGATGGTCAGGAGGGAAAAGCCTCAAAACCATTGGGATCAGGACGAAATAATGCCGCCTCTGCCGGTTCAGGAGAACCGTCTCCCCCCATTGCTGCGCATAGGATGTCTGACACTAGCGTTCACCTTGTTTGCTCACAGCGGTCTGGCAACTGCTCAGGCTGTACGGGCTGAGACGGCCAGAGGTTATTGTTTCGCTCATGCGGCACGCACCTATGGCGTCAATCAGCAGGTGCTTCTCGCGATTGCCTGGCGCGAATCGCATCTGCAACCCTGGAAGGTTCACCACAATAGCGACGGCAGCACCGACTATGGCGTGATGCAAATCAATAGTCGAAATCTGCCGTTCCTGGGACTCACGCAACAAAGCGCCCTGGAGTTATGCCCCAACATTTTGGCCGGGGCTCGCCTGTACCGTCGGGCGATTCAGCGTTACGGCAACACCTGGGCCGCAGTGGGTGCCTACCATTCCACCACGCCAATGCTGCGGCAACGTTATGCGCGGGACGTC
>JAPTVL010000434.1 GCA_028065725.1 Betaproteobacteria bacterium
GGATCATTCCCAGGCATCGAAACGGCCTTCCTCCTCCAGCTGCCGGAAGCGCGCCTCCAGCGCCTGCATCGACGCGGCGCGCGTCCCCTGCCAGGCCAACGGCTCGCCGACGAAAGCGTCGGCAAAGAACGGCACCGGCAACCAGTCGCCGCGCGGCAAGGCCTTGCCCAATCCATGCAGATAGATCGGCACCACCGGTACCGTCGGCGCATCTTCCATCAGGTGCGCAATGCCGGACTTCAGCGCGCTGCGTTTTTCCGGCTCGCCGCGCGAGCCTTCTGGGAACAGGATCAGGATGTCGCCTGCCGCCAGCGCCGCCTCGATGTGCGCGAGCGGCTTTTCGCCCGGCCTGGGCCGGCGTGACAGCGGCAGGATGTGCATGATGTGGAGCGCGAACCAGGCGACGAAACGATTGCGCAGAAAATAATCCGCCGCCGCCACCGGACGTACTCGATGCAGCCGTGCCAGCGGATACAGGCTCATCAGGAGCAGGGTATCGAGGTGGCTGTTGTGATTGGCGGCGAGAATCGCTGGGCCGCTTTGCGGCAGACGCCCGGCGTGGCGCAGGTTGACGCCCAGCACCAGCGCCAGGAAGGGACGCACGAGCAGCAGGAAGAAGGCCGCCTGGAGCAAGCGCATCACGTATTAAGCCCTCGTCGTACTCCAGAAACAGAACCGGCTGCGCAATCAAGCACCCTTGTTAATCCAGGAAAAGAAGCCAATGAACAGGAGAAGCGTAACAACCCCACCGAACAGGCTAACCATCATCGAATTGCGCCCTCCAATGTCGGCTTTGTACCTGCCCAGCGTCAAAATCAGGAGATAGAAGCGCCCCAAATAAAATGCGACCACATCGACCAGAAAGCTAAAGAGCGCATCCAACATGGCGGGAATCTTCAATAGTGGAAGTAATACACAAAGTGGAAGAACAGTGGCGCGGTGTACGTCAGGCTGTCGACGCGGTCGAGGATGCCGCCGTGGCCGGGAATGAGGCTGCCGCTGTCCTTGATGCCGAGGTCGCGCTTCAGCGCCGAGATCGTCACGTCGCCGACGAAGCCACCGATGCCGATGATGAGGCCGGCCGCAATCGGCTGCCAGCCGGTGAGCGGTGTGAGGTAAGGCGCGGCGAGCCAGGCGACGAGCGTGGTAGTGGAGACGCCGCCGACGAAGCCGGCGACGGTCTTGCCGGGGCTGACCTTGGGAATGACCTTGCGCCGGCCGGCGAGCTTGCCCCAGACGAACTGCATGACGTCGTTGAACTGGGTGAGGAAGACCAGGAACAGCAGCAGGCCCGCGCTGCCCGCTGCCGGATTGCCGGCGTCCGGCAGCGCCAGCAGGAAGGCTGCGTGCGACAGCGAGAACACGGCGGTCATCAGCCCCCAGTGGATGGTGCCGGCGGCTTTCAGAAAGCCCTGCGTCTCGCCGACGACGACCATCTTCAGCGGGATGAACAGGAACAGGTAGACCGGAATGAAGATGATGAAGAGGCCGAACCAGGCGTCGTAGACCCAGAAATACTGCACGGGGATGGCGAGGTAGGCCCAGAACAGCACGCGGCGGTCGGCGCGGCGGGTGGGAATGATGCTGAAATATTCCTTCAGCGCGAGGAAGCTCACCAGCGCGAAGAAGACGATCGACAACGTGCGGTCGACCGCGATGGCGAGAATGAACAGCCCGGCCATCACCCACCACGAGCGCATGCGCAGCCACAGTTCGCGGTCGCCCGGTCCGGGTTTCAGCAGCTTTTTCAGCCCGATGACGACGGTGCCCAGCACCAGCAGGGTGAGGATGCCGGCCAGCGCATATCGGAGGTTAGGCGGCATGCGTTTCTTTCAAGGCGCCGCGCGCCCGGTTGACGATGGTCACGACCAGCAGCGCGAGCATCACGCCCAGCCCCCAATTGATCCAGTTGCCCGCTTCCACGCCGAGGCCCAGCGCGAGACCCAGCGCACCGAACCACAGTGCGCGGTCGCTCTTGCCCATCGGCCCCTGGTACTGGCGCTTGGCGCCGATCTGCACCGCCACCACGCCGGCCATTTCACTGACCACCGCCAGCACCACGATGCCTTCGATCAGCGGCACGTAGACCATCGGCACCCAGGCGAGCGGCAGGTAGAGCGCGGCATCGGACATCACGTCGCCCAATTCGTTGAGGAGCGCGCCCAGCTTCGACTGCTGGCTGTGCTCGCGCGCCAGCATGCCGTCGATCGCGTTGAGGCCCATGCGCGCGAGCAGGATGAGCGGCAGCAGCAACAGCGGCCAGGCCTCGAACGGCCGCCAGGCGATCAGCCCGCCGCCGATGAATGACAGCAGCACGGCGGCGATCGTCACCTGGTTCGCGGTCACGCCGCGCTGTGCGAGCGAGTCGACCAGCGGGCGCAGCAGCGCCTGGAAGCGCGGTTTCAAGTCGTAGACGGAGGCCACGGCGGTTTTCCCCTGAGCAGTTTATGGTTTTGCGCGATTGTAGACGCTGTCGATACCCCCGCATATCCCGTAAAATA
>JAPTVL010000007.1 GCA_028065725.1 Betaproteobacteria bacterium
TCATTCCGCGCACGTTGAAGCGCTGCAAGCCGCGGTTGCGCAAATGGGCGTTGGTGCACTCGATGCTGGCCGCTCGCTGCTTGTAGATCCGCTTGGCCGCCTCGGTGCCCATGCGCTGGCGCCACTGGCCCAGCGCATGGCTGTCGCCGGGCAGCGCAGCATAGCGATCACGCTGCGGGTCCTTGGGCGCCACCACAGGCGCGAACACTTGGGTGGCGCGCGCATCGAGTTCCTCGATGTGTGCGTGCTGGGCAAAGCCACCATCGGTCAGCCACTGCTCTGGCACCCGTGCGTAGCGCTCCTGGTGCTGCGCATGCATGGGCAGCATCTGGTTCATGTCGCTGCCCGAGTTGACGAGATCCACGCCGGTGATGATCATGGTTTGGGTGTCCACCGCCAGTTGCGCAT
The DNA here is from genome assembly GCA_028065725.1 of Betaproteobacteria bacterium. The sequence goes on from JAPTVL010000007.1 coordinate 409, forward strand.
TGAACGCCGGGCGAAAGCCCCCATCGGCCATCTTCATCACACGTGCCTGGCAATCGGTGGTGCTCACGCGCGGCTCCTTGGGTTTCTTGGCGCGCTGAGCCTCGCTGGATTGTTCCTCGGCGCATGGCTCGCCCACGGGTTGCGTGGTCGGGGCCGCCTGGGGTTGCACCGGCTCGGCTTGTGTCTTGTCGGCCTGCGTGCTGTGAGCTCGGGCCTTCTTGCCCTTGCCCGACATGTTCTTGTCGATCTCGTCCATCGCCTGGAGGGCGCGCGCGATGCGTTGTTCCCGTTCGGTGGCCGCACGCTGGCGCGCCGCACGCACGCGGCGGGTGCCGGCACCCGGGTCGTCACCCAGCTCCTGCTTGAGCGCTTGAACCTGGGCTTGGGCATCTTGCATGAGTTGCTGCAAGGTCTCGCGGCGCTTGAAGCTGGCCGCACCCGCATGGGCACGCACGCGCATGCCGTCGTGGGCCACTCGGTTCATGCTGACCAGGCCCTGCGACAGCAGGGCGGCCACGTTGCGGCTGCGTTGGCCGTCCAGCCACTGCGCGTGAGCAACACGGAAGTCGCCCAGCGTGTGGTGGTTCACACCCACCCCGCCGCACAGCCAGCGGTAGGCGTCATCGCTGTCACACAACCGATCGAGCTCACGCGCCGAGCCGACACCGTCCAGCGTCGCGTACAGCCACAGGCTCATCAAAATGGCTGGGTCAATGGGCGCGCGCCCGACGCTGCCCTCGACGGCACGGATCTGGGCGTACAGGGCTTGAAGATCGAGCGACTGCACGAAGGCCCAAACGGCACGGGCTTGGTGATCGGCGGGCAACGCCGAGTCCAGATCACAGGCACGCAACTCGACTTGGTTGCGCACCGCGCTTTGCACGCGCGGCGCGCCTTGGGGTTTGCTCCGATTCAGGACAGTCGCACTGTCCGCAGGAACCGCCAAGCCCTCGAACAGGGCACCCGTGTGTCCGTTCGTTCCCGCTTCGTTCGTGATCTTGCTCATGCCCAAAGATATGCAGCATTCGTGCCATCAAATGTTCACAGGCTCTGAGGGGGCGGCCGTGGCGCTTCCGGCGCGCCCGCTCGGCCAGGTGCAGCACGAAGGCCACGATGGCCAGCGCCCCGGCCATCATTTCTGCTCCCAGGCCAAAGATCATTGCATCGACGGACATCCCTCGCTCCTTGGGAGCCAGTGTACGCCCGCGTCCCCGGCTGGCGCCATCACCGGCGCGACGTATGATCGGTCTCATCCCTTGTTCCTGGAGAGTTCTCACGCGCCCATCCTGACCTGGCCGCAACCCGCGCGGCCCCGGATTGAAGCCACGCACACCCTTGGTGCGTCCGCCCTATCCATCCGTCAGGAGTCTGTCATGCGCGAAGAACACCTCTATCCCCTGCTCGTCCAGTTGCTCGCCCAGGGGGCGTGGCTGGAAGAATCCTCCAGCGCCGGCCGGCGCTTCACCCTCGTCGCTGAATCCGAGCGCCTGCCCGTGAGCGCCGCGCTGGCGCTCAAGCTCGCGCGCGAGGGGCGCATCCGCGCGCTGTGCCGCCTCAGCGGCAAGACGCTCTGGGTGGCGGCCTGAGGCGGCCGTCCTCTCTTCTCGCTTTCTTCTTTCTTGCGCGTGGGGCGAGCTCTCCCGACCCGGGCGATGACCGCCCGGGTCTGGGATGCGGTGTGCCTGCGTGCTCTGCCCTACCCCGCTCAAATCCGCTGCGGTAAGCAGCGACTTGCGCTGGCGCTGCGGCGTGGTGAGATGGGGTATGTCCTTTCTGGAGCGTGGTGATGCGAAACGTTGTGCGAAAAATCGTCGATGCGGTGGTGTTGGCAGCCGATGGGCTGCGGGTGCTGGTGTGGACGGACGAGCGGGTGATCGGGCGCTTGCAGGCGCGACTGGGCGATGGGGTGTCGCCGCAATCGCACCAAACCCATCTGCGCTGGCTGCGGGTGCTGGGGCTGGCGACCTTGTTCCAACCCTGGGTGGCGCTGGCGCTGGTGTGGGCCAGCCGGGAACTGGCGCTGGCGCAGGGGCCGTTCTGGCGGAGCAAGCTGCTGCTCTTTGCCGGCTGGGTGCTGGCCTGGGGCTATGGGCCTGGGGTGCTGCAGTGGTTCCGCCCATCGGCCTGGGCGCTGGCGGTCTATCGGCACTGTGGCCTGGATCCGCGTCGGCAGATGCCCTGGCTGCGCCGGGCGCGCCTGCGAGATCACACGCCGCTGGCACGGCGTTGGCGTGCGGCGCGGTTATGGGCTGCGGCGGCGGCGTTGTCGTTGATGGGTTGGGCCTTGGTCTTGCTGGAGTTGCCCGCCGACTTTGCCCACCACGGGGTGGGGATCCTGGTGGTGGCGATGGCGTGGATGCTGGGCATGGTGCAGGGGTATACCGACCGCATCGGGGAGGTGATCGAGCTGGGGACGGAGGAGCGCGCGGGGGGATGACCAACGAGGCGGGAGGCGGGGTCGAGGGGTCGTGGAGGACGATGCGCAAGCGTCCCGTCCATGGAGGGAATCTCAATGCCTACTGCTTCCCCCTCCGGCGGCATTCTCGATCACCTCAACCGCGCTGTTCGGAGTGGCGCGCAACCTGCTGCCATCGAGCCAGCAGACCCTCGAAGGCGATCGGCACGGTGCGCTCCGGAAGATGGGCGAGCATCAGATATTCGTCGATGCGCGGCCAGACGCTGTCCCAGGCAAACTCATTGACGAAGGGCAGATTCAGCGCGGCATAGATCGGCACCCATGACTCGACACAGTCGACCTTGCACCGTACCGACAACGCGGGATTGAACTGGTACCACCCTTGTGTCACACGTCGGAACAAGGCGCGGTTGTAGGCATAGTCGCGCTCGACCTCGTTGCGCGAGAAGACATGGGAGAGATGTTGCCGCTTGTTGCGCTCCGGCCGTACCACATTGGCAGGAAGCTCTTTCCAGGAGTCGAGAATCGCCTGGGTGTCGAAGGCGGCGTAGGGACGGCGCTGCTTGTCGGTAAAACGCGTCTTGAACAGCGCCCACAGGGTCTGAAACAGAAAATACTCCGACAAATGTCGGTCGATGCGCACCAGGCGCTCGCCGGTTTTGACGTCCACCGCGGCGGGCGCGAGGAGCTCATAGAGTGACGCGAACGGCCCGCGTGCGAACCTCGGATCGCCGAAGGCTTCGCGCATCGCCCAGTGCAGTGCATTGCAACCGAACTGGTCGGTTGCCTCGTGGTCGGCACCACGCTCGAGCAAGGCTTCGACCAAAGGCACGTTGCCGGCCGCCCCAGCCGCCATGAGCGGGGTCATGTTCATCGGCAGCCGGTGCTCCAGGCCGTAGCTGTCGCACTGGCGCAGGATGTCCTTGACGTTGCGCGCAAAGTAACCCGTGTAGGTCTTGCGCCCCAGCGTCGTGTGCTGCTGCCGGAACCCGTTTGCCGCATCGAACTTCGCCTTCTGCGCGAGGAGCGCCGCGAGAACCGGCAGATCGTGGCAGGCGGCGATCTCGTAGAGTTGCTGCTTGAGTTTGCCGCCGGGCGCCTGCTCCCGAAAGACCTTGACCAGCATGTCCTCGGTCCGCGCCTGATCGAACACCGGCCAGGGCACCGGCGTCTTCTTGAGGATGCCCTGACGGATGGCATCGGCCTGCTCCTGCTTGCCTTGCAGTTCGAGCTTGCGCGCCTCCTTCTGCCAGTCTTCCAGCGTCGCGCGCTTCGCCTCGACCTTGACCTGCCCGGCTTCGGCCAGGTCGAGCAGATCGAAGAGTAGATGCCGGGTGTCGGACTCGATGAGGTAGAGGTTGCGAATGGCGCGCGTCAGCGCGACGTAGAGGGCGTTGACGAAGAACTTGTAGACCTCGAGCGACTTGTCGGTCTTGTCCCTGGCGCGGCGGTAGTCGAGCCCATCTGCGGCGAGATCCTCCTTGTTCACGCCATTGACGATCTCGGCGAATGCGGCGCGATGATCTGAGACGAAACGGTAGAGCACGATGTTCTCGTACTCCAGCCCCTTGGCTTCATGGATCGAGAACAGCAAGGGCGTGGCGAAGTGCTTTCTCGCCTCCGCCTTGTCCTCGTCGTGCATCACCAGCACGGCGAACTGCGTGGATTGCCGAATCTGCTGATCCAGCTCTTTCTTGACGCTGTCCTTGTCGGGAATGAGTTTGACTTCGCCCGCGTCGCCGCCGTCGGCGCGGACCAGGAAATTGCTTTCGCGGTCGATGGAGCCAAAGCGCCGGTGCTTGATCTTGAGCAGCCGGTTGGCCAGACGTGTGGCTTCCTGCCCGTTGCGGAAGTTGGCGGCGAGCACGCGCAACTCCTGACGCTCAGCCAGCGCCGGCTCCTGCCAGAACAGACTCTTCACCTGTGCCCAGGAGAAGAAGTTGGGATGCACGATCTGATTGGAGTCACCGCACAGCAGGAAATGGCCGGGTTTCTTCAAAGTCTTCAGCACCAGGGCCAGTTGCACCGGCGTGATGTCCTGCACTTCGTCGATAACAACAAAGTCATAGCGCGGCGCGGCCCGCGCCATCCACTCCTGCGCGACCAGGTTGAGGTCGAACAGCCCGCTTTCCGCCAGCCAGGTGCGGTATTTTTCGAAGAGATCATAGACCGCGTCGCGCCGCTCCTCGGCGAAGATCGACTGGCGCACGCCCAAGGCGCGGTAGACTGCACGCGACAAGACGCCGTCATGCGCGGCCGCGATCACGCCGCGGATTTCCTCGAAGGCCTGATGCGCGTCGATGTCGCGGAACGTCTGGCGCATGCGCGCGAACCAGCCGGCGAAATCGCGCCACTGCGCCTCCCGGCCCGGCGGCACGTGAATCGATTCGACGAACTCGCGATAGGACAGGAACACCGCGTCCTGCCCAGCATGCTCGAAGCCGTGGGCATAGTAGAGATCGCGCGCGCCCTGGGCGAGATAGGCCGAGAGCGTGACGTAGAGCACTTCGCCTTCGGCGTGCTTGAGTTTTTCCAGGGTCAGCGCGGTCTTGCCGCTGCCGGCGCTACCGACCACCACGAGCGGCGGCGGCATGCGGTAAATCGCCTCCTGAGCATCGTCGAAGGAGATCGGCTTGTCGAGCAGATTGACGGTGGCGCGCTCGGGATGGAGATACCGCAGCAGCATGGCCTCGCGGCTTGCCTTTCCAAGTAATGCGCTTCAACCTAACACGACCTACATGGCGACACTGACTGGAACGGACAACGGAGTCACCTTCACCCGCCAGTTCAGCTTCACCACGGGCAATCAAGGGCAGTTCTGACCTTTCTTCAGCCTAAAAAGACCGCCAGTGGCGGTCTTTTTGCGTCCCGAGGCATCGTCAACATCCTTGCCCGGCATGGCGGCATTGGCCGTGATCGAGGAAGGGGATTCTGAGCCCGTTTCAACATTCGTTTGCATCATGGTTGCATGCGCAGTATCATGTAACTTCGCATGCAACCAATGGAGGGCGTCATGCCGTCAATCCACGAGTCGACCGGCAAGGTGGCGCGTCACCGTGAGCGGATGCGTGCCGCGGGGCTGAGGCCTGTGCAATTTTGGGTGCTGGACACCCGCTCGCCTGAGTTTGCGGCCCAGGTGCGCGAGCAGTGCCGAAGCCTCAAGGGCGACTCGGCAGAAGCCGAAGTTTTGCGCTTCACGGAGGGCGCTGCATCCCATGTCGAGGGCTGGGAATGACGCAACGAGGTGACCTGGTCACGGTTTCTCTGCAAGGCGACTATGGCAAACCGCGACCAGCCCTGGTCGTTCAATCTGACTTGTTGACGGATTTGGAAAGCGTCGTGCTGTGCCCGGTCACAAGCGATTTGCGCAATGCCGCATTTCGCGTGACCGTGGAGCCGAATATCGCCAATGGGTTGCGTACGCTTTCGCAAGTCATGGTGGACAAACTCTCAACGCTGCCGCGCACCAAAATCAGCGGGCCGTTCGGCCGTCTTGATGGGGAGAAGATGAAGATGGTGGATCGGGCATTGCTGCTGGTCGTTGGCGTGATTTGATCCATTGCGCGGCAGGCCCGGCATGCATGCTGGGGTGTGGCGCGGCGCCGCAAGGCGCCTTTCGGCGGTCGCTGTGCCGCGCCCCATCGACGATCTCCGCCGACGCGCATCCAGTGATGCCTATCGCGACCGCCTTGAGCCGGCGCCGTCCCGGACCTGGGGGTCAACGCCAGAGCATGCACTACGAGGGACTGGCGCCGATGCCCGAATGGCCCGCTCAGTTGTGCTCATCGCCACACCGATGCAAAGCAATCGCAACACCCAGGTCATCGCCGGCCTGGCGTTCCTGCTCTTTCCCGCGATCTTTGCGACGATCGGGCGGCCGTCGGCCATTGCATCGCACTCGCATCGGAGCGATATTCTCAAGTCGTTGAGGTTTGGCGGCGCGCCGACTGACCTTGCCCGCGAAAAACGTATCCCTTGCTGAGTGATTCAATCCAAGCAAGGAGAACGGAAATGACGAAGACGACAAGGCGGGCGCGGTACACGCTCGAGTTCAAGCAAGAGGCCGTGCGGCTGGTCGAGGGTGGCCAGAGCATCGCGGCGGCAGCGCGCACACTGGGCGTGGTGGATCAGACGCTGTTCAACTGGGTCAAAGCCCACCGGCAAGGCAAGCTCAAGGGGGCTGACAGCAAGGTCGTCAGCGCCGAGCAGATGGAGATCAGTCGGCTGCGGGCCGAGTTGGCGCGTGTGAAGATGGAGCGCGACATCCTGGGAAAAGCGACGGCGTACTTCGCAAAGGCAGCGAAGTGAAGTACGCCTTCATTGAGCGCCACCGGCGCGTGTGGCCGATCTCGGTGCAGTGCCGGGTGCTGGAGGTCAGCGTGGCTGGCTACCACGCGCACGTCGTGCGGGCCGCCAGCACGGCCCAGCGACGCCATCTCAGCGACGATGCGCTGCTGGTGCATATCAAGGCCATCCACGCCGAGACCCGCGGTGGCTACGGCTGGCCCAGGACGTGGAAAGAACTGCTGGCCAGGGGCATCCGAGTCGGCAAGGAGCGGGTGCAAAAGCTCATGCAGTTGCACGGCATCCGCGCCAAGGGCAAGCGGCGCTTCAAGGTCACCACCGACAGCAATCATGACTTCCCGATTGCCCCCAACCTGCTTGACCGGCAGTTCACCGTGGCCGAGCCCGACAAAGTCTGGGCGGGCGACATCACCTACATCCACACCGACGAAGGCTGGCTGTTCCTGGCCGTGGTCATCGACCTGTTCAGCCGCCAGGTGGTGGGCTGGAGCCTGCGAGCCGACATGACGCGCGACATCGTCATCGACGCCCTGCGCATGGCTTGGTTCAAGCGCCATCCGAGCAAGCAGGCCGGGCTGATCTTCCACAGCGACCGCGGCAGCCAGTACGCTGCCAAGGACTTCCGCGACGTCCTGACCGAGTACGGCATCACCGCGTCGATGAGTCGTCGTGGCAATTGTTGGGTCAACGCTTGCAGCGAAACGCTGTTCGGGTCATTGAATGCGCATTTCAGCGATCGTGGACGCCTGTTTCAGTCTGATCGTGGACGGCGTTTCAGCGCGATCGTGGACGCGCCGGGGGTGCGCGCAAGCGATGGGTTCAATGTATCTCAGTCGTCCACGATCAGCCTGAAACGGCCATCGCGAAGTGCTGGGTGATGGTCTGCTTCGCAGCCTTATCCACGGCGGCGGACGGCGCTTGCGACGGACCGGCCGCCGCGGTGGATAAGGCGTGTTCGGCGACGTGGCGGCGGAGGTTCGGGGTGGTCATTGGTCTTTGTCCTTCTCGCGCAGCGATTGGCCTTTGAGCTCAATCTTGTGGCTGCTGTGCACGATGCGGTCGAGGATCGCGTCAGCCAGCGTGGGGTCGTCGAGGTAGGCGTGCCAGGCCTTGACGGGGAGCTGGCTGGTGATCAGCGTGGAGCGGCTGCCGACGCGGTCGTCGAGCAGTTCGAGCAGGTCGTTGCGCTCGGCAGCGCCCATGGGCGAGATCGCGAAGTCGTCGATCAGCAGCAGGTCGAGCTTGGCCAGTTGCGTCATGCGGCGCGCGTAGCTGCCGTCGCCGTGGGCGACCTGCAGTTCGTCGAACAGGCGCGCGGCGCGCGTGTACAGCACCGTGAAGCCCGAGCGCGCGGCCTGATGCGCCAGGGCGCAGCCCAGCCAAGTCTTGCCGCAGCCGGTGGCGCCGGTGATGAGCAGGTTCTGCGCGTGGCGCAACCAGTCGCCGCCGGCCAGGTTGGCGATGAGATGGCGATCCAGGCCGCGGCTGGCACGCCAGTTGATGTCCTCCACGCAGGCGGCGCCGACCTTGAGCTTGGCGGCCTTGAGCAGGCGCTGCATGCGGCGGTCGTCACGCCAGGCGATCTCGCTCTGCACGAGCAGCGTGAGCCTCTCGTCGAAGCCCAGCGCGGCCGCCGCCGTGCTGCTGGCCTGGTCCGTCAAGGCGTGGACCATGCCGTCCAGGCGCAGCTCGCGCAGTTGGTTCAGGGTGTGTTCATTCAACATCGTTCCTCTCCGTCAGTGGTGGTAGTAATCGGCGCCGCGCACGTTCTCGTGCTCGGGCAAGGCGGTGGACGCCGCGGTGGGGGGCGAGGCGTGCTGGCGATCGAGCCCGCTCTTGAGGATCGAGGCCACGCTGCGGTAGGTCGGCGAGCGGATCGCCAGCGCCCTGGTGCAGGCGGCTTCCAGGCGCGCCGGCGTGTACTCGCGCGCCAGGCGCTTGAGTCCCAGGCAGGCGCGGTAGCCCTGCTCGGGATGCGGGCGGTGCTCGAGCTGCCAGGTCACGACGCCGGCGGCGGCCACGCCGATGCGCCGCCCCCAGGCGATGAGCTTGGCCGGGGTCCATTCCAGGTGCGCGCGGTGCGACGCTGGCATGTGCTCAGGGATGGTGGTGTGGTGGCCGCGGCGGGTGTCCAGGGCATGGCAGGCCACGCGCTGGTTGGCGTGGAAGATCTCCAGCAGCCCGGCACCCATGCGCATCTCGACCGCGCCGCCGACCAGTCGGTGCGGCACGCTGTAGTAATGGCCCTCGAACTCAACGTGATAGTCGACGTTGACCTTGGCCTGCTTCCAACTGCCAATCGCATAGCGCGTGGCCGGCAGCGGCGAGAGCGCGGGGGCGTCGAGCGCCAGGAAGGCCTCGCGCCGGCAGCCGGGAAGCTTCTGGAACGGGCGCAGGTTCAGATCGGCAATGAGTTCGGCGATCGCCGCATTGAGTTCGACCAGGCTGAAGAAGCGGCGGTTGCGCAGCCGCGCCAGAATCCAGCGCTCCACCAGCAACACCGCACCCTCGACCTTGGGCTTATCCCTCGGATGTGCCGGGCGCGCGGCCAGCAGCGCGCAGCCGTAATGGTTGGCGAACTCCTCGTAGGTGCGGTTGGGCAGCGGGTCGTAGTTGTCGGGGTGCTTGATCAGGGCGCGCGCCTGGTCGGGCACGATCAGCCGCGGCACGCCGCCGAAGAACTCCAGCGCCTGAACTTGAGCGCCGATCCAGTCGGCGGTGGTCTGGCGCGGCGTGGCGCAGGCGTAGGTGTAGCTCGACGCCCCCAGCGTGGCCACGAAGATCTGTGCGGCGCTGATCTCGCCGGTGGTCGCGTCGATGATCGGCACCGTCTGCCCGGCGTAGTCGACGAACAGCTTCTCGCCGGCCACATGTACCTGGCGCATCGAGCGCTTGAGGCTCTGGGCCCACTCGCGGTACTTGATGCAAAAGCTCGTGTACTTGTAGGCCAGCGCATTGCCCTGGGCGTACTCCTCCCACAGCAGCAGGAGCGTCACGCCAGGGCGCTTGATCTCTTGGTGGATGGCGGCGAAATCGGGGGTGAGCTGATAGCTGGCGCGCGGCACCGGCGGGCGGTACAACCGCCCCTCCAGCTCGGCGTCGCTCAGCGTCTGGGCCACTGCCCAGTCCACCCCGGCCACGCGGGCCAGCGACACGTACTTGCCCACCACGCTCTTGGACATCTTGAGCGCGCGGGCCACCTCGCTGTAGGTCAACCCAGCCTGCAGGTGCAGGCGTAATGCCTCTCGGATCTGGCGCATCGTGATTCTTGTTGTGGGCATCGGCGTCGCTCGAAAAAAGCGACCAGCCTAGGCCCGGTCAAGGGATCACTTGCACGCCCCCGATCGTCCACGATCACGCTGAAACAGCGTCCACGATCAGTCTGAAACGCCGTCCACGATCACGCTGAAATCGCGTCCACGATCAGCCTGAAATGCCGTCCACGATGGGCTGAAATACGCAATTGAAGGTGGAGCGGTTGCATGGGCAGCGCTTCAAGACACGGCGCCAGGCGATGGACGAAGTCGTCGCCTGGATGCTCTGGTACAACCGCACCCGGCTGCACTCAACGCTGGCCTATGTCAGCCCGATGCGCTTCGAAGAAAACTGGCTCGCCAACCAACCCCGGCAAGCCAGTGCATGAGTCGGCTATGGGATACGAATTCCAGGGGCAAGGTCACTGCAAGGCTTTTGCAGGAGAGAGGATCTGGATCCCTGAGCTTTGCAGTGTCTGCGACAACACCAGCAAATCACTGTCGCCCGTGACCAGATAGTTGGCCTTTGCAGCCAGGGCGGCGTGGATGAAGGCATCATCGTCGGGGTCGCGACAAAATGTCTGCCCGGACAGCTCTTGCGGCACATCCACCCAAAGGGCCACGGCATCGAGGTCGTGCAGCAGGGCCTGGCGCATTTCCATGGAAACGTAGCGATCAAACTTGGGCAGCCAAAGCCGCTGCTTGAGTTCGGCAAAGGTCGGCTGGGTGAACACCGGCAGGCCGTCTTGGACCACCAGTCTGGTCAGTCGCGCCGGAGCGCCAGTTCGGGTGAGTACGCCGCTGATCCAGACATTGGTGTCGACGACCACCACCGGCCCAGCGCGTCGCATGGGCGGCTCAGTCCGCACCCGAGCTGTCCTCGGCCAGCAAGGCGGCCAAACTCTCCGGGGTCAGTCCAGCGCGCTCTACGGCCGCCGCGCTGGCATCCATTGTCTTGAGCAAACGATCGGCATAGAACGTGCGCATGGCTTCGTAGTCTTGCGCGCTGACCATGACGCCAACCACCCGATCACGACGCAGTACACGCACGGGGGCACGCTGGGCTTGATCAAGGAATTCGCCAAAGTGCGTCTTGGCGTCATTGGCGGTGAAGGTTTGCATGGCATCGCTCCGAAAATGCAGACTCGATGGCTAAGGAACCTCTGCAAAAGTCAGCCGCATGAGTGCCTCGTACGTTGAATTCAAATGAAGCAAATCAGCCTTGCTGCCACCGGATTTGAGCTTGCACCGAAGCGCACACGCAAGCGGGAATTTCTCGACGAGATGGACCAAGTGATCCCTTGGTCTGAGCTGCTCGCCTTGATCGCTCCGCACGCCCCGAGCGGCAAGACCGGACGACCGCCGTTTGCACCCGAGATCATGCTGCGTATTCACCTGCTGCAGCAGTTCTTCGGCCACTCCGACCCGGCGATGGAAGAGGCCCTGCACGACATCCCGCTGTACCGCGAGTTTGCCCGGCTCGACGTGGGCATCACGCGCCTGCCTGACGAGAGCACCATCCTGCGCTTTCGCCACCTGCTCGAAGCGCACGACCTGGGTCCGCAGATCCTCGCCGCCGTCAACGCCGTGCTGTCGCAGCGTGGCCTGCTGCTCAAGACCGGCACCGTGGTCGATGCCACCCTGATTGCCGCGCCCAGTTCCACCAAGAACAGCACGGGCGCACGCGACCCCGAGATGCACCAGACCAAGAAGGGCAACCAGTGGCACTTTGGCATGAAAGCACTGCAAACTGGAGCGCCCACGATGCCCATCCAACTCGCAGCGCAACCCGCATCCTCGTCACCCCCATCGCGGCTGTGCCGCCTGCGCGCCCTGCGCGACATCCTGCTCGTGCTGTGCTGGACCGACGCCACGGCCGGCCAGCGCCTCCGCCAGGCGCTGCAACAGCGCTTTGCACGGCGTGGCCAATCGCCCAGGGGGGCCCGTCGCATGGCCGGCGTGCGTCTGGCTGCCGCTCTGGGCGTCACAACCTTGTTCGCTCCCTGGCTGGTCCTGGCCGCGGCCCTGGGCAGTGCGGCCCTGCTCTCCCATGCACCCGGGATGAGCCGGGCATGCCTGCTGCTGGCGTTCGCCCTGGTCGGACTCTACGGCCGCGGCATCCTGCACCTCGGCCGGGACGATGCCTGGCGCAAGTCGGTGTTCCGCGCCAGCGGCCATGATCTGCAGGCCCTGCCCCTGGAATCCACCCTGAGGCTGCTGCAGCCCCAGGCCCTGGGGGGCGAGGCGCTGCGCCACTGGCGATGCGCCCGGCGCTGGGCCTGGACGACGGTGGCGCTGCTGGCGGGACTGGCCTGGGGACTGGCCCGGGGCGTGGGCTGGGCCCTGGCCCACCGGCCTGCGCACGGCTGCCTCGCCCTGCCCTGGCTGCTGGGCACGGCGCTGGGGCTGGCGGTCTGGCTGCCCACCCGCTACGACCACCATGTGGGCCTGGCCTTGGGCCTGAGCCTGGATGCGACCGAAACAGCCGAAGCCGAAGCCGCCGCGGCCGTTCAAGCGCCCCCGGACGCTGCGCGCTGAATCGAGGCGCTCATCCACCCTCTGCATCACAGAGCATGTCCTTCGACTTGCACCGGCACCTGGCGCCTGTAAGATCGTTCCATCGTCACGTCGACAAGGCCCTTCTCAGCCGCGCAGATCCTGAACCGACCGCCCCCTGCGGTCCCACGCTTGGAGCCACGCACACCCTTCGTGCGTGCGCAATGTCCAGCGCCTTCAGGAGATTCCCATGCGCGAAGAACGCCTCTATCCTCTACTCGTCCAGCTCGTCGCCCAGGGCGCGACGCTCGAAGAGTCTCACCGCGCCGGCCGGCGCTACATCTTGATCGCCGGCCACCAGCGTCTGCCCATCGGTGCGGCCCTCGGCGTCAAGCTCGAACGCGAGGGGCATATCCGCCCGCTGTGCCGTCTCAGCGGCAAGACGCTCTGGGTGGCGAGCGTCTGAAGAGGCGCCGATCCTGGTCGACGAGGTCGCCCCCGCGCGCGGCTCGAGCAGCCGGCCGCAAATCCCGCGCCGATCGCCTATCCTGCACGGCCCTTCAGGGGAGATTCAACCATGCCATCCCGACTCATTCGTCGGCCCTGCAAAATTCAAAAATCCGTTTTCTGTTCGCCCATGGCGTTGGATACACCCCTGGGTCAGCCACGTCAGGATGGCTCCTGTGAGACCCCGTGTTCTCAGGCAAGGGCGTGTCCATGGTT
>JAPTVL010000142.1 GCA_028065725.1 Betaproteobacteria bacterium
ATCCTGAAGAAGGAAAAGTCCTTCCGCCTGCAGGAAGAAAAAGGGACCAAGCCCAATGTGCACTACGTCGGCAAGTACAGCCCGCGCGCCTGAAATAGAATCGGGGGCCGGCTCATGCCGGCCCTTTTCGGGAGATGCGATGAGCGACTATGTCACCGGCAGCGCCGGGGCGCGCGAGGATTTGTGCCGCTATCTCGCGGCCTGCTACTGCGAGCCCGCCGCGGAATTCGTGGAAGAGCGCCTGTTCGACTCCATGCTGGCGGCGGCGTGCGCCATCGATCCGGCGCTCGCCGAGTCCGCCCGCAGGCTGGGAGCGGCCTTCGCCGCACAGGACTTACAGGCGCTGCTGGTAGACTACACCGCGCTGTTTATTGGCCCTGCACAACCCAGGGCCATGCCCTATGCCTCGTTCTGGTTAGCCGACGACCAGTCGATGCGGCACGAGGCGACGATGGCGGTGCTCGACTTCTACGAGCAGGGCGGTTTCGACGTCAGCGAGGATATTCACGAGCTGCCGGACCATGTCGCGGTGGAACTAGAGTTTCTCTACGCATTGATCTTCGCCCAGAACCAGGCGCGGCTCGGCAGCAATGCCGAAGAACTGTCCACCGTCGACTCGCTGCATCGCCGCTTTGCAGGCGAACACCTGGGCGCTTGGGTCGGCGCGTTTGCCGCCGCGGTCAAGGCTGGCGCCAAGACCGCGTTCTATAGCGAATTGGCCGAGTTCACCGAGCGCTTCATGCGCAATGAGGCAGGGTTGTCGGGCCAATCGTGAACTGCCTTAAGAAATTCCATCACCGGCTATCGCGGGCGCCGATTTTCCGGCGACCGCCCGCGCCGATTGAATTCCCTTCATGGAGAAACTAGAAATGGCACCTCCCCCCCTGGCCACACGCGAGGCGGTACGAGAACAGTGCTTCAGCGACGTCTGGAGCCGTGATCTCAATGACGTATTCGCCGACGTCGCACCCTATTACGACCGCGCCAACGAAATTGCTGCGCTTGGACTGTGGAGCCGCTTCCTCAAGCGCTTCATGCTGTCGGTGGACCTGGCCCCGAAGCAGAAGGTACTGGACGTCTGTGCCGGCACCAACGCCATCGGCATTGCCCTGCTCACGCGCGAGCCGACGCTGGATGTTCATGCAATGGACCGCAGCGCCGCCATGCAGACGGTGGGGCAGCAGCGCGCGGCCGCGCTGGGTTTCCAGATCAAGAGCACCATTGGCGATGTGCACAAGCTGCCCTTTCCCGACAATCATTTCGACGTCGTCACGCTGCAGTTCGCCTCGCGTCACCTGCGCATACGCGAAGTATTCAGCGAAATCCTGCGGGTGCTGAAGCCAGGCGGGCATTTCCATCATTCCGATATGCTGCGTCCGCGCAACGTGATCGTGAAGAAGCTCTATTACACCTATCTCAAGGCCTGCCTGAACTTCACCAGCCTGATAGTCGGCAGCGGGCCGGCGGCGGTCAAGTGCAAGCAGTATTTCATCGATGCCCTCGAACTCTTCTATACCGCCGAGGAACTGTCGATCGTGCTGGGTGAACTGGGTTATGCCGAGGTGACCGTGGATACGGTGTTCTATGGCATGCTTGGCTTCCACCGCGCGGTCAAGCCCGGTTGACCGGAGGCGCGCACGGTTTCGGATCGAATCGCAAAAATTGTTGTTGTAAACAGTAAGTAGATTCACACTTAATCCCATCCTTATCGGAGCCTTGACATGAAAATCAAAACCCCACTGTTGCTTACCGGATCCCTGTTCCTTGCCTTCGCCGGACTGACTCCGGCGCACGCGGCGGTCGATGAAGCCGCCGCGCTGGCCTTGGCCAAGAAGAACGATTGCACCAAGTGCCACGCCGTGGACAAGACCAAGAAGGGTCCCAGCTACAAGAAGATCGCCGCCAAGTACAAGGAAAAGAAGCTCACGGAGAAAGAGGCCATCAAGCAAATGACCGAAGGCAAGAAGGTCAAGCTCGAAGACGGCACCGAGGAAGATCACAAGATCATCGATACCAAGGATCCGAAAGAGTTGAGCAACATCGCGCAGTGGATCATGTCGCGCTGAACCAGCACCAGGCTTGCGGAGCCCGCGGCGCGGGCCCCGCAAGCTTGACGGCGCGCGCCGCGCGCCTGAGCACCGGGTAATGAACAAGAAGAGCTGCTATCGGGGAATCGGAATCATGCGCATCAACAGGTTTGCAAAATGGCTTGTGGCAGCTGCGGTTTGTGTGGCCGGAACCCTGGGCGGTGGGTCGGCGCTTGCGGCTCCGGGCAAGGCGGAGACCCCGGTTGCACACAAGCTGGACAACGCCACCTGCCAGAGCTGCCACGACGGCAAGAAGGGCAAGCTGGAAATGCTCGGCAGCAACGGTGAAAAGCGCGAAGTACAGAAGGTCGTCCCCGACAAGTATGCGAAGAGCGTGCACGCCAAGATGGAGTGCATCGCCTGCCACAAGGAAATTATCGACAGCGTCTCACCGCACCAGAAGGCGGCCGGCGTGCCCAAGGCCGAATGTGCCCAGTGTCACCTTGACCTCTGGGAGGCCACCAAGAAGGACGGCAAGGTCGCCGAAAAGCCACGTCTGGGCGTCGTCGCCGACAACGTCGCCGCCTACAAGAAATCCTTCCATGCCAAGCCGGACAAGGACGATCCGACCAAGCTGATGGCGATCTGCAGCGATTGCCACAACGTGCATACCTTCGACGTGCCGCCGCGTGGCACACAGGAACGCAAGGACTGGCATCTTACGGTAGCCGACATCTGCGGCAGGTGCCACGAGGATCACCTCGGCGACTGGAAGGATTCGGTTCACGGCGCGGAAGCCGAAAAGAAAAACCTGAAGACCGCCGTCTGCTCGGACTGCCACACTACCCACGACATCATCGGCAGCTCGACCGACAAGGCCAAGCTTTCGATCACCGCCAGTTGCGGTGACTGCCACCAGGACGCCTTCAAGTCCTACAAGGCCTCCTACCACGGCCAGGTCAACACCCTCGGCTACGCCTACACCGCCAAGTGCTTCGATTGCCACGGCAGCCACGGCATCCAGGCGTCGAAGGATCCGAAGTCGAAGATGCACGAGAAGAACCGGCTCAAGACCTGCCAGAAGTGCCACAGCGGCAAGGAAGGCAAGCCTGCGCTGGCCACTGCGGGCTTCCTCAGCTTCCACCCGCACGGCAACAGCCACGACTTTGCCAAATACCCTGAAATCTGGTTGACCACCAAGGCCATGATCGCCCTGCTGGTCGGCGTATTCACCTTCTTCTGGTTGCATTCCGGCCTCTGGTGGTATCGCGAATATGCGGATCGAAAGGCCGGCAAGCACGTGCCGCACGTCATGACCGACAAATTGCCGGCGGAGTTCGCCACCAAGCATGTCAGGCGCTTCGGGCCGATGTGGCGCATCGCGCACCTGGCATTCGCGCTCAGCGTGATGACGCTGGTGCTGACCGGGATGGCGGTGTTCTTCCCCGAAACCGGCTGGGCCAAGGCGGTGATGGCGGCGTTCGGCAGTCCGAAGATCGCCGGGCAGGTGCACCGCCTGGCGGCTTACACCATGCTCGGTATCTTCTTCATCCACCTGATTGCCGTGTCGATCAACATCCTGCGCAAGTGGAAGGATTTCAAGTTCTTCGGCCCGGATTCCTTCGTGCCGAACTGGAAGGATCTGGACGACATCATCGGCATGTTCAAGTGGTTCGTCGGCGAGGGGCCGCGTCCGCGCATCGAACGCTGGTCCTACTGGGAGAAGTTCGATTACTGGGCGGTGTTCTGGGGCATGGCAATCATTGGCGGCAGCGGCATGATGCTTGCCTTCCCCCATCTGGTTGCCGCCTACCTGCCGGGCTGGGTGTTCAACGTGGCAACGGTGGTCCACGGCGAAGAAGCCGTGCTCGCCGCCGTGTTCCTGTTCACGGTGCACTTCTTCAACAACCATTTCCGCCCCGACAAGCTGCCGCCGCCGGATGTGGTGATGTTCACCGGCACGCAGTCGCTGCAGGAGTTCAGGCATGAGCACCGGGCGCAGTACGACCGCCTGGTCGAGACCGGCCAACTGGAGAAATACCTGGTCGACGCGCCCTCGGCGCCCTTCACGCTGGCTTCGAAGATTCTCGGCCTGGTCTTGATCGCCTTCGGCCTCGGCCTGCTGACGATGATTACGATCGGCTTCCTCGGCGGCCATTGAGAGCTTTCCGCTGAGAGGCTCCGGCCTTGAAGCGGGGAGGGGGAACGGGACCAATGAACATGCAAAGGATGTTTGCGCTGACAGGGGTGGTGCTGATGGGCAGCATCGCCGCAGGCCCGGCATCGGCGCAAATCGACGTCGAGGCCGCCCAGGCGCTGGTGAAGCGGAATGATTGCTTCAAATGCCACGCCATCGACAAGACCAAGAAGGGCCCCGCCTACAAAAAGGTGGCGGCCCGCTTGAAGACCAAACCTGATGGGGGGGTAGACGTCATCGTCGACCACATCACCAGCGGCCGCGTGGTCCAGTTGGAGGACGGTAGCGAGGAGAAGCACAAGATCATCGATACCACGGATCCAAACGAGCTCAAGAATCTCGCCTTGTGGATACTTTCCTTGTAGGCGCAAGCTCCGTTAGTCTCGACGGCTCTGCCAAGGTTATTTCTCGGCCTGCTGGACGGTCGGACCCATGCGTCCCCTGAGCCTCAGAGTCAGAGTCAGCCTTTATCTGGGCATTACCCTTGCGGTGGCGATGACCCTGTTTACGCTGCTGATCCTCAAGCAACGGCAGGAAGACATGCAGAAAATCGCGGCCCGGCACGCTTTGCACCTGGCGGACGTGATTGTCGCCAGCACTCGCCACACGATGCTGGTCAAAAAGCGCGAAATCGCCGACAAGATCATCAACGACATCAGCAGCCAGAAGGGCATCGAGCGCCTGCGGGTGATCAATGCCGACGGCACCATCGTCCATTCAAACCGTATGGACGAAGTCTTCTACTCGATCGAGAAAAGTGACGAACCCTGCGTTAATTGCCACAAGACCGACACGCCCTTACAGGAAGTTCCCGACGAGGAGCGGTGGCGGATTGTCGAATATCCGGACGGACATCGCGTCATTGCCACCATGCGTGCGATAGCCAACGAGAAGTCCTGTTCGTCTGCTTCCTGCCATGAACATCCGCCGAGCCAGAAGGTGCTCGGCATCGTCGAAGTGACCTATTCGCTCGACGAGATTGACCAGTCGATGAAGACGCACGGAATGCACGTCATCGTCATTTCGCTGGGCATCATCCTGCTGCTGTCGGTCAGCATGGGTTATCTGCTGCAGCGCCTGATGTACCGTCCCCTCAAGGAGCTGGAGACAGGTGTTATGAAAATTGCGGGGTACGGTCCGGCCACATAGGTAACAGAATAGTCTGGGGACATAGGTAACAGTTTATCCACAATGGGTGCCAGAAAGGAGGCGCCCGATGCCTTGGAGTGAAACTAAACCTATGGACCAGAAGACGCAGTTCATTGCCGACTATCTACGGCAGACCTTGGACATGACCGAGCTATGTCAGCTCTACGGGATCAGTCGCAAGACTGGCTACAAATGGATCGGGCGCTATGTGGAGCACGGCCCGCAGGGATTGGAGAATCAATCACGGCGTCCGAATCACCATCCCAACCAGACCGCGAGCGAGATCGTGGAAGCCCTGATCCAGGGGCGGCAGCACCACCCGACCTGGGGCGCCAAGAAGTTGCTCGCCATCGTCGAGAAGAAGCATCCCGAGTGGTCCTTGCCTGGCCGCTCGACCGTATGCGAGATCCTGAGTCGGCATGGCCTGGTACCGAAGAAGCGGCGGCGTCGGGTGATCGGGCATCCGGGCAAGCCCATGGCCCAGATGCTGGCGCCCAACGACATCTGGTGCGCCGACTTCAAGGGCCAGTTCAAGACCGGGGATGGCATCTACTGCTATCCACTCACCGTCACCGACGGCTACAGCCGCTACCTGCTGGGTTGCCAGGGACTGCTCAGCACCAGCGCCGTCGAAGCCAAGCCGGTGTTTACGCGGCTGTTCAAGGAGTACGGCCTGCCGCAGCGAATACGCAGCGACAATGGCGTGCCCTTCGCCACGACCACGCTGGCGCGCCTATCGACACTCTCGGCCTGGTGGGTACGCCTGGGTATCCTGCCCGACTTGATCGAGCCGGGCAAACCGCAGCAGAACGGTCGCCATGAGCGTATGCATCGCACCCTAAAGGCCGAAACCACGCGCCCGCCGGCGGCCAACCGAAGAACGCAGCAGCGGAAGTTCAATCGCTTCCAGCGGGAGTTCAACGAAGAACGGCCGCACGAGGCTCTGGACATGGCCACGCCGGCATCGATCTACGTCCCCTCCCGACGCGAGATGCCGGATCGGCTGCCGCCGCTGGAGTACCCGGACCGCTTCGAGGTCCGCTACGTCAGCTACAACGGCGGAATTCGCTGGAACAAAGGCTGGGTGAATGTCTCGATCACCTGTGCGGGCGAATACGTCGGCCTGGAGGAAATCGACGATGGGGTGTGGAATGTGTACTTCGGTCCGCTCAAGCTCGGTCGCTTGTTGGAGCGGCACATGCGGATCGAGGATGAATATGGTCGGCTCAAACGGAAGGGCTGACGCAATGCACGCCAGCGATGCAATGATTACAATTCCCGGCGCGGAAACCCGACTACGCTACGCTTCGCCGGCTTTCCGCGCCGGGAATTACCGTTCCCTTGCAGCCATCAGGGAATGCGGGTTGAGCAGCAAAAATGTGTAACCCATGTCCCCGGACGAATGTGTTACCTATGTTCCCGACCGCTCACGGCCGGCGACCTTGATCCGCGGATTCCGGTGCACAGTGATGACGAATGCGGGCACGTCGCGGGATCCGTCAATGCGATGGCCATGGCCTTAGCCGACTCCAAGCGGGAACTGGAGGAACTGGTACAAACCCTGGAGAAGAAGGTCGAAGAAAGAACCGAGGAACTTCGTGTCGCCGAGGCCGGGATTGCACAGGGGGAAAAGCTGGCTTCGGTCGGCGTGCTGGCGGCGGGCATCGCCCACGAATTGAATAATCCTTTGACCGGGGTGCTGACCTTCACCACGCTCCTGAGGCGAAAAATGCCCGATGGCAGCGAGGACGCCGAGGACCTGGACCTGGTGATTCGCGAGACCCGGCGCTGTGCCGCGATCATCAAGCGCCTGCTCGATTTCGCGCGGGAGAAGGTGCCGGTCAAGGGTTGGTTCGACCTCAATCTAGTGGTCGAGGAAACGATTCGATTTGCCGAGCGCCCGGCAAGCCTGCAACAGATAGAAATCACCACCGACCTCGATCCCGGCCTGCCGCGGATATGGGGAGACGCCGACCTGATCAAGCAGGTCGTCCTGAACATGCTGGTCAACGCCCAGCAAGCCATCGCCGGGCAAGGCAGCATTCGCGTGACAAGCCGTCCTTACATTTCCCGGCAACCCGCCAAACCCGGCGTCGATGCGGTACCGATGGTCGAAATAGTCGTCAAGGACAGCGGTTGCGGCATTCCGGAAGCCAATTTGCAAAGGATATTCGACCCCTTCTTTACCTCGAAGGAAGTCGGCAAAGGGACCGGACTCGGTTTGTCGGTCAGCCATGGCATCATCAAAGCCCACGGCGGGAGGATCAGCGTCGAGAGCGTCGTCGGCGAGGGAAGTACATTCCACATCCTGCTGCCGGTAACATCCCCGTTCGGCGACACCGAACCCAAGGCAGGTGAAAGTACACAATGAGTGCCCGGATACTGATTGTCGACGACGAAGAGATCGTCATTCGCAGTTGCCAGCGCATCCTGAGCGACGACTGCCATAGTGTTGATGCCGCACACGACGGCAGCGAAGCCTTGCGCAAGGTGGATGAGAACGAGTACGACATCGTCGTGCTCGACATCATGATGCCGGGGATCGGCGGCCTCGAAGTCTTGCAGCAGATCAAGGAGCGGCATCCGGACGTCGATGTCGTCATGGTGACCGGTTTGTCGCAGGTCGAAACCGCGGTGAAGGCCATGAAACTAGGCGCCTTCGATTACCTGTCGAAGCCCTTCGATCCGGATGAACTCAAGCACGTGGTGGATCGGGCGCTGGAGCGACGCCGCCTGCTGAACGAAAACCGCAGCCTGAGGAGCGAGGTCGGCTCGAAGTACCGTTTCGAGAACATCATCGGCTCCAGTCAGCCGATGCAAAGTGTGTTCCATCTGATCGCCAAGTGTGCTCCGACCAACAGCACGGTCCTGATTACGGGCGAGAGCGGCACCGGCAAGGAAATGATTGCCCGTGCCATTCACTACAACAGCCTGCGCAAGGACCAGCCATTCGTCGCGGTCGATTGCAATACGCTGAGCGAGGACCTGCTCGAAAGCGAACTGTTCGGTCACGTTAAGGGATCGTTCACTGGCGCCGTGGGCAACAAGCGCGGCATGTTCGAGGTCGCCAACAACGGCACGCTGTTCCTCGATGAAATCGGCAATATTTCCCTGTCGACGCAGGCCAAGTTGTTGCGTGTCGTTCAGGAACGCGAATTCCGGCCGGTCGGCGGCACCGCCGTGCAGAAAACCAATGTCCGGCTCGTCACCGCGACCAATAAGGACCTCAAGGCACTGGTCGCCGCAGGCGAGTTTCGCGAAGACCTGTATTACCGCATCAACGTCTTTCCGATCCACTCGCCAGCCCTGCGGGAACGTCGCGACGATATTCCGGCGCTGGCATTTCACTTCCTCAAGATTTTCTGCAACGAACTGGACAAGCCGGTATCCGGAATTTCAGCGGGAGCGATGAGCCTGCTGACGGGTCATGACTGGCCCGGCAACGTGCGCGAACTAGAAAATACCATCCATCGGGCCGCGATCCTTGCTACTGACAATATGATCCGTCAGGCGCACCTGGCCGGCCTCATTGATGGTTTGCCGCGAACCGATTCGGACATACCGAGGACCAGCGAAGATCTCAAGCGGCTAAAAAAGATCGCCAGGGAGAAGTCGGTCGAGGACGTCGAAAAGCTTTTCATCCAGGAGACCTTGCGGCGAAACGACTCGAACGTCACGCGCAGCGCCGAAGAAACCGGCATGCAGCGCTCGAACTTTCAGGCGCTCATGAAAAAGCACGGCATCCGGGTTCGGGATACCGAATACGAACCCGACGAATCCGGATCCGCCTGAGGATATCCGCAGGCCGGAACCCGTGGCCTGCCACGATATCTTGCGGCGCGAAAACCGCTGCCGTCCGGAGTTTGATCAAGCCCGCGGCGCTTCGTCCTCGATTTCCTCATACCCGGTGATCATTGCCTTGTAATGTGCCCAGGGCGTGTGGCTGAGGCTTGCCAGATAGGGATGGATGAAGATGAACCCGGTGAAGAAGATGAAAATCAGCACATGCACCGTATCCACGACGCGCACCCCACCGAACATCTCGACCATTGAAGAATAGCCAGTAACATCCCACAGCAGCACGCCCGTGAAGAACTGCAGCGGCACGATCAGCAGCATGATGATCTGGTAGGTCATGCTTTGCAGGGCATTGAACTTGCGGTAGGCGCTCATGTGGTGTGGATTGGGGTCGCCCTTGAAGATGCCGTAGCCGTAGTACTGCAACTGGCGGAAGCTGGCGCGGAAATACTTTGTCGGGCTCAACTCGGGGTGATAGACCTTGATCTTGTCCGAGAACAGGTAGAAGCCCAGCCACAGAAAGAAGTTGCCGATCAGCACGAAGCCGATCCAGTTGTGGGCGATTACCGCCGTTCTGAACGACACCACCTGGACCAGGTCGAGATAGCGGATCTGAACTCCGGTGGCGATCAGCAGGATAAAGCCGATGGCGTTGGCCCAGTGCCAGATCCTGACCGGCAGCGGATTGATATAGAGCTTTTGCATGACGGTTCCTTCCTAGCTTGATGCTTTGTCGTCGCGGCGATCGCCCGCGGGAGCCTGAGCGTCGATTTGACCGGCCCCGGCGCCTTGTTGCTCCGCCAGCCGCTTTTCACGCAGTCTTCCGAACAGCCACTTGATCGTCATGTGCCCCAGCGGGCCACCGATGCCGGCGAGCAGAACCGCAAGCAGCGCGTAGTCCAGCAGCTTGATCCGGGTACTGCCGATGGCGTAGAAGCCCCTGACCGATTCCAGCGCCGTCAGCGAACTCAGCACATCCTTCTGCACGGCATGGCGCAGCGGTCGGCCATCGGGGCTGGCGATGGTCAGCGTCACGCTTTGGAATGCCTCCGCACCCGACCGGTGGCAGGTATCGCAGTCCTTCACTGCTCTGGATTTTTCGCTGATCTGGTGCGCTTCGACGCCTGAACGCACCTCCAGACGGCCGCGCAGCACCGTATTTTGCGTACCCCTGTCCTGATTGAATTCCGTCAGCAGGCTCCACAACGCCATCTCGTCGAGGCCAGTATTGCCGGCGTCGGCAGCCTTGGCACGCTTTTCGAAACGCGGCACGCCGGTTTTTTCGGAAAGCTGCTTTTTCGCCGCGCTGTCGTAAAGCCGGAGGTTGACGCGGCGTTTCGCGTCGGGTGAATGGCAGACCGGACACGAAATGGCCTCGAAGTGTCGTGCCGCGTTCGGCAGCCAGTCCTTGTGCTGCGCGTCCGCCTCCTTGTGACAGGCCAAGCAGCTGTCCTTGATGCCGTCGCCGAACGACGCGGCCTTGACGTCGTGCGTCTTGTGGCAAGTGGCACAGATCGGCGCGGCTTTTCCCTTGGCGGCACGCTCAAGGCCATGCACGTCCCTGGCATAGGCCTTGTAAATATCTTCGTGGCACTTGGCGCAGGGTGTTTCCGAGATCGGGGCGACAATTTTTACCGAGAGCAGGGTATGCGAATTGTGGCAATCGGAACACAGCGGGGCCTTGTCGTCGCCCGCCTTGACCAGCGCGGCATGAAGGCCGTCCTCGTAGGTCTTGAAGGGCTTCTTGTGACATTCGCGGCAGGAATCCTTCATGCTCAAGGAATAGGCGCGCTTGCTTTCGATCGCCTTCTTTGTCTTGCCGTGGGTCGACGCGTCGATATCCGAGTGACAGTCTTCGCAGTCGGTTTTGCGGTGCTCTGACGCCTCGAATGCCTTGGTGGAGACATGCAGCGAAAGCTTCTCCTTGTTGTCGAGCGTCTTCTCCTCGCCTTCCTTGTCGTGGCATTTCAAGCACGCCTTGGTTTCTTTCGACAGCCCCTCTTCCTCCGCGTGGGCGAATCCGAACATGCAAAGCGGCAGCAAAACCGCGCCGCCAATGATCAGATATCTCTGGCACAAGTACCAGATTGCCGTGCCCATGAGCGAGGGCTTTTTCATCATGTTTCCCTTAATCGAAGCTTGCTACCGGAAGTCTTAGAACAAGAACAGTAAATTCAGTCGCGTATGCTGCAGGTGCTATACCTACAATCAATCCATGACATAAGTATAACCCACCGGCCAGACAATTATGCGAAGAAACGCCATCAGCGGGGATTCACTGATGGCGTTTTGTTACTCAGGCCATATCCGTTCCCGAAATCTGGTTCGGATCTAGTCGGTGCGAGTCTTTTCGATCAGTGCCTGCACTCCAATCCAGGCCAATGCGGCGGTACCGACGAACGGAAGGGCAACTATGAAGGCCAAGCCAATGAAAGGTGCGGCGATGAAGCTGACAACCTTCATCACGGTAGCGTTCCGCATCAGTGCCTTCATCCCCATCCATGCCAGAACCCCCGTACCGACGAACGGAAGCAGCAGCGCGTATGCCAACCCCAGGAAGGGCGCGGCGAAGAACAGTGCAGCATTCTTTGCAAAAGCCAGCAGTTTTCGTGGCGCGGACGATTCCGCAAATGCCGTGAGTCCCATGTAGGCCAGCACACAGATTCCAACGAATGGGAGAGCAATGGCAAAAGCCAGACCGATGAAAGGGGCAGCCACAAACAGGCCGATTTTCTCCAGGTTGCTTTCGGCAGGCTCAGATTGCGAACTGACGGCCTCTGATTGCAGGCCGGCAGCCTCCGTGAGTCCTGGCAGGACAGCGGGTACGGCATCGAGCAACGCCTTAGTCAGGCTTCCCTCGATCATTTCCGGAGACAAGGAGGGTGTAAGAATTTTTGTGTAAACGGTCAACAGGCAGGAAACTGCCGCATTGCCAGGAGCGATGATGACCGTAGCGAAGAAAGATGTACCCAAGGAGTTGCTGGACAGCCTATTGGCTGATTACCGAAAGCCGGAAGACCTGATTGGCGAGAACGGGTTGCTTAAGCAACTCACCAAGCTGCTGGTGGAGAAGGCGCTGGAAGCCGAAATGGCCGATCACCTCGGCCACGGTAAGAACGAACCCGTCGAGAACGCCGCCGGCAACACCCGCAACGGTAAGAGTCGTAAGACGCTGAAGGGCGAGTTCGGCGAACTGCCGATAGAGATTCCTCGGGATCGGCATGGCACCTTCGAGCCGCAGCTGATCCCGAAGCACCAAACCCGCTGGTCAGGCTTTGACGACAAGATCCTGTCGCTCTACGCCCGCGGCATGACCGTGCGGGAAATCCAGAGCCATCTTGAAGAAATGTACGGCACCGAAGTGTCGCCGACGCTGATTTCGTCCGTGACCGATGCCGTCATCGACGAAGTGAAGGCATGGCAGGCCCGCCCCCTGGATGCGCTTTACCCCATCGTCTATCTGGACTGCATCCATGTCAAAGTCAGGGATGGCACTGTTCGGGTCAAGGCAGTCTATCTGGCCATCGGCATCAACCTGGCCGGCGAGAAGGAAGTCCTGGGCCTGTGGATCGCCCAGACCGAAGGCGCCAAGTTCTGGTTGCAGGTCGTCACCGAATTGAAGAACCGGGGTGTGCAGGACATCTTCATCGCCTGTGTCGATGGGCTGAAGGGCTTCCCCGAAGCCATCGAGGCCGTCTATCCCCATGCGGCAGTTCAACTGTGCATCGTCCATCTGGTCCGCAACAGCCTGAACTATGTCTCGTGGAAGATGCGCGCCGAGGTGGCGACCGACCTGAAGCGGATTTACACCTGTGCCACGGCCGACGAGGCGGAACAGCGCTTGGGCGAGTTCCAGGACAAATGGGATGACGCCTATTTGCCGATCAGCCAGTCCTGGCGACGGAACTGGCCGCGCATCATTCCGTTCTTCGACTATCCGCCGGAGATCCGCAAGGTGATCTACACGACCAACGCCATCGAGTCGGTGAACATGAGCTTGCGTAAGATCACCAAGAATCGCGGCTCGTTTCCGAACGATGACGCGCTACTCAAACTCTTCTACTTGGCGCTCAGAAATATCAGTCAGAAATGGACCATGCCGATTCGCGACTGGAAAGCGGCGCTCACTCGCTTTACTATCCAGTTTCAAGACCGGATGACGCAGCACTAATCCCAAACCCGTTTACACAAAATTCCGGACACCCTCGAGACAAGGGTTTTTGCAGGAAGGACGATACGCCTGCTGCCGTGGCCCTTTCCTGATTGGCCTTGGACCCGAATCCGGTTACGATTACCACGGGTGTCCAAGGGCGTTCGACTTTGAGGCGCTCGG
>JAPTVL010000503.1 GCA_028065725.1 Betaproteobacteria bacterium
TGGTCGTTTCCTTGCGCAGGTCGATCGAGAACACCTTGTGGTTGGTGGTGGTCGCCACGAACAGCATCTGCTTGCCGTTTTTCAGGGTCTTGACTTCCAGATCTTCGGGGCGGTCGAAGTTGGTGCCGAGGAAGGCAGGCAGGTTCGGCGTGGCGCGGCCGTCGATCGCGCTCAGGCCGTTCGGGTCGGTGACGACCACGGCGCCCGGCAGGGGCACGCCGTTGACGTCGGTCAGCGGAACCCAGGTGGCGGCGCCGGTGGCCTCTTCAACCGTGCCATCGCCCACGCGCAGCACGAAGGTCTGGCCGGCGGCGAAGAAGTCGTCGCCGTTGTCGGCCTGCGGGTTGGCCGAGGTGAACTTGAAGATGTGGCTGTCGTTGCGCTCGTCGATGAAGTACAGGTTGTTCTTCTTGTCGAACGCCAGGCCTTCGTGCGAGACGCGCGGCAGGATGTCGCGGTGCTTGATCACGATGTCGGCGGGGGCGGCCAGCGGGTTGACCACTTCGAACAGGCGGCCATAGTGGCTGGTGGGGACGGCAGCCGGGTCGCTCCAGGACTCTTCGGCGGTCAGGAAGCTGCCCCAGGGGGTCCAGCGCGAAGCGTCGAAGGATTTGTGGCTGTCCAGTGCGGGGGCGACGGACGGGCTGTGCCAGATGGTTTCGGTCTGCATGGTGCGCAGGTCGGTGCGCTGGATGCCGGCCTGGCCGGTTTCGAACACGGTGAACAGGAAGCGGCCGGCTTCGGGGCCGGTTTCGTTCAGTGTATGCATGTCATAGTTGCCGCTGTCGAAGCGGGTGGCCTGGGCCGGGTCACGGGCAACGATGGTCATCTGGCTGAAGTGCGGCGAGGAAAGCACGAAGGGGGCGGACTCGGGCAGCGAGCCTGCAACCGTATCGCCGACCAGGGGCGTGAAGTCTTCGAACGACGTGCCGTAAGCGAAAGCGGACGAACTGGCCAGGACCAGGCCGATGGCGAGCGAGAGTTTCTTGAGCATCATGGTGGAGTTCCCTTTGGAAGCATGAATGGAGGTTGTGCCGGTCGCAGCGTTTTCAGGTTTCCCTCGACGCCACACTCAGTCGACCCGGTACACGATGCATCCTATCGATCCCTTGTGTCATGCATATTTCAGCCAGCAGGATATATCTGGTTCTTCCAGCTCATGCCTGACCCGCCGGCCAGACAGGGCATGTTCGCCCAATTTCCCGGCTCGTGCGAAGCCGGAACTCGCATACGCGCTCAACAGCCGGATTTGAGACTCGCTTACAATCGCCTTATCTTGAAGCCCATTCCGCATCGTCTCCTGTTGTGCGCATCGCTTGCGCTCTGGCCGTCGTGGGGCCATGCAGCTGCGCTCGATTTGCCTGAGCGTCCCGGTGCGTTCTGGCTGCAACTCGATGCGCTGCCAGAACGACCGCAGTCGGCAGTCATGCAGGACGCCCCCGTTCGTTTCGGCAGCCTGGCCGCACTGACCGAGCATGCGCTGCGCGCGCGGCCTGAATCGCGCGCGGCCTGGCTCGGTATCCAGGCCGAAGCGGCACGGCTGGATGCGGCCACCGCCGCCAACTGGCCGACGCTCACCGGGCAATTCAATTTCACCCAGAGCCGCGCACTGTCCAGCTCCGGAGCATCGGTGCCGACGCTCCATCGTTACGGCCCCGGCCTCACTCTCGCCTATGTGCTCTACGATTTCGGCGCCCGCGCAGCCAGCATCGACGCCCAGCGCTACCAGCTCATCGCCAGCCTGCTGAGCAACAACCGCACCCTGCAGAACGTTATCGCCGAAGTCGAGGCGGCCCACTTTGCGCTGCTGGGAGCAAAGGCGCAGGTCGAAGCACTGGCGCAACTGGAAATCTCCTTGCGCGCCAGTCTCGACGCGGCCGACGTGCGACTGCGCGGTGGGCTGGTCTCGCGCGCCGACCAGTTGCGCGCACGCGCGGCACTGGCCGAGGCGACGCTCGCACGCCAGGCTGCGCAGCGCGACCAGGCCAAGGCAGAAGCGGCACTGAAGCAGGCGGCGGGCATCGCGCAGACGCAGGCGCTGGTGCTCGACTGGGAGATCGTGCCGCCGACTGCGCTTGAAGCCAGCACATTGCTGGCGGATCTGCTGGCTGAAGCACAGCGCCAGCGCCCCGACCTGCAAGCCCTGCAAGCCGCAGCGGCGAGTGCGCGCCTGGAGGCCGAACGCGCGCGCGCGTCGCGCTGGCCGAGCCTGTCGCTGGCGGCCAATACCGGCCGCACTTTCTTCCTGGAAGATGACCGGGTGCCGTCGACCACCTACAGCGCCGGAGTGAACCTGTCGGTGCCGCTGTTCGACGGCGGCCGGCTGGCGGCCCAGGCGCGCGCCGCCGAACGTGATGCCGAGCGTCTGCAGGCCGAAGCCGAGTCTCAGCGCAGTCTGGTTGCGCGTGCGGTCGTCGAGGCCTATCACGATGTGCTCCACGCACAGGCGCAGCGCGAGGGCGTGGCGGTGCAGTTCGACAGCGCCAGCGAATCGGCCCAGGCCGCCGAGGCGCGCTACAAGGCAGGCGTCGGCAGCCTGCTCGAACTCCTGACCGCGCAGGCTGCGCTCGCGCGTGCGAGGCAAAGTGCCGCCCAGGCCGATGCTGAATGGCTCGCGGCGTTTTCCCGTTTGAATCACGCACTGGGCCGTTTGCCTCGCGTCACTTCTTCGACCCCACCATGAAACTGCGCATACTTCTACTCGTCATCGTGCTGGCCCTGGTCGCCGGTGTGGTGTACCGCATCCAGACCCAGCAGGCAGGCGACGCCAGGAAGGGCGGCGGAGACCGTGCCCTGAGCGTGAGAACCGTGCCGGTGGCGGTACGCGATTTTCCCCGGGTGATCGATCTGCCCGGCACGCTGGAGGCGGCGCAGCAGGTTGCCGTCGTCGCCCAGGTGAGCGGCACGGTGCTGAAGCAGCATGTGCAGGAAGGCGATGCCGTGCGCGTCGGGCAGCTTCTGTTCAGTCTGGATGCGCGCCCTGCGCAGGCGCGCATGGCGCAAAGCCAGGCCGCCCTGACGGGAGCACGCGCCGAGACCGTCGAGGCGGAGAAGAAACTGGAACGCCTCGCCCCGCTGATGCAGTCGGGCTATATCAGCCGCCAGGAATTCGACGACGCCCAGGTGGCGCTGGAAACCGCGCGCGCGCGTGCCGGGACGGCTCGCGCCGAGATGGAGTCGGCGCGACTCAATGTGGAGTATGCGCAGATCCGCGCGCCGATCGCCGGGCGCGTCGGCCGCATCGGCATCCGCGCGGGCAGTCTGGTGCAGGCGGGCGGCGAGCCGCTGACCACGCTGATCGCGCCCGGCGCACTCGACGTGCGCGCCAGCGTGGCCCAGCAGGACTGGCCGGAACTGGCGGCGGCCCGCGCGCAAGGCAAGGTGACGGCCGAGGTTTTCCATGACGTGGACCGCACGGTGCAGGTGCAGGGCGAGCTGGTGTTCGTCGATTCGCAGATCGACGCCGCCACCGGCGCGGTGCCGATCAAGGTGCGGCTGAAGGCATCGCCGCCTGCCCTGCTGTCGGGGCAGGGTGTGCGGGTGCGCCTGCTGCTGGGCGCCCTGCCCGATGCCAGGGTGGTGCCCGAGGCGGCGCTGCAGCATGCCCAGGAAGGTGCCTATGTCTATGTCGTGCGCGATGGCAGGGCGGTGATTCAGCCGGTCGAACTGATCCGCAGCCTCGATGGCGAGCAGATGGTGGAGGGCAACCTGCGCGCAGGCGAGCCGGTGCTGATCGAGATTCCGCAGCGGCTCAAGGCGGGCAACCCGGTCACGCTCGAAAGCGCGCGCCGATGAATCTGTCGCGGCTGTTCATCGAACGCCCGGTCGCCACCCTGATGCTGGTGCTGGCGATGGCGCTGTTCGGCGCGCTCGCCTACATCCAACTGCCGGTGAACGACCTGCCGCAGGTGGATTTCCCCACGCTGCGCATCAGCGCCTCGTTGCCCGGGGCCAACCCGGAAACCATGGGCAACAACGTGGCGACGCCGCTGGAACGGCAGCTGGCGACGGTGGCCGGGATCGAATCGATGAGTTCGCAATCCAGCCAGGGCTCGACCAGCATCACCCTGCAGTTCGAACTCGGGCGCGACATCGATGCCGCTGCGCAGGACGTGCAGACCGCGATCGCGCAGGCGGCGCGCACCCTGCCGCAGGAGATGGACCCGCCGCAGTTGCGAAAGATCAATCCGGCGGATTCGCCCATCCTGTATCTGGCGCTGTCGGCCGAGCGCCTGCCCTTGACCGAGCTCGACGCCATCGCCGATTCGCGTGTGGCGCAGCGGCTGTCCAGCCTGTCCGGCGTGGCGCAGGTGCTGGTGTTTGGTTCGCAGAAATACGCGCTGCGGCTGTATCTCGACCCCGCCAAACTGCAGGCGCGCGGCCTCACCTTTGCCGACGTCATCCAGAAGGTGCAGGCCGCCAACGCCAACCTGCCGTCCGGCACGCTGGACGGCGCCACCCGCGCCTACACGGTGAAGGCGCCGGTGGCGCTCGCCAACGCCCAGGATTTCGGCGACATCATCGTCGCCTACCACGACGGCACTGCGCTCCGGGTTAAGGATCTCGGCCGCGCCGAGGACGGCGTCGAGGACGACAAGCGCCGCACCTGGTACAACGGCACACGCGCGATCGTGCTGGCGGTGCAGCGCCAGCCGGGCGCGAACACGGTCGAAGTCGCCGAGCGCATCCGCGCCATGCTGCCGCAGATCGAGGAAGAATTGCCCGACGGCGTCACGCTGCAGGTGCATTCCGACCGCTCGCGCTTCGTCCGGGATTCGCTGCACGAAGTCAACTTCACGCTCATCCTCGCGCTGGGACTGGTGGTCCTCGTCATCTTCGCCTTCCTGCACAACCTGCGCGCCACCCTGATCGCGGCGCTGGTGCTGCCGAGTTCGCTGCTCGGCACGTTTGCCTTCATGCACCTGGCGGGCTACAGCCTCAACAACCTGTCGCTGATGGCGATCACGCTGGCGATCGGCTTCGTCGTCGACGACGCGGTGGTGGTGATCGAGAACATCGCGCGTCACATGGACATGGGCAAGACCCGCATGCAGGCTGCGCTCGACGGTGCGCAGGAGATCGGCTTCACCGTGCTGTCGATGACGATCTCGCTCGCCGCCGTGTTCCTGCCGATTCTCTTCATGGGCGGCATGATCGGGCGGCTGTTCCAGGAATTCGCGGTCAGCATCGGCGTCGCCGTTCTGCTGTCCGGCGTGGTGGCCCTGACGCTCACGCCGATGCTGTGCGCGCGCGGCCTGGTGCACGAACCGCTCAACAATCCGCTGTCGCGCGCCTTCGACGCCGGCTTCAACCGCTTCCGCGGCTTTTATGGCGATACCCTGCGCGCGTCGATGCGCCATCGCGGCGCGATGCTGCTGTTTTCGGTTGCGGTGCTGGGCGCGATGGTCTGGCTGGCCGGCCAGGTCAAGCAGGGCTTCATCCCGCGCGTCGACTCCGGCATGATCTTCGCCAGCGTGCAGTACCCCGAAGGCATCCCATTCGAAGAGCTGTCGACGCGCCAGCAGCAGCTCGCGTCCATCGTCCAGCAGCACCCGGCGGTCGAAGGCCTGATGTCCTCGGCCGGACAGGGTGGCGGCGGCGTCACCGGCGGCAACGTCGGACGGCTGGTGATCCGCCTGGCGCCGCGGAATACGCGTCCCGGTGCGGATGCGGTGATCGACGAGTTGCGCGCGGCGACGCGCAGGGTCGGTGGCATCAATGTCACGTATCAGAATCCGGCATCGATCAACGTCGGCGCACTGGTGTCCAGCAGCGACTATCAGCTGACCCTTACCGGAGCCGATTTCGACGCGTTGAAGGCGGCTTCTGCCGCCGTCGAAAAGCGGCTGGAAGCGGTGCCGCTGATCGAGGGCGTCAACAGCAATCTCGAATTGCGCAATCCCGAACTGCGCGTCAGCCTCGATCCGATCGAGGCGGCGCGTCTCGGCATCACTGCGCAGCAGGTGCAGCAGACCCTGTACGACGCGCTGGGTGGCCGCCGCATCAGCGAAATCTACGGCGCCAGCGACCAGTACACGGTGAGCATCAAGGCGCTGCCCGAAGCGCAGCTGAACCCGGCCATCATCGGCCAGCTTCCCCTGAAGACCGCGTCGGGCGGGCTCACCCGGCTGGACGCGGTGGCCAGGGTGGAAGCGGGCATCGGCCCGATCGCAGTGCACCACTACGGCCAGCAGCCCGCCGTCACGCTGTCGTTCAACCTCGCGCCGGGCGCCTCGCTCGATGCCGCGCTGTCCGCCGCACTGGAGGCGGCACGGGAAGTGGTGCCGGCGGAGGTGGCGCTGCAGCTTACCGGGGCCGCGCAGAAATTCCAGGAGTCGACGGTGCAGTTGCCGCTCTTGCTGCTGTTCACCGTCATCGTCATCTACATGGTGCTGGCGGTGCTGTACGAGCATCTCGGCCATCCGCTGACCATCCTCACCGCGCTGCCGCTGGCGGGTTTCGGGGCGCTGCTGGTGCTGCTCTTGATGGACGAGGAACTCAACATCTTCAGCTTCGTCGGCATCATCCTGCTGGTCGGCCTGGTGAAGAAGAACGGCATCATGATGATCGACTTCGCGCTGACCCGGCAGCGTGCCGGCATGAGCGCCGAGGACGCCATCATCGAGGCCTGCCAGGTGCGTCTGCGGCCGATCATGATGACGACCTTCGCCGCCATCTTCGCCACGCTCCCGATTGCTATCGGTTTCGGCGCCGGCGGCGAGGCGCGGCGTCCGCTCGGCATCGCGGTGGTCGGCGGGCTGCTGTTCTCGCAGTTCCTCACGCTCTACATCACGCCCACCTTCTATGTGAGCATGGCACGCATGGAAGCGGCGCTGACGCGCTGGCGCGCACGATTCGCCTGAGCGACTCCAGTTGGCACGGGGTATCCGGAACATCGATTGATGTTGTCAATCGTATTTATCCAGATTTTCCGTTAGATCAATATATCGATGATCTCTAATATCGCTCCTGTCTTGATTGACATTGCAAATCAACCACACAGGAGCGAATCATGCAGAACACGAAGTCCCCGACCATCCAGAACCTCGAAGCCGCCTTTGCCGGCGAGTCCATGGCCCACATCAAGTACATGTGGTTCGCGCGCCAGTGCCGCAAGGTGGGCGACGAAGCGACCGCCAAGGTGTTCGAGGACACCGCGGCGCAGGAAATGCTGCACGCCTTCGGCCACGCCGAACTGCTGTTTTCCGACGAGACCATGACGCCGGCCAAGTGCCTGCAGTACGCAATCGATGGCGAGACCCATGAGTACACCGAGATGTATCCCAAGTTCCGCCACGAGGCGATGATCGAGGGCAATACCGCTGCGGTGGCCGAAATGGACGAGCAGATCGCCGAATCGAAGGAGCATGCCGAGATGTTCAAGAGCGTGCTGGAAAAGGCTGCCAAGCGCTTCGCCGCGCTGGCCAAGGTCGAAGAAAAGCACGCGAAGCACTACCAGGCGCAAAAAGACGCGATTGCCGCCTGAGCGGATCACTGAATACTATTCAACTACTTGAAAGGCCCCATCATGAAAGCTTGGCAATGTATCGTTTGCGGTTACATCTACGACGAATCGAAAGGCGACCCGGAGCACGGCATCGCCCCCGGCACCCGCTGGGAAGACGTGCCGGAGAGCTGGGAATGCCCGGACTGCGGCGTCTCCAAGGCCGATTTCGAAATGGTCGAAGTCACCGCGGTCTGATCGTCGGCTGTAACGGGAGGTGCTTGGTGCGCCTCCCGCAATTTGAATCCAGGAGTTTGTCATGCACCCCATCGTCATCGTAGGTTCCGGCCTTGCCGGCTACACCCTGCTGAAGGAAATCCGCAAGCGCGACGCGACCACGCCGGTCACGCTCGTCACCGCGGACGACGGCGCGTTCTATTCCAAGCCCAACCTGTCGAACGCATTCGCCACCGGCCGGACCGCTGCGGCATTGGCCAGCGCCAGTGCCGAGAAGATGGCGGCGGACCAGGACGCGACGGTGCTGACGCACACGCGTGTGGCGGCGATCGACACGCAGGGGCAACGCATCCGCACCGTCACCGGAGAGCTCGAGTACAGCAAGCTGGTGCTCGCACTCGGCGCAGACCCTTTTCCGCATGGGCTTTCCGGCAGCGGTGCGGGCGACGTGCTGGCGGTGAACGATCTGGCCGATTATGCGGCTTTCCGCAGCGCCATCGACGGCAAGAGGCGCATCGCCGTACTCGGCGGCGGCCTCATCGGCTGCGAGTTCGCCAACGACCTGGTGCACGCCGGCTACACCGTCGACGTGGTGCACCTGGGCGAGTGGCCGCTGGAGCGGCTGCTGCCGGTCGAAGCCGGGCAGCGTCTGGCCGGCAGCCTCGCCGCGCTGGGGGTGAGCTGGCATTTCGGGCGCACCGGCAAGAGCGTCGAGCGCATGTCGGACGGCTACCGGGTCACGCTCGACAACGGCGAAACCGTCGCGGCGGATGTGGTCCTGTCGGCGATCGGCCTGAAGCCGCGCACCCGGCTCGCGCAGGCGGCTGGCATCGCGGTCGGGCGCGGCATCCAGACCAACCGCCTGCTGGAAGCCAGCGTGGCTAATGTGTACGCGATGGGCGACTGCGCCGAAGTCGACGGCCTGAACCTGCCCTACGTGCAGCCGCTGATGGTGCAGGCGCGCGCGCTTGCCGCCACGCTTGCCGGCACGCCGACGCCGGTGGTGTATCCGGCGATGCCGGTGATGGTGAAGACGCCGGCGCACCCGGTGGCGGTGCTGCCGCCCCGCATCGGCGCGGCCGGCAGCTGGAAGGTCGAATGCAGCGACACCGGCGTATGCGCGCTGCACCTCGATGAAGCCGGCCGCTTGCAGGGTTTCGCGCTCACCGGCAGCGAAACCGGGCGGCGCAATGTCCTGGCCAAGGACATCGTGGCCTGATCATCAGGCCGCGGGGGCGGAGGGCTGCAGCGCGTCGATCAGCGGGCAGCTTACCTGGCCGCGCCGGCTGGCGCAGCGATCCACCAGCTGTGCCAGCGCCGCTTCGATGCGCTGCAGGTCCTGCAAACGCTGGCGCACGTCGGCGAGCTTGTGCTCGGCGATCGTCCGCGCTTCCGAACAGCGGGTGCCGTCGTCCAGTTGCAAGAGCTGCGCAATCTCGTCCAGCGTGAAGCCGATGCGCTGGGCCGCCTTGATGAACAGCATCCTCGCCACCTCGGCCTCGCCGTAGCGGCGGATGCCGCCCAGGGGTTTGTCCGGCTCGATCAACAGGCCGCGGCGCTGGTAGAAGCGGATGGTCTCGACGTTGACGCCCGCCGCACGCGCCAGGCCGGAAATGGTGGTGGTCTGCATCTTGACTCCGTACATGGGTACGGAGCTTATCGTACGTCCATCGCACTCATCCGGAAAGACCGATGGATTCCAGGCCGACCCTGTGGGCCAGCGCCCTGGCCGCCACCGGCGCTTCGCTCTGCTGCGTCGCGCCTCTCGTGCTCGTCAGCTTCGGCGTGGGCAGCACATGGCTTGCCACGCTGACCCGGCTCGAACCGCTGCGCCCGGTCTTCGTCGTGCTCACGCTTGGACTGCTGACGCTTGCATGGACCAGGCTGTATCGCCGGCCCGCCGTCTGCGCGCCCGGACAAGCCTGCGCCGATGCCGCCGTGCTGCGGCGCCAGCGCCTCATCTTCTGGTTGGCGGCCCCCCTGCTGTTCCTGCTGGCTTTCCCCTGGTACGCATCGCTGTTCTACTGAAAGAGCCCGACATGACATCACGCATCACGCTGGCGGCACTGCTCGCTGTCCTCGCAACCTCCGCTTTGGCGGCGCAACAGACCGTCACCCTGACCGTGCCGGGGATGACGTGCGCGGCCTGTCCGATCACGGTCAAGAAGGCGCTGGGCAAAGTGGACGGTGTCGGCAAGGCCGAAATCGACTATGAAAAACGACAGGCAACCGTCACCTTCGACGACGCCAAAACCGATGTGGCGAAACTGACCCGCGCCACGGCCGATGCCGGCTACCCCTCGTCCGTCAAAGGCGCGGCCCGATGAGCACCATCACCCTCGAATCCACCCTGACCTGTCCTCTCTGTGGCCACGTCAAGACCGAAATCATGCCCACCGACGCCTGCCAGTGGTATTACGAGTGCGAGGCATGTCAAGTGGTGTTGATGCCCCTGCCGGGAGACTGTTGCGTGTTCTGCTCCTACGGCACGGTGCCGTGTCCGCCGATACAGGCGGGCAGCAAACAGGAAGGGTGCTGTCAGGGTTGAACGGCCCTCAGGGCCCGGCTGGCGGGTGCCCCTTGCAGGCCATCTTGCGCTTTCTGGCGGAGCGAAGTTCGTTCGCATCATGCATAGCCAGCATGGATGACTTGCGCGAGAATGCCGCATGGACATCTTCCGCATCTTCCACCTGCAATGCGCGCGGCGCCTGCCCGCGCTGCCTGACACCCATCCCTGCTCGCGCCTGCACGGCCATTCGTTCAGGGTCGAGCTCACGGTCAGAGGTGAGATCGATCCCACGCTCGGCTGGGTGCTCGACTTCGCCGACATCGAGTCGGCCTGGCGGCCGATCCATGTCGCGCTCGATCATCGTAATCTGAACGACATCGCCGGGCTGGAAAACCCCACCAGCGAAAACCTGGCGGTGTGGCTGTGGCAGCAGATCAAGCCCGCGCTGCCCGGTCTGAGCGCGGTCAGGGTGATGGAAACCCACGACTCGGGCTGCGTCTACTGCGGCTAGCCCGGTTTGCTGCTGGGCTTAACGCCCCATGCTGGAGAAATCCAGGTCGGCATGCGGGGTGTCCGCCACATTGGCATCGATCATCAGATAGATGTCTTCATCGACGATGTCTTCGGCAGGGTGGTGGGCAAATGCCGAGAACGAGGCGAGCAGGGAAGTGAGGACTGCAACTTGAAGAACGCTTTTCATAACCGGTTTCCTTTTGAAGATTAAAACAGAACGTGTTGCTCAGCGTGCACCGGGGAACTTGAGGCGGCAGACTGTGTGCCAAGCGGAAAATGTCTAGTGTGTTTCGGGCGGCGGCTCGATGTCGGGGTGGCCCGGCTCGGCAGGAATCGGCGTGGCGAGGATCTTGTCGATGCGCTTGCCGTCGAGGTCGACCACTTCGAAGCGCCAGTTTTCCCAGACCAGCACATCGCCGGTCTGCGGCAGCTTCCCGGACAGCCACATCACCAGGCCACTCAGCGTGTGATAACGGCGCTTGCCTGCTTCCGGCACGTTTTTCAGCCCGAGCTTGTCCATCAGTTCGGGAAGGGGAATCAGGCCATCGAGCAGCCATGAGCCGTCGTTGCGCTGCACGGCCCAGGCATCCTTCAGGCCGCGCGGCCTGAATTCTCCGGTGAGCGCCTGCAGCACGTCGGCCAGGGTGACCAGGCCGTTGATCTCGCCGTATTCGTCGATGACCAGCATGAGGTGGGTGCCGGTTGCGTGGAACTGCTCGAGCAGGTCGAGTCCGCTGTGGCGTTCGGGCATATAGACGGCCGGCTGCAGCGAGTTGGTGAGGCTGGGCGGGGCGCCGGACGGCATCGCGTCGAGCAGCTGCTTGGCGTTGAGGATGCCCGGCACGTCGTCGAGCCCATTTCGGCAGACCGGAAAGCACGCGTGCTCCGACGCGGCCACGCGCCGCAGATTCTCTTCCAGCGGCAGCGTGGTATCGAGAAAGACGATGTCGGCGCGCGGCGTCATCAGCGATTCGACGGGGCGGTCGTCGAGGCGGAACACGTTGCGCACCATTTCGCGTTCCTGCAGTTCGATCGCGCCGGACTCCGAGGCTTCCTGCAGCAGGGCATGGATTTTCTCCTCGATGATGTCCTGCCGGGCGGACGGCTGCCTGCCCAGCAGGTGCAGCATCGCATCGGTCGACAGCGACAGCAGGCGAACGAAGGGCCGCGTCAGTTCGGCCAGCCACTGCATCGGCCGCGCGAGCCTGCAGGCGATGCGCTCGGGATCGAGCTGGCCGATGCGCTTGGGCACCAGTTCGCCGATCACGATCGTGACATAGGTGATGATGATCACCACCAGCGCCGTGGCGGTGAGTTGGCTTGCCTCGACCGGCGCCCCCAGCGTCTGCAGCCAGCGCGCCAGCGGCCCCGCCAGCACGGCCTCGCCGATGATGCCGTTGAGGATGCCGATCGAGGTGATGCCGACCTGAACCGTCGACAGGAAACGCGTCGGGTCGTCATGCAGTTCCATGGCGACCGCGGCCGAAGCGCTGCCCTCGTCGGCCAAGCGCGCCAGGCGCGCGCGCCGTGCCGTCACCAGTGCGATCTCGGACATGGCGAACACGCCGTTCAGCACGATCAGTGCGGTCAAGAGCAGAATTTCCATGGCGCGATCCGGTAGGGGAAACGGGAGGGGAATCTGAATCGTAGCCTGGCTCGAGACGGATGCCACATCCCGTCACGGTCCGGCGCCTGACATGAAAAGGGCGGCGCCCGCCAGCGGACGCCGCCCTGTCTCCGATGCGATCAGGAATTACTGGATTGCCAGCTTCCTGCCGGCGGTGGCCGGCTTTTTCGGCAGCGTCAGTTCCAGCACGCCGTCGGTGTACTTGGCCTGGGATTTGGCTTCGTCCACATCGTGCGCCAGGGTGAAGCTGCGTGCCACCTTGCCGTAATAACGCTCGGAACGCAGCACTTTTTCGCCCTTTTTCTCTTCCTTCTCCGTCCTGGTTTCGGCACTGATCGAAACCTGGTTGCCTTCGATGCTGACGTGAATGTCTTCCTTCTTCACGCCGGGGATGTCGGCGTGCACGGTATAGGCATTGTCAT
This sequence comes from Betaproteobacteria bacterium, assembly GCA_028065725.1. The sequence goes on from JAPTVL010000503.1 coordinate 12,753, forward strand.
CCTCCTTCACGTCCATCTTGATCTGCATCTGCGGCTGGCCCTCCAAGAGAACGGGGCGCATGAAGAAACCCTTGAACAGATCGTCCAAGTCGCCGAACGGGTCGGTACGGGCGAGATTGAAGGGGTCGTAACGGGTGAGGTTTGCCATGTTTTTACTCCTGTAAACAAATGATTTTTGAATACACGCTTGAGCCGCTATCACGGCTACACACTCAATTTAGACCCGCATCCGGCTAATTCAAGATCCCCTATCCCTTTGTCTTCGGTCCATGCAAGAGATGCATTGAGAGGTGCGCCCGCTGGCTGCTGCACTATGCTGGATAAGCAGACGCCGAACTCCATTCCCCGTGCACATCCAGAGCCTTACCGCCGAGCAATCCCTCGCCAGCCTGCATACGGCGGCCACCGGGCTGGCCGTCGCCGAGGCGCAGCGGCGCCTCGCGGAGTTCGGCCCCAACCACGTCGAGGAGGTGGCGCGCGAGCCCCAGCTGCTTCGGTTCGCCCGCGAG
>JAPTVL010000374.1 GCA_028065725.1 Betaproteobacteria bacterium
AGCCCGCCGCTGGGTGGTCGAAGTCTGTCATAGCTGGTTTAACCGCTTTCGCAAGCTCCTGGTACGGTACGAGAAACTGGAGCGCAGTTTCCTTGCCCTCAATCATCTCGCCGCCGCCATCATTGCGTTCCGCAAGGTCCACCTCAAGATAAACATTATTTACGGATAACTTCTAAGACCGCTTGACGTTCTGCTGCGCCGCCGGCCTGTGCCGGGCGGCGCTTCCTGTCATTTGCTCTGGAGCGAACATGAACCGCATTTCCGTTTCCGTGCTGGCCGCCTGTGGCGTGCTGGCGAATTTTCCCGCCGCGGCCGCCGATGCCGACCTGCAAGCCCTGCGCGAGGAAATCGCGCAGATGAGGAAGTCCTACGAACAGCGCATCGATGCGCTGGAACAGCGCCTGACGCAGGCCGAGACCGGCCGCGCGCAAACTTCGGCCGCGGCACCCGCGACTCGTGCCGCCAGCTTCAATCCCGAGATCGGGCTCAACCTGCAGGGTGCGCTGACCTCCACCCGAATCGACCCGGCAAGCTGGACCCTGCAGGGCTTCGTTCCGCCCGGTGCCCCTGAGGAAGTCGGACCGCCGCGCCGGCGCGGCTTCACGGCGCAGGAAACCGAGCTCACGCTGGCCGCCAACGTCGATCCGAATTTCCGCGGCTATCTGAATCTGGCGCTGACGCCGGACAACACCGTCGAGCTGGAGGAAGCCTATTTCCAGACCCTGGGCCTCGGTGCCGGCTTCACGCTCAAGGGCGGGCGTTTCCTGTCCGGCATCGGCTACCACAACGAACGCCATCCGCATGTCTGGGACTTCGCCGACGCGCCGTTGGCCTATACGGTGTTCTTCGGCAACAAGCTGAGCGCCGAAGGCCTGCAGCTCAAATGGCTTGCGCCGACCGTAACCTGGCTCGAACTCGGCCTCGAAGCCGGTCGCGACGACGGCTTCCCGGGCGGCGCCCGCAACAAGGGCGGTTCGGCGCTGGGTGCGGCCTTCATGCGCACCGGCGGCGACGTCGGCATCGCCCACAACTGGCGTGCCGGCCTGTCGTATGTCGCCACCGACCCCGGCGCGCGCGCCTACGACGGCGTCGACGCCGCCGGCCTCGCCACCCGCGTCAGCTTCGCCGGCAGGAGCCGCACCGCCGGCGCCGACTTTGTCTGGAAATGGGCGCCCAACGGCAATCCGGCCGAGCGCAATTTCAAGCTGCAGGCCGAGTACTTCCGCCGCAATGAAACCGGCAGCCTGAGCTGCGCCGAACGCGACGCCAGCGGCGCCTGCGGCGGCGCGGCGGGACTCGCCGACAGCTACCGCTCCAGCCAGTCCGGCTACTACCTGCAGGGCGTGTGGCAGTTCATGCCGCGCTGGCGGCTCGGCTACCGCCACGACCGGCTCGATTCCGGAACCACCAGCCTTGGCCCGGCGCTGGTCGCGACGGACCTGCCGCAACTCGCGGTCTGGAAGCCGCAGCGCAATACCGTGATGCTGGACTACGCCTCGTCCGAGTTCGCCCGCCTGCGCCTGCAGTTCGCCCGCGACAGCTCGCGCGGCCCGGGCCGGGTCGACCAGCAGCTCTGGCTGCAATATGTGATGAGCATCGGCGCGCACGGCGCCCACAAATTCTAGGAGACCGCGATGCGAATTTTCATGATGGTGATTGCCACCCTGCTGGCCCTGCCGGCACAGGCGGCGCTGAATGTGCTGACCACGGTGCCCGAGTGGGCGGCGCTGGCGCAGGAAATCGCCGGCGACAAAATCAAGGTCGCCGCGGTGACCACGGCGCTGCAGGACCCGCACCGCATCGAAGCGCGGCCCTCGCTGGTCGCGCGCGCGCGCAGTGCCGACCTGCTGATCGCCACCGGCGCCGAACTGGAAAGCGGCTGGCTGCCGGTGGTGCAGCGCGAATCGGGCAATCCCCGCATCCAGAGTGGCCAGCCGGGCTATTTCGAGGCCGCGGCGCAGGTCAGGATGCTGGAAATTCCGGCGCAGCCGGATCGCGCCGACGGCGACGTCCATGCCGGCGGCAATCCGCACATCAATACCGATCCGCGCGTCTATCTGCAGGTCGGCGCGGCGCTGGCGGCGCGCCTGGCGCAGCTCGACCCGGCTCATGCCGCGGTCTACCAGGCCGGCCACGCCGCGTTCGCTGCGCGCTGGCGCGCCCATCTGGCGCGCTGGGAGCGGCAGGCGGCGGCCCTGCGCGGGCAGCCGGTGGTGGTGCAGCACAAGTCCTTCTCCTACCTGCTCGACTGGCTGGGCCTCAAGGAGGTGGCGACGCTGGAACCCAAGCCCGGGGTCGAGGCCTCGGCCGCGCATCTGTCGCGCGTGCTGCAGCAGGTGCGCGGCCAGAAGCCGCTCTGGGTGCTGCGCGCGGTGTGGGAAGGCAGCCGGGCCAGCGACTGGTTCGCCGCCAACAGCGGCACGCCGGTCGTGGTGCTGCCCTTCACGGTCGGCGGCAACGATGCGGCGAAGGATCTGACCAGCCTGTTCGACGACACGCTGGCGCGCCTGCTGGCGGTCAAATGAGCATGAACACGCTCGACTGGACCCTGCTCGCCGTTCCCTTCGCCGCCGGCCTGCTGGTGCTGGCGACCCACGTCGTGCTGGGCATCGACGTGCTGCGGCGGGGCATCATTTTCATCGACCTGGCGATCGCCCAGGTGGCGGCGCTGGGCGCGGTCGCCGCCAGCCTGACCGATCTCGACGCCCTGCTGCACGGTTTCGGGCCGCGCGGTCTCGGGGCGCAACTCGCCGCCGCGGTTGCGGCCGGCGTCGGGGCGCTGCTGCTGACATGGTGCGAGCGGCGCTGGCCGGACATCCAGGAAGCGCTGATCGGCCTGGTCTTCGTCTTCGCCGCCGCTGCCGGCATCCTGCTGCTGGCGCACCATCCGCATGGCGGCGAGCATCTGCGCGACCTGCTGGCCGGCCAGCTGCTGTGGGTGAGCTGGCAGCAACTGCTGCCGGTGGCGGTGCTCTACATCGGCGTCCTGGCCTTGTGGTTCGGCCCGGCGCAACGCTGGCCGCGGCTGGGCTTCTATCTGCTGTTCGCGGTCACGGTGACGGCCTCGGTGCAGCTGGTCGGCGTCCTGCTGGTGTTCGCCAGCCTGATCGCGCCGGCCGTGGCGACCCGCGCCCTTGACGGCCGGCGCCGCATCGTCGCCGGCTACCTGACGGGCGCTGCCGGCTATGCGATCGGTCTCGGCCTGTCGCTGCATGCCGATCTGCCGGCCGGGGCGACTGTGGTTTGTTGCCTCTGCCTTGCGGCATTTGCGGGTTTGTTCCTCTTCAGGCGTCGGGGCCCCGCGTTATACTGTCCGGCCTCCAACTAAATGCATATCGTTTCATATTCGTGGCAGACGAAGACGACGATCTGATGTCCCTCGATTTCACGGTGCCCGGCGCGTTCGACACGAAGCCGGAGCAGTCTCCTGCGCCTGAAATTCCGCCGCCTCCGCCCGAACCGCCCCCGCCCCCGCCGCCCCCGCCGCGCCCGGTGCTGCCGCCGGCCCTGGTGAAGGCCGCCGAGTTGTATGCCGCCGGCAAGGAAATGGATGCCATGCGCCGCCTGGAGTCGGCGATCAAGAGCGGTGAAGACCTCGGCGAATACGAGTTGCGTGCCTGGGGCGGCTTGTTCGATCTGCTGCAGGTGCTCGGCCGCCGTCCGGCCTTCGACGCGCTGGCGCTGACCTTCGCCCGCCGCTTCGAAAAATCGCCGCCGGCCTGGAGCGCCGCGACCGAAGACGAGAACACCATTGCCGAGACCACCGGCGGGCGTGCCCATATCTCCCTGAGCGGAGTGCTGAATGCCGGCGTCGGCGAAGTGCTCAAGCAGACCATGAAACTCGCCGCGACCAGCACCCTGGTGCGCATGGACGTGGCCAAGCTGACCGATGCCGATGACAGCGGCGCCACCTTGCTGTTGCGCGGGATTGCCGCCCTGAAGCGGGCCAAGAAGGAATTCATGTTCGGCAGTCCGGAGCACCTGGCGCAGATCCTGGCGGCGAAACTGGTGCCCGGCGAGCGTGAACATGAATCCATGTGGCTGCTGCTGCTCGAACTCTATCAGCAGGTTTTCCGCCAGGACGCGTTCGAGGAAGCCGCGGTGAACTATGCGATCACCTTCGAGGTGTCGCCGCCATCATGGGTAGCCCTGCCGGAGCGGCACGACGAGGCGCCGGATACGTCGCGGCAGACATCGAGGACGGAAGGCTTCAGCCTGCAAGGGCAGTTGCTGGGCGCCAGCGCGGCCGAATTTGCGCCGCTCGAAACGGCAGTGGCGGGGCGCGATGAATACGACATCGACGCACGCAAACTGGTGCGCATCGATGGCGCCAGCGCGCGGGCCCTGCTCGAAACGCTGACGCGCCTCAGCGCCGGCGGCAGGAAGCTGCGCATCGTCGGCCTGAGCACGATGGTCGCCGCATTCCTGGAAACGCTGGGCTTCGCGAAAGTCGTCGAGCTGCGTTCCCGGGTCGTCTGATTCAGACCTTTCAAGCCAAGGAATTCCATGGAGCAATATCACGGCACCACCATCCTCTCCGTGCGCCGCGGCAACAGCGTGGCGCTGGGCGGCGACGGCCAGGTCACGCTCGGCAACGTCGTGGTCAAGGCCACCGCGCGCAAGGTGCGACGGCTGTACAACGAACGCATCCTGGCCGGCTTTGCCGGCGGCACGGCGGATGCCTTCACGCTGTTCGAGCGTTTCGAGGCCAAACTCGAGCAGTACCAGGGCAACCTACTGCGCGCCGCGGTGGAGCTGGCCAAGGATTGGCGCACCGACCGCGCGCTGCGCCGGCTGGAAGCCATGCTCTCGGTCGCCGACAGCGAACATTCGCTGATCATCACCGGCAACGGCGACGTGCTGGAGCCCGAATACGGCATCGTCGCCATCGGCAGCGGCGGCGCCTACGCGCAGTCGGCGGCGCGCGCGCTGCTGGAGAACACCGCGCTGGCCCCGGCCGAGATCGTCAGGAAGTCGCTCGAAATCGCCGGCGACCTGTGCATCTACACGAATCAGAACCACGTCATCGAGGTGCTGGAATGACGCAGATGACGCCGGCCGAAATCGTTTCCGAACTCGACAAGAACATCGTCGGCCAGTCGCGCGCCAAGCGCGCGGTGGCCATCGCACTGCGCAACCGCTGGCGCCGCATGCAAGTCGCAGAGCCCTTGCGCACCGAGATTACGCCGAAGAACATCCTGATGATCGGCCCCACCGGCGTCGGCAAGACCGAGATCGCGCGGCGCCTGGCGCGGCTGGCCAATGCGCCCTTCATCAAGATCGAGGCGACCAAGTTCACCGAAGTCGGTTACGTCGGCCGCGACGTCGACACCATCATCCGCGACCTGGCGGAGACCGCGATCAAGAATGCGCGCGAAGAGGCCATGCGCATCGTGCGCGACCGCGCCATGGATGCCGCCGAGGACCGCGTGCTCGACGTGCTGCTGCCGCCCGCAAGAGTCAGCCCTGGTGATACGCCGAGCGAGGATTCAGGCACGCGCCAGAAATTCCGCAAGAAGCTGCGCGAAGGCGAGCTCGACGACAAGGAAATCGAGATCGAAGTCGCCGCACCCCAGGCCAGCATGGAGATCTTCGCCCCGCCCGGCATGGAAGACCTGACCCAGCAGATCCAGGGCATGTTCCAGAACATCGGCGGCGGCAAGAAGCGGCAGCGCAGGATGAAGATTGCCGAGGCGATGAAATCGCTGGCCGACGAGGAAGCCGCGCGCCTGATCAACGACGAGGAAATCAAGACCGCGGCGCTGAAGAACGTCGAGCAGAACGGCATCGTCTTCCTCGACGAAATAGACAAGATCGCTTCGCGCTCCGAGGCGCACGGCGCCGAGGTCTCGCGCCAGGGCGTGCAGCGCGACCTGCTGCCGCTGGTCGAAGGCACCACGGTGTCGACCAAGTACGGCATGATCAAGACCGACCACATCCTGTTCATCGCCAGCGGCGCTTTCCATCTGGCCAAGCCCTCCGACCTGATCCCCGAACTGCAGGGCCGCTTCCCGATCCGCGTCGAACTGGACTCCCTTTCTGTCGATGATTTCGAGCGCATCCTGACGCAGACCGACGCCTGCCTGACGCGGCAGTACCAGGCGCTGCTGGCGACCGAAGGCGTGACGCTGGAGTTCGCCGCCGACGGCATCCAGCGCCTGGCTGAGATCGCCTTCCAGGTCAACGAGAAGACCGAGAACATCGGCGCGCGCCGGCTCTACACGGTGATGGAAAAACTGCTCGAGGAAATCTCTTTCGACGCCGGCAGGCGCGGTGGCGAGAAACTCCTGCTCGACGGCGCCTACGTCGACGCCAAGCTCGGCGAACTGGCGAAGAACGAAGACCTTTCGCGCTACGTGCTCTGATGTTCGAGCGCATCGCCGCGATCGTCTTCCCGATCTACGCGGTGGTCGCGGTCGGCTATGCCTACGGGCGCTGGAAGAAGCCCGACATGGCCTTCGCCAACCAGCTCAACATGGACATCTTCGTCCCGGCGCTGGTGTTCGCCGCGCTCGCATCGAAGTCCTTCGACATCGCGCAGAACCTGCCGCTGCTGTTCGGCGCCACCGCGGTGGTGCTCGGCACCGGCCTGCTGGCCTGGCCGGTGGCACGCCTGCTGGGCGTGGCGAACAACACCTTCGTGCCGCCGATGATGTTCAAGAATTCCGGCAACATGGGCCTGCCGCTGGCGGTGCTGGCCTTCGGCGAAGCCGCGCTGCCGGCCGCCGTGGTGCTGTTCTTCGTCGAGAACTTCCTGCACTACTCGCTCGGTACCTGGATGCTCGACCACCGCGCCAGGTTGTGGAACCTGTGGCGGGTGCCGGTGATCGCCGCGGCGCTGGCCGGCCTGGCGGTCAGCGTGCTGCATTTCCCGCTGTGGCAACCGCTGTGGCTGGGGATCAAGATGCTGGGCGACGTGTCGATTCCGCTGTTGCTGTTTTCGCTCGGCGTGCGCCTCACCGACAGCCGCCATGCCGACTGGAAAATCAGCATCGTCGGCGCCCTGACCACGCCGATCGCCGGCGTGCTGGTGGCGCTGCTGATGAACCAGGTGCTGGGCCTGACCGGGCGCGATGCCGCGATGCTGATCCTGTTCGGGGCATTGCCGCCGGCCGTGCTCAACTACATCTTCGCCGAGCGTTACCACCAGGAACCCGAGCGCGTCGCCTCGATGGTCCTGATCGGCAACACGGCTTCGCTGCTGATCATCCCCCTGACCCTGGCGTGGATCTTGCACTGAATTTCCGTCACAGGGGCCGGCCCGCTGGCGATGGACAGGCGTTTCATGAGCGAACCGGATCCTAAGGGAACCCCGATTGACTAGGCAGGCCGGAGTTCGGATACTTTGGCAATCCAGCCGGACTCTTGGCCGATTTGTTGAGGAACAGCAATATCATGGACTCCCTGTTTCAGCCGCATAGCGGCATCTCGCACCAGAATTCCACGCTCTTCGACATCAATCAAAGCGATGTCACGGGCACGGTGAATATGGCCAGTCCGGGAGCCGTCGCGGCTACCATTTGCGCCATTCTGGGCAAGCGCTATGCGGACTTCGACGAAGTCCTTCTGCGCGACGGTTTTCTCGATATTGAGAATATTTTCTGGGGACGCATGCCCGGGCTGCTGCCCTGCGACACGCCTTACCACGATCTGCGGCACTCGATGAGCACGGCCCTGACCATGGCGCGCATGGTCGATGGCTACGAAGCGGTACACGGCGGCGAGGGGCCGGCGCTGGGCGCGGAACTCGCCACCCTGGGCGTGCTGCTGGCGCTGTTTCACGACGTCGGCTTCATTCGCCGCCTGTCCGAAGCCGGCATCAACGGCGCCTGCCTGATTCGCGAACACGAACAGCGCAGCGTGGACTTCATGCGCGCCTATCTCGCCGCCGGGCCGCTGGCCCGTCACGCCGAACTGGCCGAACTGATCCACACCACCAATTTCGCCAAATGCGCCTGCGAGATTCTCGATGGCCTGCCTCCGCGGCTGGTCGATCTGGGCAAGATGCTGGGTACCTCGGATCTGGTCAGCCAGCTCGCCGGCCGCTATTATCTCGAGCGCTGCCGCTACTTCCTGTTCAAGGAATTCGTGGCCGCGGGCGCGGACCGCACCACCTCGCCCAGCGGCGAAGTCGTGATCCTCTACCCGACGCCCGAAGACCTGCTGCGCAAGACTCCCGGCTTCTACGAGCACCTGGTCCGGCCGCGCCTTGACGGGGAGTTCAGCAAGGCCTATCGCTACATCGCCGCGCACTTCGGCGGCGACGACCCCTATGCGCATTCGATGCAGCGCAACCTCGATTTCCTGCGCGGCCTGATCGAGCGCAACGACTTTTCGCGTCTGATCCGCAAGCCGGTACCGCTGATGCCCCTGGCGGCGTGAGCCGTCGCGCGGCGAATTGCCGCAGCGGGCGGTAGGATCGCCGTGTCACCAGCGCCGACTATTGCCTGCACGCTGTTCCGAGTCGTGCGGGAGGAAAGACTCATGTTTGCCTCATGCGAGGACCTGCGAATCCAGTCGCTACCTCTTACCGTGCGAGCGGTTTAGTCCTCTGGCCGATAGTCCCCGTACCGCGGCATTTCTTATTGCGGCCATCGCGCAGCACGGCCAGATCGTCATTTCGGATCGAGAGCTCCCATTTGCGGATCCGGCACAAGCCATTCGGCCCCGATTTGCCCTAAAGTCGACCGGAACTGTCATTGGGCGCTTCGTACATGAACCCATTTTCCGGGTCCAATCCAAAAACATCCCGTGCCGGCATCGGGTTGGCCGTGCTGTGCGCTGCGCTGCTTGCGGCTTGCGCTGGCGATGGGCTATTGCGTGAGGCGGTGCCGCAGCGGCCGGCTGACGTGCGGGCGCAGATCGCCGGCCTGATGCCGGCCAATACGCCGGACCGTGCGGGCTGGGCGGTGGATATCTACGCTGCTTTGGCCGCGCTGGAAATCGTACCGAATGCGGCGAACATCTGCGCCGTGCTGGCGGTGACCGAGCAGGAGTCGAGCTACCGTGCCGACCCGGCGGTGCCGAAACTCGGACAGATCGCCTGGGGCGAAATCGACCGCCGCGCCGAGCGCCTCGGCATTCCGGCGCCGGCGGTGCACCTTGCGCTCAAGCTGCCGTCGTCGAACGGCAGGAGCTATGCCGAGCGTATCGATGCAGTGAAGAGCGAAAAGGAACTGAGCCTGATTTTCGAGGACCTGATCGATCGCGTGCCTTTGGGCAAGCGCCTGTTCGCCGGCTGGAATCCGGTGCGCACCGGCGGGCCGATGCAGGTCAGCATCGCCTTTGCCGAACGCCACGCGCAGGAGCGCAGCTATCCCTATCCGGTGACGGACTCGATCCGCCACGAGGTGTTTTCGCGGCGCGGCGGCCTGTATTTCGGCATCGCCCACCTGCTCGGCTATCCGGCGGCCTACGACAATCACCTCTATCGTTTTGCCGACTTCAATGCCGGTCGCTATGCCAGTCGCAACGCGGCGTTCCAGAACGCGGTGAGCATCGCGTCGGGTATTCCGCTCGATCTCGACGGCGACCTGGTGCGCCATGGCGATGACGATCAGGGCAAGCCGGGCAGCACCGAGCTGGCGGCGCGATCCATCGCCAGGCGCCTCGATCTGAGTCATGGCGCGATTCGCCAGGCGCTGGAGCAGGGCGACAGCCTGGCCTTCGAGCGCAGCACGCTCTACCAGCGCGTCTTCGAGCTGGCCGACCGGTTGGAGCGGCAGCCGGTGCCGCGCGCGCTGCTGCCGCGCATCGTGCTGCAGAGTCCGAAGATCACGCGCAAGCTGACCACGGAATGGTTCGCCAACCGGGTGGATGAGCGCTATCGCAAATGCCTGGCGCGCGCGGCAAGTGCTGTAGCGGCCGGTTAAGCCGCATGCGTCATGCCTGCGGTGCATCAGGCTGCAGGGCCGGAGCCGCGCTGCGGAAGGCGTCGATTTCGCCGCAGGCCCGGTCGACTGCGAGGATCTGCGGGTAGGGCGCGAGTTCGACATTGAAGCGCCGCGCGCTTTCCACTTGCGGCACCAGGTAGACATCGGCCAGCGTCGGCGTCTTGCCGAAGCAGAAGTCGCCGCGCTGCCGGTCGGCCGCCAGCATGGCTTCGAGCGCCGCGAAGCCGGCCGAGATCCAGGTGGCGCACCAGGTGTTGACCGCGGCTTCGTCGCAGCCGAGGGTCTTGCGCAGGTATTCGAGGATGCGTCGATTGTTGAGCGGATGGATGTCGCAGCCGACGATCGCCGCCATCGCCCTTACCCGCGCCCGGTCGTCATGGCCCGCCGGCAGCAGCGGTGGAGTCGGGTAGCGCTCTTCCAGCCATTCGATGATTGCCGGCGACTGCGTCAGCACCCGTCCGTGATCGGCCAGCGCCGGCACCAGGCCTTGCGGATTGAGGGCCTTGAAGGCCGCACCGAGATGTTTCTCGCTGCGCAGGTCGACCGCGACATACTCGTAGGCCAGCCCCTTCAGCTTCAGCGCGATGCGCAGACGGTGCGAGGTGCCGCTGCGGAAGAAGTTGTAGAGCTGCATCGCGTTGTCCGTGTTCAGTCGGCTAGGCAATTGTCGACGTTCCAGCCGTAGAGCCATTCCATGGCGTCGTAGAAGCGCTCCGGCGTGCGGCCTTTCCAGAGGTCGTTGCGCACCAGGCGCTCGACGCCCTTGGCGTGGTAGATGCGCCCCATCTCGCGCGAGGAGAGCACGATGCGCGCGGTGCGCGCGACGCGCGAGCGCTGGTAAAGCTCGAAGGCCTTGGCGAAGTCGTTGGCATTCACCCGCAGCGCCTCGCCCAAAGTGACTGCGTCTTCCAGCGCCATGCAGGCGCCCTGCGCCATGTACTGCGTGGTCGGATGCGCGGCGTCGCCCAGCAGCGTGGCGCGGCCGTAGGTCCATTGCGCTATCGGCTCGCGGTCGGCCGTGGCCCAGCGCTTCCAGGATTTCGGCAGGTCGATCAACTGGCGCGCGCGCGGGCAGATGCCCTGGAAGTAGCTCTGCACCTCGTCCTTGCTGCCTTCGGTGACCCCCCATTCCTCCTGCTGGCGGCTGTGGAAGGTCACCACCACGTTGTACTGCTCGCCGCCGCGCAGCGGGTAGTGCACCAGATGGCAGTTGGGGCCGACCCAGATGCTGGCTGCATTCCATTGCAGGTCGACGGGGAAGTCCTGTTTGTCCACCACGGCGCGATACACGACGTGGCCGGTTACGCGCGGCGGGTCATTGACATACTGGGCGCGCACCACCGACTTCACGCCGTCGGCGCCGATCAGCGCCAGGCCGCGGTGGGACTGGTCGTGCTGGTCGATCACGGTGACGCTGTCGGCATCCTGTTCGACGCGTTCGACGCGGGTGGATGTTTGGAATTCGACGCGCCCGGTTTCCAGCGCGCCTTCCAGCAGCGAGGTGTGCACATCGACGCGGTGGATCACCGCGTAGGGATTGCCGAAACGCCGGCGGAAGGCCTCTCCGGTGGGAATGCGGCCGACGACATACTCGTCGAGCGCGTCGTGCATGATCATGTAGTCGGTATAGACCGCGCGGCTGCGGGCCTTCTCGCCGACGCCCAGCGCGTCGAAGGCGTGGAAGGCGTTGGGGCCGAGCTGGATGCCGGCGCCGATTTCGCCGATTTGCGGCGACTGCTCCAGAACCTTGACGCTGAAGCCCTGGCGCACCAGCGCCAGCGCCGCGGCAAGGCCGCCGATGCCGCCGCCGGCGACGAGTACGGGAAACTGTTCGGGCATTGCAACTCCCTCCTATTCGGGCTGGCCGACGTCGAGTGTGACATCGCCGACGTCTTCGATGTGGCCGCTGATGTGATCGCCCGGCTTGACCGCGCCGACGCCTTCGGGTGTGCCGGTGTAGATGATGTCGCCGGGTTCCAGGTGATAGAACTGCGAAAGGTCGGCCAGCAGTTCCGGAATGTTCCAGATCAGTTGGGAAAGGTCGGCGCTCTGCTTCGTATCGCCGTTGACCTGCAACGTGATGGCACCGCTCGCCAGCACGCCGAGGTCGCTGATCGGCAGGATGGCGCTGCACACCGCCGACCGCTCGAAATCCTTGCCCAGGTCCCACGGCCGTCCCTGGTCGCGCGCCACCAGTTGCAGGTCGCGCCGCGTCATATCGAGGCCGGCGGCATAGCCGAAGATCATAGGTTGGGCGTCGGCTTCGGTGAGGCGGAATCCCTGCGCGCCGATCGCGACGACCAGTTCCATTTCGTAGTGGTAGCTGGTGGTGCCGGCCGGGTAGGGCACGGTGGCGCCGGACTCGACCAGGGTCGAGGGCGACTTGGTGAAGTAGAAGGGCTTCATGCTTGCCTTGTCCACCGGACGGCCCATTTCAATGGCATGGGCGTGGTAATTGCGACCGACACAGAAGATGCGCCTGACCGGGAAGCGGGCGCTGGTGCCGGCCACCGGCAGCGATGGCGTGGCGGGAGGGGCGAATGCGTAGTTGGGGGCGGACATGTCGTGGGTTCTCAGTTGCGGACTTCGTAGACGCCGAGCTTCTTCTGCAGCGGCGCGTCGTCGGCGATGAAAATGAAGGCCGGGTGCTTGCTTGAGCGGTTGGCCAGCGTGATCGGCGTGTAGCCGGGGATGCAGCAGGTATCGGCGGCATCGAGCCTGAAGTCGGCGCCGGCGGCGCTGACGGCGGCGGCACCCTCGATCTGGTGGAACACCATCGCGGTGGAGCGCGCCGGCATCGCCAGGCGTTCGCCGGGGCGCAGCATCAGCGCCGAGTAGCCGAGGATGCGCTGGCAGTCGTGGCCGTTCTCGGGGTTGACGTAGGCCACCTGCACCGCTTCGAGTTCCGGCCGCCGGGCGGCCATGGTTTCCAGCGTGCGGCGCACATCGACCCAGGGATAGCGCAGCATCGGGAAGGCCTTGCCGCTGCGCACAAACATCGGCGCCGGCACCACGCCGCCGCGCATGAAGTCCTGCTCGCCGCCTTCGGCCGTGACGGTCTGCGCCTTGCCTTCGGTGACGTAGGAAGCTTCGCAGTAATAGACGATGGGCAGATCGAGCACGTCGAGCCACACCACGGGGTCGTTGCCATCGTGGCCGTGCTCATGCCACATGCCGGTCGGCGTCAGGATCAGGTCACCGCGGCTCATCGGGCATTTCTCTCCCTCGACCGTGGTGTAGGCGCCCTCGCCCTCGACGATCATGCGTACGGCGTTGGGGGTGTGGCGGTGGGCCGGCGCCCATTCACCCGGCTGCAGCAGCTGCATGCCGAGGTAGATGGTCGCGCTGGCCTGCATCTTTTCCAGGCCGTGGCCCGGATTGGCCAGCACCAGCACGCGGCGCTCGGCCTTTTCGATCGGGGTCAGCTCGCCGGCACGCATCAGCAGCGGGCGCAAACCCTGATAGGACCAGCAGGTTGGCCGCGTCCTGATCGCCGGCTTGCCGGGCGGTAGCACGGCCCGCAGGCTGGGCCACAGCGGCACGAGGTTCTTCTCCGTCAGCGCTGCGCGGTAGTCTTCCGGTAGGTCTTCAAGGCGCCCCAGTTTGTTCATCTTTGCCCCTTCGTCGGTGTTGCGATGTGGAAGCCGGTGGGTGCCACATCGATGTTTTATTCAGAGAAGCCAATATATCCAGGCAAAAACCGGCGTAAATCCGTCATTTTCAATATAAAGTATTCGAAATTTGAATAAAGCTGCCGATGATGGACTCAATGGATATCCGCCTATTGATGGTGTTCGACGCGATTTACAAGACGCGCAGCGTGACCGCGGCGGCCGAGGTGCTCGATCTCGGCCAGCCGGCGGTCAGCGTGGCCTTGGCCAAGTTGCGTCACCATTTCGGCAATCCCCTGTTCGTGCGCACCTCGAACGGCATGGAACCGACGCCTTTCAGCGAAGGCCTGGTGCAGCCGGTATACGAGGTGCTGGGGGCGCTGGAGAAAGTGCTCGGGCATCGCGGCGAGTTCGATCCGGGCGGCTCCGAGCGGAGCTTCCGCATTTGCATGACCGACATCAGTCAGCTGGTATTGCTGCCGCGGCTTTGGGAAGTCCTGCGCGAAACCGCGCCCGGCGTGTGCATCGAAATCATCCCGATGACCAGCGATACCGCGCGCCTGCTGGAAAGCGGGGAGGCCGACCTCGCGGTGGGCTTCATTCCGCAGCTGGAGGCGGGCTTCCACCAGCAGACGCTGTTCCTGCAGAGCTTCGTCTGCATGGTCGGGCGCGACCATCCGCGCATCGGCGACAGCCTCGACCGAGCGCAGTTCGAAGCCGAGGACCATGCGGTGGTCAGTTCCTCCGGCGCGGCGCCGGCCATGCTCGAACGCGAGATTGCACGCCTCGGCATCCAGCGCCGCATCGCGCTGAAGATTTCCAGCTTTCTCAGCGCGGCATTCGTCGTCGAGCATACCGACCTGCTGCTGACCATCCCGCAGCGACTCGGCGAGGTGCTGCAGGGGCGCGGCTCGTTTCGCATCCTCCCGGTGCCCTTCCCGCTGCCCGACTACGACGTCAAGCAGCACTGGCACGAACGCTATCACCATGACGAAGGCAACCGCTGGTTGCGCCGCGTGGTTGCTCGCTTGCTGTCCGCCGCGAGTTGAGGCTTGGCTTGTTCAGGCCTTCGGCCGGCGGAAGCGTCCGAGCAGTTCCAGCAGCAGTTTCTTTTCGGCGATGGTGAAGGGCTTGCACACTTCCTTCTCGTGCGCGCTGGCGCGGCGCAGCGCCTCGGCCAGCAGCTCGCGGCCGGCGTCGGTCAGGTGCAGGTGGTTGTGGCGGCGATCGGTGGTCGAGGCGCGGCGCTCGACCAGGCCGCGCTTCGCCAGCTTGTCGAGCAGCGGCACCACCGAGGAACGTTCCAGCCTGACCGCCGCGGCCAGCCTCGACTGGGTGATGCCGTCATTCTGGTGCAGGACTTCGAGCACGGAAAAGATCGCCGGGGTGACATCGATTTCCTTGAGCGTATTGCCGATGTGCTCGAACACCGTCAACTGCGCGAGGCGCAAATGAAAGCCGACGTGGTTGGCAAGACAGCCGATGGCAGGGGGTTTGCGATTGGCGGGCATTACGGTCGGACGGGTGGCCTTGGAATAGTTTGTCGATTGATTTTATATCGAACAAGCCGGTTTTGTTCGCATTGTCCGGCCATCCTGCCGCGGTTCGGTTTAATGGTTCGATATAAAACAGGTTGACATCGACTTACGCGCTCGTCACAATCCGCTCCTCACCCGCTGTTCGCCAGACACGCAAGATGTCACCGGACCCGATACTGCGGGATCGCCAAGATACGGAGGAGCGATGGGCAAGGTTTCGCAACGGCCTTTACCGACGGCGGCTTCAATCTCGGAGCCAGCCACATCCAGTTCCAGACGTTGTGGATCGTCGGCATCGCGGCCGTGCTGATCGCCGGCCTGGCGCTGTTCTTCGAGCATTCGATCTACGGCAAGGCGCCGCGCGCGACCGCCACCTTGCTCGACGATCCACGTGCGATAGAAAGCTACCTCGGCCTCGGCGGCAGCCATTCGATTGCCGCCTGAGTCCTGCAACGCCCCTGTAGCGTTTTCACCCGCAAGACCCAAGCAAAACTAAAACCCAAACTGTCCAGAGGAGAATCACATGAAAATGAAAGTCCGACTGTCCCTCAAGCCGCTGGTGATTGCCCTTGCACTGGCCGGTTCCGGCACCGCGCTGGCCGATATCAACATCGGCGTCAGCCTTTCCGCCACCGGTCCGGCCGCCGTGCTCGGCGGCCCGCAGAAGAACACGACGCAGTTGTTCCCGACCAGCATCGCCGGCGAGAAGATCAACTGGATCGTGCTCGACGATGCATCCGACCCGACCAGCACCGCCAAGAACGTGGCGAAACTGCTCACCGAGAACAAGGTGGACCTGCTGATGAGCGGCACCACCACGCCCGGCGTCATGGCGACGGCGGGACCGGCGGCGGACAGCAAGACGCCGCTGATCGCGCTGGCGCCCAACCGCCTCGACGGCGAGAAGTTCAAGTGGACCTTCACCATGCCGCAGCCGATCGGCCTTATGGCCGAGCCGCTGCTCGATCATGCGAAGTCGAAGGGCTACAAGACCATCGGTTTCCTCGGCTACCATCCCGACGCCTACGGCGAGGTCTGGATCAAGGCCATGGAATCGATGGCAGGCAAGTACGGTATTGCCTTCGGGCCGATCGAGGGCTTTGCCCGCAACGACACATCGGTGGCAGGCCAGACCCTGAAACTGCTTGCCGCCAAGACGGACGCGGTACTCGTCGTCGCCTCGGGTTCCCCGGCGGCGATGGCGCATTCCGCGCTGGCCGAGCGCGGCTACAAGGGTCAGATCTACCAGACCCATGGCGCGCCGTCGCCGGTATTCCTCAAGAATGGCGGCAAGTCGGTCGAAGGCGGCATCCTTGTCGCCGGCCCGCTGCTCGAGTGGGAGCAACTGCCTGATTCGCATCCGTCGAAGAAGGTCGGCGCCGAGTACGCCAAGGCCTACGAGGCGAAGTTCGGCAAGGGTTCGCTGTCGTCCTTCGGCGGCCACATGTGGGATGCCTGGGCCATCACCGCGCGGGTGATTCCGGTCGCGCTGAAGAAGGCCAAGCCGGGCACTCCGGAGTTCCGCGCCGCGTTGCGCGACGCGATCGAGAGCGAAAAGGAAATCGCCGGCGTGCATGGCGTGTTCAACATGAGCCCGACCGACCATTCCGGCTTCGATGGGCGCGCTCGCGTGCTGCTACAGGTACAGAACGGCGCCTTCAAGGTTATTTCCAAGTAAGCGCCGCAAGGACGCGCTAACGCAAGGACGTCGCATGAGCCACATTGCCCGCAAGCCCGCCGAACTGTTCGTCGATCCGGCCGTGATACTCGAAGTCCGGCCCGACGGTAGCCGGCTGTTCCGCTCGGCCCTGGCCCTGCCAGACTACGCGCGCTGTTCCGGCGAGTGGCTGGAACGCTGGGCGGCCGAGACGCCGGATGCGATCCTGATCGCCGAACGCGGTACCGACGATGCCTGGGTCAAGGTGAGCTACGGCGAGGCTTTGGCGCGCGTCCAGCGCATCGCCACCTGGCTGCTGGGGCAGAAGCTTTCGCCCGAGCGGCCGGTGCTGGTGCTCTCCGACAACGGCATCGAGCACGCCCTGCTGATGCTGGCCTGCCTGCACGTCGGCGTGCCGGTCAGTCCGGTCTCGCCGGGAAACTCGCTGCTTTCCAGGGATTTCGCCAAGCTCAAGGCCAACGTCGAACTGCTGCGCCCCGGCGTGATCTTCGCCGACGGCATCGAACGCTTCATGCCGGCGCTCAATGCGATATCCGATCTGCATGACGCGGTGATCGTCGCCGGCAGCCGCAGTCAGGCACGGGCCGGCACGCTGCCCTTCGCCGAGATCGCAGGAGTCGGCGCCGACGAAACGGCGGTGAAGGTCGCATTCAATGCCATCACACCCGATACCATCGCCAAGTTCCTGTTTACCTCCGGCTCGGTCGGCGCGCCCAAGGCGGTCGTTACGACGCAGCGCATGATGTGCTCCAACGCCGAGATGAAATCGGTGATCTGGCCCTTCCTCAACCGGCAGAAGCCTGTGATCGTCGACTGGTTGCCATGGAGCCACGTCTTCGGCGGCAGCCACAACTTCAACAAGGTGCTGCGCTTCGGCGGCAGCCTTTACATCGACGACGGCAAGCCGCTGCCGGCGCTGCTGCCGAAGACGGTGAAGAACCTGACCGAGGTCTCGCCCACCATCTATTTCAGCGTGCCGCTGGCCTACGGCCTGCTGGTGGCGCAACTGCGCGACAACGCCGCACTGCGCAAGAGCTTCTTCGCCCGCCTGCAGATCATTTTCTACGCCGGCGCCGCGCTGCCGCAGTCCACCTGGGACGAACTGGAACGCCTGGCCATCATGGAACTCGGCCACCCCGTCGTCATGCTCTCGTCCTGGGGCTCGACCGAGACCGCGCCGGCCTGCACCGACTGCCACTTCCAGGCCGTGCGCTCCGGCGTGATCGGCGTGCCGATTCCCGGCACCACGCTGAAACTGGTGCCGGTGGCGGACAAGCTGGAAGTGCGGGTCAAGGGTCCCAACCTGTTTCCCGGCTACTGGAAGCAGCCCGAGCTGACCCGCGCTGCCTTCGACGAGGAAGGCTTCTACATGATCGGCGACGCCGTTTCCTTCGTCGATCCGGCGCGCCCGGAGCAGGGCCTGCTGTTCGACGGCCGCGTTGCCGAGGATTTCAAGCTGCTCTCCGGTACCTGGGTGCATGTCGGTAGCTTGCGCGTGGCCGGCATCAGCGCACTCTCGCCGGTGGCGCAGGACATCGTGGTCACCGGCCACGACCGCGACGACATCGGCTTCCTGGTGTTTCCCAACATCGCCGAGTGCCGCCGCATTGCCGGCCTCGCCGACGACGCGGCGGTCGACGTCGTGGTCGGCCATCCGGCGATCAAGGAGCGCCTGCGCGAAGGCCTGGTGCGGCTCAAGCAGCAGGGCGGCGGCTCGTCCACTTATCCGGCGCGGGCGCTGCTGCTGGCCGAGCCGCCCTCGTCCGAGGCCGGCGAACTGACCGACAAGGGCTACATCAACCAGCGCGCGGTGCTGACCCGCCGCGCCGACCGCGTACTCGAACTGTATTCCGACGTACCCGAGTCGAGCATCATTTTCATCTGAGGAACATCTTGTGACCGACAAACTCGTAACACACTCCCTCGACGGCCAGATCTACACCATCACGCTGAGTCGGCCGGCCAAGCGCAACGCGATCAGCGACCGCCTGCTCGACGCCCTGGAAAAGGCCTGGGAGGCGCGCCCCGAGGAGGCGCGCGTGGTGATCCTGGCCGGCGCCGGCGAGCACTTCTGCGCCGGCCTCGACCTCACCGAGCACCAGCACCGCGAACCCTCCGGCGTCATGCTGCACTCGCAGGGCTGGCACCGCGTGTTCGGCAAGATCCACCAGACCGGCATCCCGGTGGTCGCCGTGCTGCACGGCGCGGTGATCGGCGGCGGCCTGGAACTGGCGACCTCCACCCACGTCCGCGTCGCCGAGCCGAATACCCTCTACCAGTTGCCGGAAGGCCGCCATGGCATCTACGTCGGCGGCGGCGCCTCGGTGCGCGTGGCGCGCATCGTCGGTCCCGGCCGCATGGCCGAGATGATGCTGACCGGCCGCATGCTGAACGCCGACGAAGGCCAGGCCCTGGGTCTGTCGCACTACCTGGTGGGCAAGGGCGAAGGCCTGGCCAAGGCGCAGGAACTGGCCAGGCGCATCGCCGAGAACGCGCCGCTGGCCAACTACGCCATGGTCACCACGATCCAGCGCATCAGCAACATGTCCTCCGACGACGGTCTCTACGTCGAGTCGCTGATGGCGGCCGTGGCCCAGACCAGCCCCGAGGTGGTCGGCCGCATCGGCCAATTCCTCAACCGCAAGAAGGACGCGAAGTGAGCAATCCGTATGCCGCCTCCGAAGCGCGCGCCGTCGTCAGCGCCTGGGATGACATCTGGCTGGTGGCCGGCCTGCGCACCCCCTTCGCCGACTACATGCAGGAACTGGCCGAGGTTTCGCCGACCGACATGGGCATCTACGCCGCGCAGGCGTTGTTCGCCAAGAGCGGCATTCCCGCCGCCGAGGTCGACTGCGTGATCGGCGGCAACATGGCGCAGGCCAGCTTCGACGCCTATTTCCTGCCGCGCCACATCGGCCTGTATTCCGGCGTCGATCCCGACGTGCCGGCGCTGCTGGTGCAGCGCTTGTGCGGCACCGGTTTCGAGACCATCATCACCGCCGCCGACCACATCAAGCTGGGCAAGGCGAAACTGGTGCTGGCGGTCGGCGCCGAATCCATGACGCGCAATCCCGTCGCCGCCTATACGCATCGTGCCGGCTTCAAGATGGGCCAGGTCGAGTTCAGGGATTTCCTCTGGGAAGCCACCAAGGACACCGCACCCGGCGCCAGCATGGGCGACACGGCGGAGAACCTGGCCAAGCGTTACGGCATCACGCGCGAGGAAGTGGATCGCTTCGCCGCGCAGAGCTTCGCCCGCGCCGTCGCGGCGCAGGCCGCCGGCTATTTCGACGACGAGATCGTGCCGGTGACGAATGCCACGTTCGAACTCCCCGGCTACCAGACGCGCAGCCTCAAGCTGCCGCGCAAGGTCGAATCCTTCAGCCGCGACGGCCACGCCAAGGCCACCAGCTACGAAACCCTGGCCAAACTGCGCCCGGCCTTCGGCGGCGTGCAGACCGGCGGCAACAGCTCGGCCATCGTCGATGGCGCCGGCGCGGTGCTGGTGGCTTCCGGCGACTACGTGCGCGCCCACGGTTTAAAGCCCTTGGCGCGGCTGGTCGGCGGCTGCGCGGTCGGCGTGCCGCCCGAAATCATGGGCATCGGTCCGGCGCCGGCGATCCGCGCACTGCTGACGCGCAAGGGCATGACGCTGGACCAGATCGGCCGCGTCGAGATCAACGAAGCCTTCGGCGCCCAGTACCTGGCCTGCGAAAAGGAACTGGGCCTGGCGCGCGAGCGTGCCAACGTGCATGGCGGCGCCATCGCCATCGGCCATCCGCTGGGCGCCAGCGGCGTGCGCCTGACCACCACGGTGGCGCGCGAACTCAGGGAAGCCGGTCTGCAGTTCGGCATTTCCTCGGCCTGCGCCGGCGGCGGCCAGGGCGTCGCGATTCTGGTCGAGAACGTCTGAACGCAATGATCTAAGTTCAATGATCCAAGTTCAATCCGCAGATTTCGCAGATTGACGCAGATGAATCGAAAGCGTCACTTGACCAGACTGTAATCTGCGTAAATCTGCGAAATCTGCGGACAAAATGCTTTTGCAACATAAAGGACGGAACATGAAATTCGAAAATTCCAATTTCATCGTCACCGGCGGCGCCTCGGGACTCGGCGAAGCCACGGTCCGCGCCTTCCACGCCAGGGGCGCCAATGTCGTGATCGCCGACCTCAACGCCGAGCGCGGCGAAAAGCTTGCGGCCGAGCTCGGCCCGCGTGCGGCCTTCCAGCGCACCGACGTGTCTGCCGAGGCCGATGCCCAGGCTTGCGTGGCCAGGGCCGTATCGGGCTTCGGCAGCCTGCAGGGCCTGATCAACTGCGCCGGCATCGGCATTGCGGAAAAGGTGCTGAACAAGGACGGCCCGCAGAAGCTGGCCAACTTCGCCCGTGTCATCAACATCAACCTGGTCGGCAGCTTCAACATGATCCGCCTCGCCGCCGAGGCGATGTCGAAAGGCGAAGCCAACACTGCCGGCGAGCGCGGCGTGATCGTCAACACCGCCTCGGTCGCCGCCTGGGATGGCCAGATCGGCCAGCCCGCCTATGCCGCCTCGAAGGCCGGCATCGTCGGCATGACCCTGCCCATCGCGCGCGAGCTGGCGCGCTTCGGCATCCGCGTGTGCACCATCGCCCCCGGCCTGTTCTACACGCCTATGATGGAGTCCCTGCCGCCCGAGGTGCAGGAATCGCTCGGCAAGTCCGTGCCCTTCCCGCCGCGCCTGGGCCGGCCGGACGAGTTTGCCCAGCTCGCCGCGCACATCGTCGACAACGAAATGCTCAACGGCGAATCCATCCGCCTCGACGGAGCCGTGAGGCTCGCGCCGAAATAACGCCGCGTATCAATGCCGTACCCCCAGCGCCGACTCCTGCCATGACCGACTACAACGCTCCGCTTGCCGACATCCGCTTCCTGCTCAACGAAGTCGCCGGACTGCCGGCGATCGCTGGCCTTCCCGGCTGCGAGGAAGCCACGCCCGACCTGGTCGACGCCGTGCTGGAAGAAGCCGGCAAGTTCGCCGCCGGCGTGCTGGCGCCGCTAAATGCCGTTGGCGATCGCGAGGGCTGCCGCCTCGAAGACGGCAAGGTCGTCACGCCGTCGGGCTGGAGCGAAGCCTACAAAGCTTTCGCCGAGGGCGGCTGGGTTGGTCTCGGCCTCACGCGAGAGTATGGCGGCCAGGGCTTGCCCAAGTGCGTGGCGACCCCGGTCTGGGAAATGTGGTTCTCGGCCAATACGGCCTTCACCATGTTGCCGCAGCTCAACACCGGCGAAGCCGAAGCCATCCTGCTCGCCGCCAGCGACGAACTCAAGGCCACCTACCTGCAGAAGCTGGTGACCGGCGAGTGGGGCGGCACCATGAACCTGACCGAGCCGCAGGCCGGCTCCGATCTCGCCGCGATCCGCTGCCGCGCCGAGCCGCAGGCCGACGGCAGCTACCGCATCAGCGGACAGAAGATATTCATCTCCTACGGCGACCACGAGATCACGCCCAACATCGTGCACCTGGTGCTGGCGCGCCTGCCCGATGCGCCGCCGGGGGTGAAGGGCATTTCGATGTTCCTGGTGCCCAAGTACCTGGTCAATCCCGACGGCAGCCTCGGCGCGCGCAACGACCTGCGTTGCGTCGGCCTCGAACACAAGCTGGGCATCCACGGCAGCCCGACCTGCGCCATGAGCTTCGGCGACGCAGGCGGCGCCACGGGCTGGATCGTCGGCCAGCCCAACCGCGGCCTCGAATACATGTTCATCATGATGAACGAGGCGCGCTTCGGGGTCGGCGTGCAGGGCGTCGGCATCGGCGAGCGCGCCTGGCAGCAGGCGCTGGCCTTTGCCAAGGAGCGCGTGCAGGGGCGCGACGCGGTGAGCGGCGCCGTGGGCCAGCCGATCATCAACCACCCCGACGTCAAGCGCATGCTGCTGACCATGCGCGCCCGCATCATGGCGGCGCGCGCACTGGCCTACACCGCCGCCGGCTGGTTCGACCTCGCGCGTCACTCCACCGACAAGATGGCGGCCGACAAGGCCAAACGCTATGTCGACCTGCTGATGCCGGTGGTCAAGGGCTGGAGCACCGAGCTGTGCCAGCAGGTCTGCTACGACGCGATCCAGGTGCACGGCGGCATGGGCTTCGTCGAGGAAACCGGCGTCGCCCAGCACTATCGCGATGCGCGCATCATCACCATCTACGAAGGCACCACGGGGATACAGGCCAACGATCTGGTCGGGCGCAAGCTGCTGCGCGAGAACGGCGCGACGCTGCGTGAACTGATCGTCGAGATGCGCGCTGTTGCCGCGCAACTGGCGGCAGCCGAAGGCATGCAGGCGTTGGCCGGGCGCCTCGCCGAGGACGTCGCGGCACTGGAAACCACGCTGGACTGGATACTGGCCAATGGCCGCGGCCAGCTCGGCGCCGTGCTGGCCGGTGCCGTGCCTTTCCTGCACTTGCTGGGTTCGGTCTGCGGTAGCTGGCAACTGGCGCGCGTTGCGTTGGCAGCGCGCAATGCGGCCGGCAAGGCCGCTTACAGCGCCGACTACCTGCGCAGCCTCGACGAGCTGACCCGCTTCCATGCCCACGCCCTGGCGGTGCAGGCGCCGGCGCTGGCCGCGGCAATAGTCGGCGCTGGCGAGACGGCGGCGGCCTGCGTGCTGGACACCTGGTAAGGCAGCGGCACGGCGAGCCGTGCCGCGGTCGCCGCCCTCAGGGCTGCGGATCGGGAAAGTGGAAGCGGGCGAGCTTCTCGCGCAGCAGGTCGGGAACCGGCACGCCGCGCAAGCCATCGATGGCGGCCACCACCCTGACCATCAGCGCGCGGATGCGCACCTCGCCGTCGACGCTGCCCTCGATCATCAGCGTGAAAGACTTGTTGCCGATGCGCTTGACCACCAGCCGCAGGCCAAGCGAATCGCCGATCTTGCTCGGGGCGACGAAGTCCACCTCGATGCGCGCCGCCGGCACGCCGATACGCCGCTCGGCATGCAACTGGGCAAAGTTGATTTGCAGCCCTTCGTTGAACCAGTCCTCAATCAGCTCGTCGAAAATCACCAGATATTCCGGGTAGAACACGATGCCCGCCGGATCACAGTGGTGGAAGCGGATCAGGTGGGATTTCTGGAAAGCGACGGAAGCGGACATGTGATCGATCTTTCGTGGGGTTGGAGCACCCGCGCATGGCCACTCCGCGCGGCCGGCTTTGGGTACGATGCGGGGGCGCCGGTTTTCGGCGCTGCGGATGCCTTCGATTGTACCGCCGAACGCCGGCGGTTTCGGGTGTTCGCGGGCGCTCAGGCGCCGCTCATGCCGGCGGCGCGGGACGCACTGGACTTCAAGGCGCCAAGCAGTTCGTAGATCTGTGCGCGGCGGGTTTCGTCCATCGCACCGAACAGGTCGAGTATCCAGTTTTCATGCGCCAGCGCCATCTTGCGGAAGCTGCGGCTGCCCTCCGGCGTCAGCTTGACGATGTAGGAGCGCCTGTCCCGAGGGCAGTCTTCGCGCACCACCAGGCCCTCGGCCACCAACTGATCGGTAATGCCGGTGACATTGCCGTCAGTGACCATCATGCGCTTGGACAGCTCGCCCATCCGCAGACCTTGCGGCGAGCGTTCGAGCTGGGACATCAGGTCGAAGCGCGGCAGCGTGATGTGGAACTCGGTGCGCAGGCGCACGCGGACGTGGTTTTCGATCAGGTTGGTACAGGCCAGCATGCGCAGCCACAGCCGAAGATCGAAGGCATGCTCGGCCGTGGCGCGCGTCTCGGTGTCGGTGCTGATCTGGGGTCGTCTTTTGGCCATGGCACTGGTCTCCGGTGTCGTGCTGCAGAGGGGTGCGCCGCGCGGCTGTCGCTCAGGCGGCCATCTGGCAGGGACTCGATGCGCGCTCGCTGACGATGCGGTTGCGCGCATCGACATAGACCAGGTGCGGCTCGAAGCGGCGCAGTTCGTCCTCGCAGGCGCTGCCATAGCTGGCGATGATCAGCAGATCGCCGGGCGCGGCCTTGCGCGCCGCGGCGCCATTGACCGAAATGATGCCGGAGCCGCGCGCGCCGCGTATGGCGTAGGCGGTGAGCGTTCGCCGTTGTTCACGTTGTAGATGTCGATCTGCTCATATTCGCGGATGTCGGCCGCCTGCAGCAGATTTATCGGTTCGACCTTCGAACGCATCACGTTGGTGGCCCATTGCGTGAGCATGTCACGCACGACATTGACCTGCTTGCGCGCCAGGATCTCGCGCAACTGCTCCTTGTAGAGCCAGGCGCGGGCCGTGCGTTTGGTGGTCAATTGCGCGATCGGCGCATCCAGATCGGCACGGGCATCCGGCGTGAGACTGGCGCGATCGCGCAGGAGTTTCCAGCGCAAGCCCTTCAGGCTCGGATCGGTCTTCTGCTCGATGCGCCGGGTCTTGTCGACGGCGGAGCTGGCATGGGCGATGACGTGGAACTTGTCGAAGGCGATCCGGGCGTTGGGCAGGTGCTTGGTGACGCCCTTGATGAAGGCCGGCGACATGTCGGTGGAAATGGACTCGACGGCCTTCGGATCGCCGCCGTGGGCGGTGAAGTCGGCGGCGAAGGCCTTGATCGTGTCGGCATCGCGCCCTTTGGTGACGAACAGTACCCGGGGATCACAGAAAAACCTGGCGGCTTGTTCTTTGCCGCAGGCGGCAGGAAATGTTTTCATCTCTGTGTCCTCTGTGAACTCTGTGGCTGCTTTTCGGTTTTCGGTTCAGGCGGCCTGGCGGCGCAGACCGAGCTGTTCCATGAAGGCGTCGACCCGGGCCTGGGTGCGCACTTCGTCGAACTCGCGTTCGTCGCCCATGTTGCCTTCGAAGGTCATGATCGGGAAGCCGGCCTTGGCCATGGCCTGGCGGTTCTCCATGATGCCGACCGAAAGGCCTTCGCAGCCGCGGTTCAGGTGCATCATGCAGCCGTCGACTTTCCAGTCGCGGGCGATGTTGATCATCATCTCGGACTTCACCGAGGGATCGAAGAACTGCTGCCACAGCGGCTTCGACAAATTCCAGTCGGCATAGAGACGCAGCGCGGTATCGCGGTCGTTCATCTCGATGCCTTTCTCCCAGGGCAAGGTTCTGGCGCCCCAACTGCCGTCCGGCTTGTACTCCCAGGTGCCTTCGAGGCCGAAGGTGTAGAGCGAGCCGATCGACACTGCGCCGTAGGTTTCCAGGTAGCGGAAGATCTTGAGGAAGGGCCAGGGCGGCTGCGTGTCGGACATCAGGCGGCAGCGCTCGGTCGGTACGGCGGCGATGCCGCGCGCGACGCGATCCTTGACTTCTTCATAGAGCTCGTCGTAGAAGTCGGCGCACCACTGCGAGGACTTGTGCAGGATGGCCAGCACGTAGAGCGAGTACATGGTCTTCTCGTCCAGCGGCGCCGGCACCGCCTTCTGCAGTTCGCAGATCTGCGCCCAGCGGCTGGTCGAGCGCATCTCATTCCGGATCGCGCGTATCAGCAGTTCGTCGTCGCACTTGCGTCCGGTGGCTTTTTCCACGAAGTCGATCGAGTCATGCAATTGCGAGGTCACGTAGTCCAGGCGGTCGGGCGTGATGTCGCGATAGGCTCCGACCGAGACGTCGACGTAGAAATCGGGAATTTTCTTGGTCTGCGCCACGTGCTGGTACCACTTGGCATGCGAGCAGCAGATCTGCGTCTGGTAGATGAAGTCCGACTTTGGCCACTCGCCGCCGTAGTAATACTCGTTGAGGTGCATGCTGCCCCAGTAGATGCGCATGTAGGAGCACAGGTCGCGGGCGAAGCCCTGGGCTTCGGCGGCGTCTAGACAGCGCTGGGTGAATTTGCGATCGAGCGAGACGCCGGCGGAATAGGGCTCGCCGGTCAGCGGGTAGACGTCGTCGCCGAGCGAGGTGGGAATCGCGTCGAAAGACCAGCCGGCGGCGGACCAGCGGATGCCGCCCTTTTCCTTGGCGGTGGCGAAATTGCGGTAGTACTGCTCGCGCAGTTCCTTGGCCTTGGTCCAGAGCTTCAGCGATTCGGTCGGATAGCGTGCGGGTAAGTTCATTCCATATCTCCTTGTGACTCAGAACAGATCTTCGTCGCTCAACGTCTCGAGCATGGCTTCGACGCGAATCCGGAAGGGGCCGATCGGGTTGGTGATGTCGAATTCCAGGAACAGCGTGGGAATGCCGTTGTTTTCGAGATGACGCTTGAGATCCGGATAGTCGCCCTCATGCGGATCGCAGAATTTCTGCTGCAGGAAGATCGCCGCGCGTGCGTTGAACTCCTTGGCCAGACCCAGCACGTGATCGAAGCGGGTATGGGCCGGATAGTCCTTGGTCGGGCAGGCCGGGCGATCGCAGTAGCGGTCGGCGATGGCCTTGATCACGTCGTCCCCGGGCTTCGACTCGTTCCAGAAGTAGCGGGTGCCGGAACACTGGTCGTCGATGACGATGGTCGAGCCGACCGACTCGACCATGGCCATGAAGGCGATGTCGTCGTTCTCCGAGCCGATGGTCATGAAGCGCACGCCTTCGGGACGATTCAGCTGGCGCGTGGGCAGGGCGGCGAGCACCTTCTTCAGCATCGCGTTGTGCTCGCGCTTGTCGACGAACTGGGCGGTGATGGATGCATACAGCGCTTCGCAACCGGTGACCTGGGGATTGGCGACCTTGCGGTATTCGAACAACTCGCGCAGCAGGCGACGGTTCTCATCGACCACGGCCAGCGCTTCCTTCAGCATGGCGTCGGTCAGCGGCTTGCCGGTCAGGACTTCGAGGAAAACC
This sequence comes from Betaproteobacteria bacterium, assembly GCA_028065725.1. Next base: position 27,469 of record JAPTVL010000374.1, read on the forward strand.
CGGAAACGCTGGATTTCGGCGCGGTGCACCTTCCTGGCGTGAGCCGACTGCACCTCGTTCGGCATCGCCACATAGAAATCCCATTTCACCGTCGGCACGTTTTGCCGCCATGAGCTGTAGGTCTGCCGGTACTGAATGCAGGATTGCGTCAGCGTGACGCCTTCGGCATAGTCGTAGCGCCCGAGCAGACCCTGCGCCAGCGAATCGCGGCAGAAGGGACAGAACATGCCGAAGATGTGCGGCTCGGTCACGTTTTGCGGCTCATGGGCGCCCAGCACGCGCACCGGCAGCATGCCGGCGGCGATCAGCAACTCTTCCGCGGTGTAGGTGCACATCGTTGCCACTACCTGGCCGCCGGTACGCGCCTTCCAGTCGCGGGCGTAGTCGTGGCGTTTCTCGTACCACTCCTGGAACTGGTCAAACAGCCCATCGTTCATACACTGATCTCCTTGTATAGGTTTGCCACCTGACTGGCTAACCCGGGAATCGCACTTCCCGGAACAACACGAATCGCAACGCTCCGAATCCATTGCCAGCATCGGCGGAATGATTGATATCAAACCATTGAATGAACGTTCACTCGCCGCTAGTGTAAAGTGCCGTTTGGAAAAAAGCAAGCCTTTCACGGCGGCGTTTCAGGGCGCGACTCGAGCGGGATCGACGGCGCGGAGCGGTGCCGGCCGGAGCGGCCGGATCGCGCGCCGGCAAACCCCCGCGCTGGCGCCATGGCCGGGCGGGTGGTAGTGCCTGCGGCGGAGGAATCAGCCGCCGTGGCGGCGGTGGCGGTACATGTGGAACGGACGCTGGCGAAACGTCAGTTCCTGCTCCAGGCTGGCGCCGAGAGCCTTGGCCAGTGCGATCGAGCGGCTGTTTTCGGCAGCGGGTTCTGGAACGTGAACTGCGCGCACTCAGCGTCGGAATAGTATTCGTGCAATGCCCGCCAGTCTCCCGCCTGCGGCCGCGTCAGGCGCAGGCGGGAGGTTTCCAGTGTGTCGGGAATCAGCGCCGGGCTAGCGCCGGGCTTCGAGGAAGCGGGCAACACGGGCTTGGGTCTCGGGCAGGGCCAGCAGCGCTGCGCTGCCGGCCAGTTCGGTTTCATAGCCGTCGGCACTGCCGTCGATGGCGACGTTGATGCAGTGCTTGCATTCGGCAATGGCCCGCGGCGGCAGGACGGCGATGCGTTGCACGGTGGTGCGCGCGGTTTCTTCCAGCGCGGCCGCCGGCGCGCTCCACTGCGCCAGGCCGAGCGCGACGGCTTCGCTGCCGCCAACAAGTTCGGCGCCGAGGATCAGACGCCGCGCGACGGCCTCGCCGCAGATGCGGGTCATGCGTTGTGTGCCCCCCGCCGCGGGGAGCAGACCCAGACCGGCTTCGGGCAGGCCGATTCTTGCACCGTCGGCGACGATGCGCAGGTCGCAGGCCAGGGCCAGCTCGAAGCCGCCGCCCATCGCCGCGCCGCCGATCTCGGCCAGCGTCACCTTGGGCAGCGCCTCCAGCCGGGCAAACACCTCCTGCATGCGGCGCGTGAGGACGATCATGCGTTCGCGGCCGGCGGCGCTGTCGAGAATGCTGTGCATCAAGGCCAGGTCGGCGCCGGCGCAGAACGCCCGCTCGGCGCTGCGGATCCAGAGCATGCCGACAGCTTCTGCGCGCTCGACTTCATCCAGCACCTGGTCGAAGCGCGCCACCCATTCCTCGTTGATGGCATTCACCGGTGCCCGGCACAGCGTCGCGGTTGCCACCGCGCCTTCGATGTTCAGGGTAATCAATTGGTTTTCCTGTTGCATGCGTCGCCCGGCGCCGCGCGTGGTTTGAGCATCAGGCCGCCGCGGTCCGTGGCCGCTTGCGGCGCCGGGCCGGCGCCGCGGCCGGTTTCGATTTATTGTCGGCGATCAGGGACACGCTGCTGAAGGCTGCCGTGCGCTGCGCAACTCCAGCCAGGCCGCGTCGTCCCTTGGCTGTCAAAAAAGGCTCGACCATCAGCTTGAGGCCTTCGCCGATATATTTTTCCAGTGTGTAATGCTCGCGCAGGACCCAGTGCTTGAGCGCCCAGGAGTGCGCATACATGACAAGCTGGTAGGAGGCCAGGTACTCGTTCAGCGGATGCATGTAGCCGTCTTTGACGCAGGCATGCAGGCATTTCTCGATGAGCCGGTTGGTGCGCGACTCGGCATCCTTGATCAGCACCCGGCGATCCGGGCGCAGCGACTTGGTGGACCGATACGCCAGCACCGTGGCCTCGCGCAGGCCATCGACGATGTGGCAGTAGGCCCACACCGCGACGCACAGCCTTTCCACCGGGTGCTCGACGCCTGTCAGCTGCGTCGGGATCTCGTTCTCGTAGCTGTCGAGCACCATCTTCAGGCTGAGAAAGAGGATGTCGTCCTTGTCGCGGAAGTACTGATAGATCAGCCCCGTGCTGACACCGGCCTGTTTGGCGATCTGCTGGATGGTCGTCGTGTAGTAGCCGTCTTCGGAGAACAGTTTGACCGCGGCGCGTACAATCTGGCCGCGCCGCTCCTCGACCAGCTTCGGATCGGTAACCAGCGCCTGAACTTCACCTGCAGAACCCATACTTGCCTCCTTCTCGGTTCGATTTTGGTCGGCGCACAGTCTGCCACGAAGCCCGCCTGGCCGGGCGGAAGAACAGCGAAGCATTCACGCCGGGGATAGCGGTTCGCACCGCTCCATCCCCGGATTGACGCCATTCAATTACCGATGAACTTGGGTGTTTGCTTGGCGACGAAGGCGTGATAGGCAATCTTGAAGTCCTCGGTCTGCATGCAGATGGCCTGGGCTTCGGCCTCGGTCTCCAGCGCCTGCTCGATGGTCTGGTTCCACTCCTGATGCAGACACTTCTTGGTAACGGAGTGGGCAAACGCCGGGCCGTCGGCAAGGGACTGCGCCATGTTGGTGGCCGTCGCCAGCAGGTCTTCCTGGGAGACGACGCCATTGAAATAGCCCCACGCCTGGCCTTCCTCGGCGCTCATCATGCGCCCGGTGTACAGCAGTTCCGAAGCGCGGCCCTGGCCGATGATGCGTGGCAGGATGCTGCAGGCGCCCATGTCGCAACCGGCCAGGCCGACCTTGACGAAAAGGAAGCCGGTCTTGGCTTTCGGAGTGGCATAGCGCAGATCGCTGGCCATGGAAATGATGGCGCCGGCGCCGCAGCAGATTCCGTCGATGGCGGCGATGATGGGCTGTGGACAATTGCGCATTTCCTTGACCAGGTTGCCGGTCATGCGGGTGAACTTCAGGAGACCGGTCATGTCCATCTTGGTCAGCGGGCCAATGATTTCATGCACGTCGCCACCGGAACAGAAATTGCCGCCGGCGCCGGTGATCACCACCGAGCGCACGTCCTCGGCGTACTGGAACTTGTGGAAGGTGTCGCGCAGTTCGGCGTAGCTTTCGAAGGTCAACGGGTTCTTGCGCTCTGGGCGGTTCAGGGTAATGGTGGCGACGTTGTTGGCGACTTCGAGCTTGAAGTGTTCGGGACGCCAGTCCGCGGCTTTGAGTTTGTACATGTACTACTCCTTTTTCATATTCGGGATTGGGAGAGGCTTAGCCGGCGAGGGTCAGGCCACCGCTGACGCTGATGGTCTGGCCAGTGACGAATGAGGCGCGATCGCTGGCGAAGAACAGGATGGCATCGGCGATTTCCGAAGGCTTGGCCAGGCGGCGCATCGGCGTCGCCTTGACGAAGGCTTCCTGGTGCTTCTCCGGCACGGCGCGCAGCAGCGGCGTGTCGGTCGGCCCCGGGCAGACGCAATTGACGTTGATGCCGTAGCGTGCGACCTCGCGGGCGAGGGACTTGGTGAAAGCGATGGCGCCGCCCTTGGCGCCGGAATACATGGTTTCGCCGAGGCTGCCGACGCGGCCGGCGTCGCTCGACACCGTGACCACCTTGCCCGAGTTGCGCTCGATCATGCCGGGCAGGAAGGCGTGCGTCACGGCCACCGGGCCGAGCAGATTGACGTCCAGCACCTTGCGCCAGAATTCCGGCGTATTGTCCATGAAGGGCTGGATCTTGCCCCAGCCGGCGACGTTGGCGACGATGTCCACCTTGAGGTTCAGCGCATCGGCGGCGTCCTTGAAGGCGGCTACCGAAGCCAGGTCGGCGACGTCGAGACGGGCGAAGTCGGCAGCCTGTCCCTTGGTACGGATTGCGGCTACCACCGCCGGCCCGTTGGTCTCATCGAGGTCGCCGATCAGCACATGGGCGCCGGCATCTGCCAGCGCTTCCGCGGTGGCCTTGCCGATGCCCGAAGCCCCGCCCGTAACTACTGCCGTCTTGCCGTTCAGTCGCATGATTGTCTCGCTTTCTAAGTAGGAACTGGATGCCTTGTGTAGTGCCGGATTCAAGCTTGCCTACCCTCGAACCGGCCTTCTGCTCGTGACTGAATGATTGCTCAGTCAGTCTGACAAGTCAACCCCCATAAATCATTTTGAATGACGCATGAAATGCTTGACTTTCTACATGAATGAGCGTTCAATCATGCAGAAAAGAAGAAGTGGCGGTGCCGATGGCCGTCACCGACCAAAACTGCTCGGTCTGCTTATTGGAGGAGATAAAGGCATGAAAACGCCAGTAGCGCACGGGCGCGGCCGCGATGGATGCGCCAGGGCTGCGGCAGGGGAGCGCGCATGATCGAACTCGAGCCGGGTTCGGTCGAACACGTCGGTCATCCCGAAGAACCGCCGCACGGTCCGCTCGGTTTGCGGCTGCTCGCCACCAGCCGCGCCCTGGCCTACCTCGGCGGCATCATCATGATCCTGCTGATCGCCATGTCGCTGGTGTCGATCATCGGCCGCAAGCTGTTCTCGCTGCCGATTCCGGGCGATCTCGAGATCATGCAGATGGGGGCCGCAGTTGCCGCTGCGATGTTCTTTCCCTGGTGCCAGATGAATGACGCCCACGTCCGCGTCGATTTCTTCACCACGCGCCTGCCGGTTCGGGCGCGGGCGGCGCTCGACGGCATCGCTGCCCTGCTGCTCGGCGGCGTGATGTTGCTGCTGTCCTGGCGTACGGGCGTTGCGGCGCTGGCCTCGAAAGCTTCCGGCGATTCCTCCGTCATGCTAGGGCTGCCGCAGTGGGTCGCCGAGGCGCTGATCGTGCCAAGCCTGTTCGTATTCGCGCTGACGGGCCTGTATATCGCGCGCCGCCGTTTCCGGCTGGCGATCAGGGACAGGGCATGAGCGGCACCTCGGTAGGTCTGATCATGTTCGGCATCCTCATGGGTATGCTGGTGCTGCGCGTACCGATCGGGATTTCGATGTTCCTGGTCGGCGCCGGCGGTTTCATGACCATGATCGGCGGCGACGCAGCTTTCACGATGCTTCTCAACTCACTGAAGAACCTGGTCTATGCCCGCCTCTCCAATTACGATCTGAGCGTCATACCTATGTTCCTGCTGATGGGGCAGTTCGCCACCCACGGTGGACTGTCGAAGGCGCTTTTCAATTGCGTCAACGCCTTCGTCGGGCACTGGCGCGGCGGCGTGGCCATGGCCGCGGTGGGCGCCTGCGCCGGCTTCGGCGCGATCTGCGGCTCCTCGCTGGCGACCGCCGCCACGATGGGTCAGGTGGCCCTGCCGGAGCTGCGCCGGCACAAGTATTCCGGCGCCCTGGCCACCGGCACGCTGGCCGCGGGCGGCACGCTGGGCATTATGATTCCGCCCTCGGTGCCGCTGGTGATCTATGCCGTGCTGACCCAGGAATCGATCGGCAAGCTGTTCATGGCCGCCGTCGTGCCGGGCTTGATCGCCATGCTCGGCTACATGATCGTCATACGCATCGTGGTGACGCTGAAGCCCGATGCCGGTCCGGCCGGTCCCCGCGTGCCATGGCCGGAGCGAATGCGGGCGCTGGGGCGGGTGTTTCCGGTGCTGATCGTGTTCCTCGTGGTGGTGGTCGGTCTCTACGGCGGCTGGGCCAATCCAACCGAGGCCGCCTCGATCGGCGCCGCGGCCTGCGGCATCCTCGCCGTGGTTTCCGGCGGCATGCGCCTGCGAGGCGTCAAGGACAGCATCCTCGGCGCGGCCGAGGCTACGGCCATGATCTTCCTCGTGCTGCTCGGCGCCGACATGCTGAACTCCGGCCTGGCGCTGACCCAGATGCCGGCCGAACTTGCCAACTGGGTCAAGGGCAGCGGGTTCTCGCCCTTGCTGGTGATGGTCTCCATCCTGCTGATCTATGTCTTCCTCGGCTGCGTCATGGATTCGCTGGCGATGATCCTGCTCACCATCCCGATCTTCTACCCGGTGGTGATGGGCCTCGATTACTGGGGCATCAGCCAGGACGACAAGTCGATCTGGTTCGGCATTCTGGCCCTGATGGTGGTGGAAATCGGCCTGGTGCATCCGCCGGTCGGCATGAACATCTACATCATCAACAGCCTGGCCAAGGACGTGCCCCTGATCGAGACCTTCAAGGGCGTCATGCCTTTCCTGGCATCGGATTTTCTGCGCATTCTGCTGTTGCTGTTCTTTCCGGTCATTTCGCTGTACCTGGTTCACGCGCTTGGCACCTAGCGCGATTTCGCTTGATTCCGCAGCACACTTAAACCATAACGACGATAGGAGACCACGATGCAACCATCCCGCACACTGAAATCCGTGCTTGCCACCGCATTCCTCGCCTTTGCCGCGCCACAGGCGGGCGCCCAGGAAAGCGTAACCCTGAGGGTGCACCACTTCCTGCCGCCCAGTTCCAATGCCCATGTCAAGATGATCGAGCCTTGGTGCGCGAAGATCGCCAAGGACTCGGCGGGCAAGCTGAAGTGCCAGATCTATCCGGCGATGCAGCTCGGCGGCACGCCGCCGCAGCTCTTCGACCAGGCCAAGGACGGCGTCGCCGACATCGTGTGGACCCTGCCCGGCTATCAGGCCGGACGCTTCCTCGCCACCGAGGTGTTCGAGCTGCCTTTCATGGTCTCCAGCGCCGAGAAGGCATCGAAGGCCTTGTGGGACTATGCCGCGAAGAACGCCAAGGAAGAATACAAGGGCGTCAAGCCGCTGATCTTCCACGTCATACCCGGCACCCAGTTGCACACCACGAGCAAGCAGATCAAAACCCTGGCCGATTTCAAGGGCCTCAAGCTGCGCGCGCCGAACCGCATGGCGACCAAGCTGGTTAGCGCACTGGGCGCGACACCGGTGCCGATGCCGGTACCGCAGGTGGCCGAAAGCCTCTCCAAGGGCGTGATCGACGGCACCGTGCTGCCCTGGGAAGTCATCCCCTCGCTGAAGATCCAGGAAATCGTCAAGTTTCATACCGAGACACCGGTCGGGCAGCCCTTCATCGCCACCTCGGCTTTCGTTTTCGCCATGAATCCGGCCCGCTACGACAGCCTGCCGGCTGACCTGAAAAAGGTGATCGACGCCAACAGCGGTGCCGCGACCTCGGCTTGGGCCGGCAAGATATGGGACGAAGCCACCGCCCCCGCGCGGCAGACCGCCGTCGATCGCAAGAACACCTTTTACAACGTACCGGCCGCCGAAGTGGCGAACTGGCACAAGCCGGCCGAAAGCGTGATTGCGGACTGGATCAAGGAAGTCGGGGCCAAGAACATGGACGGTCAGAAGCTGATCGCCGAAGCCACGACCCTGATGAACTGAGTTTTGCAAATCGCCCCGGGAGCCGCGCTTCCGGGGCCTTACCCAGACTTGAAAACGGGATGGCAATGAATCTTGATGGAGCAGTGCCAGGCGGCACCATGAACGCGGCGGATGAAATCATCGGACGGCCGCTGAAGCAGGGACTGGGCGAGCAGACCGCAATTCTGTGCGCCGACCGGGCAGTGAGCTATTTCGAGCTGGATGCCGAAGTCAATCGCTGCGGCAACGCCCTGCGTGCGCAAGGGGTGGCTCGCGGCGACCGCGTGCTGTTTCTCATGGACGACTCCCCGGAACTGGTGGCGGCCTACCTCGGCACCATGCGCATCGGCGCCGTCGCCGTCGCACTCAACGTGCGGCTGGCGGCGCGCGACCTGCTCTTCATCATCCAGCACAGCGAATGCCGGGTGATTTGTGTCGACGCGCATTTTCTCGATCTGTACGAGAGCGCGGCGGAAACCCTGGAACAGCCGCCGGTCGTGGTGGTGGTCGGCGGCGCGGCCAGGCCGCCCTGCCTCGGCTATGCCGCCATCGTCGCCGGCCAGTCGCCCCAGCTGGAATCGGTGCCCATGAATCCGGAGGATGTCGGCTTCTGGCTTTACTCCTCGGGCACCACGGGCAAGCCCAAGGCAGTCATGCATCCACAGCGCAGCGTCCTCGTTGCCGATTGCCTGGAACGCGAATGCCTCGGCGTCGGGCCGGGCGATCGCGTGTTCACCACCTCGAAAATATTCTTCGGTTTTGCCCTCGGGCATTCGCTGATGGGCGGCCTGCAATGCGGCGCGACCGTGATCCTGTCGCCGGCCTGGCCGGAGCCCAAGCTGATCATCGACATCGTCGAGCGCCACCGGCCGACGGTACTGTTCAGCACGCCGGTCATGTACCGTAATTTGCTGCGCGAAGGCGCGCCGGTCAATCCCGCCTTTCGCGCCATCCGTCATTTCGTCGCCGCCGGGGAAAAACTGCCCGAGTCGCTTTATGACGACTGGCTGGAGCTGTGCGGCAAGCCGATACTCGATGGCGTCGGCGCCTCGGAAACGGTGTTCCTGTTCCTGCTCAACCAGCCCGATGACTCACGCAGCGGTTCCTCCGGCAAGCCCGTCACCTGGGCCGCGCTTCGCCTCGTCGGCGAGGATGGCAAGGACATCGCCGCGCCCGACCAGCCCGGCCAGATCGCCATCCGCACTTCCTGCCAGTTCGTCGGTTACTGGAAACAGCCGGATCTGACGGCACGCGCCCTGCGCGACGGCTGGTATTTCCCCGGAGACATGTTCGAATTCGACGCCGAGGGGCGCTGGCGCCATCTCGGCCGTTCCGACGACATGCTCAAGGTCAGCGGCCAGTGGGTCAGCCCGACCGAGATCGAAGCCTGCGCGCTGACCGTGGCCGACGTGCAGGACGCCTCGGTGGTGGGTTTCCCCAACGAGGACGGGTTGACGCGCATCGCCCTCTTCGTTGTGCCACGCAATCCCGAAACCGACCAGGCGGCTCTCACCGAGGCGCTGTTGCAGACATTCAAGTCCACACTGTCGATCTACAAGTGCCCGCGCACCATCCGTTTTGTCGAGGAACTGCCGCGCACGGCCACCGGCAAGACGCAGCGTTTTCGCTTGCGCGAAATGATCAAGCAGGCGCCATGAGAGCGCCCCGCCCGGCCGCCCACCAGCAAGCCAACGGCTTGCGCAGGACCGCCGAATGGCGGGTCCGGCCGAAGACCGGATGCGGCGAAGCCGCACAAAGGGACGCCAGCCACGACCCGGAGCTGCGCAGCAGCGAACCACTGTCACCCCCTGCCTTGGGCAGGGGACTGAGGGGGAGGGTAGTCCGGTGAGCGCGACAAAGTCGGCGCTGGCGGGACGCCACGTCGTCGTCACCGGCGGCGGTCGCGGCATCGGTGCGGCGATCGCCCGCGCTCTCGCCGGTGAAGGCGCGCGCATTACCCTGATGGGCCGTACCCTGGTCACGCTCGAGCAGGAAGCCGTGCTCCTGCGCAGCCTGACCGAGGTGCATTGCGAAGTCGTGGATGTTGCCGACCCGGAATCCGTCGCCGCCGCCTTCGCCGGCGCCGCCGCGACGCTGGGGCCGGCGGCGATCCTGGTGAACAACGCCGGCCAGGCCGACAGCGCACCCTTCGGCAAGACCGATCTGGCGCTGTGGAACCGCATGCTGGCGGTGAACTTGACTGGCACCTACCTTGGCATCCGCGCCGTGCTGCCCGGCATGCTCGACCTTGGCTGGGGACGCATCGTCAACATCGCCAGCACGGCGTCGCTCAAGGGCTACCCCTACATCTCCGCCTACTGCGCGGCCAAGCATGCGGTGCTGGGCCTGACGCGTTCGCTGGCGCTGGAACTGGCGAAGAAGCCGGTTACCGTGAACGCAGTCTGCCCAGGCTATACCGAAACCGGCATCGTGCGCGACACGCTGGCCAACATTCAGGCCAAGACCGGCCGCAGCAAGGCCGAGGCCACGGCCGAACTGGTCAGGCACAATCCGCAGGGCCGCCTGGTCCAGCCCGACGAAGTCGCCCACGCCGTGCTCTGGCTGTGCCGGCCGGAATCGGCCGCCGTCACCGGGCAGGCGATATCGGTCTCCGGCGGCGAAACCATGTGAGTGCCAACAAGGAAAAACCATGAGCGACAAGAGTTATCTCGACTGGCCATTTTTCGATGACCACCACCGCCAGCTGCAGGCCGACCTCGAGCGCTGGGCCAGCGTCAACATCAGCGACGATCACCACGGCGACACGGACGCCGCCTGCCGCGACTTCGTCAAGCGGCTCGGCGCGGCCGGCTGGCTGCGCTATGCCGTCGGCGGCACCGCCAATGGCGGCAAGCATGAGGTCATCGACACGCGCGCCATCTGCCTGCTGCGCGAAACTCTGGCGCGGCACTCGGGGCTGGCCGACTTCGCTTTCGCCATGCAGGGTTTGGGTTCGGGCGCGATCACCCTGCACGGCTCGGCCAAGCAGAAGCAGCGCTACCTGACGAAAGTCGCGGCGGGCGAAGCCATCGCGGCCTTCGCGCTGTCGGAACCGGGTTCCGGTTCGGATGTCGCGGCAATGAGCTGCGCGGCGCGGGCGGAGGGCGACGCCTACGTGCTTGACGGCGAGAAGACCTGGATCTCCAACGGCGGCATTGCCGATTTCTATGTCGTCTTCGCCCGCAGCGGCGAGGCGCCGGGTTCCCGCGGCCTCTCGGCCTTCATCGTCGATGCCGCGACGCCGGGGCTGGAGATTGCCGAACGCATCAACGTCATCGCGCCGCATCCGCTGGCGCGGCTGCGTTTCACCAACTGCCGGATTCCGCGCAGCGCCATGCTCGGCATGCCGGGCCAGGGCTTCAAGGTCGCGATGCAGACGCTCGACATCTTCCGCACCTCGGTCGCGGCGGCGGCGCTGGGCTTTGCCCGTCATGCGCTGGACGAGGCCCTGCGTCGCGCGACGACGCGCCCGATGTTCGACCAGATGCTGGCTGATTTTCAGATCACCCAGACCAAGCTGGCGCAGATGGCCACCGGCGTCGATGTCTCGGCGCTGCTGACCTACCGCGCGGCTTGGCTGCGCGACCAGGACAAGATCGTCACGCGCGAGGCTGCCATGGCCAAGATGACCGCGACCGAGACCGCGCAGCAGGTGATCGACGCGGCGCTGCAGATCTGGGGTGGGCTCGGCGTGGTCAGCGAGCATCCGGTGGAAAGGCTCTACCGCGAAATCCGCGCGCTGCGCATCTACGAAGGCGCCACTGAAGTGCAGCAACTCATCATCGCGCGCCAGACCTTGAGTGCCTGGGAGGCGCAGGAAGCGAAGTAGAACGGCGCGTGCGCCGCCGGATCAAGCAGGGTGTGCGTCTTCCTGCTGCCTTGGTCGTGCGAAAGCGTGTCCACGGAAACATCGACAGACACAGCTGGGCGCGTCAGAGGCACTGGCCGACGAGCACGGGATCGCGCTGGACCTGGCTCTGGCCCAAGCCGGTGCCGGTGCGCTGGTTCAAATCAGTTGGCGGGCGCGCCTGATCTGACAACAAGGCGCGGCTTAGCGGGCTGTCGCCGAACCTGAGCTGCCTGTCTTGGATTCCCTGGCGATCCGCAAGTCAGGATGAATCCGTTGGCGCAGGCCGTGTTTTTTTGCGCCGAGAGCCGCAGAGCCTCGGCATGGGATTTATTCGCCGCCGCGGCGAAGCCGAGCTTGTCCGCGGCAATGTCGAGGTAATACCAGGCCAGTTTGATTCCCAGCCGATCGGTTTCCTCCTCGGCAGTCTGGCTGTTGGGCAGGTTGATGAATGCCAGCGCGGCCACGTTATGGACGGCCTGCTGATCGCGGTTGTTCCTGTTCGCCGGGCGGTGACGGCCGTCACGGCAATGCTCGAGGCGATCTGCACCGACATTTATTCCGCGCCGTGGTTGGCCAGCGCATGGGCGATCTCGTGGCCCATGACCTGCGCGATCTCGTCGTCGGTCGCCGCCAGCCTGTCAATCAGTCCGCTGTAGATCCCCATCTGGCCACCCGGCAAGCAGAAGGCATTGACCGTCTTCGGCTCGTCGATCAGCTTGATGCTCCAGTTCCAGCTCCTGGTTTCCGGCCGGTAGCGCACTGCCTGGGAAATCAGCCGGTCGGTGATCGCCGCGAAGCGGACATTGGCCTCGGTATCCCCGCTGATCTTGGTAGCGCAGCCGGCGGCGCTGGCCAGCACCATCGCCCACAAGGTACCGCGCAGTGCGTGTAATGATGTATGCATTACCCGCTTCCTGCTTCCGGGTATTTCCGGAACGCCGGAAATTATCCAGCCTTCACGGTCAATACCGGGCAGGGCACCGAAAGCAGGATTTCCTGGGCGACGCTGCCCAGAAACAGCTTGCCGACCGGCGTGCGTTTGCGCAGGCCGATGATCAGCAGCGAGACCTGCAGCGATTCGACCATTTCCTCGATTTCTTCGACGGGGCCCTTGCCGCGGACAAACTGCTTGAACGTGGCGTCGAGTCCGGATGTCGCCAGCAGTTTTTCGACGCGTTCGACGTCCTGCACGTCGGCCATCGACGGATCTTCCTTGCCGCCGCCCGGGCTGGCGTTGACCACCACCAGGCGCTCCTTGCGCCGGCCGGCGATTTCCATGCCTTTTTCCAGGGCGGCCTTGCCTTCCGGGCGGGGTACATAGGCTACAAGTATGGTCATGACTGCTCTCCTTTATCGGTAACAAACGGGCGGTGCATTTCGGGAATCCGCATCCAGCAGACGCCTGCCGCATTTCATCCATTCGATTTTAATCCGCTTGCCGGACAAGCTCGAGTGGTCTTTTCCAGCCTCCTCTCCGCTGCCGGATGCGTTGTCCTTCGATCCGTGCCAAATCATCAATTGACGCACGCAGGCCCATCATTCGGCGGATGGCGGGACCAGGGGTGTCGGCTGCATCTTGGCGGGATGCGGATCAGACGACCTTGGATGGCTGACGGGTACGTTCCTTCGACTTGTACATGAGGATATCCGCCCGGCGCATCAGTTCTTCGGCGGATTCCTGCTGGTTGAACTCTGCGATACCGATACTGAGGCCCACCACGGGGCAGCCCGGCTTGGGAAGCCATTTCTCGGCCCAGCGCTGATTGAACGCGGCCTTCAGCCGGTGACCGATGGCCCTGGCTTCATTTTCGGGGGTATCGAGCAGCAGCACCATGAATTCATCGCCGCCGTAGCGAAACGACATATCGACCTTGCGCAGCTCGGCCTGCATGACTTGCGCGGTGAAGCGCAGCGCGTTGTCGCCCTCCAGGTGGCCGAGCACATCGTTCACCTGCTTGAAGTTGTCCAGATCGATGCAAATCAGGTTCAAGGGACGGTGGTGACGTCTGGCGCGTTCGATCTCCGTTTCCAGAACGGAGAAGAAATGCCGCTGGTTGTGCAATCCCGTCAGATTGTCGGTAACCGACATCTGCTTGAGCTGCGCTTCAAGCTGCTTGGTTTCGGTCAGGTCGTGAAAGAAACCGATGCTGCCCGCGTCTTCGCCGTCGCGCACGATGAGCCTGGCCGACAGCCGGATGTCGATCACGCGGCCGCTCCTGGCAACCAACTGGGTTTCGTGGCCCTGAATGTGCCGATCCGGGCTTGCGTACATCTGTTTATTGACTTTGCGCGCATGCTCGGCCGTCGGATAGACCCGTGCGATGTCAAGCCGCCCGATGATTTCTTCGCTGCGGTAACCGAGCAGATGTTCGGCCGCATGGTTGAACAGGACGATGACTCCGGCCCGGTTAACCGCAATGATCGGGTCCGGACTCAGCGAAACCAGTTCCTGAAGGTCGGCTACTATCGGGAGAGTTTTTTGCACGGCTGCCCGTCATCCGGAATCAAGGTGAGATCGTACCACCGGCGTCCGCTGTTGGCGCCCTTGGCGCCGGTTTTGCGGCGGCTTGCGCCCGACGCTACATGAGTCCCAGGCTCTTCAGGACCACGATGCCGCCGCTGGTGAAGAACAGCGAGCCGACGGTGGTCAGGGCGATGATATTGGCCGCCAGGGCGGCATTGCCGCCCATCGCGCGCACCATCACATAGCCGGCCGCCGCGCTCGGCGCCGAGGACATCAGCAGCAGGATGCCGAGGTCCATGCCGCGAAACCCCAGGGCGCTGCCCCCCAGCACGAACAGCAGGGGCACGGCGATCAGCTTGCCGGTCGCCGCCAGCACGGCATCGCGCGGGTCCTTGCGCAGGCTGCGAAAATCCAGCGCCGCCCCGGTGCATAGCAGGGCCAGCGGCAGGGTCATGCGCGCGAAGTACTCGCCCGACTGGATCAGGATGCCGGGCAGCTGCAGCCCCGCGATCGAGACCGGCAGCGCCAGCACGATGCCGATGATCAGGGGGTTCAGCGCCACCGACCGCAGCACGCGCCCCAGGTTCTGGCTGGCGTGCAGCGACGCGCTCAGGGTGATCACCGAGAGGATGTTGAACACGATGGTGACCAGCCCGACATAGAGCGAAGCGGCAGCCATGCCCGGCTCGCCATAGGCATTGACGCAATAGGCCAGGCCGATGATGGCCATGTTGGAACGGAACACCCCCTGCACCACCACTCCGCGGTCGCGCGGTGCGCGCACGGTGGCGCGGGCCAGCAGTTCGCTGGCGCCCCAGGCCAGCAGCGTCGCCGCGATGCCGAAGCCGATCAGGGCAAAATTCGCCGAGGTATCGAGGCGCGTCTTGCTGACGCTGATGAACAGCAGGGCCGGCAGCGTGACGTTGAACACCAGCCGCGAACCGACCTCGATGAAGGCATCGTTGATCATGCCGATGCGGCGCAGCCAGGCGCCGAGACCCAGAATCACGAAGATCGGGCCGGTGACGGAAAACGAGAATTCGAGCGTGTCGAGGAATTCGGGGATCATCGCGCCGCACTATGACACAGTCGCAAGCGGGGCATACCGGTCCCATGGCATTCCGAGGCAAAATGACGGACCCGAGCGAGGAGCTGCAATGAATCCAGCAAGAAAATCCGCTTTTCGATGTGCCTGCCCCGGCATTGCGGGGCTGTGCGCGATAGGGCTGCTTGCAGCCTGCGGCAAGCCCGATCCGGCGCAGACGCCGGCAGTCGCCGCGCAACAAGCCCCCAGCCCCTGCGTGATTCCGCGCCTTGCGCCGAATACGGAGTTCAGCCAGAACGATGCGGCACTGTTTTCTGCGGCGGCGGCCGGCGATGCCGGCGCGGTGCAGCAGGCGCTCGAGCAGGGCGCGAACGTCAATGCGAGCGGCGCACTCAAGCGCACGCCGCTGTTCGCCGCCGCATTTTGCGATCGGCCGGAACTGGTGAAGCTGCTGCTGGAGAAAGGCGGCAAGCACGACATCGCCGACGCCAACGGCATGCTGCCGCTGCATGCGGCAGTGGTTGTCGGCAGCACGCAAGTGGCGGAGCTGCTGATCACGAATGGCGCGAACGTCAATGGCAGGGATGCCGCCGGACGCACGGCACTGCATGTGGCCGCGGCGACCAACCAGATGCCGATGGTGGGGTTGCTGCTGGCAGGCAAGGCCAACACCGCGCTGCGCGACACGCGTGGCATGACGGCGGCGGCCCTGGCCATGGACAACGGCCATTCGCTACCGGCCGCGGCGATCAGGCAATGGCAGGTGCAGCACAAGGCGCCCCCGCCCTAGCGCAGCGGGCTCCGGCGGGAGCCGGCACCGGGGATGCGGCGCACCGGGCTGCCGCGCGGCCTTTTGCCGCCGGGGCGGCATCGCCCCGCGCCGCAGTCCGCGGCTGATCGAAAAACCATCGACTTCACTGCCGCCGCCGCCATTCGTATATCATTGGTTTAGATCTAAAGAACGCCCGGCCGATTCTCGAACATCGTGCCGCGTGATCCAAGCTGGAGCAGCCAATGGAAATGCAAATCGTGGCCTGGGCGGCCGCGGCGCTGGTATTCCTGTCGTTCTTCATGAAGACGATCGTGCCGCTGCGCACCCTGGGCATCGTCAGCAATCTTGTCTTCATCGTTTACGCGCTGATGGGAATCCATTTCGGGATTTTCGACAAGGTCCTGCCGATACTGGTATTGCACATCGCCCTGCTGCCCCTGAACGTGATGCGACTGCGACAGGTGCAGGAGACCATCCGCTCGGTCCAGGCCATGAGCCGGGAGCAGGCTTCGCTCGACGTGCTGATTCCCTACATGAAGCACGAACGCATCAAGCGCGGGCAATGGCTGTTCAGGAAAGGCGATGCGGCGGACCGGCTGTTCATCCTGAAGTCAGGGCGCATCAAGCTCATCGAGTTCGACAAGACGCTGGAGGCCGGCGCCGTATTCGGGGAGGTCGGCATCTTTTCGGAGAGCGCGGTGCGGACCTCCTCCGCATTGCCCGACGAGAACCGCGAACTCTACAGCCTTACCAGCGAGAAGGCGATCGAACTTTTCTACCAGGATCCCCGCTTCGGTTTTTCCATCGTCCGCGCCCTTGCCCGCTACGTGTCGGAAGGCGTGGACTTCGCATCGCCGCGGCGTGACGGGGATGAGCCCTTGCCGGAATTGAACAAGGCGGACGTCGCCTTGTCCACGGCCAGATGAGGCCGGCTTTCGGTCCTGCTGCCGTAACGCGGCATAATGCACCGGTTGAATTTTCGTACCACCTTACTGGAGCCAGATCATGACCCCCATCAATTTCAAGCGCGAAGTGTCCGATTCCTTTGACAACGCCATCGATCGCATCATCAAGGCGCTCGGTGCCGAGGGCTTCGGCATCCTGACACGGATCGACATGCACAGCAAGATCAAGGAAAAGACCGGCAAGGACATCGTGCCGACCGTGATTCTCGGCGCCTGCAACCCGAACCTGGCCTACGAGGCCTACACCGCCAACAGCGACGTCGCCAGCCTGCTGCCGTGCAACGCTGTGGTGCGCGAGATCGCGCCGGGCAGGATTTCGCTGGAACTCGCGGCGCCGACGGGCATGATGCAGATACTCGGCGATGCGAAGCTGACCGAACTCGCGCGCGAAGCCGACACCTTGATCCAGCGCGCGCTGGCCAAGGCCTGAGGCAGGGGTTTCAAGCGGTCGCTTAAGCGATCTCTTTAGGTCGCAACGTCACTGCGTCGCCGTACCGCCGGCGCCGACTTTCAGGCCTGGCGTTCGCGCCGCCGTTCGATCAGGGAATACACGGCCGGCACCACCACCAGGGTCAGCAGCGTCGACGAGATCATGCCGCCGATCACGGCGATCGCCAGCGGCTGCTGGGTTTCGGCGCCGGCGCCGAGGCCCAGTGCGGCCGGGGCCAGCGCCAGGATCACCGTGGCCGAGGTCATCAGCACCGGGCGCATGCGGATCGGGCAGGCATTGCGCAGGGCGGCATCGACCGCCATGCCGGCATCGCGGCGCTGGTTGGCGAGGTCGACCAGCAGGATCGAATTCTTCGCCACCAGTCCGATCAGGAGCGTCAGGCCGATCATCGAATAAATGTTCAGCGTGTGCCCGGTGGCCCACAGCGCGGCGATGCCGCCGACCACGGCCAGCGGTTGCGCCAGCATGACGATGGCCGGTTGCAGGAAGGAATTGAACTGGCTGGCGAGCACCATGTAGAGCAGCACCAGCGCCAGGACAAAGGTAAACGTCATGTACTTCATGGTCTTGCCGAATTCCTCGGCCTGGCCGATGAAGCGCACCTGGTAGCCGGCCGGCAGCATGTCTTGGCCGGCACGGCGCACCGCCTCGACGGCTTCGCCGAGCGGGATGGCCGGCGTGGCGTAGAAGGTGGCCGCGTACTGCAGGTCGAAGCGGCCGATCACCGCCGGGCCGAGCTTTTCCTCGAAGCGGGCCACCGAATCGAGGCGCACCATCCTGCCGTCGCGGCTGCGCAGGAAGATCTTCGCCAGGTCGGCCGGCTGGGTGAACTCGCCGGGTTTGGCCTTGACGCGAATGTCGTAGCGCTGGCCGTCGCCGGGCGCGTCGTTGAACTTGGCGATATCGACGCCGCCGGTCAGCATATTGACGGCGAGGGCGACGTCGCTGGAGGACAGGCTGGCCGCGGCGATGCGTGCGCGGTCGGGGACGAACACCAGCTGCGGCAGGTCGAGCTGGATGTCGGAATCGATGCGGCCGATGCCCGGCACGGTGGCCAGCTTCTGCTGCAGTTCGCGGGCAAGGCGACCGATTTCGTCGATGTTGTCGCCGGCCAGCACGAACTGCAGGGGTTCGCCGCGCTGGCCGCCGACCACCGAGAAAGGCGCGGCGAAGGCGCGCGCGCCGGGGATCGCCGCCAGCTCCTGGCGCACCGCGGCGATCACCTCATGCTGGCTGCGCCGGCGTTCCTCGCGCGGCACCATGCGCACGATCACCAGGCCCTGGTTGACTTGGCCGGCGGTGCCGAGGCCAATCAGGGCGAACTCGGTGCGGATCTCGGGATAGCGGTTGAGCATCTCCTCGACTTCGCGCAGCTTGCCGTCGGTGTAATCGATGCTGGACCCCAGCGGCGTGCGCAGCGAGATGCGGAAGCGGCCTTCGTCCTCGTCGGGGGTGAAGGTCTTGCCGACGTTGATGAAGAAGAAGGCCGAGGAACCGACCACCGCGACGGTCAGCACGACGACGTGCCAGCGGCTGCGCAGGGCGCGGTCGAGCAGGCGGACGTAGAGACGGTCGAGGCTGCCCAGTACGCGGTCGAACAGGTGATAGATGCGGCCGTGCTGCTTTTCGACCTTGAGGTAGCGCGAACAGAGCATCGGCGTCAGGGTCAGCGAGACGAAGAGCGAGACCAGCACGCCGAAGGTGACCACCACGGCGAAGGAGCGGAAGAACTGGCCGATGATGCCGGAGAGGAAGATCACCGGGGCGAAGATCGAGACCAGCGACAGCGTCGCCGCGATCACGGCGAACACCACTTCCTTGCTGCCGTTGACCGCGGCGGCCACCGGTTCGGGATCGATCTCCTCGCGATGGCGGAAGATGTTCTCCAATACCACGATGGCATCGTCGACGACGACGCCGATCAAGAGTAGCAGCGCCAGCATGGTCAGCGAATTCAGCGTGTAGCCGAAGAAGTAGATCACCGCGATGGCGCCCATCAGCGAGACCGGGATTGCCAGCGCGACGATCAGCGTCGAGCGCACCGAGCGCAGGAAGAACCAGACCACCAGCGAGGCCAGCAGCGTGCCTTCGACCAGGTGCTGCTTCAGCGAATTGACGATTTCGAGGATGAACACGGCGTCGTTGGAAACGATGCTGATCTTCATGCCTGGCGGCAGCTGCGGTTCGATTTCGTTTGTCAGCTTTTCCTTGATGCGCTCGACGATGGCGACGGTGTTGGCGTTGGTCACCTTGACCACCCCCATGCCGATCGTCGTCTCGCCATTGAAGCGCGCCAGCTGGCGGTTGTCGGTGAGGCCGTCTTCGAGTTCGGCGATGTCGCCGAGATGGATGGCCGCGGCATTCGGCGGCGAGCCGCGGTAGCCGACCACCATGCCGCCCAGCGCATCCAGGGTATGGAATTCGAGATCGAGCTTGACCAGGTGTTCGGTGGTTTCGCCGACCACGAAGCCGCCGGCCAGTTGCACATGCTCGCGGGCGAAGGCGTCGCTGATGTCCTGCGCCGAAACGCCCAGCGCATTCATGCGGTCGGTCAGCAGGTTGACGCGGATGGTGCGGTCGCGACGGCCGCCGAGGCGGACCTCGCCGACGCCGTTGATGGTCTCCAGCTTCTTCTTGATGACGTTGAGCGCGTACTGGTTCAGCTGCTGCTGGGTGCGGTCGCCCTGCACCGCCATCCAGAAGATCGGCGAGGCATTGGTCTCGACCTTGGCCACGATCGGCGGATCGACGTCCTTGGGCAGGCGGCGCTGCGCCTGGTTGACCTTGGATTGCACCTCGCTGAAGGCGACGTCGACGTTCTTTTCCAGGCCGAAGGTGATGTTCACCACCGAGACCCCGGGCGAGGAGGTGGACTGGATGTGCTCGATGCCGGGCACGCTGTTGACCGCGCTCTCGATCAGGTTGGTGACGCTGGAATCGACGATGTCGGGATTGGCGCCCTTCAGCGTGGTGGTGATCGAGACCACCGGAAACTCGATGTAGGGCAGGCGGTCCATGCCGATGCGGGTGAAGGCGATCACGCCGAACAGCACCAGCACCGCATTCGCCATCCACGCCAGGACGTGGCGCTTGACGGAAAGCTCGGGCAGGGTCATTTGCCCTCGGATTTACCGCCGGCCGCCGTCTTGTCAGCGCCGACTCCTGGATTGGCCTGCGCGGCTTCCTTGATGGCGACCGCCGCGCCGTTGGTGAGGAAGCCGGCGCCGTCCAGCGCGATGGTTTCCCCGCCGGCCAGGCCCTCGAGGATCTCGATGCGGCCGCCGCGCTTGGCGCCGACCTTGACCGGCTTCTGCTGCGCCTTCTTCTGCCCGTCCGCCTCGGCGATGACATACACCACCTTGCCGGCGGGGCGCAGCACCACGCTCTGTTCGGGCACGGTCAGCGCTTCGGCCCCGGCCGAGACGACCACCGCGGCATTGACCGTGCCGCCGCCGCGCAGGCTGCCGTCGTTGTCGACGTCGACCAGCACGTCGAGCGTGCGGCTGCCTTCAACAATGCCGGGGCGAATGTCCTTGATGCGGCTGGCGAAGACCTTGCCCGGCGCCAGCGGGGAGAGCAGCCTGACTTCCTGGCCGAGCTTCAGGCGCGGGCCGAGGCTTTCGGCAAAGGGCAGGTGGGCGCGCAGCTTTTTCGGCGAGACGAGATTGAACAGCGGATCGCCAACCTTGACGTAATCGCCGGGCGAGACGATCTGCACTTCGACGATACCGGCTATCGGCGCCAGCACCCGGGTCTTGCCGACCGCACGGCGGCTGGTGTCGGCGCGCGCCCGCGCGGCGTCGAGTTGGGCGGCCAGCGCGGCGCGCTGGGCGGCGACATCCTCGCCGGCGTTCTTCGACAGGAATCCCTTGTCCATCAGCGACTGCTGGCGTTCGGCGAGCTTCTCCTGCTGCTTCGCCAGCGCCTCGATGCGCCGCGCCTCGGCCTCGTCGGCCCGGTTCTGCAGCGCCACGTCGCCGTCATCGATCACCGCCAGCAGGGCACCGGCCTGGACTGCGCTGCCGCTGCGCGCCAGCACTTGCGTGACGCGTCCCGCGACTTCGGCGCCGACCTTCGGGTCGGCCAGCACTTCAAGGCTGCCGAGAGTTTCCAGCACGACCTCGAAGTCGCCCTTGGTGGCCTGGGTTACCGTGATCAGGGAGGGCGGCGGCACCGCTTTCTTCTGTTCGGTTTTCTGGCCGCAGGCGCCGAGCAGGGCGAGTGCCAGGCAGGCAAGGAGCGTGTTGCGCATCAGGGCAGGATCGATTCCAGGGCAAACAGTTCCGTGATCTCTTCGCGGCGCCGGATCAGGTGCATGGCGTCGCCGTCGACCATGATTTCGGCGGCGCGCGGCCGGCTGTTGTAATTCGATGCCATCGCCATGCCGTAGGCGCCGGCCGAGAGGATGGCCAGCAGGTCGCCTTCGCGCAAGGCCAGCAGGCGGTCGTGGCCGAGGAAATCGCCCGACTCGCAGACCGGCCCGACGATTTCGTAGGGCCGCGCCGTACCGCCAGCGCCGACTTTTGCGCCGGTATATCCACCAGCCCCGGCCTTTGCACCCGTATATCCACCAGCCCCGGCCTTTGCACCCGTATATCCACCAGCGCCGACTCTTGCGCCACTATCGGCACGGGCCACCGGCACGATCTCGTGCCAGGCGTCATACAGTACGGGACGCATCAGGTCATTCATTGCCGCGTCGACCACGGCAAAATGCTTGTCCTCGCCCGGCTTCAGCACCTCGACGCGGGTCAGTAGCAGACCGGCATTGCCGACCAGCGAGCGGCCCGGTTCGAAGATCAGTTTTTCGCGGCGCCCGGCGAGTCTGGTCAGCATCGGCGAGAGATAGTCGGCCGGCGCCGGCGCCGGTTCCTCGGCACGGTATTGAATACCCAAGCCGCCGCCAAGGTCGATATGCTCGAGCGCCATGCCCGCCGCGGCGAGGCGATCGACCAGCGCCAGCACCTTGTCCGCGGCTTCGGCCGCCGGTGCCGGATCGAGCAGTTGCGAACCGATATGACAGTCGATGCCCTTCACCGCGAGATGCGGCAGGCTGGCGGCGCGGCGATACAGATCGAAGGCTTCGCCGAAGGCGACGCCGAACTTGGCGGTCTTGAGTCCGGTGGAAATGTAGGGATGGGTTTTTGCGTCGACGTCGGGATTCACCCGCAGCGAGACCGGCGCGCGGCGGCCAAGGCTGCCGGCGACTTCATCGAGCTGGTCGAGTTCGCTGGCCGATTCGACGTTGAAGCAGTGGATGCCGGCCTCGAGTGCCGCGCGCATTTCCGCACGCGATTTGCCGACGCCGGAAAACACGATTTTTCCGGAACTGCCGCCGGCGGCCAGTACCCGCGCCAGCTCGCCGCCGGAAACGATGTCGAAGCCGGCGCCGAGCCGGGCGAAAAGGTTCAGGATCGCCAGATTGGAGTTGGCCTTGACCGCATAGCAGACCAGCGAGCGTTCGGCCAGGCCGTGGGACTGCAGTGCATCGCGATAGGCGCCGTAGGCGGCGGTGAGTGCAGCGCGGGAATAGACGTAGCACGGTGTGCCGAAGCGCGCGGCAAGTTCGCTCAGCGGGACGGCCTCGACTTGCAGGCCATTCCTGCCCATCACGGTCAGGCTCATGGCCTTGACTCGACGGCTTTGTTGTTATGATCGGCTGCAGGCGGCACGGTGCTTGCGGTCGCCTGCGGGTTCGGCGGCGGCAGCGCAAGCGGAGTCTTGGTGCCGCAGGCGGAAAGGGCCGCAATGGCAAGCAGGGCGGCGACGAATGGAAGAGTCAGGCGCATGGCAAACAGGTGTGTCTCGACAGGCGAAGGATGGTAACACGCGATGGATGAACGGGAATTCATGGCAGCGGCCGATGCCGAGTTGGCGCGCATCGAGGCGGCGTTGGAGGCGGCAGCGATGAGCGGGGTCGCCGATTTCGATTTTGAAACCAAGCCCGGCGGCATCATCGAAATCGAGTGCGAAAACGGCACCAGGATCATCGTCAATCGCCACGGCGCGGCGCGCGAAATCTGGCTCGCGGCGAAATCGGGCGGCTACCACTTCCGGCCGGAAGGCGGCAAGTGGGTCGGCACGCGCGATGGCGAGGAGTTGCTGGCGGCCCTGGCGCGCACGCTGTCGGAGCAGTCCGGCGTCAGGATCGCGCTCTAGTTTTTCTTTTCCGCGGGCCCTGGCGCGGCAGACTTTTCGGCGGCCGGCTTTTCAATCAGTTTCGGCTTCGCATCCCTGACCGGCGCGGGAGCCTGGGTCGGCTCCGGCTTTGTTTCCGGTTTCGGTGCATCATCGTCTGCCGGCGGCGGAGGCAGATATTCCTTGTAGATGAGTTCCTTGCTGGTTTTGCCGGAGGGATCGTTGGCGACGATGGATACCATGCCGGCCGGAGCTTCCTGCCAGCTTTCCGGTACGCCCTTCAGTGCGTGTTCCATGAAGCCGATCCACATCGGCAGCGCCGCCGAGCCACCGGTTTCGCCATTGCCCAGGCGTTTCGGCTGGTCGAAGCCGATCCAGGCGATACCCACCACGGTCGGCTGATAGCCGCAGAACCAGGCGTCGATGTAGTCGTTGGTGGTGCCGGTCTTGCCGGCCAGGTCGCCGCGCTTGAGCACGGCGCCGGCGCGGGTGGCGGTGCCGCGCCGGACCACGTCGTGCATCATGCTGTCCATCAGCCAGGCGTTGCGCGGGTCGATTGCCCGCAGCGATTCGTCGCCGGCCAGCGCGGGTTGAATCGCGGCCAGTACGGTACCCTTGTCATCGACGATCTGGCGCACGATGTAAGGCTCGATCCGGTAGCCGCCATTGGCGAATATCGAATAGGCCGCCAGTTGCTGCCATGGCGTTACCGAGCCGGCACCCAGGGCCAGGGTCAGATAGGGCGGGTGCTTGTCGGCGTCGAAACCGAAGCGCGTCACATAGTCCTGTGCGTATTGCGTGCCGATGGAACGCAGCAGGCGGATCGATACCATGTTTTTGGATTTCGCCAGCGCGGTGCGCAGGGTCATCGGGCCGTCGTATTTGCCGTCGTAGTTCTTCGGTTCCCACGCTTGGGATCCGGTCTCCTCGGCGGAGATGGAGAGGGGTTCATCTTCGATCACCGATGCCGGGGTGTAACCCTTTTCCAGTCCGGCGGAGTAGATGAAGGGCTTGAAGCTGGAACCGGGCTGGCGCCAGGCCTGGGTGACGTGGTTGAACTTGTTGCGATTGAAATCGAAGCCGCCGACCAGCGCTCGAATCGCGCCATCGACCGGGCTGGCGGCGACGAACGCGGCTTCGACTTCAGGCAACTGGGTGATCTGCCAGTTCTTGCCGGCTTTTTGCACGCGGATCACGGCGCCGCGCCGCAGCCGTTTGTTCGGGGCCGCCTTTTGGTCCAGCATGCGGGCGGCGAACTTGAGGCCGTCGTCGCTGATCCTGAGCACCTCGCCGCCGCGCAGATAGGCGCGCACCAGCCTGGGCGTGGCCTCGAGCACGATGGCCGGCAGCAGATCGTCGCTGTCGTCATAGTCGGCCAGCAGGTCTTCCAGCTCCTCTTCCGGTTCCCTGGCGGGGCCGTTCAATTCGACGTAGGCTTCGGCGCCGCGATAGCCGTGGCGACGGTCGTAATCCATGACGCCGCGCCGCAGCGCGAGGTAGGCGGCCTGCTGTTCATCGCGGTCGATGGTGGTGATGACGCGCAGGCCGCGGCTGTAAACATCGTCGGGGAAGCGCTCGACCGCAATCTGGCGCGCCATTTCGGCGACATGTTCGGCGTGCATGCCGAAGTCGTTCAGGTCGCGCTTGACGTTGAGGGGTTCGCTTTGTGCCGACTTCAGTTGCGCATCGGTGATGAAATCGAGTTCGTGCATGCGGCGCAATACATAGCGCTGGCGCAGCTGGGCGCGCTTCGGATTGGCGACGGGGTTGTAGGCGGACGGTGCCTTGGGCAGGCCGGCGAGCATGGCGGCCTCGGCGATGCTGAGATCCTTCAGCGGCTTGCCGAAATAGATATGCGCCGCGGCCGAGAAGCCGTAAGCCCTTTGTCCGAGGTAAATCTGGTTGAGGTAGATTTCGAATATCTGGTCTTTGCCGAGGTTGTTCTCTATCTTGAAAGCCAGTAGCATCTCGTACAGTTTGCGCGTCAAGGTTTTTTCGCTGGAAAGGAAAAAATTGCGAGCCACCTGCATGGTGATGGTCGATGCGCCCTGGCGTTTGCCGCCACCGACGAAATTGGAATACGCTGCGCGCAGCACGCCCAGCGTGTCGATGCCGGGATGCTGGTAGAAGCGTTCGTCTTCCGCCGCGAGGATGGCCTGCTTCATTACGGCGGGAACATCCTTGATGTTGGCAAAATTGCGTCGCTCCTCGCCGAATTCGCCGATCAGGTGGCCGTCGCTGGAGTAGATGCGCAGCGGAATCTTCGGCCGGTAATCGGTCAGCACCTCCACCGAGGGCAGCTGCGGAAATGCAAGGATCAGTACCATGCCTGCCAGCGCGAAGGCGCTGAGCACGATGCCGCCGATCAGGAGCAGGAAATACAGCGCCCAGCGGGCGGGGGTGTTCAAGGAGGCGATGGGCACGGAGAAGAGGGGTGGAAGGCGGCGCGGTGGATTATATCTGTGGTGCTGAAGACACGCTGCGACCGATCGGTGTCAATAATTTAGCTTTACAGTCGATATAGTTGCTGCTAGCATCTGAAGTAAATTATCCGTATAGCTCGTAACGCAATATTTTTAAAGGAAAAATCCTTTGCAGATCGATGTCTCGGCCCTCAAGTCGATCTTTAACCCGAAGCTGCGTCCCCTGATCGGGGTGGATATCAGTTCGACCGCCGTCAAGATGGTCGAATTGGTGGATACCGGCAAGGGGCAGCCGCGGGTCGAACGCTATGCGATCGAGCCTTTGCCGAAGGATGCCGTCGTGGATGGCAACCTCGCGTCGCTGGATGCGGTGGCGGAAACACTGGTGCGCTGCTGGAAGCGGCTCGGCACGACGACCCGTTTCGTCGCCATGGCGCTGCCGACCGCGGCAGTCATCACCAAGAGGATCAACCTGCCGGCAAGCCTGCGTGAACAGGAGATGGAAGTGCAGGTCGAGTCGGAGGCGAACCAGTACATTCCCTTTGCCCTGGAGGAAGTCAACCTGGATTTCCAGGTGATCGGGCCGGTCCCGTCGAATCCGGATGATGTCGAAGTCCTGCTGGCGGCTTCGCGCAAGGAAAAGGTCGAGGACCGCGTTGCGGCGGCGGAAGTGGCCGAACTGAAGCCGGTAGTCATGGATGTCGAGGCCTACGCGACCCAGGCGGCATATGAACTGGTGACCAAGCAGTTGCCAAAAGAGGGTGCGGGTCAGATCGTGGCACTGGTGGACGTCGGCGCCTCGGCCATGAAGGTCACCATCATGAAGGATGATCAGCAACTCTATGCGCGCGAACAGGCATTCGGCGGTTCGCAACTTACCGACGAAATCATGCGCGCTTACGGCATGGGTCCGGAAGAAGCCGAGAATCTCAAGCGCTCGGGCACGCCTCCCGACAACTATGAAGCGGAAATTCTCCATCCTTTCATCGAGAACATGGCTCAGGAAGCCGCCCGCGCCTTGCAGTTCTTCTTCACCTCGACGCCCTACGGCGAAGTTCATCACATCATTCTCGCAGGGGGCTCGGTGCTGATTCCCGGGGTTGCCGAAATCGTCGGTCAGCGTACCAGTGTCAACACGATATTGGCCGATCCTTTTGCCGGAATGGCCATTTCGCCGCGCATCCGCGCCAAGCAGCTGGCTACCGATGCGCCATCGCTGATGGTGGCCTGCGGTCTGGCTTTAAGGAAGTTCGATCAATGATCCGGATCAATCTCCTTCCTCACCGCGAAGAGAAACGCAAGGCGCGGCGGCAGCAGTTCTACGTCTTGCTCGGATTGGTGACCGTGCTGGCCGGCGTGATCTGGTTCCTTGGCTTCTCGGTGATCAACCGGCAAATTACGGCACAGACCGAGAAGAACGAGTTTCTCAAACGCGAAATCACGAGCCTGGACAAGGAGATTAGCGAAATCAATAAGATACAGGAGCAAACCAATGCCTTGTTGGCGCGCAAGCGGGTCATCGAGGCGCTCCAGGCCAACCGCACCGAAACCGTGCACCTGTTCAACGAACTGGCCAAGCAGGTTCCGGAAGGCATTTATTTGCGCACCTTGACTCAAACCGGGCAGAAAATAGCGATCGCCGGTTACGCCCAGTCCAATGCGCGGATCACCACGCTGATGAACAATCTCGATGCGTCGCCGCTGCTGGAGAAGTCGACCCTGATCGAAACCAAGTCGGAGGTGGTCGCCAACCGGCGCCTTAATGCTTTTAGCATAACCACCATGATTACGCGCCAGACCGCGGCCCAAGGGAAGAAATGATGAAGCTGCCCTCCTTGCCTTCATTGTTCAAGCGCAAGACAGCCGCCGAAAAGCTGGCCGAAAAGCAGGCCGCCAAGCCCGAACCGGTTGCGCCGAAAAAGCCGGCATTCGATTTCCAGCAGGTGCTCATGGATTTCAAGACCCTGGATCCGAAGGATCCGGGCTTGTGGCCGCTTATCCCCCGCATCGTGATTCTGTTCAGCCTGTTTGCCGCCTTGCTGGCGGCCGCCTGGGGCTTTGGCGCTCTCGGCTGGAGCGTGCAACTCGAGGAGTTGCGGGCCAAGCAGGAGCAGGAGGCCAAGCACAAGGAAGACTGGCTTAAAAAGAAGAAGCAGGCGGTGAACCTGGAGGAATATCGGCGTCAGCTGGCGGAGATCGATCGTTCGTTCGGGGCCTTGCTCAAGCAATTGCCGAACAAGGCCGAAATGGGTGACATGCTGGTCGATATCAACAAGGCCGCCCAGGCCCGGGGCCTGCTGGTCGAACTCTTCAAGCCGGGCGGCGAGGCGGCCAGGGAATTCTATGCCGAAGTGCCGATAACCCTGAATCTCACCGGGAGTTACCACGACATCGGGGCGTTTACCGGAGATCTGGCCAAGCTGCCGCGCATCGTCACGCTCAACGACATCAACCTGACGACAAACCCGAACGCGACACTGGCCTTGAGAACTACGGCCAAGACCTTCCGCTATCTTGACGAGGATGAGCTTGCCAGCAGGAAGAAAGCGCAACAAGCCACCAGGAAGGGCAAGAAATGAAGCTGTCCGGCGTTCTTTTCCTGATTCCTATGCTGCTGCTGGGCTGCGCAGCGGAAGAGCACCAGGATTTGCGGGAGTGGATGCGCGACGAAGCCAAGGGTATGAAGGGCAAGGTCGCGCCGCTGCCTGAAATCACTGCTTTTCCGGTGGTTGCCTACGAAACCATGGCACTTACGTCGCCCTTTGCCCCGGGCAAGATCGTGACGCTGGAGTCGATTGCCGACAAGACGGCGCCGGATCGCAGCCGTCCGCAGCAACCGCTGGAAATTTTCCCCATCGAAGATCTCAAGGTGGTGGGAGTGATCATGGCGGGCTCCGTGCCCTACGCCCTGATCCAGACTCCGGCGCCGAACAAGCCGAAGCATGTGCGGGTGGGCGAATACATGGGCCGCAGTTTTGGCAAGATCACGGCCATCACCAAGGATGGCGTTACGGTGCTTGAAACCGTCAGGGATGCGAACGGCGCATGGGTGCCGCAGGAAAGGCAACTATTGGTGCCGAAAGAAGGAGGACGTTGATGAACAAATTTCACACTGCCGCATGCGCCATCATGGGCTTCTGGCTATGCCTGTCCGGTGCATCGATCGCGGCCGACAACTCGATCAAGCAGGTGCAGTTCAGCCGTGCCGGCGACCAGATACTGCTCAAGATCCAGATGGCGGCACCGCTCAAGGCGATGCCGGGGAACTGGAGCGTGGTGGAGCCGCCACGAGTGGTGATCGACTTCCCGGGAACGGACAATCAATCCGGTCAGACCACGCTGCAAGTCGGCGCCGGCGATCTGAAGAGCCTGAATCTGGTCCAGACCGACACGCTGACCCGCCTGGTGCTGAACCTCTATCGGCCGACCAAGTTCTCGACGGAAATCGACGGCGATGTGCTGTTCGTCAAACTGCAGGGGCAGGCCGTACAGGCCAGCCAGGAGCCTGCGCCGAGCGTATATCAGGCGACGCCACCACCAGGTACTGCCAGTAGGGCGATCCAGCCGGTGGACACGGCGGCGATCCGCGACATCGGATTTCGCCGCGGCGAGGACGGTCAGGGGACTATTACAATTGAATTAACCGATGGCACGGTACCGATCGATGTGCGTCGCGTACCAACCGGTTTGGCGATCGAATTGCGTGACGTCGAATTGCCGGAGCGTCTGCAGAATCGTCGCGATGTGAATGATTTTGCCACGCCGGTAACGACGATTACTTCGCGTGCCATGGGCAATCTGACCCGGCTCGACGTCGCAGCTCGCGGTCGCTGGTTTCACCAGGCCAATTTGGCCAACAATCTGCTGAGCATTGAAATCCGGCCGATCCCGGCGGATGACGCCAACAAGCTGGTGCAGACCGGTCAGCAGGGGCAGAAGGTTTCGATCAATTTCTTCAATGCCGATGCGACCATGGTGCTGCGCACGCTCGCCGACATATCGGGCAAGAACGTGCTGATCGATCCATCGCTGAATGGCCGGTCGGTCACGGCCAACCTCGACAACATTCCCTACGATCAGGCGCTCGAAATCATCATGGCGCAGGTTAACGCCGGGATGCGGGTGCGCAATGACGTTGTCCTGTTTGGCGACCGGGCCGTGCTGCAGAAACGCGACCAGGATACGGCCGACGAGCTGACCCGGGCCAGCGATATTGCGCCGCTGGTGGCCGAGACCTTCAAGCTGAACTATGTCAAGGCCTCGGATATCGTCACCCTGGTCAACAGCAGTTTCGCCACGGCGACCGATGCCGATGCGGCGCCGCCGGCGCCCGGTGCGCCTGGCGCGCCCGCGGCAGCACCGGGCGCCGCCGCGGCGGCACCCGCGGCGGGCGCCG